>NZ_CABQJR010000005.1 GCF_902464545.1 uncultured Senegalimassilia sp.
GGTCGAGGAGGCCATCATCGAGATGTACCTGGCCGGCGTGTCGACGCGGCGCATCGAGGACGTCAGCGAGATCCTGTGGGGCGCCGGCGTCTCCGCCGGCACGGTCTCCAATCTTAACGACAAGGCGTTCAAGGCCGTGGACGAATGGAGGTGCCGGCCTCTGACCTGCGAATACCCGTATGTCTACATCGACGGCATCTACCTCAAGCGCAGCTGGGGAGGCTCCTACGAGAACGTGGCTGTGATGGTGGCCATCGGCGTGAACGGGGACGGGTACCGCGAGGTCGTCGGCTGCGCCGAGGGCTTCACGGAGTCCAAGGAGTGCTGGCAGGACTTTTTATCGTGGCTGAAGTCGCGGGGGCTGCGCGGCGTTCGCATGTTCACCGGCGACAAGGCCGCCGGCATGGTCGGCTCGATCGCCGAGGTGTTCCCCGGGGCCAAATACCAGCGCTGCACGGTGCACTTCTACCGCAACGCGCTGGCCAAGGCCCCCAAATCCAAGCGCCCCCAGGTCGCGGCGATGCTCAAGGCCATCCACGCGATGGAGTCGCGCGAGGCCTCGGCGGCCAAGGCCGAGTCGGTGGCCGCCGAGCTCGAGTCGATGAAGCTCAAGGAGGCAGCCAAGGTCGTGCGCGAAGGCTTCGCCGAGACGCTGACGTGATGCGAGATGCCCCGCGAGCATTGGCGGCGCATCCGCACGAACAACGCCATCGAGCGCCTGAACAGGGAGATTAGGCGGCATACCCGCGTCGTCGGCACGTTCCCTGACGGGAAATCCGCGCTGATGCTGGTGGCCGCCCGCCTGAAGTACGTCGCAGACAGCGAATGGGGCTCCCGCCGCTACTTGGACGCGTCTCTGCTCAAGGAGTAGCCGTACCGGCGGCTTGCTGAATTTGCGCAAAACTATTGACGGTACCTACCAAAACGGCCTTATTTTCGCCATTTTTGGCGAAAATAAGGCCTTAAAATGACCAAACTTGGCGAAAATCAGGACATAACATCGATATTTAGGCTGATGGTTTAGCGCGAGGTCTACGAGCGTTCGCCCCATAGCTCAGCATTGCATGCTGCATAGAGCGGAATGTTTCGCATCCAGTCTTGCTCACGAAATCCTGACATGCTGAAGCGAAGCGCAGTGATATCGGGATGCTTGTCCTTAAAGGCTCGAAGGCTTCTTGCGCGAAGATTTTCCTCAGCTTTCACTTCGATGGCTGCAACTCGACTTCCGTCTTGCACTAGAAAATCGAGTTCACCCGTCGAATTCTCGGCGGACCAGTAATAAGGTGCGAGACCCCGTTCGGAAATGAGTTGCTGGCAGACATATTGCTCGGTGAGCGCCCCTTTGAACTCTTCGAAGATTGAACTGCCTCCGATGACGGTCCGTTTGTCCAGACCAGCCATGGCGGCAAGTAGACCGACGTCAAGCAAGAAGAGTTTGAATGCGCTGTCATCAGCGTAAGAACGCAGCGGTAGCCCAGGCTTCGTCACTCTTCGCACGCGCGTTACAAGCCCCGCTTGCTCCAGCCAGGTAATCCCCGATTGGTAGTTACGCGCCCTGGCACCCTTGGCGATATGCCCAAAAACGAATTTTTTGTTCTCCTGACCTAGGTGCTGGGGTATGGATTCCCAGGCCGCGATAGCGTGCTCGGCTTCCGTTCGGGAAAGATGCTTGGAGATGTCGCGTTCGTAGCCGCGCAGGATGTCGTTCTGTACCTCGCGAGCGTCTTCTAGCATTCCGCGTTCGAGAAACGCCGCCACCGCTTCGGGCATCCCGCCCACATAATAATACTGGCGAAGCAACGGGATCAGCTTGCTGGAGAACGAATCGATCATGACCGGATCGTCGATTGCGATAAGCTTTGCCAGATTGCCGTTTCCAGTTGCAAGCAGGAATTCGGTGAATCCCATGGGAAACAGGTCAAGCGTCTCCACTTTGCCAACGGGGTAGCCGGTGCCGTCGTGAATGGTGATTCCCAGCAGCGAGCCGGCTGCCGCGATGGCGTAACCTGGAGCTTCTTCGTAAAAGTATTTGAGCGAGGTGAGCGCTCGCGGGCACTCTTGGATTTCATCGAGGATAATGAGCGTTTCGCCTTCCGCTATGTGCTCGCCCGTTTCGAATTGGAATGCCGAGATGAGCCGGGGGATGTCATAGCCGAGTTCAAACTGTTCTTGCATGACTGCGTTGTGGTCGAGGTTGATATAGGCGACATTTGAGAATCGGGTTCTGCCGAACTCTTTCAATAACCACGTCTTGCCGACCTGGCGTGCGCCATTGAGGATGAACGGTTTTCGGCGTGGCTTATCCTTCCAGGCGATAAGCTTGGCCATTAAGGTCCTGTCCATGCTACCTCCCTATAACATTAAGGCCTTATTTTCGCACAGAATGGCGAAAATAAGGCCTTAATATAACCAAAACTGGCGAAACTCAGGACATAACATCGTAATTTAGGTTGATGGTTCTGGATATGGGCGGGAATCGGGTTATATAACGGGGCTGGGCACGAGGTCGTCGCAATCGTTGGCTTGAAGATCGGGGGAAGCATATCGATCGTCGTCAAAGGTTGTGCGAGCGAGTGCTTTCGTGTTCGGGAGGGTGTGGCGAAGTTGGGGCGCTTTGGGGCTTGGGCGATGGTTGGCTGGCCATTTGCTATCATGGTGCGTTGGAATCGATGCAGGTCCTTGGTCGCGTTTGCGCTTTCGGCGCGGTTGCGGCCAAGGTGCTGATATATGCAAGGAAGTTGGTACCTATGGCGTTTATGCTGGGTTGCGAGAAAGTGCGCGTGGATTTTCCCACGAAAACGGTGTTTGAAAGCGTGTCGTTGGGCGTTGACGAAGGCGATCGCATCGGCATCGTGGGCCGCAACGGCGACGGCAAGTCCACGCTGCTGTCGGTGATGGCGGGCATGCTCGAGCCTGACGAGGGCCGCGTGCTGCGCAACGGCGCCGTGCGCGTGGGCGTGCTGGGGCAGTTCGACAAGCTGAACGACGACGACACCGTCGAGCGCGCCGTGGTAGGCGACATCCCTGAGTACGAATGGGCCGGTGACGCGCGCATTCGCGACATCATCGCGGGCCTTGCCAGCGACATCCCTTGGGACGCGAAGGTGGACACGCTTTCCGGCGGCCAACGCCGCCGCGTCGACCTGGTGCGCCTGCTTATCGGCGACTGGGACATCCTGGCGCTTGACGAGCCCACCAACCACCTGGACGTTCGCGCCATCACCTGGCTGGCGAATCATCTGAAGAACCGCTGGCGCGCCGGTCAGGGCGCATTGCTGGTGGTCACGCACGACCGCTGGTTCTTGGACGAGGTGTGCACGCGCATGTGGGAAGTGCACGACCGCGTGGTCGAGCCGTTCGAGGGCGGCTTTTCCGCGTACATCCTGCAGCGCGTCGAGCGCGACCGTTTGGCTGCTCTGGCAGAGGAGAAGCGGCAGAACGCCCTTCGCCGCGAGCTTGCCTGGTTGGCGCGCGGCCCGAAGGCTCGCGGTACGAAGCCGAAGTTCCGCGTGGACGCCGCGCACGAGCTGATCGCCGACGTGCCTCCGCTGCGCAACGAGCTGGAGCTCAAGCGCATGGCCATGGCACGCCTGGGCAAGCAAGTGGTGGAGCTGAAGAACGTCACGGTGCGCTTCGACGGCAAGCCCGCGCCCGTGCTCGACGGCGTCGACTGGATCATCGGTCCTGGCGACCGCTACGGCATCGTCGGCGCCAATGGCGTGGGCAAAACCACGCTTTTGAAGGTGATTCAGGGCGTGCAGGCGCCCACGTCGGGCTTCGTGAAGATCGGCAAAACGGTGAAGTTCGCGGTGCTGTCGCAGCACCTGGACAACCTCACCCGCTTCGGCGACGACCGCGTTCGCCAGGTGATCAGCAACTACACGCGCCGCATGATGCTCGACGGCAAGGAAATGACGCCCGCGCAGCTGCTGGAGAAGCTGGGCTTCTCGCGCGCCGACCTCAACGAGCCGGTGTGCGACCTGTCCGGCGGTCAAAAGCGCCGCCTGGCCCTTATGCTTATCTTGCTCGACGAGCCCAACGTGCTCATCCTGGACGAACCGGGCAACGACATGGACACTGACATGCTGGCCGCCATCGAGGAGCTGTTGGACGCATGGCCGGGCACGCTGCTTTTGGTCACGCACGACCGTTTCCTGATGGAGCGCGTCACCGATCACCAGTTCGCCCTGGTAGATGGCCATATCCGCCACTTGCCGCGCGGCGTTGAGGAGTACCTGGAGATGTCAGCGCGTGCACCGAAGCCGATTGCGCACGCCAAGGCGCCGCAGGGCTCGGGGGCGAATGAGGACGCGAAAGCCACCGCTGCTGGCGGCGATAGCCCGCAGCTGTCCGGCGGCGAGATTCGCGAGCTGAAGAAGCGTATGCGCAGCTGCGAGAACAAGACGAACACGCTGCGCGGCAAGATCGAGCAGGCCCAAGCCGACATGGCCGCCGCCGACCCATCGGATTTCGAGGCGCTCGGCAAGTTCCAGCAGCAGATCGACGACTTCCAAGCCCAAATCGACGAGCTCGACAAGCAATGGCTCGAAGCCGCGGAGGCGCTAGGGGAGTAGTAGGGGCAACCTGAACAGGGGACGGAGGTGTGTTCAGGTGTGAACACACCTCCGTCCCCTGTTCAGGTGGTCGAGCTGGGCGAACGCTATCTTCCCCTGTTCGCTCGACAGAAATCGCCGAAGTGCCAAAAAAAAAGGGGGGGGGCAGACGCCAGCTTTCTGACAAGTTTGAACACACCTCCGTCCCCTGTTCAAGTAGCAGAGCACGCAAAAGCGCCTCGGACCGCAGATGCCCGAGGCGCTTTCGTTTATTCCACCGGAGGGGTCCGGATAGAATCGTAGAGAAGTAGTTGGCCGGTACAGCCACACGAACGCCCTTTCTGTTCCAGTTCAGAAGGCAGATGGGGCTAGAGGAGAGGCGCGATGAACGCACCTCCGTCCCCTGTTCAGGGTTACGGGCGCAAGCCCATGCCGCCTTCGAGCGTGATGGTCTCGCCGCTCATGAACTTGAAGTCGGGACCGCACAGCTGCACGACGGCGCGACCGATCTCGGTCTCGACGTTGCCGTAGTGGCCCATCGGAGGCATGTGCACGTTGGCCTCGTAGGCCTCGGGGTACTGTTCCTTGAAGTTCTCGAGCGCAGCGGTCCAGGCGAGCGGGCAAACCACGTTGGCGTTGATGCCGTCGGGACCCCACTCGGTGGCGGCGACGCGCGTCAGGCCGCGGATGCCTTCCTTGGCTGCGGCGTAAGCGCACTGGCCGTAGTTGCCGAACAGACCGGCGCCGCTGGCGAAGTTCACCACGGAGCCCTTCGTCTCCTTCAGGTGCGGGTAGCATGCCTGCATGTAATAGAAGGCAGCGTACAGGCCGGAATACAGCGCCAGATCGAACTGGGCGGTGGTGTGGTCGGCGATGGTGACGCCGGAAGCGGAGGCCTGGGCGTTGTTCACCAGCGCGTCGATGCGCCCGAACTCGGCCATAACCTGGTCGACGGCGGCTTGCACAACGGCCTGGTTATCAGCCTGGGCGTTAACGTCGGCCTGGATGGGCAGCACGCGGATGCCGAACTCGCTCTCAAGACGCTCCTTGGCGGCTTCGAGCTTCTTCACGTTACGGCCGGTGATGGCAAGGTTTGCGCCCTCTTTGGCGAAGGCGGTGGCGATGCCGAACCCGATGGAGCCCGCGGAACCGTCCTTCAGCGCTGCAAAGCCCGCGCCGGTGATGATGATGGTTTTGCCGGTGAAGTAACCCATGTTCGTCTCCCGTCTTCGTGTGCCCTTGGCATGCATGCAAATGGCCGCAACAGCCAAGGAATCGTTGCGGCCGGATTCAATGAGCAACAAAAGTGTAATCGGTATTTGGTTTGGTCAAAAGAACCAAAACAGTGATAGTTTTACATACCAGATAGACCAGTTGCACCAGTTCGTTCAAACGCTCAAACCGGCCGTTCCCGCTGCAAACGCACCGAAAAACGCGCTTTTGCGGCCGTACGCGAAAGGATCAGCCCATGTCAGCATCTCAGCAGGCAGGTATGCTTACGTACGATTTGCGCTCGCGCGGCACCAGTTCGCTTTACGAATTCCTATACCAGTCCATTCGCGAGGACATCGCGCGCGGCCGAATCCCCTGCGGGACGAAGCTGCCGTCCAAACGCAACCTTGCCCAGCATCTCGATATCGGCGTTGCAACGGTCACAGCGGCATACGACCAGCTGATCACGGAAGGGTTCGTGCGCACCGAACAACGCCGCGGCTATTTCGTGGAGGACGTCTCAGAGTTCCGGTGTAAACCGGTTACACCCCAGGTCAAAGATTCGAGTAGCGAAGATGGAACGAGCGTCGGCGCCGAATGCGGTGCGCAGGATGCGGCAGCAAGAGGCGTTTTTGCTGCGCACAGCGCCCAGGATGCGAGATTCGATGATGCTTCGGCAGGACGCAACAGCAGACATCGCGGAACCGCCAGGAGCTCCGCCGACACCGCTAGTGACACCCTCGCCGCCGAAACCCCGCAAGCGATTGAACGAGCCCGCGACCCGGAGTACTTCGTCGACCTGAAAGCTAACCGTACCAGCGTATCGTTATTCCCGGCTACGGTGTGGGGGCGTTACATGCGCGAGGCGCTTTCGCTTCCCAGCGACAACCTGTTGCGATCGATTCCGTTCAACGGCCTGCCCGAGCTGCGCCGCGCCATCGCGTCGTATCTGCGGCGCACGCGCGGCATGGACGTTTCGCCCGACTGCATCATCATCGGTGCGGGCAGCGAGTATCTGTACGGCCGCCTGCTGCAAATGCTCGGGCCCACCACCACGTTCGCCATGGAAAACCCTGGCTATCGCAAGTTCGCCGCCATCTCCAAGGCGTTCGGTAACCCCTGGCGGCCGGTCCCCATCGATGAATCGGGCCTTCTGGTGGACGAACTTGAGGAATCGGGCGCCGATGTGGTGCACGTTTCGCCGGCCAATCATTTCCCCACGGGCATCGTCATGCCCATCAAGCGGCGCCTGGAGCTGTTCGAGTGGGCGAACCGTGCGCGCAAACGCTACATCATCGAGGACGATTACGACAGCGAATTCCGCTACAGCGGCCGTCTGATCATGCCGCTGTTCGCCGACGACGCATCCGACAAGGTGATTTACCTGAACGCTTTCTCGAAAACCATGGTGCCCAGCCTGCGTATCAGCTACATGGTGCTGCCGCCGAAGCTGCTAGCGCGCTACGTAGACACCATGAGCTTCTACTCGTGCACGGTTTCCAGCTTCGAGCAGTACGCGCTGGCGCGCTTCATCGACGAGGGTCACCTTGAGCGGCACATCAATCGCACGCGCAACTTCTATCGTCGCCAGCGCGAGGCGGTTTTGCGGGAGATCGCACAATCGCCGCTGGCGGAAATCTCGCACGTCGAGGAGCGAAACGCGGGCACGCACTTCTTGCTGTATGTGCGCACGAGCCTTACGCACGACCAAGTCAGACAGCGCGGCGCGGAGCAGGGGCTCAACATCTCGCTGTTCAACGATTACCTGCTGCGCGACGGCGACGGGTTGAGCGAGCGCACTACAAAGCGTTTTGAGCAGTATTCGAACGGCGAAACCGCGCTGGTGCTGAACTACGCCGGTATCGAACCGGAGCGCCTGCCGGAAACCGTGCGCCGCCTCGCATGCGTCTTCCCAGAGTGTGAGTAGCACCTCCATCAACAAGCCTTCAACGTTCCGTCAACGGCCGGTAAGCATCCTGCGCAGGTTTCGTGGCCGGTATTTTCGCTTGCGAAACGCGCCGTACAATGGCGGCGAAGCGAGGGATACGAAACAAACGCGCGGCGCATGGGGCGCGGCGGCAAAGGAGGCAGGCATGATCAAGCTCATCGCATCGGATATGGACGGCACGCTCCTGGACGGCGAAGGAAATGTGCCGCAGGAGACGTTCGACCTGATCAAAAGGTTGAAAACCGCAGGCATCGGGTTCGTGGCATCTTCGGGCAGGCGTTTCGACACGCTGCAGGAGCTGTTCGCCCCCGTGAGCAACCAGATGGATTTCGTCGCCTCCAACGGCGCGCAAGTGGTGATCGGCGGCCAGCTTGTGGACCGCGAGGTGTACAGCCACGCCGCGCTACGCAGGCTCAAGGACGTGGTCGACCTGTTCGACGGACTGCATCTGGTGGTGTTCGACCGCAAGATCTCCTATCTGCTCGACGACGAGGAGCGCTTCGAGCGCGAGCTGGACAAGAACCTTCCGAACCCGCTGCGCGTGCGCGACCTGCCGCGCCCCGATACCAGCATCATCAAGGCCTCGATCTACGTGGACGACGCCGTCATGGATATGGCCTACATCCTGGAGCGCGAGATGGGCGAGGACTTCGTGTTCGCACCGTCCGGCCGCAAATGGATCGACGTCATGCAGCGCGGCGTGAGCAAAGCCACGGGCATCAAGCAGGTGATGGAAGCACGCCATGCCCGCGCCGAGGAAGTGGTGGCGTTCGGCGACTCCATGAACGATTACGAGATCATGCGAATGGTGGGCACGAGCATCGCGATGGGCAACGGCCGCTCCGCCATCAAGGAGATCTCCACCAAGGTAATCGGCCCCAACACCGAGCACGCCGTGCAGCGTGAGCTGGAAGCGTTGCTCAGCATGATGGGGAAGTAGCGGCACTTCGCACACCCTTCGAAAACCACCCTGGTCACAGGCTTAAACCACCCTTTTCGGATGTGCAGCATCAAAGGGTTTCCTCCTACTATCTTGCTTGTCGAAAGCCGCTCCTCGGCGGCGAATGGGAAGCCAAGAAGGAACAGGAGGACGTTATGAGCGAAAGCGAGCACACGGGCAAGTTGTCGCAGAACAAGCGCAATCGCACCATTGCCACGGTGTGCGTGGTCGCAGCCGTGGCGGTTGCGGCGGTAGGGGGGTTCGCGGTTTGGCATAACCAGCCCAGCTTCTGCAACAGCATCTGCCACACGCCCATGAACGCATATGTGGAAAGCTATTACAACACCGATGGCACTATGCTTGCCAACGCGCACATGAAGGCGGGCAAGGACTGCCTGACGTGTCACGAGCCCAAGATCGAGGAGCAGGTGGTCGAGGGTATGCACTGGGTGACCGGCGACTACACGTTCGACGAGGACACGCAGCATCTGGTGAGCCGCAGCGGCGAGTTCGCCACTCAGGAGTTCTGCCTTAACGAATCGTGCCACAACATGGACCTTGACAAGCTTGAGAAGAAGACCGAGTGGATGGCCTGGAATCCGCATGACTTCAGCGAGCACGGCGTCACCGACTGCGGCGACTGCCACAAGATGCACAGCCAGTCCGTCATCACCTGCTCGGAGTGCCATTATCAGGCTGCCGAGGATGTGCCCGAGGGTTGGGACAGCATCCCGTATCGTGAGAAGAAATAGGGAAGGGGAACGATTATGGACGTCAAGGGCAACGATGTTTCCCGTCGTGGTTTCCTCACGGGCGCGCTGACCTTCGGCATGGGCGCGATGGCGATGGGCCTGACGGGTTGCGGCACCCCGCGAACACTTGAGGCGGAGGCCGCGCAGAACACCATCGACGGCGGCGAGTACGACATCGTCGTGGTGGGCGCGGGCGGCGCGGGCATGGCTGCGGCCGTGGGCGCGTGCGACCAGGGCGCAAAAGTGCTGCTTTTGGAGAAGATGCCGGTAGCGGGCGGCAACACCTGCTTCGCCGAGGGCGGCATGAACGCATGCTGCACGAAGTTCCAGAAGGCAGCCGGCATCGAGGACAGCGTAGATCTCATGTCCTCCGACACCTACGCGGGCGGTCACGAGAAGGGCAACATGGAGCTCATCCGCCACATGTGCGCCGGCTCGAGCGATGCTATCGACTGGCTTGATTCCATGGGGATCACGCTGTCGAAGCTGGGCACGTCTGGCGGTGCTTCGGTCAAGCGCATCCATCGCCCCGAGTCAGGCGAAGCCGTTGGCAAGTACATCGTGAAGGGCATGACCGAGCAATGTCGCCAGCGCGGCGTGTCCGCCGTGTGCAACACGAAGGTCGAGGAGATCGTCATGGACGACGGCAAGGTGGCGGGAGTCCGTGCCACCGACCCCAACGGCCTGCCCATCGAGTATCGCTGCCGCGCGCTCATCGTGGCAACGGGCGGCTTCGGAGCCAACAGCGAGATGCTGGCGCAGTACCGCCCCGAGCTTCGCGAAGCTGTGACCACCAACCAGCCGGGTACGCAGGGCGACGGCATCCTGTTCTCCCAGGCCGTGGGCGCCGATACCGTGGATATCGACCAGATCCAGGTGCACCCCACCGTCGAGCAGACCACCGCGACGCTGCTGTCCGAGAACATCCGCGGCGACGGCGCCATTTTGGTGAACACCGACGGCGTGCGCTTCACCAACGAGCTGCTCACGCGCGACCGCGTGTCGGAAGCGGAATGGGCGCAGCCCGGGCGCGGAGCGTTCGCCGTGTTCGACCAGTCGGTGCACGACAACAACCTGTCGGTTGAGGAGAAGTTCGTCTCGCGCGGGCTCATCCACGTGGCCAACACTTTCGAAGAGCTAGCGCAGAAGATGGGCGTGCCGGTCGATGCGTTCGTGAACACGGTGACGTCGTACAACGACAACATCGCCAACGGCGTGGACGACCCCATGGGGCGCACGAAGAGCCTGAACCCCCTGGAGAAGGCGCCGTACTACGCGCTTCCCGTCGCGCCGGGCGTGCACCATTGCATGGGCGGCCTGCGCGTGAACGCCGCGGCCGAGGTGCTCGACGCCGACGGCAACGCGATCCCGGGCCTATTCGCCGCTGGCGAGGTTACCGGCGGCATCCACGGCGGCAACCGTTTGGGCGGCAACGCCGTGTGTGACATCAACGTCAACGGCCGTCAGGCGCAGGAAACCGCGTGCGCATACGTTTTCGCATAATAGAAGACGTTGAGCGTGTATGCAAAAGCCGGGAGCGCGATCACGCTCCCGGCTTTTGCGCGCAATCGGGTAGTAGACGATGCAGGGTTTGCGCGAGGCTTTGCTTCGGCGATGGGAAACGTTGAGAACCGCCTGCATCGCTGATACGACAACGTGCTTATGCCGATTCGGCAAGTACGCTTGCTATAATTATGCGCTTGAAAGAGGGAGGGGCGCATGAACGACGAGATTTCCATGGCCGCACGGCGCGTGCATACGGCAAGCTGGCAGGAGTTCCGGTCCACGTATGGGCCAAGGTTCGCCGCCTGCTTCATGGGCTTGATCGCTATTCGCGTATGGACGCAATGCTGTCTGTACGATCGGTATACGGCAACCGATTCGGGCGCCGTCACCATTATCGGAAACATGACGCGCGTCGCCCTCATCTTCATTCTCATGCTCGTGTTCTCGCGTATCCCGCTGAGCGGGCGCGCCCGACAGGCTCTTGACGTGCTATCGATGACGGCAATGACGTTGGCGCCTGCACTTTTGCTAGTGCAAATAGAATATCCGACGTTGCCGCTCGGCATTCCCGCATCCATGTTTGCGGGATTGGGCATCGTGTGGGGCGGCGGCATGTGGATCACGTTCTTCGACCGCTTAGACGAGGGCGAGGCGCTTATATACTCGTTCGCATGTCTGGGAATCAGCGCGATTTTGGGCTTCGTTCTAGGATTCTTGCCGTTGCCTGCCGTGTTCGCCATCGGTTTGTTCATGCCGACGCTATCGTTCGTGTTGTTCAAGCAGGCCATGGACACGCTCGATGCGCGGCAAGACGTCATTCCCGAACCGAAACGCGACCGCGTCTACGACCACGAGAGTAAAACGCTTCCTCTGCGCATCCTTGTCGCCGTTGCGCTGCTTGATTTCGCGCTTGGCGTGGCACGCGGGTTCCCGGAGGGCACTTCCATCGTTTTGGCGCCTTCGTTCCAGCTTGCTCACCAGATCGCCGTGGCAGCGCTGTGCGCTGGCATCATCTGGTGGGTGCTCGTGCGCGGCCGTGGTTTGAGCTTCGGGGCGATGTGGTGGCTCGAGGTTGCCCTCATGGTCATCGGCGTGCTGCTTATCGTATCCCTTGACCAGGCGCAATTCGGGGCGATGCTCATCACCGTATCGAACACGTTCATGATCGGGCTGTTGTGGTATGGCGTGTATGATTATTGCCGCCATAGCTCCATTCCGTCGTATCTGGTGCTCGCCGCCGTTTGGGCGGCCCATTTGCTTCCGCGCGAAGCTGGCCGCTACCTGGTTTTCCTGTTTGGACCCCAGCTTGGGCAATCAATGCTCGTCATTGCCGCATTGGTATGCCTGCTTGCGCTGAGCATGGCTGTGATGTTGCGAGGCAGCCAGCCGAAAGCACGGCGATTCTTCGCCACCTTCGGCACGCCCGATGCGCGCAAGGGCGCTTTGGAGCGCACCGTGGTGGCGGAAGCTGCGCCCGCGCAATGCGATGCCGGGGAAACGCAGGTGACGTCGGTTGCTGCTGCGTTCGAGGAAATTCCGAATGAGCAAGATGCCCGCGATGTAGAGGGCGCAACGTTCGAAGATGGCTTACGGGCTCGCTGCTCGGCGCTGCAGGCACGTTTCGATTTAACCGATCGGGAAACCGACATGGTCTGGTATTTGGCGCAAGGGCGTAGCAAGGCGTTCATCAGCCAAGAACTTCACCTATCGGAAAACACCGTGAAAAGCTATACGCGCAATGTGTACTCAAAGCTTTGCATCCACTCCAAGCAGGAATTGCTCGACGCGCTGAGCGAGACCCGTTAGAAGCGTTTGATAACGAGTTAGCCCTTACGGCATCCCGCAAGGAATCGCATTGCGGTCCAGCCGGATCGGACTGCCGACAGCCGGTCCGAGAACGTGGCGATGGCCCGATCAGGCTTGGGTGCCGTCGAGCTTCTTGATGACGATGGACAGCAGCGCGGCCGCAAGGGCGATGATGGCAAGCGTGAGCATGACGGGAGTGAGCCCGAAAGCGTCGCCGGCCATACCCAGGAACGGTTCCGCCACACCTCCAAGGCAGATGGCAACGCCGTACGTCAAACCCGATGCCATGCCTAGATGCTGCGGCACGTAGCCCATTCCCACCGCAACCGCCGAGGGATAGAACAGGTCGATCCCGATGGCCAACACCGCAGTCAACGCCAAAGCCAGCCCAACCGAAGAGCCGTTCAGCGCGAACGCAGCACCGGCAAGAGCGGTGATGGCCAGACAGGCGATGGTTAGCCTATGCGCGCCCACCGCTTCGGAGGTGCGGCCAGAAAGCGCAGTACCCACCATGCCGGCGACGGAGAACAGCGAGATAGCTAGTGAACTTGCCGCCTCGGTTTGCCCGAGCACGTTCATAAGGAACAGCGGGATGAAGGCCATGAAGCCGTAGCTGAGGACGGACCGAAGCGACAACGTGACCATGATCAGCCCGAACAAGCCCCAACGTTCGGGACGCTCGATGACCGCCGCATTGGACGCAGCAACGGCGTTCAGCGCCTTGAAGCGGCTGTTATGCAAGAAGAGCGCCGCTGCACACAACGCCGTGGGCGCAAGGAACACGGCAAGCCCGTGCATGCCGAATACCGAAAGCGAAACAGCGGCCATGATCGGGCCGATGAAGAATCCCACGTTGCCACCGACGGCGAAGATGCTCATGCCGTTTCCCTTGCGCGCACCGGCCGCCAAGTTGGAGATGCGACCGCCTTCCGCATGGAACATGGCCACGCCAAACCCGCATACCAGGGCGCTTATAACGATAAGAGGATAGGAGCCGGCCCAGCCGATACCCGCCATACCTGCGCCGGCAAGCAACACGCCGAGTCCCATGAACCACGGGCATGCGCGACGGTCGCTTATCCAGCCGAACAGCGGCTGCACCACAGCCGACACGATATTGGCAGCGAACACCAGCATAACGGCCTGCGTGTACGAATAGCCGTCCACCACCAGAAAGGGCAGCACTGCCGATAGCGCACCTTGGTTGATGTCCGAACATGCATGTCCGAGCATCGCCAAATAGTTTGAAACCCGATCGCCGTGTTGCGACGAGCGTGCGACCTTGGTAGCCATGCGACCTGCTTGCCTCCTTCTCGATCGAAACGAACTCACCTGATAGGGCATGCTCAAATTAGTCTTGGAACGAACGCGTGTTCGATGTTACCATAATAGAAAAGGGATGGCAGCAGAGATTTCCTGCAACCATCCCGAAAGGCTCGAGCGTTTGACGCAGTGCGCTTTATGCAGCCTTGGCGGCCTGGCGCGCCTCCTTGCGCTTCTCCAGGGAGTCCACGCACACGGCGGCGGACTGGTCGCCGGTGATGTTGACGACGGTGCGCATCATGTCCAGCACGCGGTCGACGCCCGCGACCAGCGCGATACCCTCGACGGGCAGGCCGACGGACTGCAGCACCATGGCCAGCATGATCATGCCGGAGCCGGGCACGCCGGCGGTGCCGATGGAGGACAGCACGGCGGTCATGACGATGACGCACTGCTGGCCGAGGGTCAGGTCGATACCGAACACCTGGGCGATGAAGATGGCGCAAACGCCCTGGTAAATTGCGGTGCCATCCATGTTGATGGTGGCGCCCAGCGGCAGCACGAAGCTGGAGACCTCACGGCGCACGCCCAGCTTCTCGGAGCACTCCATGTTGATGGGCAGCGTGCCCACGGAGGATGCGGATGCGAAGGCGAACGTCATGGCGCGGACCTGGCCCTTGAAGAACGTCAGCGGGCCCATCTTCGCGATGGCCTTCACCATGCCGGAGTAGACCACCACCATGTGCAGGATCATGGCCAGGTAGGCCACCAGGATGAGCTTAAGCAGCGGCAGCAGGATGTCGGGACCGTTGGTGGCAACCACGGGGGTGATTAGGCCGAACACGCCAAACGGCGCGATGGAGATGATCATGTGCATGATCTTGATGCAAACCTCGGACATGCCGTTGACGAAGTCGGCGACGGGCTGCGCCTTCTTGCCGGCGGCCAGGATACCGAAGCCGAAGAACAGCGCGATCACGATGATCTGCAACATGCTGGCGTCGGACATGGGCTGCACGAAGTTGCTGGGGAAGATGTTGACGATGGTCTCGATGAAGGAAGGCGCGGCCTTGGCCTCATACGAAAGCTCGTCGGCGGTAAGGGTATAGCCGCCGCCAACGTTGAACACATTCGCGATGATCAGGCCGATGACGATGGCGCATGCGGTGGTGCACAGGTAGTACGCGATGGTCTTGCCACCGATGGCGCCGACCTTCTTGATGTCGGACAGGCTGATGACGCCGGCGATCATCGAGAAGATGACCAGCGGCACCACGATCATCTTGATGAGGTTCAGGAAGATAGTGCCCAGGGGCTTGATGTAGGTGGTGGCGATATCAGGGGCGCCCTGCAGGGCAAGGCCGGCCACAACGCCCAAGGCCAACGCAATGAAAATCCACGTGGTAAGGGAAAGACGCTTGAACCAAGGCTTGTCGGCGTTTCCCGCGGAAACCGCTTCCGTAGCCTCCTTAACGTCTGCTTTGACCTCTTGCTCAAGGTCGTTGATCTTGGACATGTGATCCCTCTCTAACTCAAAAACCCTTCCTATGCAGCCGCCGCTTGCGCGCGCTGCTGCAATTGAAGCGCCATAAGGCACAAACGCGCATTGTACCCGAAACTCTACGAAAACATCCCAAAACAGCCATCGTTTTCGGTCGCCGAGGGAAACTAGCGACGAAGGAACCGAGCCTGCACGTTTTATGGCGTAAGGTTTTTAGGTTGTTGCTGCAGCGTGGCTTCGAAGCAAATCGGGAGTCGCGCTAACTGGCGTAGCGAGCAAATCAGGGAGACTCAGAGTTTTCACGCGGGGTCATGCGAGAAAATCCTTCGAAGCTGGCAAAGAACTTTCCGACGCAGCGAATAGCGTCGGCATGCAGGACGACAATTGCGCCGACTGGCGCAGCAACTTAGATTGACATCTAAATGTATGTTCAATAATATCGATAATATATCTTATGTTATCTTGGCTTCCCGCCCAACGTGACGAGCGCCAGCATGACCAGCATGAGCACCAATCCTGCCAAATCGAAGCCGGAGAATGCCGTGCCCAGGAACACGCAGGCGCACACGCTGGCGTTGATCGGCTCGACGGCGCCCAACAAGCTGCCGGTGACCGAGCCCACGAACGCCACGCCGCGCAGATACAGCGCGAACGACACGAACGTGCCCAGAAATGCCAGGCCTCCGATAAGCACCAGCCAGCCGAATGCGTCCATGCTCGCAACCGCCTCGGGAGCGCCCGCGCCCATGGCGAGCTGCATGGCGTACGCGATGCCCGAGCAGACGCACGTCACCAGCATGCCGACGCTCGTGGCCGCAAAACTGCCGAAACGGTCGAACAGGCCCGCAGCGCGCGGGGTCAGCACGTAGATTGCAACGCATACGGCGTTCAAAAGACCCCAGAACAGGCCGGCTGCCGGCAACATCAGCGTGCCCAGGTCGCCCTGCGTGGCGATAAGCACCGTGGCCGCGAAAGCGCAAATCAGGCCCACAAACTCGTTTCCCTTCGGCAAATGTCGCCCCATCACGCACGTGAACAGCATGACGAACACGGTGCTGAGCATCTGCAGCACGGTGGCGGTACCGGCGTTGGTGAACGCGATGGTCATAGCGTATGCGAACTGGTCGACGAACAGCGCGGCGCCGAACACCAGGAAGAACAGCTTCACGCGCGGCTCGCTCTTCCAAATCAGCTCGAGCATATAGCGGCGCCGCAGCACCAGCACGCCAAAGAAGAACAGCGTGGCCACCAGCGAGCGCACGGCCGTGGCGAACATGGGCGTGATGCCGTAATGCGAGAACAAGTGCTGCGCGCACGCGCCCGACACGCCCCACAGCCCGGCGCCCGCAAGCGCGCAGGCAATGCCGACCCAGAAAATGCGGCGCCGTTCGCCTACTGGCTGCTCGGCAAGCGGCTGCCTACTCGTTGGCTGGCTGGCATCTGCTGCTTGCTTGTTGGGCTGCTTCGCTTTCGTTTTCGCCATGTAAATTAAACCTTCCCCGATGTGTGGCGGCGTATACGATAGAATATCGAAAGCGATTGTAGAGCAATACGTCGGCAAGTGCATGCGAGCGTGCATGCGGAAATGCATGCGTGCGTATCCGCAGATGCGCATGCATGCGCACGCGTTTTGCGCCGGCGTCGAAGCGAAGGAAGTCTTATGGCTATCAAGGAACTGGTCCACGATGAAGCGGTGCTGTCCACTCCCTGCGAGAAGGCAACGGCTGAGGATGCCCAGGTGGCGCAGGATCTGCTGGACACCATGGCGTCGCTCGACGAGGCGGCCTGCCTGCACGCCAACCAGATCGGCGTGACGCACAACCTGTTCGCCTATGTTGACGAGAAGGACAAGCAGCACGTCATGTTCAATCCCGTCATCAAGCTGGGCCTGGCTGCAAGTAAGCAGGTCGAAGGCTGCTTCACCCACGAAGAGCCCGTCACGGTCACCCGCTACGACCGCATCAAGGTCTCCTACGAGGAGCTGGTGGACGGCAAGCTGGCCCCCCGCAAGGGCGACTTCCGCGGCTGGGTCGCGCAGCTGATCCAGCACATGGCCGATCACGGCAAGGGCAAGTTCATCTAAGCGCTTACGAGCCGAAGGGCACTCCCCTTCGGCTCGTTTTCTATTGCGTGGTTTTGCGCTGCATTCCCTATTGCCCCGCTCTCGATTTCGCTGCTTCAGGCTGCGAAAATGGAATCAATTCCGCAATGTGCCCGACTAGCCGTTGGAAATGAGTTCGAATCCATTTTCGCAAAAAGCAGCGCGTTTTCCGGAATCGTGCGCGCGTATTATGGTCGTGCGTTACGAGTCACTTGGTTTACTTCTTGCGTCCACCCGCTTCGGCCTCTTCGCAGATTGGAGCATCCTTATGAGCAACGAGCTTTCCCGTCGTCAGTTCCTTGCGGGCGCGACCGCCTTCGCTTTAGGCAGCGCTGTGTTCGGATTGCCGCGCCGCGCGTTCGCCGATGATGCGCAAGCGGGCAGCGCTATCGTCATCCTGCACACCAACGACGTCCACTGCGCCGTTGGCGAAGCCGATGAAAAGGGAGCGACACCGCTGGGGTATTCGGCGCTGGCAAGCTACGTTGCCGACCGCAAAGGCGTTTTCGGCAATGGGAACGTCACGCTCGTGGATGCCGGCGACGCCGTGCAGGGCAACGTCATGGGCACGCTGACGCAAGGTCAGGCGCTCGTCGACATCATGAACGCCACGGGATATGACTACGTGATTCCCGGGAACCATGAGTTCGACTACGGGATGCCGCAGTTCAACCACCTGGTTGGTAGCGCAAACACCACGTACCTGAGCTGCAATTTCACCGACAAGCGCCCCGAGGTGCCCACGCTTATGTTCGCTCCGTACGCCGTTCAGGCCTATCCGCTTGCGGGCGGCGGCGCTGCGCGCGTGGCGTTCGTGGGGGTTACCACGCCGGCGACGCTGACGGCGTCATCGCCGAAATCGTTCTGGCGAAGCGACGACGACCATACGTGCGTATACGGCTTTTGCGAGGACGATACCGGTGCGGCGCTGGTCGCGGCAGTGCAAAACGCCGTGGATCAAGCACGCACGGCGGGCGCCGATTACGTTGTGCTGCTGGCTCATCTTGGCCAGGACGGGTCTCCCGACATCTGGCGCTCCGATGCGTTGGTGAAGCGCTGCCGCGGTATCGACGTGATCATCGATGGCCATTCGCATCAGGAATATGTGCAGGTCATGCAAGATGCCGAGGGTAAAAACGTCATCATCACGCAAACGGGCACGCAGTTCTCCAGCGTGGGCCAGGTCGTTATCAACCCGGACAGCGGCACCATCTCCGCCAGCACGCCCGCCTTCGAAGCGACGCTTCTGCGCGAGGCCCGCAAAAGCGGCGATCCCGCATACGTGCAGGAGGCGACGTTCGGGCGCGATGACAACGTACAGGCGGCCATCAACGAGAAGGTGGCGGATGTCGAAGCCCAAACGGGAACCGTGATCGGCGCATCCGAAGTGGACCTGTACGCATTCGAGGACGACGACTACACCTGGGCCGTGCGAGCGCATGAAACGAACCTCGGCGACTTCGTGTGCGATGCATACCTTTATTATGCGACGAACGCGGGCGTTATGGCCGACATCGCGTTCGTCAACGGCGGCGGCGTTCGCGCGAACCTGAACCGCGGCAACGTGACGAAGGGCGACCTCATCAACGTGAACCCCTTCAACAACCAGCTTTGCTACACCAGCGTTTCGGGTCAGGACCTGCTTGATGCGCTTGAGCTCTCGGCCAGCAGCCTGCCCGAGTCCAACGGTGACTTCCTCCAGGTTTCCGAGGGGCTGGAGTTCGTCATCCGCACCGACATCGACTCGCCCGTTTTGCGCTCGGGCAGCACGTTCGTCGGCATAGACGACGCGAAGGAGCGCCGCGTGCGCAGAGCGAAGCTGCACGGCAAGGTTATCGACCCGCAAGCGGCGTATACGCTGGTATGCCACTCGTACTACCTGGTGGAAGGCGGCGGTTCGTACAGCATGCTGTGCAAGAACCCGGTCACGCTGCTGGGTTTGGACAACGATGCCCTTATGGAATACGTGCAGCTGAACCTGCAGGGCGTTATCGGACAGCAATATGCAGGCGCCGCAGGTCAGGGGCGTATCGCGACGCAGGTGGGACCCGATCCCGTACCTGATCCCGATCCCACGCCGAAGCCCGAACCCGAACAGCCCGAAACGCAGCCACCAGCGAACGACGCGAGCGACCCCAAGCCCCTTGCCCCGACCGGCGATGACGGCGCCCTGAAGGCAGCCTCCGCAGCCGTTGCCGCCGCAGCAGCAGTCGGAGCAGCCGCTTTCGCCACCGCCCACGCGGAAACCAAGGACGAACGCGCATAGTTACAAGCTCGTCTAAATGCTCGCGGGCCGAAGGGCGCTCTCCCTTCAGCCCGCTTTCGTTTTCGCGCTCCGCCCCCTATCACGGCGCTTGTAACGCCGTAGTGAAGCTATAAAAATGGAATCCATTCCGCAAAATGCTGAAATCGCCGCTGAAAATGGATTGAAATCCATTTTCATGGGAAATGTCGTATTTTGCGGAATCTAATCCATATTGCGATCGCCCGCCGCGGACTGCCGGCTATCTGCCACTGAACAACACCCCGCTCCCCTAGCAGCTAGGCTTAGTCGGGGTGTTGTCGATGGCGTTGACCCACCAGCGGTCGACGTCGGGGGTACCGAGCGCTGGCGAACCTTGGCGGCGCTCCAGGTACAGATTGGTTTCCTTCCGCCCGAAACGGATGCGGAAGCGCGACGTTTTCGCCCCCTTCTGCATTTGCCCCGGCTCCCCGCGGTAGAGCACCTCGTCGATGCGAAACGTGCGCCCATCAGGCCATATGACCGCCAGCGGGTCGATACGCCCCTCATCGTTCACGTGCAGCACGACGTTGACGTACATTTTGTGCACGCCTCGCCTTTCGCCGTCTTTCGTCATAAAATCCATCGCTATGGTATTTTCGAACGCGCGTTCGAAAATTGCTAGCGAACAAACGATGGAGAAACGGAAAGGATTGGCGGGTGACGGATTTGCGCAAAACCTCGGGTTGCGTTATATGCATCGACTTGAAGTCGTTCTACGCCAGCGTGGAATGCGCCGATCGCGGCCTTGACCCGTTCACCACCAACCTGGTGGTGGCCGACCCCGACCGTTCCGCGAACACCATCTGCCTTGCCATCACGCCGGCCATGAAGGCCGCCGGCGTGCGCAACCGCTGCCGCGTACGCGACATCCCGCCGGGCATCGAGTACCTGACCGCCGTCCCCCGCATGAAACGATACATGCAGGTCAGCGGCGAGATCGTGGGCAGCTATCTTGAGCTTGTCAGCCCGCAGGACCTGCAGGTGTACTCCATCGACGAGTGCTTCATCGACGCCGCGCCCTACCTGCGCCTCTACCGCACCGACGCGCGCACGTTCGCAAAACGCCTAATGCGGCGCGCCTTCGAGGTTTCCAGCGTCACCGCCACGGCCGGTATCGGGCCGAACATGTTCCAAGCGAAGGTGGCGCTCGACATTTGCGCGAAGCACGCCAGCGACGGCATCGGGCAGCTTGACGACGAATCGTTCAAGCGCGAGATCTGGTTCCACCGCCCGATCACCGACATCTGGGGCATTGGGCCGGGCATCGCCCGCCGCCTGGCCAAGCACGGCGCGCACGACCTTGCGGGGGTTTGCGCCGTCAACCCCAAAGTGCTGCGCTGCGAGTTCGGCAAAAACGCCGAATACCTTATCGACCACGCGTGGGGCCTTGAGGCGTGCACCGTCGAGCAAGCGCGCAGTTACCGCCCGCGCGGCCATTCGCTGACCAACGGGCAGGTGCTCATGCGCGACTACAGCTGCCGCGAGGTGGAAACGCTGCTGCGCGAGATGGTGCTGGGCAGCGCGCTCGAGCTGGTGGAGAAAGGCTTATGCGCCCAGGTGGCAAGCGTATACGTGGGATACTCGGCCAGCAATTTCCCCCACCAATCGTGGGAGGGATGCGGGCCGTTCGGCGCCGCGGCCGCCGGTGCGGGCGGGTCGGCGAAGCTGCCCAAGCCCACCAACGCCGTCGACGCGCTGACCGACGCTGTGCTGGAGATCTACCGCGCGCGCGTAACGCCGGGGCTTGCCATCCGTCGCGTGAACATAGCGCTGGCGGACCTGATGCCCGCCGAGAAGGTGCAGCCCACGCTGTTCGACGACGCCGCGAACGAGCGCAAGCAGGCCGCCTTGTCGCGGGCCATGGTGGACGTGCGCAAGCGCTTCGGCGCGAACGCGCTGCTGAAAGCCACAAGCTTGAAGGAGGAGGCGAACGCCATGGAGCGCAACAACCAGGTAGGCGGGCATCGTGCTTAGCCCTGATCAGGCGCGCGTGGCCGCCGGCCTGCCCACGCCAGACGTGTGGCCGGGCCTGTCGGCCGACGAGCGCGAATACCGCGCGCAGATGCTCGACCGTATAGCGCAACGCGTAGCGGCCGACGGCGTGCGCGTGTCGGTCCCCTCGCCCGACCGTGGCAGCCAGTTCATGCCCTTCGCAGCGCTAAAAGGCTACGAAGAGGTAATCGCCGAAGTCGAGAACGGCAGCATCGAGGAAGCACTTGATGCCGCCGACGCGCAAGCCGAGGAAGCATCCCTGAGATACCAACACGATGAAGTGTTCGAATCAATCAGAGAAGGGCTACGACACGAACGAAACGCCTAGGGCTTACAAGCTACGTTGCTCTCCATGATTGAATGCAGCGCACATGAATCTTCGAAACAGCCTAGACAAGAGCGCGGCTGGCGTGGTAAAAAGATATTGGAGACATCGCTTGATGTTTCCTCCAAGTAGCGGGGGGGTGTCCTCCCGCATTTTTTTATATTTAGGAGGGGCATTGCGCGAAATCAGTATCTTTGTCGATGAATCTGGCGGGCAGGACGGCCATTCGAAATACTACGTACTCACGCTTGTCTTTCATGACCAGTCATTTAGCCTAGAAGAGCATTTGATCAGACATCGTAAAGGCCTTGCTGATCGCAACCTTGACGAAGTGCCTTTTCACGCTGGCCCTATTATGACTGGGCACGACGATTTCGAGTACATGGATTTCGAAACGAGGAAGTCGCACCTTACCTTGTTCTTCATCAGCGTCCAGAAACTCCCCATCACATATCAGACGTTCTTGTATAAGCGTAAAGAAGTTGGAGGCAGCACCCAGCTTGCCACAAAAATGAAGCGCGACATCATTACCCTGCTCTTCGACAACCTAGAGTTTTTCCAGTCGTACGACAAGGTGAAAATCTACTACGACAACGGGCAGGAAATCGTCGCGCACGCGCTGCGCGGTGCCGTCGAATACGCACTCTCGAAGGAAAGCGTCTTGTTTCGTAAAACCAATGCTGCTGATTTCATGCTCGCGCAAGCCGCTGACATGCTGTGCACACTTGAGCTAACGGCGGAAAAATACCGCAACAAGGAAGCGACGCGCACCGATATAAAAATGTTCGGCAACGCCCATGCGTTTAAGAACAACTACATGAAAGCGATCAAACGTAAACGGCTTAGCTAATGCTCTGCGCCTTTAGTGGTTATGCCAGTGGTTATGCCGGTGGTTTTTAAGTAGGTGGGCGTTGGCAAGAGCTGATCGAGGTATGCCGCTCGTAGGTTTGCGGTGACGCTCTTCGCGTCTGCCGTTCGACCGGTTTGCACGTCGTTCAATCCGCAATCGACGACATCATATAGGCGGGCGCGGGTCGCTTTTCGAAGCAAGCTCTCGTATGCTTCCGGAGACATGGATACAATCGCCTCTCGCCCGTCTTTCATAACGAAAACAGGCTCCTGAGCAGCCAGAACCGTTTCGACGAATGCAGCTGCATTCGTCATCTCCTCAACGGAAGCGCAAATCGACACAAGCACCCTCCTTACGTGTGTACCTACAAGATTCAGCGAATGCAGCTGCCATTACGTAAAGACAACTGATGTAAGGTCGCGAACGGCATCAAGCGTTTCCTGAAACGTGATATCGGCCGCATATGAATGTTTAGACACGTATGTTTGCCATTGACGCTCGAGGCCATCATCGCCGTACATCGAGTTAATCAGTTCTTCGCGATGCTTGATGGCTCCCCAGCTATTTCGCTTTTCGCATGTAGCGGAGAGTGCTTCTCGAAGAACGCAGCGATCGACAACGTTGCCCTTGATGCGCCAAAGTTCGTAAACATCGTAAAAGTCGCGAATGCGCGTAGTGGCAACATTTCTAGAAAGCACGGTCTCGACTTTCTCAGCCAATACGGTCTCTAGTGGATAAGCCATAATCCTTGCTGAGCCTTCATCGAACACGAATGGGTACTCATAAACTATGGCATCAGGGGTTATCTTGTCGCCTGTTGTCACATCGATAGACAGCGGGACTGCGAGCGGCTTATAGCAAGCACGCAAAAACACTCGAATACCTGGGTATTCGTCTGCCTCTCGAATATCTTCCGTGCGAATCATCTCAAAGGATATATCGTCATCGACATCAATATCGCAAATATCGCCGAAGACTTCAGCGGCCTTCTCATGAGTTAGGGTAAAACCTCGCACTGTCGTGTCTAAATCTTTCGTAGTGCGTCGATCAACGCCGATGAGCGACCCAATAAGCATGCCGCCTTTCACGATGACGCAATCTCTCCAAGAAGATCTTGAAATCCGGTCAATCAATCGCTCAAGCATATAATTCTGCAGCATCAATTGAGGTGACACGTGTGCTGCCTTCGCCTTGTTATTGATAAGCGCTTTGAGTTGCATCGCGTTTCTCGTATTCATAGCAGCACCTCCGTGTACTTCCTTACTTTGGGGGAGACTCCAAGCGCTTTGGCGTACGATTGCAGTTTTGGCAGGTTCTTTTCTCGCGATGACAAATACGAGCGAAATGCCGGCGAAAGCAGTTGGAGGTCGGGCGACGACGTGCCGCGCAGCATATCGCATAAGGTACGTTCGGCGTTATAGGCACGCACGATGTTGCCATACGGCGTGCCTAGCTCAATGCAACCGAGTTCGTGTAGCTCGGCGGGCGATGACTTCGTGATGATACCTGACTTCTTCGCAGAAGACGGGTTATAGCCCCTAGGGAAAGTCATTGCGAGCGATTCGGGGGCGGAATCGGACAAGCCGAGCAAGTAAAGCGCCGTGTCGTGAGAGAAGATGCCACGGGCGAAGCGATGCTGGGCTCTCACGTACTCGTCTTCCCAGGTTTCGGGCGTGCAATAGAGGCCGCGCGCCGTCTTGACAAGCTCGCCGCGGTTTACTGCATTGGCGAGTTCGCGATTCTGGATACCCCTCGCTTCGACTTCCGAAGCGGTCACGTATCCTCCATTCGCCGCCGCTATCTCAGCAAACGCGTCCGTAGTCCCCTCCTTGATTTTCTATGCTACAAACTAATTAATATTATAGCATAGAAAATCATCACCTACTCAACTCGCAGCCTTGCGCCTTTGGTGGTTATGCCGGTGGTTTGTAGCAGGCGGGCGTTGTTCGAGCATTCGAACCGGGCCCTTACGCAATTAGATGCCGAACATTGCGCCGATGCCGTCGAGCACCCGCGTCATGGTTTCCGTGTCCATTGATAGCCCTGTTTTCTTGACGCGGCGTTTGGGGCTGCTCAAGTCGATAGCGCGTATTTGCTCCAAGCATACGCATCCATGTACGGCATTATCGCTTGCTATCTCCACATGTAGGGGATGCCCGTTAACCGTTGATGTAATGGGGCACACTACGGTAAGGCTCGAGAGGACATTATTGAAATACCCAACAGATACCACTAAAGCGGATCGCATTTTCTTCGGCTCGTGTCCAAGGGTGGGGTCGAAATCAACTTCGATGATGTCGCCTTGTTCGTATAAGGTCATTCGGTCACCTCGGCTCCGACATCGCCGCCGCCCCATTCTTTACCGACTTTAGGGCCTTCCCAGCCTGCGGCAAAGTCTTTCATAGTCATTCGTTTGCTCCGCGAGTAAGCTTGTTGCGGTGCTTCAAACGAAAATGTGAGAGATCGAGAAGATTCGTTGACGGTTACCTTCGCAACGCTGCCGACGTCGATTCCAAGCTGATTGCACAGTTCGCTTGGAACCCGCAAGGCCTTGCTGTTCCCCCATTTGCCGAGCACTGCGTCCATAGGGCTACCTCCCAAGAATGGATATCTATGTATATCCATTATAGAAACCAGCTGCATCGGTTACAACCTTGCTACCATGTCCACGTCCTCACCTTGCAAGCCGGTGGTTTTTAGCAGGTGGGCGTTGGTGGTTAGGAGGATGGCCTCTATGCCGGGGGTTTGCTCGGCGAAGGTTAGAGCTTGCTCGGCGCCCATGATGATGAGCGCGGTGGTGTAGCCGTCGGCGTCGAGCGACTTGTCGGCTATGACGGTTGCGGACAGCACATCCGTTTCCGCCGGTTTGCCTGTTCGGGGGTCCAGAATGTGGTGGAGTACGCGGCCGTTGCGTATGAAGGCGCGCTCGTAGACGCCACTGGTCACTACCGACTCCCCACGTATGGAAACTCTGGTGAACGATGCGGCCTGCAAGCTGCCGCCCGAGGGGACGGGCGCGCGCAGGCCTACGTTCCATGCGCTGCCGTCGGGCTTGCTGCCCAAGCAGGCCACGTTGCCGCCCAGGTTGATCACGCCGCTGGTTGCGCCGTGGCATTTCAGCAGGTCAATCACCCTATCTGCGATATATCCCTTCGCCATGCCGCCCAAATCGACCATTGCCCGCGGGTCGGTGATGCGCGCCTGCGTTCCTTCGACCTGCACGCTGCGCCAGTCAACATGTGCAAGCGCCTCGGCGATGGCGGCATCGTCCGGCACGACCCCGCGCTTGAAATCCCATAGGCGGCACACGCTTCCCATAGTGATGTCGAACAGCCCGTCCGTGCGCTCGCAATATCCCAGCGCAGCACGCAAAACACTAGCAAGCTCGTCGCCCACGTCGACCCACTCACCCGCAGCGGCGTTGAGCGCGAACAGGCGGCTTTCCGGGTTGAAGCGGCTCAGCAGCAGCTCGTATCGCGCGCAAAGCGCCTCGACCTCGCGCAACGCTGCCGCATCGACATCGGCCGACACGGCGCACACGGTATCGAACGCCCGAAACGTCACGGAACAAAGCTCGCGCACAACACTCCTCCTCCCAAACCCTCGCAACGCCGAAAAGGGGCTTTTGCGCTTCCGCAAAAGCCCCCGCACTTCCCTACTTCGTGAACTTGCTCGCCGCCAGCAACAGCGCTACGTTCACCACGCAGTCGACCGCCAGTAGGCCGCCCACGGCCGCCATGTTCGGGCTGGCCGTGTTAATAGCCGCGAACGTGAGCACCGTCAGCACCATGACCACGGCGCCGCACACGGCCGCCGCGCCCACCAGGTTCCAGCTCGCACGCCCGCCGGCACACGAGATGCACGCGCACATGACCTGCGACGACGCACCCAGAAGCGTGCCCAAAAACGCCGTGAAGCACACGGCCGCCAGCACGAGCGCACCAGCGCCCGGCAGCTTGCTGCTCATGGAACCCACCTGCACGCCGCTCAAAATGCCGCTGGCGACCACCAGCAGGCACACCAGCGACACCGCCGCCGCGGCCCAACCCCACAGAAACGCCGCCGCCGGCTTGCCGGCGCCCTCGACGCCCTTCGCGAACAGCGCCGCCTGCAGCACCGCGCCGGCCGCCGACACCATCAGCGTGAGCGCCGCCGCGAACAGAAACGCCACGAACGCCGAGCCGGTCAAAATCGAGCAGATCACGTCGAGCATGGGCACGCCCGACGCCGAGATGTAGTCGTACGCCAGCCACCCGGCCGCGTCCATCACCGCCAGTCCGATGCGGGCAAGCAGCGCCACCACCAGCGCGATGGCGAACAAGATGGCGTACGATCGCGCCATCGTGCGCATGGAATCCTTCATTTCCGTCACGCCCCTTCCCTACTTCGCGCCTTGCAATTCGTGCTCCACGGCCGAGGTGCCGCACAGGTATCCGCCGCAAAACGCCAGCCCCACGTCGCCCATGAGCGAACCTAAGATCGGGTCGCCGATGTAGCTGTTCTCGCCGCACGCGCCGCCGGCGGTGTGCCAGCCGGCGTACAAACCGGGGATGACCAGGCCGTTCGTCCCCACAACCTGCATCTGGTCGTTGATCAGCAGACCGGCCTTCGTGCCGTACAGGTTGCCGCCGATGCGGCAGCCGTAGAACGGCGGCTTCACGATGGCGTGCAGCCACTCGGGCGGCATGGGGTACATGAAGTCGTCCTCGCCGCGCTCGCAGCACTCGTTCCACTTCGCCACCGCCTCGGTGAGCACGCCGGGCGCGAAGCCCAGGTCGGCCTCCAGCTCCTCAAGCGTGTCGCGACGCTTGAGCACGTCAGCGTCGATGGCGTCCTGCACGCCGTGGTGCCAGTCGCGGTAATGCTCGGGCACCTTGTCGATCTGCTCCAGGTCGGGCGTGATGAGCTTGCGGCAATGCTCCTGCGCGAACCCCGCCAGATGATCCTCGTAATCGGCGTCGAAGATGATGTAGCTGCGATGCCCCGGAGGCGTCATCTGGATGGTTGCCAGGTCGCCCAGGGCGTAGATGGCGTTCGCCCCGTCCTCGGCCACGCGGCTGTCCATATAGCGAAGGCGGTTGCCGCAACGGTCGATGGTCAGCCACGGCTGGCGCGAGAGCTGCGTCATGCCGTCATACAGGAAGCGCGCCCACTGGCCGCCTTCGGCCTGCCAATCGACGCCGCCGTCGAAGCTGGCCGAGCTGTTGAAGCCCGACACATCGGCGCCCGCGCCCAGGCCCATGCGGAAGCACTCGCCCGTTTCGCCGCCCACCAGGTAGCTTGACGCGCAGCCCATAGCCGCCGTGGGGATGTACTTCTCCAGCAGCGCCTTGTTGTTGCAGAAGCCGCCGGCCGTCAGGATGACGGCGCCCTTGGCGTGGATGTACACCTCATGGTCGAAATCCTCGCGCGCCACCAGGCCCACGATGCGCCCCGAATCGTCGCGCACCAGCGCCGTTGCCGGGCACTGGAACTTGTAGCGCACGCCGTTTCTCTGACCGAAGGCGAACATGGCGTCGGTAGCGTCCTTCATCTTCAGCACGTGGTGGTCGAGCGTGGCGTTCTTCGGCGCCACGTACACCGGCACCTCGCCCAAACGCCAGCGCACACCGCAATTCGCCATCCAGTCCAGGCTTTTGCCGCCTTCGCTTGCGATCTTGTAGATAAGCTTCGGGTCGGCCGCGTAATGGTACTCGTCCATGGCCCAATCGGTCAGCGCCTGCGCGTCGAAGGGGTAGCTGGGGAAGGCGAAGTGCTTCTTGTTCTGGCCGGAATACCCGCCCAGGATGCCGCACATGCCCGCGGACTGCGCGTTGCCGCCGTGCAAACCCAGCGCCTCCACGCAGATGACGTCGGCACCCAGCTCGGCCGCACGTGCGGCCGCGTTCAGCCCGCCGCCGCCCGCGCCCACCACGCACACATCGCACTCGTAGTCCCACGTCTCGGGGACCGCGCGCGGGGCGATGGGCGTGGCGTCGTTTGCCGGGAACGCTGCGGCGTTGTGCTCACGATACGTGCCGTCCGCGCCGCTGCCGTTGGTGGCGGCGCTGTCGGGCACGGCGACGTTTTTCGAGCCGTCGGCCGCCCAATCGCCGATGACGCCCTGCTCCACAGCCAGCGCCGCCGCGGGCATGGCCGCCGTCGCCGCCGTGCCGCCCACTACGGCGCAAGCGGCGCTGAGAAAGCCGCGTCGCGTGATGCCGCGCGCTTCGCTATCATGCTTGCTCATGTCCTCCCCTTTCGCTAGTTGCCCGATTTCGCCTGGTCGGCGGACGTATCCGTCGCCTGGGCCAGGGCGTCGTCGACCGCCTGCTTCACGCCCGCGGTGGTGATGGTGGCCCCGCTGACGGTGTCGATATCCGAGCCCTGCGCGGCCTCGATCATCTTGGCGAAGGTGCCGTCGCGCACCGCCTCGAACCCGCCGACGCTTTGCGTCTCGCCGTCCTGGGCGGTTTCCAGGCACGTGATACGGTTGTCGTCGACCAGGAGCGTGACGGTCACGTTGCCAGCCATTGCCTTGCCCGTGCCCGTGTACACCCCGTCGCGCAACGGCGTGTCGCACTTCTTGACGGGGTCGATCTGCACCACCGCATCCCATGGATCGTCGGCGTGCATGGCCAGCTGCTCGGCGCTTGCGGCGTCTTTGGACCCCGAACCCTCGAACGATGCGCCGCAACCCGAAAGCCCCAGTACAAGCGCCGTTGCGCCGCAGGCCGCTGCTGTCGTCTTCCTCATGTCGGTCCTTCCTTTCGAAAACCGGCTTGCCGAAACGCGGCAAGCAGAACTGCGCTACTTGGCCGGGCTGCTCCAGCCCTCCGGCACCTCCCAGCTATGGCACGTGTTGCAGTACATGATCGACTGGCCGTGCACGCTGTGGCAGTTGCTGCAATCGATGGCCTCGCCCTGGTGCGACCGGTGCGGGTTCACGCCCGCCTGACCGCCCCAGTTCTCCGTGGCGACGACCACGTCGCTCCAGTCGTGGCAGCCGGCGGTTGCGCACTGCTGCTTGTCCGCGGTGATCAGCTGCGGCGCCAAGCTGCCGTCGGCGTTCGTCTCAAACGACCCGGAAACCCACGCCGTACCCTCGTTGACCTGGGCTTCAAGCGTCGCCTCGTGGCACTGCAGGCATGTGACCCCCTCCTGCTGGTGCGCCACGGCCAGCTGCGCATGGGCCGCATCGCCCTCGCCGTAGTAGCCGTCCACGTAGTAGTCCATGGGCTCGTGGCAGATCGCGTTGCAGAAACTCGGCTGGTTATGCCATACATAGAACCCGCCGCCTGCGCACACGAGTACCACGGCCACCACCGCGCACACGATGGGGACCCGGCGGCGCTTGCCACCCTTCGCCTTCGCCTGTTCGTTCGTCTCCATCACGCCCTCCTTTCACACTTGCATGCTTTTCGTTGCACCCGTGAACGTGATGGCCGCATAATAGCAAGATTTCTCCATCAAATGTTTGACGTTTCTGCAAATGTGTTCATTGACGCTGCGTCAACGCACCCCGTATGCTATGGCCATCGCAAGTGCCCGAGGGGAATGGGAAACGCGATGCGCGCCAAGGGGAAAACAAAGTGCACAACTGGGGAAACGCCCGCACGTCGCGGACGCGCACCCGGGAACGCAGCGCACGGCGCGCAACGGCGCAACAAACGCGCACCAAGGGGAGGTGGCACGGATGAGCGACGAAAGGCGGCAGCAGATCGTCGATGCGGCGCGGCAGCTCTACGAGGAGCAGGGCCTGTCCGCCACGACGGTGAAGGACATCAGCGAGCGCTGCGGCGTGGCGCGGTCGCTGTTCTACCACTACTTCCGCAACAAGCAGGAGGTCACCTCCGCAGTCATCGATGACTTCGTGAACGACTACATCGAGTCGCTGCAGTTCTGGAACCAGCACCGCACCCCCGGCGATATCGAAGGCAGCCTGGCGGGAGTTGTCACCGTCATGCGCGTGGGCGTCTTCGAGCACTCCAGCTTCCGCCGCGCGCTCGACACGCACGAGAACGCGTCGCTCTACCTGGAGTTCATCAACCGCGTAGCCGACCGCATGGCCAGCTACTTCATCGAGACCACCGTGCAGGACTACGCGCAGAACCACCCCATCGACATCGACCACGTCTACGAGACGTTCTACATACTGATCATGGGCATCTGCGGCTACGTGCGAACGCACCGCGACGCGCCCGACGAGGTGCTGCGCGACATCATCGCGCAAACGCTGCACATGGAGCGCGAAACCATGCGCAAACCGGTGCAAGCCGGTTAACGGTCACCGACTAACACAGGGAACAACCAGGCAAAACGCCTGGTGAAAAGGGCATCGCAAGCGGCCCCGGGCATTGTGCGCCTGAAATGCCGGATGCGAGAGCGTATCGACTCAAGGGAGGTCATCATGTTGTTCCAAGTCTACGGCGATACCGCCGTCTACCAGTGGATCGGATGGGTGGTGGTTTTTCTGGCCCTCATCGGGTTCAACGAGGTCGCACGCCGTACGAAGGCCGGCGGCATCACCTGCTTTCTGGTGATTCCCGCCATCCTGACCGGCTACTTCATCGCCATCTACGCCGGCGCGGCCGCCGGTGCCGACTGGGCGCTGAACAACCCGACGTACCTGTACATGAACAGCTGGTTCCACTACGCGAAGCTCTACGCGGCAACCGCCGGGTGCATCGGCTTCATGATCTTGAAGTACCACTGGGGCAAGCTGGGCAACGCCGACTGGTTCAAGTGCTTCCCGTTCGTGATCGTGGCCATCAACATCCTGATCGCCGTGGTCAGCGACTTCGAAAGCGCCGTGCGCGCGTTCGGCACCACCTGGGTGTCCTCGGAAGGCGTCACCCTGTACGGTGGCTGGCACAACGTGTTCAACGGCATCGCCGGCCTCCTGAATATCTTCGTCATGACCGGCTGGTGGGGCATCTACACGTCCAAGAAGAAGCAGGACATGCTGTGGCCTGACATGACGTGGGTGTTCATCATCTCCTATGACATCTGGAACTTCTGCTACACCTACAACTGCCTGCCCACGCACTCCTGGTACTGCGGCCTGGCGCTGCTCCTGGCCCCCACCGTGGCCGGCATGCTGTGGAACAAGGGCGGCTGGATCCAGAACCGTGCCTACACGCTGAGCCTGTGGTGCATGTTCTGCCAGGTGGTGCCCATGTTCGCCAACGACTCCATCTTCGCCGTACAGTCGGTGAACAACCCCGACGTGAACCTGGTCGTCAGCGTGCTGGCGCTGGCCGCGAACGTCGCCGCCGTGGGCTACGTGGCCTACCGCGCCAAGAAGCTGGGCGTCAACCCCTACAAGCACGAGGTATTCGTAGGCACGAAGGACTACGAGAAGGCAATGGCTCGCCGCGAGGACGTGGCTGCATAGGGAACGCGAAGGAGGTCTCGCTAGCGTGACGCGGCGTGGCGAAGGTCGGGAACGACCCTGCGACGCTGCGAAACGCAGCGAAGCGAGTCAAAAACGCGAGGAAACGCACCGCCGCAAGGCAAAGCGAGACGGAGCAAGTCAAACACCGCTTCGCAAAACAAAAGCAGGCCGGAAGAGCTGATCTTCCGGCCTGCTTGCTTTCTCGGGCAGATTATACGTGCCACGCCGCCGGCGCATCCTGCTTGCGAATGACAGCAAACCAGGAAGGTGGTCGGCCGCAGCCGCAAACGGCCTTACTCCAGCCCTTCGCCGCTGTATTTGCCGGTCGCCTCGTCGTATCGCAACACGAGGATGCGGCCGTTTTCCACGGCATTGCCGTCGATATAGTAGTGGGAGGCACCGTCGTGCCAGATTCCGTGATAGCCGGGTGTTCCCGAGATGGTTTCTGTGGTGATGTGCCCGGCAATGACGTCCAGGTCGAAATGTCGGCCCACGTAATCGGGCATCATCGCGGTGAAGTATTCTGGCGGGGTTCCTATCCTCCAGAGGTCGCCGGCGTCTTCGTCGATCCCTGCGTGCACGAACACCTGGGTGGGCGTTTCGTAATAGTACGGGAGGCCGCGAATCCACGATAGGACGTCCGCGTGGTCGGCCTTCATCCGCTCGACGGAGAACCGATACGCGTCCTCGAAGCGCCTGAGCTTCAGCATATGAACGACCTGCTGAAACGCTTTGGCGCCGAGGAAGCTTTTGGTTGTTGCGAGCCCGGAGTCGGCCAGCATCCACGCGCGGGCGTAATCGGGGTCCGCGACCATGTCGCAGTATTCGAGGAGCATCTCCTCGTGGTTTCCGCGCAGCGCCACCACCTGCCCCGGATATTCGTCCTGCAGGCGCATGATTCTTTCGTAGACCTGCAGGCTGTCGGGACCGCGGTCGCAATAGTCGCCGAGCAGGATGAGCCTGGAGCAGCCGTCGCGCAGGTCCACCGTTTCAAGCGCCGCGTTCAAGGGCGCCAGGCAACCGTGTGTATCACTCATGGCGTAGATCATAGGACTCCTGGGTTTACGGTTTTGGTTTGTAAGAGCGCTGACGTGCGTTATTGGCGGGCGCACGCAGATCATGCGCTTGATGCGGGATTCGAGTTCGGCACGTTGGCGGCACGCGAGCGCATCACCGCTGCGGCGTTCGCCGTTTACTTTGCGAGCCGCTTGATGTCTTCTAGGGTTTTCGTGCAGGCCTTAATCTGCCTTTCCAGCTGGGCGATCTTCTCGTTGAGCAGCTGGAGCTGCGTGGCGTCCGCCTGCGCTTCGACCTGCTCCTTTGCGTCGCTTACGGCAAGGTTATCGACTGCGTGCGCAATGAGGGCCCGCAACGTGGCAGCTATGGGCTTGTTCGCCACTGAAGCGATCGTCCTCAAGCGTTCGTTCGTGTCCTGCCTTAGTGTGATACGTCGCTGGGCCGTGCGGGAGTCGTCGTCGCTTCGGAAGTAATCTGCCAGGACTTCGACCGGGTCTCCTTGGAAGCGATCAATCACTTCGTTGAAGATAAAGGAGTCCCGGATTTGCTGGGAGCTAGCGGAGGGATACCACTGGCTTCTGAGGGTTTCCGCCTGTTCGGAGTTGTTGTCAGTTAACGCGATGTTGATTTGCATGATGGTCCTTTTATGCGTTGGCGGTTGATGGGTTGAGTGTGCTTGCAGTGGCCGGTGCCGCTGGGATGGTGGGTTGTTTTACGGATGGCGTTTTTGACCCCATGGGCGACGTCTGTCTGCCAATGCGGAATCGACGATTGCGGCCGAAGCGCAGTGGCTCGCGGGGGCGAATCGATGCTTGCGACAAAGACGCAGTGGTCACCGAAGGTGCCAGATCGATGCTCGCAGCAGAGAAGCGGCGAGGCTCAGGGCATGCGGCGCTCACGGCATCTCGCGCCGCACCGCTGGAATGCGGAGCCTTGCGAAATACGGCTATAGGATAAGGTATCCTTCGCCGCTTCGTTGCCCCAGCGGCTGAAGCCGGACCATGCCAGCGGCAACCTCTTCATACAGCCTGCGGGCGATGCGAGGGTTAGTGGGTTGGCTAAGGTCGATGCCGAACAGGTCGCAAACTTGGACCTTGCTGCCTTGCGGCCGTTTAGCGATAGCTGACAGCAGGTCTTGATAGGTTTTCTGCTCAATAGCGTTTAGTGCGATCATAGTTCCTCCTTGCAAGTGATCGATGCTCAAACGAGCAGTTGTTGATGAGAATCATAGCAAGCTGAAGCATATTATGCAACCGCATGGTTGCGTACTATTTGTAGGTTGCGTCATAAGCGCAACTTTTCTAGAGAGTAAACCGCATAGCTACCGGAATGCTGGCATTTTCCCAGCCTGCATGGCTTGGATGGAATGAAGCTTCAAAGAACTGTCGCGTGGTTTGCAGCCCCCGACTGTACGCAGCGTGATTTCGAAGGATTTCAGGGATATGGGAGATAGACACTGGCGCTCCCCGCCTCGACGGGATGCTGGTTAAGCAGGGTTTTATGACGTTGCCGCTAAGGATCGCTTGCTTGCCTGCCCTTACGACTCTTACACGGAGTGGATTCGTTTGAGCTTTTGACATCAGCTAGGCCGAACCCTCGCCAAACGCCATGATACGAGCACGTGAACGGGCGAACATCGCGGCCAGAGCTGTGGATTGAAGGCTCAGCGAATAACGACACATACCAAAACCGCAGGTCAAACCTGTATCAAACGCTAAATGCCGCAATCATTCAATGCACCCGGGGGAATCGCCTCATCAGACAAGGCCCTTTCAAGCGCCAGAGTCCGGCCAGGAAGGTCGGGCGAGCCGCCCAAACGCCAGATGCACCTCACCAGCTCTTTCGCCTACAACAACACAAGGGTGCTGAGCAATTTGAGACCGTAGAGAGCGATTACAACGCCGCAGACGCGATTAACCCACGTGAGAGCGCGCACGTTGATCTTGCTGCCCAGCCGGTTGAACACGAGGGCCAGGGCGTTGAACCAGACGAAGCTGGCGGTTGCAAAGCCCGCGATGAAGCAGGGGTCGCCACCTGGGGGAAGCGTGGCCCTGAACGCGCCTAGCATGATGGTCCCGTCGACGATTGCCTGCGGGTTCAGCCACGTCACCACGAAGGCTGCGAGGATGATCTTCGCGAAGGGCTGGTTCATTTCCTTATCGCAGGATAGGTCCGCTTCCGACCTGATGAGCCCCACGCCTATGCATACGACCAGCAGGCCGCCAAGGCCCAGCACGATGCTCCTGAGCCACGGGAGGGCGTCCATCAGCGCGCCGGCGCCGAAGAAGCACCCAGGGCCATCGAGACGTCCCAGAACACCACCACGAGCGCGGTGGCCATGACACGGCCCAGCCTGTGGCTCAGGGCGCTGTTGATGACGAACAGGTTCTGCATCCCGATGGGCGCCAGATACGCCAGGCCCAGCGTCAGTCCCTGGATGAACACGGATAGCAAGCTCACCGATATCCCTTACCGCCCAAGCAAGGCCCTGGGCATCGCGAGGTGTACGACGCTGCTGATGATAGCGTATGAGCGCGCAAGCGGGGCGCGGGGCGCGGGGCCGAGTGTGGCGAGCGCGGGATGCCGGGGCGGCGGGAACGAGATGCGGAGGTAGCGGGAACGAGATGCGGAGGTAGCGGGAACGCTGCTTCGCCATCGATTTCGATCGGCGCTAATCTTCAGTGTATCGGTGTAATGTTCAATTTCTTTTGAAGATTAGCTATGCGGATTGAAGATTAGGAGGGGTCTCGGAGAGTCGCTGCCAAAAATTGCGCGAGTGAGTGTAAATGAGAGCGCGCTGCTGGTCAACCTGGGCAAAAAGCACTCCTAGCGCACTAAAATGCATGGTTAAATCCCTTGTTATCAGGACACTTTCGCAATAGGAAATAAATCAAACGCTCAGCCAGGTCTAAGAACACGCACTCGCACGTTTTTTGGCAGCAAACGGGGCAACCCTACCGGAACGCAGATGCGATCGCGAAATCGCACAGGCGCAGCTGCCATTGCATTAGGCTGCTTGCGTCCCAGCAGACACATCGCCCCTCACGAGCGGTCAGCGCGAGCGCGCCTCCGTCCCCCGTTCACAACACGGAGCAAGCGAGAAGCGGCAGCGGCAAGGGCTTGCCCCGCCGCTTCTCGGATTACAGTTGCCAGGTTTCGGTTTCCCTTTGCAGAGCCACCATCCGGGCGAATTGGCCGCCGGCGGCTTTCAGTTGCTCGGGCGATCCTTGCTCGGCTACTTGGCCGTCTTTGAGGACGACCACCTTGTCGGCGGCTTCGACTGTGCGCATGCGGTGCGCGATCACGATGACCGTTTTGCCTGCTAGTAGCCTTGAAAGGGCCGATTGCACCTTGGTTTCGTTCTCTACGTCGAGCGATGCCGTCGCCTCGTCGAGCAGCACGATGGGCGCGTTCTTCAACAGTGCGCGGGCAATCGAGATACGCTGACGCTCGCCACCGGAGAGTTTGGAGCCGTTCTCGCCGATCTTCGTGTCGTACCCCTGCGGCATGCGGCTGACGAACTCGTCGCAGTTCGCTGCGCGCGCGGCGGCCAGAACCTCGGCGTCGGTGGCGTCGCGGCGGCCAAGACGGATGTTGCCCATCACCGTGTCGTCGAACAGCAGCACGTCCTGGAACACGATGGCGTAATCGCGCAGCAGCGTTTCGGGGTCAACCGTGGACACGTCGACGCCGCCCACGCGCACCGCGCCGCCCGTGGCGTCCCAGAACCGCGCAGCTAGGCGCGCGCAGGTGGACTTGCCCGAGCCGGACGGCCCCACCAGCGCCGTCACCTGGCCTTCCCGCGCGGTGAAGCTCACGTCGGCCAGCACGCGCTCCCCCGCTCGCCCGTCGTCGCCGGCGCCGTAGGAGAACGCTACGTGGTCGAACTCGATATCGTGGCCCGCCGGCGCGAACTCGGCCGTGCCCGAGGCCATGGGCTCCTCCATGATCGAGCGCATGCGCGCCGCCGACGTCTCGGAGGCGAACAACTCGCTGACCAGCGCGAACGCCTGATCGAACGGGGCGTAGATGCGCGAGATCACCAGCAGATACGCGAACATGACCATGAAGTCGATCTGACCTGCGGCGATAAGGGCCGCGCCCGCAATAAGCGTGGTGGCGATGCCCAGGCGCAAGATCGCGTACGCCGTGTTCACCAGCAGGCCGTTGGTCAGCTCGCCCTTCGCGCATTCGCGCTCGGTGGCGTCGATCGTGGCGTTCAGGCCCGCCAGGTAGTGCCGCTCCTGGTTGGTGGCGCGGATCTCGCGCACGCAGTCGAGCGTCTCCTGGATGCCTTGCGTCACCTTCAGCTTCGCCATCCTATTGCGCTCGAACACCGGCTTCATCGGCTTGCGCGTGGCGAACAACAGGGCAAAAGCCACCGGAACGCTCCAAAACGCCGCGATCGAAAGCTGCCAGCAGAAGAACAGCGAGCACACGAACACAATGGACGTCGAGATCACGGCGCCCCACAGCTCGCCGAGCGCATGGCTGTAGGCGTGTTCCATGACCTGCACGTCGCCCATGATGGTTTCGGTCAAATCTGCCAGGTCGCGCCGCCCGAAGAACGAAAGCGGCAGTTTGCGCAGACGCTCGGCAATCTCCATGCGCTGGTTGCCGCATTCCTCGTAGTAAATGCAGTAGGAGTAGTAATACTGCTGCCAGTTGGACAGCAACAGCGCCGCGAAGAACACCGCAAGGCCTATGGCAAACAGCGCCGCGCCCGGCAGGTCGGCGCCTTCGGTCAGGTGTTTCACGAACCCGTCCATCACCAGGAACAGAAACGCCATGCCGGCCATGGTGACCAGGTTCGTGACGCAGGTCCAGAACACGCCGCGCTTCACGCCGGACATGCCCTTGTCGGAAAGGAAGTACTTCTTCTTAAACGAGGCGAACATCATGCCTCACCTCCCTTCATGGCGGCCGCTTCCGTCTGCGCGCCCGCGATCTTCCAGCTTGCGGCCTGCTCGTAGTCGGCCCACATGGATGCGTACAGCCCGCCAGCTTCGACCAGCTCGGCATGCGTGCCGCGCTCGGCCACGCGACCCTGGTCGAGCACCACGATCTGGTCGGCGCCCACCACCGTCGAGAGCCGGTGGGCGATCATGATCACCGTGCGGTTCTCGGCCAGCTTCGCGAAGGCGCGCTGGATGAGGGCCTCGTTCTCGGGGTCAGCGAACGCCGTGGCCTCGTCGAGCACCACGATGGGCGCGTCCTTGAGGATCGCGCGGGCAAGGGCTACGCGTTGCACTTCGCCGCCCGACAAATACGCCCCGCCGGCGCCGAGGTGCGTGTCGACGCCCTGCGGCAGCTTCGCCACGATGTCGTCGCATTGCGCGGCGTGCAGCGCTGCCAGCACCTGCTCACGCGTGGCATCGGGCCTGGCTGCGCGCACGTTTTCCTCGAGCGTTCGGCTGAACAGCTGGTTGGTTTGGAAGACGAACGCGATCTTGTCCATGAGCTCGTGCGGGGCGGCGTCGCGCACGTCCACGCCGCCGACGAGCACGCGCCCGGCGGTTGCGTCCCAAAAGCGCGGTATCAGGCTTGCGCACGTCGACTTGCCGCCGCCCGACGGACCCACGAGCGCGAGGGTCGTGCCGGCGGGGACTTCGAAGCTCACGTCGTCGAGCGCGTTGGCTGCGGCGCCTTCATAGGCAAACGACACGTGCTCGAAGCGCACGTCACCGCCCTCGATGTGGCGCGGGTTCGCGAGGGCCTCGAGCGGCTTCGCCTCCAAGATCGCACGCACGCGGCCGAGGGAATCGCCCGCCATCTGCGACGCCTCGCTCATGAACATGAGCTTCGCCATAGCTGTGGGAATGACCGCCGAGAAGATGGCGTAGAAGGCGAAATCGACCACGAAGCTGGGGAGATCCGCTTCGCCCGGCGCCAGGATGAGCGCCACGGGAAGCAGGAACACCACCAAGCCGTTGAGCACCGACAGCTGAAGGACCTGCGGTTTTCGACAGAACGTGCCCGCGTAGTCCTGCGCCATGCGCGCGTAGTCGGCGATGGCATCGTGGAACGCCTTGAAGGAGTGCACCGTCTGTTGAAACACCTTCACCACGGGGATGCCGCGCACGTATTCGGTGCCGGTTTCGTTCATGCGCACAAGCGCGCCCATATAAGCTTTCATGAACTCCATGCCCTTGCCGGACATCATGGTCATGAGACAGCAGACCGAGATCACGATCGGGACCAGACACGCAAGGCCAAGGCGCCAATCGAAGGCGAACAGCAGCGCGAGCATACCGACCACCATGGCGATCGAACCCGCCGCATCGGGCAACACGTGCGCGAGCAGCGATTCGGTGCTGGCAGCGCAGCCGTCGATCACGCGGCGCAGCTCGCCGGTTGCGTGCGTGTCGAAGTAACCGAGCGGCAGGCGCATGAGGTGCTCGGTGGTTTGCTTGCGCATGTTCGACGCCGTGCGGAACGCGGCCAGGTGCGTGCACATGAGCGCGAGGAAATAGGCCGCGATCGAGGCGACCGCGCCGCCGATGGCCCACCAGCCGTACGCGGCGATGCCTTGCGCGGCCTGCCAATTCGGCGCGACTTCGATAAGGTCGCGCGCGACAAGCCAGATGCACACGTAGGGCACGAAGCCGAGCAGCTGCGATACGGCGCTGAGCGCCAAGCCGAGGTACGTGAGCGGCTTTCTGCTGCCTGCGAAGTCGAGGAGCTGGGAGATGTCGTTGCGTTTGGGGCTGGGAGTGGGGGTTGCCGACGGGTCAACGGCTTCGCCAGCAACATTGACACCGGTTTGGTTGTTTTCGGCGTTTGCCGCAAACGATTTTCCTACGGCTTCGCCGCCGCCGACGTCGCCTGCTGCCAAGCAAGGTGCTTCGGCGGTGGGCGGGTCGGCGGCTTCGTCGGCGTTTTGGCGAGGTGTTGGGCGTGGTTCCTCTTCGGCCATAGTTATTCCTTCCCTATTTGGGGCTTTTGCGCGGCGCGTTTTTGGGCGTTTTGCCGGCGCGGAATGCCTCTTGCTAGTTACCTTGGCGTAACTTATCATGCAAGGAAGCCTTGGCAAACATTCCTGCTGAGCGCGTGCACGAAACCGAAACAATGAGAGACGAATCCGAATGACCGATGCTTCCGCCTACAACGCCATCCCACGCGCGGTTCGCTCGCTTTACGAGCCGCAGCTCGAGCAGTTCGGGATCGTCATCCGCCGCAACGGCGAAGGCTGGTCGGGCACGGGTCGGAACACCTGGGGCTGCGGGTCGGCGTGGGGCATGCCCGTTGGGGATTTCTGCATCGCGTTCAGCCACGAGGTGTATATGGAGCGAGATATGGCGCTGGTCGAGTCGCCCGAGAGCGCATATGCGTGCGTGTGCATGGTGTCGGAGGATTCCAAGGCCACCATGCCGCGGATGATCGACCGGCCGCGGGCGCTGCTCGACGGATCGCTGTACTCGTTCGTGCAGCCAGCGGGTTCGTCTTCCGGCACGCTGCGCCGGGGAGGCCTGTATTCGTCGCGCTGCATCTGCTTTCTGCCGCAGTATTTCGAGAAACTCGATTTGCGCTGGCCAGGCGCGTTCTCGGGCATGTTCGAGCGGTTCGGACGCGCGTGGGATGAGGCGCAATCGCGGATTATCATGTCGGCGCTGCTAGGAACCGGGCCGCAATACCGGCCGGGTTCGGCGCTGCTTATCCAGGCGCGCGTCGAGCAGATGGTGGCCGAGCTTGCCGCGTCATGCGCCGGTGACGAGGACGCGCGGTGCGGCGCTTCGGCGCGCGAGCGCGGCGAACTTGCTCTTGAGGCGCAGGCTGCCATCGAGCGCATGCTCGACGAGGGGCGCGCACCCGGCCTCGACGAGCTTGCGAGCATGCTGTTCGTGAGTCGCTCGCACCTGTGCTCGGCGTTCTCGCGCGAGACGGGGCAAAGCATCGGGCGATACGCCAAAGCGCGCCGGATCGAACGCGCAAAGGTCCTGCTTGCAAGCGGCGATTCGGTCGCGTACGTGGCCGAGCGCCTGGGTTGGCCACGACCCTCGGCGTTCTCGCAGGCGTTCAAGCAAGCAACCGGCATCTCCCCCACCGAATGGCGCGACGCGTGCAAGGGGTAGCGGGGAGACGGAGCGGGGACGGACCAGGCATCAGGCGCGCCGCGGGGAGCGAGCGACGTGCTTGCATGCGTGAACGCGTTTCCGCGCGAACACACCTCCGTCCCCCGTTCGTTTGGCGCGGTTATCCCTCAGCGGTTTGCACCCACTCCACAAGCGGTTCGAAGTCCCATGTACCATCGGCAGTACCGAGCATGGCTTCAAGAAGGTCGGCATGGGATGGCTTGAATTCGAACCCGGATAGCCTGAGGTATGTACCCATGAAGGCGGTGGCGGTTCGTTTGTTACCATCGGCGAATGGATGGTCTTTGATGATGCCGTAAGCGTATCTGCAGGCCTTTGCCTCGTCAGTTGGATGACGAAAAGCAGCCCTGCGCCTGTGAGCGCATGGGGCGAGGTGCAAAACTTGATGGAAGGACTTCAAGGCCATCTGCCTCGCTTGAATTGTCGCAAATGTAGGTTATTTCCCTACATTTGCGACATCTGGCGTCATCTTGCCGACTTGTCTCGAATCGCCCCCGGCCGTCGCGTCAGCGCCGATATCCCTTCTTACTGGCGATTTTGTGTGGTCGGGCGGCGGGCGGCTTTGCCGCGTTACCATAAACACCCTCTTGCGGCTAGGCATGCCGTACAATCTGAAGACACATCACGCTCCATCCGGGGAAAAGGCCCGGTTGGGGCGTTGTCGTCTCCATCGCCCGGCGGGCTGCGTTGCAGGAGCTTTGAAACCGACCATTCCGACGCGAAACGAAGGCCATGCAGCGAGACAAGATCAAGCCCATATTATTCAGCATCATCAAGCACTCCAGCAAAGAGGAGCTGCGCCGCCAGATCCCGAAGGACATCGTCTCGGGCGTGGTGGTTGCCGTGGTGGCGCTGCCGCTTTCCATCGCGCTGGCCATCGCATCAGGCGTCGGACCTGAGCAGGGCCTTTACACCGCCATCATCGCAGGCTTCCTGATTGCGTTCTTGGGCGGCAGCCGCGTGCAGATCTCCGGTCCCACCGCCGCCTTCGCCACCATCGTCGCGGGCATCGTGGCCACCGACGGCATGGAGGGCCTGGTGGCGGCCACCATCATCGCCGGCGTGATACTCGTGCTCATGGGCCTGCTGAAGCTCGGCACGCTCATTCGCTTCGTTCCCTACACCATCACCACCGGCTTCACTGCCGGTATCGCGGTGACCATCGTGATCGGGCAGATCAAGGACCTGCTGGGGCTGACGTACCCCGCCGGCACCACTACCGTCGACACCACTGACAAGCTGGGCGCCCTGGCGGCCAACATCTCCACGGTGAACTGGCAGGCGGTGCTGGTGGGCGTGGTGTGCCTTGTCATCCTGATGCTGTGGCCGAAGGTGTCCAAGCGCATCCCCTGTTCGCTGGTGGCTGTTATCGTGGGCGCCGCCATGGTGCCCGCATTCGGCCTGCAAGTCAACACCATCGGCGACCTGTACACCATCGAGGCGGGCCTGCCCACGCTGCAATTCCCCCAGCTCAGCCTGGACCTGTTCCGCGACGAGCTTGCCAACGGCATCACCATCGCCATCCTTGCGGCCATCGAGTCGCTGCTGTCGTGCGTGGTCGCCGACTCCATGATTTCCGGCCATCACCGCTGCAACATGGAGCTGGTGGCGCAGGGCGTCGGCAACATGGGCTCGGTGCTCTTCGGCGGCATTCCCGCAACGGGCGCCATCGCGCGTACCGCCGCCAACGTGAAAAGCGGCGGCCGCACGCCCATCGCCGGCATGGTGCACGCCGCGGTGCTGCTGTTGGTGCTGGTATTCCTGATGCCCTATGCCGCGCTCATCCCCATGCCCACCATTGCGGCAATTTTGCTGCAAGTTGCCTACAACATGTCGGGTTGGCGCAACTTCGCCCACCTTTGCGTCACGGCCTCGCGCGGTGCTGTGGCCACGTTGCTGCTGACGTTCACGCTGACCATCGTGTTCGACCTAGTCACCGCCATTGCCGTGGGCATGCTCATCACGGTGGTGCTGTTCATGAAGATGGTTTCCGAGGAGACCGAGGTGAAGGGCTGGACGTACTTCTGCGACAAGGACTCCGAAGTTACGCACCTGCGCGAGCTGCCCAAGAGCGTTCGCGTGTACGAGATCAACGGCCCGATGTTTTTCGGCATGACCGACCGCATCTCCGACATCTCGGTGAAGGATTTCACGAAGTACCTGATCATCCGCATGCGCGGCGTGCCCTCGCTGGACGCCACGGGCATGAACGCGCTGGAGAACCTGTACGAGTACTGCGCGGAAAACGGCGTGCAGCTGATCTTCAGCCACGCCAACGAGCAGCCCATGAGGACCATGCGCCGCGCCGGTTTCGTCGACCTGGTGGGCAAGGATCGCTTCCGCCCGAACATCGACGACGCCATCGCCTACGCCCGCACCCAGCTCGAGCAAGAGGAGAAAGCCGCGTAAGGCGCCTGCGGGGGGCGATGGGTTCGATGCCCCGGCGACCCCCCGTGGACAGGGGACGGAGGTGTGTTCATGCAGGCAGCTTGCGAGGGATGGCGACCTCGCTGGCCCAACGGTCCGCAAACAACCTAACGAAAACGCGGATGCGCCCGCGGAATCCCGCGGGCGCATCCGCGTTCGGCTATCGCTCCAAAAACTGGACTTCGCCGGTGTCGGTTTGGTAGAGGGCTCCTATTACCCGTAGGCCGTGTTCCGCCTCGTCGATTCGGACTTTGCGGCTTTCCTCGATGCGGCGTACGCTGCGCGCCACGTTCGCCAGGCAGGCGGCGGCTTCGTCGGTTTCGTTGCCGATAGCGTCTGCTATCTCGTCGGTGATGAACTTCACTGTTCCGTAGGGCTCGTGATGCATGGCGGCGTCGACGGCGCCGCAGCCCGTGTGGCCCAAAACCACCACCAGGTTGCAGCCCAAGTGGTCTTCGGCGTATTCGATGCTGCCGAGCTGGTGCTTGTCCACCACGTTGCCGGCCACGCGGATGACGAACAGCTCGCCGATGCCCGCCGAGAAGATGGCCTCGGGGATCACGCGCGAGTCCGAGCACGCCAGCACGATAGCGTACGGGCGCTGGCCTTCGCAAAACGTCGACTGGCGCAACTCCGGCGACACATCGCCCTGCGCTTGGCTCGCGCTCAGATAGCGAGCGTTTCCCTCGCGCAGGCGCTCGAGCGCCTCATCTGCCGTAAGGTTGCAAAATTTGTGGCTCATGGCGGGCTCCCCTTTCATTATGTTCACGCTCAGCTTACCGCGGTGCGCAAACCTGAACGCATTTTTGCCGGCAAGCTGCAAAATGTCAGCGGTTACAATAGGGCAAACCTAGGGGGAAAGGAACTGCCATGTCGAAACAGGCGATTTTGGAACTTGACCACGATGCGTGCAAAACGCAGGCGATGGCGTATCTCGAGCAAGGCTTCAATTGCGCGCAGGTGGTCGCTTGCACGCTGGCGCCGGCGATCGGGCTTGACGTCGACCAGACGTTTCGCCTGATGGAGGGCTTTGGCGGCGGCATGGGCGGCTATACCGAGACCTGCGGCGCGGTGTCGGGCGCCGTCATGGCGGCCGGATGGGCCAAAAGCGCCGGTAGCGAAAACCCCGTCAGCAAGATGGAAACGTACCAGCTGGCCGATCAGATGTGCTCGCGATTCAAGGCGCAAAACGGCACCACCATCTGCTCCGAGCTCAAGGGCATCGGCAACCCCGCGGGGCCGCTCCGCTCCTGCCCCGGCTGCATCCAAGACGCCGTGGACATCGCCATCGATGTTCTTCAGGCGGATGCGCGCGCTGGCGCATAGCTCCACCGGGACGTTGCGCTATAGTTGACCGCGTCATACAACTTACGCGTAGAAAGCACCTCATGTCCCACATCAAAACCCTTGCGCCCGGCATTGCCGTAAGCGCCCTTATCGCCGTCGTCTGCTGGTTTCTCGGCCAGGCGGTGCCACTGGTGGGCGGCGCCGTGTTCGCCATTTTGCTGGGCATGGTCATCGGTACGTTCTGGAAGGAGAAGGGCGCTGCGGGGCCGGGCATCAAGTTCGCGTCGAAGAAGATCCTGCAAACCGCCGTGGTGCTGCTGGGCTTCGGATTGCCGCTGACGCAATTGGCCCAGGTGGGAGCCATGTCGCTGCCCGTCATCCTGTCCACCATCTCCGCGTCGCTGATCACCGCGGCCGTGCTGTGCCGCGTGATGCACGTGCCCGGGCGCACCGCCACGCTCATCGGCGTGGGGTCCTCGATCTGCGGCGGCTCGGCCATCGCCGCCACCGCGCCGGTCATCAAAGCCGACGATCAGGAAGTGGCGCACGCCATATCGGTGGTGTTTCTGTTCAACGTGCTGGCAGCGCTCATCTTCCCCACGCTTGGCGACGTTATAGGTTTGAGCAATAACGGCTTCGGCCTGTTCGCGGGTACCGCGGTCAACGACACGTCGTCGGTGACCGCCGCCGCAGCTGTATGGGACGGCATGCACCCCGGCGCAAACGCGCTCGATTACGCCACCATCGTCAAGCTCACGCGCACGCTCGCCATCATCCCCATCACGTTCGCGCTGGCGCTATGGGTTTCCGCGCACGAACGCAAGCAAGCCGCGGAAAACGGCGCGAATGATGCATCTACCAGCGGTTTCAGCTTGAAACGTGCGCTGCCCACGTTCATCGTGCTGTTCGTGTGCGCCTCCCTGGTGGCCACGGGCGCCAGCGCCGCAGGCGTCGACCCGGCCGTTTTCGCGCCGCTCAAAACGCTCAGCAAGTTCTTCATCGTGGTTGCCATGGCGGCCGTCGGCCTGAACACCGACGTGGTCGGCCTGGTGAAGTCGGGCGCAAAACCCATCGTGCTGGGCGCGGCATGCTGGGTGGCCATTGCATGCACGAGCCTGGCGGCGCAGCACGCGCTAGGACTCTGGTAACGCTGGGCGTGCGAACGCTAGGCGCCCGGAGCCGGAGCCGTTGAATCCGAATCCGACGTCCGCGCCGCCATCCCGCAAAACCGCCGCTTCCGCGGTTCAAACAAATTCGCAAACGAAGAAAGGGTCGATATGCTGACCATCGGATGCCATCTGTCAACGTCGAAGGGCTTTCTAGCCATGGGCGAAACCGCGCTTTCCATCGGCGCGAACACGTTCGCGTTCTTCACGCGAAACCCGCGCGGTGGCAAGGCGAAGGCCATCGACCCCGCCGACGCGGCGGCGCTGCGCGCGCTGATGGCCGAGCACAACTTCGGCCCCTTGGTGGCGCACGCCCCCTACACGCTCAACCCCTGCTCGGACAAGCCGCACGCCCGCGAGTTCGCGCTCGAATGCATGGCAGACGACCTGGTACGCATGGAATCCGTGCCCGGCAATTACTACAACTTCCATCCGGGAAGCCATGTGAAGCAAGGCGCAGAAACGGGCATCGAGCTGATATCGGGCCTGCTCAACCAAGTGTTGCGCCCCGAACAGACCACCACGGTGCTGCTGGAGGCCATGGCCGGCAAGGGTACCGAGGTGGGCCGCACGTTCGAGGAGCTGGCCGCCATCATCGACCGCGTGGAGCTTTCCAATCACATGGGCGTGTGCCTGGACACGTGCCACATCCACGACGGCGGCTACGACATCGTGAACGACCTGGACGGCGTGCTCGACGAGTTCGACCGCGTGATCGGCCTTGAGCGCCTGCGTGCCGTGCATATCAACGACTCGAAGAACCCCTGCGGAGCGCACAAGGACCGCCACGAGTGCATCGGCCAAGGCTTCATCGGCGTCGACGCATTCCAGCGCATCGTCACGCACCCCGCGCTGCGCGAGCTGCCCTTCATCCTGGAAACCCCCAACGAGCTGCCCGGCTACGCAGCCGAGATCAAGCTTCTGCGCGAGCTGGCAGAAAGGGAGTAAACAGCGAAAAGGCAGCTGGCAAAGGGCGCGTTGGTACCCGGACAGCACGCAAGGAGAATAGGGAAGGCGACACGCCTTCGCCTTCCCTATTCTCCGCCCTCCACTCCCCCCTCTTCCCATGCGGCAGCTCACCCGACAACCGTTGAGCACGCAAACCGACAAATACCCGCGGCAAACATCGCGATTCTTTTCGCCAGCTTCCCCTTCCCCGCCCCTTCCTTCGCCATATATTCCCAGGTCAGCTAGGTTATCGATTTGCCCGATAACAATCCATCGATAAATATCCTAGTAACCTGCGTTGAATACCGGGCAATTCGGTGTTTCAATACGAACAGCAAAACCACGGCAGGCAAGGCGCCCGCCGGCACTACGCGATCCAAGGAGCACCGCATCATGGCAAAGAAGAACATCCCGTACGACCAGAAGTACTACGATCCCGAGATCGAGTGCATGCCGCGCCCCGAGCTTGAGCAGCTGCAGCTCGAGCGCCTGCAGACCATGGTGCAGTACGCCTACGACAACACCGTTTACTACAAGCGCAGCTTCGACGCCGCCGGCGTGAAGCCCTCCGACATCAAAACGCTTGACGACCTGGCGAAGTTCCCGTTCATCAACAAGCAGACCGAGCGCGAGACCCAGCACGTGGGCAGCTTCTTCGGCGAGCTGTGCAGCGTGCCCGAGGAGGACGTCGTGTTCATGGCCACCTCCTCCGGCTCCACCGGCGTGCCCACGGTCAGCCCCTTCACGCAGGAGGACTTCGACCTGTGGCAGGACACCGAGGCCCGTCTGTTCTGGCAGGCCGGCATGCGCCCCAACGACCGTTACGTCCACGGCCTGAACTTCGCCCTGTACGTCGGCGGCCCCGATGTCATCGGCGCGCAGCGCCTGGGCGCACTTGCCATCTGGGCCGGCGCCATCCCCTCCGACCGCCTGATCTTCGTGCTGAAGCAGTACCAGCCCACCATCATCTGGACCAGCCCCTCCTACGCCTGGACGCTGGGCCAGAAGATCAAGGAGAAGGGCCTCGACCCACGCAACGACTTCAGCATCCGCACCATCATCGTCGCAGGTGAACCGGGCGGTTCCATCGAATCAACGCGCGAGAGCATCGAGGAGCTGTGGGGCGCGAACGTGGTCGACTTCTTCGGCCTGTCCGACATCTACGGCGCCTGCGCGGCCATGTGCGAGGCGAAGGACGGCCTGCATATCGTTGAGGACCAGATCCTCGTTGAGACCGTCGACCCGGTCACCGGCGAGGTGCTCGAGCCCGGCAGCGTGGGCGAGCTGACCTACACCACCCTTATGAAGAAGGCCCGCCCGATGATCCGCTTCCGCACCGGCGACATCGGCTACGTTTCCACCGAGAAGTGCAACTGCGGCCGCACCCACGCCCGCATCCACGTGACCGGCCGCAAGGACGAGATGTTCATCGTGGGCGCCGTGAACGTGTTCCCCTCCGACGTCGAGTACGTCGTGCGCAAAGAAGCGGGCCTGACCGGCGAGTACTCCATCCGCGTGTACGACGAGAACTTCACCACCCGCTATGAGGTGTCCGTCGAGCGCGCCCTTGGCAGCGACGAGCCCTACGATCAGGTGTCCAAGCGCGTCGAGGCGGCGCTGAAGGCCCACACGGGCGTGCGTCCGGCCAAGGTCATCGTGTTCGACGCCGACAAGCTGGGCACCTCCAGCGAGCACAAGGCGAAGCGCTTCATCGACGAGCGCGACAGCGCGAAGTAAGCGACGGCGCAAAACCATCTGGTTCACATCGACCGCATCCCGCAACAGGCTTTTGCGGGATGCGGCACAGAACGAAAGGATCTTCCCATGGCATACGATTTCTCCGTTTCCGGGCAGCATTACCTGTTCAATGTCCAGACGTTTGCGCACACGGTGCTGGCGCTCGGCGGCGACTCCTACAACTACGCGTTCCGCGACCGCACCACGCAGGGCGTCATCGATGACGTGGCATCGGGCGAAAGCGAGCTGGGCGTGGTGTTCGAGACCTCCGCGACCGCCGCGGAGCTTGACGCCGCCTTCGACGCCGCCGGCCTCGAGTTCGTGCAACTGGTCGAGTCGGCCCCACGCGTGGCGCTGCCGGCAAGCCACCCGCTGGTCAACGCGTCCAGCCTGACGCTCGAGCAGCTTGCCGATTACCCCTACATCTACTTTGACCAGGGAAACGACGTTCCGGCTGCCTTCTTCGAGGAGGCGCTGGGCGACCAGCCGCGCGCCAAGTCCATCGCCACCACCGACCGCGCCAGCCTTTCCGAGCTGATCGTTGCGCTCAACGGCTACACGGTCACCTCCGGCATCCTGGTGGGCATCTCCGATGGCGCGCAGCTGCGCACGGTTCCGCTTGACGCGGACGTCACGCTGCGCTTGGGCTACCTGAAGAAGAAGGGCGCGCAGCTCGACGGCACCGCGGCGCGCTTCGTGGCAACGCTCGAGAAGAACTTGGAGCGTTACGCCAAGTTCTAGGAAACGCGGTTTTTGCGACCATGGAGGGGACGAGCGCGCTCGTCCCCTTTTCGGCGTTTTGCGGGCCGACGCCGGGCCTGCCGGATGCCGGGCAAAAGCCGTGGCGTATGATGGAACGGCGTATCCAAGACGGGAAAAGGTTTCACATGATAGAAGTGCTTTGGCATGGCCGCGGCGGGCAGGGGGCCTTCACCGCCGCTCGGCTTCTGGGCGCGGCGGCGTCGCTTGACGGCAAGCGGCACGCGCTGGCGTTCCCCTCGTTCGGCCCCGAGCGACGCGGCGCCCCCATGCGCGCGTTCACCAAGATCGATACGGTGCAAATCGGTGACCGAAGCGCCGTTTCGAAGGCGGATTTCGTTATCTACCTGGACGGAACGCTGCTGGCGTCCGGCTGGGAGCGCGAGCTGAAGCCAGGCGGCATCTGCCTGGTGAACACGGCTGATGCGCTGGACGATCCGCGCTTGCTGGCCATCGACGCGGACGGTCTGGCCACCGAGCTTCTGGGCCGGCCCATCCCCAACACGGTGTTTCTGGGCGCGCTGGCGCAGCTTGCCGATTGCGTGAACCGCGAGAGCATGGAGGAGGCCATCCGCCAGTACATGCCCGCAAAGCTGCACGACGGCAACATCAAGGTGGTCGAGCGCGCCATCGCGCTGGTCCAGCAGGCCGAGGTTGCAGGGCATGAGGAAGCTGACGTTGACGAATCCGCAGGTCATTCATGTGCTGCGGCGGAGACGGTAACCGCTTTGCACCGGTCTGCGCATTCTTCGGCAGCGCATATGCCGCAGCTGTTCGCCACCGTTCCCGAACCTTCCGCCTACGCCGACACCACCTGCTACACGGCGGGCTACTTGACGCAGGTCAACGCGGGTTGGCGCAACATGCGCCCGGTCCTCAATGCGGACGCGTGCACGGGCTGTCTGCAGTGCTACCTGTACTGCCCGGACGGCGCCATCTTCAAGGTTTCCGGGCAGAACAAGGCGGGCGTTTCGGTGGATATCGACCTTGATTTCTGCAAAGGCTGCGGGGTTTGCGCCGCTGCCTGCAAGTTCGACGCGCTTTCCATGGCGCCCGAAGCGAACGCGAAGGAGGCGTGATGAGCATGAAGCGTTTTCTATCCGGTGACGAGGCGTTCGCCGAGGGCGTGCGCCTGGCGCGGCCGCAGGTGATCTCGGCCTACCCCATCACGCCGCAGACCGTCGTGGTCGAACGCCTCTCCGAAATGGTCGAGGAAGGCCAGCTGGCGGCCGAGTACGTGCACGTCGAAAGCGAGCATTCGGCCCTGTCGTGCGCCATCGGCGCGTCGGCCACGGGCGCGCGCACGTTCACGGCGACGTCGAGCCAGGGCTTGCTGTACATGGCAGAATGCCTGACCTATGCTGCAGGCGGCCGCTTCCCCATCGTCATGATGAACGCGAACCGCGCGACCGCGCTGCCGTGGAATATCTACGGCGACCAGCGCGACAGCCTAGCGCTTCTGGACCACGGCTGGGTGCAGGCATACGCGCAGGACAACCAGGAGGCGCTCGACCTGGCGCTCATGGCCTATGCCGTAGCCGAGGACCCTGAGGTCCGCACGCCGTTCATGGTGAACTTGGACGGTTTTGCGCTCACGCATACCTACGAAAGCGTGGATATTCCCGACCAGGAGCAAGCCGACGCGTTCCTGCCGCCCTACGACGGCGCAGGCAACCGCTTCGACTTCGCAAACCCCGTCAACATCGGCTACTCGGCGGGCCCGGAGTTCAACCGCTACTTCAAGCGCTCGGCTCACGAGGGTATGCTGGCCGCCGCCGACGCCGTGGAGCGCGTCGAAGCGCGCTTCGCCGAGGTGTTCGGCAGGAGCTATCCGGGCCTGATCGAGGCCGTGAACTGCGACAATGCCGAAATCGTGCTGGTCACGCTGGGCTCCATCGCCGGCCTGGCGCGCGAGCGCGTGGCGAAGCTGCGCGCGCAGGGCGTGAAAGCGGGCCTGGTGCGCATCCGGTACATGCGCCCGTTCCCCGCGCGGCAGATCGTGGAGGCGCTGGCGAACGCGACAGCCGTCGGCGTGCTGGAGAAGGACGTCAGCTTCGGCGCGGAAGGCACGGTCATGACCAACGTGTGCTCCGCACTGCAGCAGGCGGGCAACGCCGTGCCGGTGGTGAACTTCGTGGGCGGCCTTGGCGGCGACGATATCACGCAGGCCCAGATGAGGGGCATGTTCGAAGTGCTGGAGCAGATCGCCGCCGGGCGCATCGCGCCCGAGGATTGCCCGCGCGTGGGCTTTTTGGGCGTCGACTCCGTTGCCGACGAGTTCGGCAACCCGTGCTGCGAAGGTTGCGGCGACGCCGGGGCCGTTGCCATTGCCGGCGGCGACCCTAAAGGCGTGCGCGACGGTGCGTGCGCAACCGATGCGGAAGGAGGCCGATAGCCATGGCTTTGAACGCGAAGACCCTGCCCGATGACGAGTTCTTCTTCGGGCACAAAGCCTGCGCCGGATGTGGCGGCTCGCTTGCCGTTCGCGCAGCGCTCAAGGTGCTCGGCCCGAACGCGGTAGCGGCGCTGCCGGCGGGCTGCATGAGCGCCGTCGGCTTCAACTTCCCGCAGCTCTCCTTCGCCAACAATGCGATGATCACGCCTTTTGCGGCAACGGCAAGCGTGCTCACCGGTATCGAGGCCGGTTTGCGGGCGCAGGGCATCAAGCCCGACGACTGCACCGTGGTGGGTTTCGCCGGCGATGGCGGCACCGCCGACATCGGCCTGCAGGCGCTTTCGGGCGCCATCGACCGCAACGACGATGTGCTCTACATCTGCTACGACAACGAGGCGTACATGAACACGGGCATCCAGAAGAGCTCGCTGACGCCCTTCGGCGCGAAGACCACCACCACGCCGGCCGGGCGCAACGCGCACGGGTGCCTGACGCAGAAGAAGAACGTGTTCGAGATCGTGGCCGCGCACGGCATCCCCTATGCGGCCACCGCCAGCGTGGGGTATCTGCCCGACTTCCTGCGCAAGCTGGAACGCGCCCGTGACATCCGCGGCACGCGCTTCATCCACGTGATCGCGCCCTGCCCGACCGGCTGGGGCTGTCCCGAGGCCGATATGGTGGACGTGGCGCGCGACATCGTGGATTGCGGCCTGTGGTATCTGGCCGAATACGAAGGACCCCAGCTCAGCGGCGTGCCGGGCGGGCAGTTCAAGCTCAGCAGGAACCCGCGGGAGTTCGCCAGCGTTGAGGCATATCTGCGACGCCAAGGCAGATTCCGCGCGCTCACCGACGACGAAATCGCCCAGGTGGAAGCCGGCCGCGACGCAAAATGGGAGAAGATCCGCCGCGATTGGACGGCGTAACGCGAGGATGCGCGACGAAGCGACGGCACGACGCAACGGCTGAGATTCGCGAATAAGTTACCGCCATAGGGCCATCCTCCCGGCGGCGTTTCTTTCGCCCGCAAAAACCGCCTCGCCACCGCCCAGCGGGCGATTTGCTCGCCCGTAAACCCCAACAGAAACGGAAACCGGCGCTCAAGGGCGCCGGTTTCGTATGGGGGGATGCCGCCAAGGGGAGATGCGACATCGGATATGTTGCGGAGCGCTTATGCCTGAGGGACGATGATGGTCGGCACCTTCAGGTTCAAAAGCACGCTGTGAGTGACGCTGCCGAACAGCGTGCGACCCAGCGCATTGCGCGAGTTGGTGCCCATGACCAGCATGGATGCTTCCTTACCGGCTTCGATAAGGGCACGGGAGGGCGAGGAATCCTCAACAGTGCGGCCCGTGGCCTGCAGCGCCGGGTACTCGAAGGCAAGTCGGCCGAGCTGGCGGTCAAGCTCGATCTGACGCTGCTCGCCGACGGGGGCGAGGCCGCCGCCCATGGATTCCGCGGTGCGCTCAAGCCATGCGGGAACGCCCCAGGCGCTGATCAGCTCAAGCGGCTGCTGCGTGGCCACGGCCGCGCGTGCGGCGAAGTCGATGGCGCGGGCGCTGATCGCCTCGTCGGGGCCGACGCCCACGACGACCCCGGTACCCTGCTGCTTCGCATCCCAATCCGCGGGCACCACGACGGTGGGGACGCTGGTGGACACGGAAACGCGCAGGCCCTTCGCGCCGCCGATGGTTTCGCCGATGGTGTGGCCGTGGTGGCTGCCCAACACGATCAGGTCGTGCATGGCCGCGGAATCGGCGAGCACGCCGACGATGTCGCCGACGGAGACGCTTGCCTGGATGCGCATGTCGGGATAGCTTTCCAAGGCTGCTTGGCGCTTCTTCTCGAGCGCGGCGGTCACGGTTTCGGTGATGGTTTCGACGCCTACTCCGGCTTTGTTGGCGATCGCTTCATCGATGACCGCCAGCATGTGGACGTCGTAACCGACCACGCGAGCGAATCGCACCGCCCAATCAAGGGCGCGACGCCCGCGATCGCTGCCGTCAATGCCTACCAAAATGCTTCCCATTGCAACTCCTAACGAAGTGATCGCATTCGGATATCGGTCAGAAGATAATACCCGCCAAAAGCACCCAACTGCAAACGTTGATTAGTGGAACATCGGAATCATGAGCCAAAGGGCGAATAAAACGATCGAGACGCAGGCGGTGAAGCAGATAACGGAGACTACACGATGCAGCAGATGAGCGTTGCCCTGGGCGTCCACCGAGCCGTCGGCCCACATACGCAAACCCCATGCATACAGGACGCTGATAAGGCTCGCAACGCAAACCGCGGTGAATAGAACGGTGGCGAAGCTAATGATTTCAGTCGTGATCATGTTCTACCTTCCTTACGCAGCCTGAGCTTGAGGCTGAACCGTGCGAGCCTTTTCGGCGTTGATGCTCACCTCGTGGCTATCGTTGACGTTGCCGCTGTTGACCGGATTACGCTTCGAAAGGCGGAAGATGATCAACGCAACGCACACGGCGATGGCAACCGTTGCAACGGTGCCCCAGACGCCGGTTTTCGCCAGAGCGCAAGCAAGAGCACCGACGATGCTGGCCGCGGGGAAGGTAACCAACCAGGCGATCGCCATACGGCCGGCAACGCCCCAGTTGACCGGATTGCCCTTCTTGCCAAGACCGGTACCGATGATGGAGCCGGAACAAACCTGCGTGGTGGAAAGTGCGAAGCCAAGGTGGGACGACACCAGGATGGTGGTTGCGCTCGCAGCCTCGGCGGCGAAGCCCTGCGGGGTGCTGATCTCGGTCAAGCCCTTGCCCAGCGTGCGGATGACGCGCCAACCACCCATATACGTGCCGGCAGCGATGGCGAGGCCGCAAATGGCGACGACCCAAAGCTCAGGACCGGAACCGGAAGGCTGAAGGCCCACGGCAATAAGCGTCAGCGTGATAATGCCCATGGTTTTCTGGGCGTCGTTAGTGCCGTGCGAAAGAGCCACCAAGCAAGCGGTGACGGTCTGACCGTGACGGAAGCCGGACTCGACCTGTTTCTCGCTCATGTGCTTAACCACGGCGAAGATGATCTTGACCGCGCAGAAGGCCGCCAAACCGGCAACGACGGGAGACACCAGAGCAGGGACAAGGATCTTGGTGATCACGGCAGTGAAGTTCACGCCCTCAACGCCCGCGCCGATGATGACGGCGCCGACCAGACCGCCGAACAACGCATGGCTGCTCGAGGAAGGAAGGCCTACCAGCCAGGTGAGCAGGTTCCAAATGATGGCACCGATCAAGCCCGCCAAGATGAACTCAGGCGCGATGGTGACAACTTGCTCGTTGATCAAACCACCGGAGATGGTCTTTGCGACCTCCACAGACAGAAACGCGCCGACGAGGTTCAGCGTACCTGCGGCGATAACAGCGGTTCTGGGCTTGAGCGCGCCCGTAGCGATGGACGTGGCCATTGCATTGGCCGTATCGTGGAAACCGTTCGTGAAGTCAAACGTCAAAGCGGTGACGATCACCAAGCCGACGATTACCAGCGTTGCCGGATCCATTACTTTCGTTCTCCCTTCGAAAACCTCATTGCGTCGTTAAAACATCGAACGTTTGAGAAGCTCTACCCCATATGAGAGCTTGATTCTCCCGAACGCATTTACTACGACGTTTCAAGGGCGCAGCACACCCTCGGCATGCAGAGAGAAAGTCTAGGGGCGATATGTAAAGCGACTGTAAGGCCGACTTCAGATGAGGGTAATGCTTTTGAGGAATCGGGGAGAAGAAGTGAACAGACCGCTAATCGGAGAAAGTTCATTCTTGAACTTCAGGGGCTTTATGAAATTGAACACACGACTATGCGAACGTGCTACACTGCAAGAAATTGAACCTATGAACTCTGAACTGCAATTGAGTGATAACTTCAGTTCATGGTTCAGTTTAAAGGTTCATGGACTGAGTTGTTCATACTTTGGTTCAATTTAAAGTTCAATTCTATATTGAACTGAACTTTGAACCTATAGTTTGAACTTTGAACGAAAGGACCGGCATGGATCAGAACGTGTTTGCCGAACAACTAAAGATTGCCATGGATGCCACCGGCATGAAGCAGGCAGATTTGATCCATGCAGCACAAGAAGAAGGTCATAAACTCTGGAAAAGCCAGGTCAGCCAGTATGTTAGCGGCAAGACCATCCCCCGCCCCGATGTGATGCAGCTGCTTGCTGAACTATTGAACGTCACTCCTGAGTGGCTAGGCGGCGAAGAGTCTGCACCTATGACTCCTCCTGAGCATGAACCTTCTACACCTGAACCACTTGTTCATGAGGTTCAAAACGATTTTGAACCTTCCAATACTAATGAACCTGCTGTGTCTGATGATCAAGGGAGCGTACCTATGCGTCAGTTCAAGAAATCCTCGAAGCTTGATAACGTTCTGTACGATGTTCGTGGTCCGGTTGTGGACGAAGCTGCTCGCATGGAATCCCAAGGCATGCGCATTTTGAAATTGAACATCGGCAACCCTGCCCCGTTCGGGTTCCGCACGCCCGACGAGGTGGTTCAGGACATGCGCCATCAGCTTCCCGATTGCGAGGGCTACAGTGATTCGAAGGGCTTGTTCAGCGCGCGCAAGGCCATCATGCAATACTCTCAGATCAAGGGCCTTCCCAATGTGGATATGGACAGCATCTACACCGGCAACGGCGTCAGCGAGCTCATTAACCTGTGCATGCAGGCGCTGCTCGACACCGGCGACGAGATCCTTATCCCCAGCCCCGACTACCCGCTGTGGACGGCTTGCGCCACCCTTGCCGGCGGCACGCCCGTTCACTACATCTGCGACGAGCAGGCTGAGTGGTATCCCGATATCGACGATATCGAGCGCAAGATCACGCCGCGCACGAAGGCCATCGTCATCATCAACCCCAACAACCCCACCGGCGCGCTGTATCCGCGCGAGGTGCTGCAGCAGATCGTCGATGTGGCTCGCAAACATCAGCTGATGATCCTGTCCGATGAGATTTACGACCGCTTGGTCATGGACGATCTTGAGCACGTCTCCATCGCAAGCCTTGCTCCTGACCTGTTCTGCATCACCTTCTCGGGTCTTTCGAAGTCGCACATGATTGCCGGCTATCGCATCGGCTGGATGGTGCTGTCCGGCGAGAAATACTGCGCGCAGGACTTCATCTTGGGCCTGAACATGTTGTCGAATATGCGCTTGTGCTCCAACGTGCCGGCGCAGTCCATCGTCCAGACCGCTCTGTGGGGCCATCAGAGCGTGCGCAACTACGTGGTGCCCGGAGGCCGCGTCTGCGAGCAGCGCGATTACGTGTACAAGGCGCTCAACGACATCCCCGGCATCACCGCCGTCAAACCCCGTGCGGCTTTCTACATCTTCCCGAAGATCGATGTGAAGAAGTTCAACATCACCAACGACGAGCAGTTCGCGCTCGACCTGCTGCACGAGAAGAAGATCCTACTGGTTCCCGGCAAGGGCTTCAACTGGGGTTCGCCCGACCACTTCCGCGTGGTATACCTGCCGCGTATCGAGGTGCTCTCCGAAGCCATGAGCCAGCTCGGTGACTTCCTCTCGCACTACCGCCAAGCGTAACGGGTTTGGAGACGCACGTGAGCAGGGGGCAGTCCCCTGCTCACGTATCAGGGTCGTCCAACCGCTGCTGCGCGGTCGCCTACCGGCATGACAGGAGTCTGTCCCGTCAAGCGCTTTTGAGGCGTTTAGAGATTTCAAAGCATTACTCATCAGATATGGGAAGAGGGGCGCAAGCCCCTCCTCCCATATGGTGCCAAGCTATGCGTGGCCTTATTTCAGCTGATGCTGATGCGCGAAATGCACCTTGCTTCGACGCGGAGCCAATTCAAAGCAAGGCTGTTCTCACGGCAACAAGATATCTAGCTCTTGTCCCTTGCATTAGGGAATTTCAATACGGGCCTGTACCTTTCGCCCGCAAGCAACCGAATCGCGCCGCCGCCTACTGCACTTCGGAGCGATAGGCTGCGATCTCGTCGAGGAAGGCTTTGCCGTACTTCTCAAGCTTCTTCATGCCTACGCCGCTGACGTCCATGAACTCGTCCTCGGTTTCGGGCATGCGAGCGCACATATCGCGCAACGAGGCATCGCCGAAGACCATGTACGGAGCCAGTCCACCTTCGACCGCCAGCTGCTTGCGCAACGCACGCAGCCTTTCGAACAAATCCTGGTCGTATGCTGCATAGGGACCGCTTGCCGTACCCGACCCACCGAACGAGTGACCGCCGGCAACGCCCGGCTTACGCTGCGGTTGTCGCAGCACCTGCTTCACCTGCAATCGAAAATCAGGCGCTGCCGCTTCACGGAAGCGAGCCCCAAACCCCACTACGGGGAACTGGCCATCCGATATCTCCAAGTACTCGCCCGCCGCAAGCAGCTCGATGACCTCTTTCAGCTGCACTTGCGACATGCTGACGGAGTTGAGGCACTTCGCCTGCGCAAGGCCGAATTGCTCAAGGCGCTCCATGTTCGTGCCACGCAGCACATCAACCACCACGCCTTTGCCGAACCTTCCGCGCAGCTCCTGCACGCAACGCATGACAGCACGCGCTTCCGCGGTGACGTCCACTGCCCTGAACCCACCTTCGCAGTTCGAGCAGTTGTTGCACGAGCCGTTGTCCTGCTGCGCTGCGGACTCATCGCCGAAGTAACGCAACATGTAGCCGCGCAGGCATTCGCACGTCAGGCAATAGCCTTCCATGGCCGCCAGCATACGGCGCCTAGCCGCGCGGGCAACCTCAGCTTCCTCGGGGCTCATGCTTTCGTTGCCGCTATCCTGTTCAAGGAAGAACCTGCAAGTGGACAAATCACCATCGCTCCAGTAGAGCATGCACTCACTTGCAAGCCCGTCGCGTCCCGCGCGGCCCGCTTCCTGATAATAAGCCTCGATGCTTGACGGCATGTTGTAGTGGACGACGTAACGCACGTTCGATTTATCGATGCCCATGCCGAAGGCGTTAGTCGCCACGATGACCGCAGCGTCGTCGTTGATCCATGCCTGCTGATTGGCGCTGCGCTCTTCTTTTCTCAATCCTGCGTGATAGCGCGTTGCCTTCACGCCGGACTGCACCAAGTGTTCGTGCACCTTCTCGACGTTTTTGCGCGTATTGCAATACACCACGCCTGAGTCCTCGGGATGCGCCTTCGCATACGTTGTGATGCGGTTCAGCTTTTTATTCGGCTCTAGGCGCTCTACGGAAAAGTGGAGGTTCGGCCGGTCGAAACCGGTGACCGCTTGGTAGGGATCTCGCAATCCTAAAAGGCGCACGATGTCGGCACGAACGCGCTCCGTTGCCGTTGCGGTGAGTGCGGCAACAGTGGGACGCGTGGGAAGCTGCTCGATGAACATACCGATGCGCAGATACGACGGGCGAAAATCCTGGCCCCATTGCGAAACGCAATGCGCTTCGTCTACCGCGACCAGCGGGATGGGCGCCTGCGAGGCGAACTCCACAAAGCGCGGGTCCTCCAAGCGCTCAGGCGCAACATAAAGCAGGTCGAACTCCCCCACTAGAGCACGCGCCATGATCGAACCCTGCTGAGACGGGGTAAGCGTGGAGTTCAGATACGCCGCCTGAATGCCGGCATCCTGCAAGCTGCGCACCTGGTCGCCCATCAGCGACACCAACGGGCTTATAACCAGCGCAAGGCCGCTCATGACAACGCCCGGTATCTGATAGCATACCGACTTACCGGCGCCGGTAGGCATGACCGCAAGCGCATCGCGACCTGCAAGCAAAGCCTGCACCACGCCCTGCTGGCCCGGCCTGAAATCCTTGTAGCCGAAATGCATTTCCAGCGCCAAGCGCGCCTGCTCTATAGGTACCGACACGGCAAACCTTTCCCTCACAACAAGTTCCACTATGCGCGAAGCGCAAACGCAAATCTAAATGCAGCTGCTATGAAAACGCAAATCCGCGATTACATGATCGCGTCACCGCAATCCTGCAGGAGAATCGCGGCTTACAGCAACTTCGAAGCCTATCCCGGAGGCGTTTCACGTGAGAAAACGCTTCGATAAACGCCTAGATGATAATCCCGTTGCAGTGATCTATTTCGTGCTGGATAATCTGCGCAGTGAAGCCACTGAAGCTTTTCTGGCAGGTCTTGAACGATTCATCCTGATACGACACGCGAATCTTGCGATACCGCCGACACGGCCGCTGCCCCACAAGCGACAGGCACCCCTCCTCGGTGGAATACTCGCTTGAGGCATGCACGATTTCGGGATTGAACATGAGCTTGGCAGTGCTATTGTCGTCGAATACGATGATGCGCTTGCGCACGCCGATCATGTTCGCCGCCATTCCCACGCACTCATGAGCGTGCGCTTCTAGCGTATCGAGCAAGTCCTGCCCGACAGGCGCATCCTCGATGGTTGCGGCCTCCGATGGCATGGCCAAGAACAGCTGGTTTCGCATAATCGGTCTGATCATCGGGTGCTCGTGCCTCCTACATGAATATGGACAAGTGGGTTGCGAATATATGAAAAGGGGGTTCGCTGCACCTACTGTACCATGCGAAACCCCCGCGTTCAAGAAAAATCGAACGTTTGTTTTATTGTGTTTTCACACCGTTTGACCTGCGGAAACAGCAGATTCTTCCACAAAACCCCGTCAAATCCGCGCATTATCAACAGGTTGACTACCCTCGGTGACAAGCAACCCGTCTGAGAAGCACAAGCCATATATGCAGCAGCAAATCCCGAACAAACCGACCACCGCATTCAGCAGACGTCTTCCAAGACCAGGCTCGCGCCATGACGCGCGACCACCCCATCCGGATGCGCTATCGCGGCAAGAACTTGTCCAACTCGCGATCTAGCTCGGAAAGGTGCTTCACCTGCAGGCCATCGGCGAACTTGCCGCGGACCATGACGCGCCGCACGTTTCGCAGCGCCTCCAGGTCATCTAGCGGGTTCGTATCCAGCACGATCATGTCGGCCGATTTCCCTACTTCGATCGAGCCCGTCTCGTCACCAAGCCCGATGATGCTCGCGTTGCCCAGCGTTGCCGCATGCAACGCAAGTTGGCGGCTTGCGCCCACGATGCGCTCGAAGTACACCAGCTCGCGCCACATATCGTATTGCGTAACGTACGGGCATGCCGAATCGGTACCCAATCCAACGGGAATCCCCTGCTCCAAGGCCTGTTTTGCGGCAGACACGATACCGTCGAAGACGATGCGCCCGTTGACTACCTGGATCTCGGTGGAATGGGTCATCTCGGGCGGCAACTTGATGAACGGCAGCGCCGGGGAGACGGTGCAGGTCAGCGAGCTTTTGCGGCCCACGCCGTTTTCGCGGAACAGCGCCAGCAGCTCGTCGTCCAAAACGCCGCCGTGCTCGATGGTGTCCACACCCGCTTCCAGGCCCACGCGAACTCCCTCGGTGCTCTCGATATGCGCCGCGGTATGCATGCCCAGCTTGTGAGCCTCGTCCACCGCTGCCGCCGCGATCTCGGGCGACATGCGCAGCACGCCCGGCTCGCCTTCCTTCTCAGCATCAAACACGCCGCCGGTGATGAAAAGCTTCACCAGGTCGCACTTATGCGCGAAGCAATCGCGCACGATTTCACGCGCTTGATCAGGCGTTTCGGCAATGTGCGCAAACAACCCTGCGCCGTGACCACCCGGTACCGTCACGCCCACGCCCGACGTGACCAGCCGCGGACCCTGGTACTTGCCAGCGTTGATGGCATCGCGTACCCACACATCGGCGAACCCCGGGTCACCCACGCTTCGCACCGTGGTGACGCCGCTGGCAAGCTGCTGCTGAGCATGCTTGCGAAACGTGCGATGCAGATACCAACGCCCAACGGGGTTGGCAACCACCTTCTCGATAAGGTCGCCCGCCGCGCCGGCGCTGGTGGGCTTGCCGCTACCGCACAGATGCACATGCAAGTTGACCAGGCCCGGCATCAAATACGCGCCCTTCAAGTCGACTTCCTGCGCACCCGCAGGACCCACCGTGGAAGCAGCCGGACCGACCGCGCTGATGCGGCCGTTATCGTCCACGGCAACGGTCATATTCTCCTGAGGTTGCATATCGCGCGTGCCGTCGAGCAGCGTTGCGTGCGTGAATACGTAAGACATGGCATTCCCCTTTACTTACCTGCGCCGATGCATGGACATGGCGCGGAATCAATGATTCGAGCCTACCAAGAACTCAGCAAAGCGTCTAGGGAAAATGCCCACATGAGGAAAAGTTACCGGGGCTAGAAGGAGATGCATCAGACGGCCCGAAACGCTAGCGCACACGACACGGAGTCCCGCTATAACCTGGGAGAACTCCCACCTTCGCAAGATAGAGGAGACTGCAGCCCGCCAACGACGCAGGGTTTCTCGGTCATTCCAGCGGCTTCCTGGCAGACGGAATCTTCCCAAACCTGCAAGGTTCAGCGGACAGTTTTCGGTGTAACGCACAAGGGTTCTGCAAGATGGCGGCGTCATACTCGAACCAGGCGATGAGGCGGCTGGATTTAAGCGGGCCGTGTCATGGGAGACGCTCCTGACCTGCTGCTTCACTCCCCATCGCCTCTCCTCCCTTTGGAACGGGCGGGCTCCTCGCAAACTCAGGGCCTGCCCGCCACAAGCAAGCAGACCGCCACGAAACGCGGGAACCCTGCCCTCACGCACGCCGATAATCCCGATCCGCACCACACGACCGTCAAACCGTCCCGACAAGAACGCACCAGGAGGCGCGAATGCGAGCATCAAACCGAAACGCTTCGCCGCAGCAAACAACGAGCCGCCCCGAAGGACGGCTCGTTGCAATCATCTTATGGACCAGCCTATGCCTTCGATGCCTGGTAAGCCTCGACCAGTTTCTTCGTCACATCGGCGGGCGCAGGATCGTATCCCTCCAGCTCAATGTAGTAGCTGCCGGAACCGCGCGTCATGGCGCGCAGGTCCTTGGTATAGCCGATGACCTCGGCGTACGGCACGCGCACCATGATGACCGTCTCGCCCTCGTCGGTGGAGTCGGTGCCTACGATGCGTCCGCGACGCGTAGCAATGTCGCCCATAACGGTGCCGGCGTACTCCTCGGTGACCACGATATCCATGGTCGCCATTGGCTCGAGCAGAATAGCGCCGGCCTGCTCGCATGCCGCACGGAAGCCGATGCGTGCGGCGGTCTTGAACGCCATCTCGTTGGAGTCGACCGAATGGTACGAGCCATCGAACACGGCGCACTTGATGTCAACCATGGGATACCCCGCCAAGAAGCCCTCTGCCATGGCCTCCTGAACGCCCTTATCAACAGCGGGGATCAAACCGCCAGGGATAGCGCCGCCCTTGATCTCGTCGGAGAACTCATAGCCCTCGCCGGGGTTGGGGCTGATGCGGAGCCAGCAATCGCCGAACTGGCCCGCGCCGCCGGTCTGCTTCTTGTGGCGCCCTTGCGCCTCGGCCGTCTTCGTGATGGTCTCGCGATACGGGATGCGCACGGGAACCAGGCGCGCCTCCACCTTCGCCTGCTCCTTCATGCGCGCAAGCAGCGTCTCCACCTGCGCTTCACCCATTGCCGTGACGATAGTCTGGTGCGTCTGCTCGTTGCGGGCGACGCGCAGCGTGGGGTCGTTCTCGACCGCGCGCGCAAGGAAGGTGCCGACCTTGTCCTCTTCCTTCTTATTAGCCGCCTCGATGGCAACGGGATATTGCGGCACAGGCAGCGGCAGCGGATCGATGGACATCGTTCCCGATTGCGAGAGCGTGTCGCCGGCACGCGTGTCGGTGAGCTTGGGAACCACGATAATGTCGCCAGCCTTCGCGGACTTCACATCCGTGGCCTCCTTGCCCATCATCACGTACAGGTGTCCCAGGCGATCTTTCTTACCCGTGCGCGCATTGGTCAGCTCCATGCCGGGAGTGAGCACGCCGCTGATCAGCTTCAAGTAGCTCAAACGTCCCACGAACGGGTCGGCAACGGTCTTGAATACGAACGCCGCCGGCTCGCCGTCCTCATCCACGAACGTCTCCTCGCCGTTTGCAAGACGGAAGGCGCCGTGGTGGCGCGGATGCGGGAAGTAGGTGCAGATATCCTTCATCACGCAACGGATGCCCTGCTCGATGATGGTGGAGCCCACGTACACGGGGATGAACAGCTCCTGCGCGATGGCCTTATCGAGCAGACTCTCGAGCTCTTCCTGAGTCAGCTGCTCGGAACCGTCCAGGTACTTCATCATCAGGTCGTCGTCGGCCTCGGCTACCAAGTCGCACAGACGGTCGCGAGCAATCTGCGCCGCCTCAGCGTACTCGGCCGGGATGTCCTCGATGCGGTCGTCGGTGGTGCCGTCCTGGTCGAAGTAGCGGGCCTTCATGCGCAGCACGTCGATGACGCCCTTGAAGTCCTCGGCAACGCCGATGGGGATGGTGACCGGCCCCAAGCGGCTTCCGAAACGCGCATGAAGCTGCGCCATGATGGTGTCGAAGTTTGCGTGCTCGCGGTCGATGTGGTTGATGAACACGGCGCGCGACAGGCGCATGCCCTCGGCTTCGCGCCACAGCTTCGTGGTCATGACCTGGGGACCTGCGACGGCATCGATGACGAATAGCGCCATTTCGGCAGCCTGCATGGTGGCAAGCGTGTCGCCGATGAAGTCGGGATGACCCGAGGTGTCGAGCAAGTTGATCTTGTAATCATGGTACGGAATGGGCGCAACGGACGTGCCCAGAGTGAACTTGCGGCGAATCTCCTCTTGATCGTAGTCAAGGTAGGATTTGCCGTCGTGAGTGGTGCCCATACGCGGCGTGCGGCCTGAAACGTGCAGCATGGCCTCGGCGAGCGAGGTTTTGCCGGCACCGTCTTGGCCCACCAGCACGATGTTTCGGACATGTTCGGTAGCAGGAGCTGCCATACGATCACCTTCCCCTTATAAAGGCGTCGCGCCCGATTCGCCAACTCGATTCAAGCGCGAAACGCAGTCGAACCAAACGGTCGGAACACTACTGATAGTGTAGCGCAAAACCCAGCGCGAGCCGGTAAAACGCCTGATGATGGATACGCCCCGGGGCGTTGCAGGGAGGTGGGCAGTGCCCCGAGGCCGCCGCAAGGGAGATGATTCGGGAAGCTAAAAGACGAGCATCAAGGATACCGAGCTTTATGGGAAACCGGGCAGACAGCAAGCCGGGGCGCAGCGACGGAAACGGGGGGCAACGGCGAGTCGAAGCACTAGACGGAAAGGAAACCGGGGGACCGAGACAATGCGCACCGAGAGACCATCTGCAAACCGAAGCGCCGTGGAGCAGACGGACCTCGAAGAACACTGGGTAATACATGTGGCGAACTCGTTACGCGTTGGTGACAGCGTCAGCGCGCGGCGGCCCATAGCGCCCGCAACGCGATACCCTACGGATAGCGGAACGCGGCTGCTAGGCCCGTCCCGCACAACGATTACCCGCGCCGCCCCGTGCGGCGCTACGCATAAGGAGCTGCTTATGGCGTTCCCGAAACATCCCATCATCGACGTGACCCCTGTTGACGCGGCGCGCGGCGCCGCCGCTGCGGCCCAAGCCGCTGCGGAGCCCTTCACGCCGCCCTCGTTCGGCAAGCGCGTCGGGAAGGTGGATAACCAGCCGCCGCACACCACGTTCGTCGACGGTCGCGGCAATCCCGTTCGCAATCAAGGCGATGCTGCCGCTGCCGCATCGCGCCTGACGGGCGCAGCCCAAACCGTGGCCGGCGCCGCCGTCATGGCGGTGGGCGTGCCCATGCTCATATTGCCCGGGCCCGGCGTGCTCGCCATCGGCGCCGGCGCCGCCATAGCCGCCGGCGGCATCAAGAAGATCCGCAACGGGAAATAGTGCAAGGACGACGGCGGTTGTTCGCCGTTCCCAAGCCTTTCGCACCCACCAGCCCAGACCCCTCAAGCCCAACAGCCCGCATATCACCTCGCGCGATGCGCGGGCAGTTCGCTTTCTTTGCCTGCAAGCCGCGCGAACTTCCGCTCAACGGCTTCGCAACGCGAAGGCAACGCTCGGGGTTTCCCCATTGCAAGCTGCTGCCACAGGCGTACTATTCCTTTCCCGCAGGGGCAAAACGCCCCGAAAGAGCAAACGCAGGCGCAAACCCGCGCGTCAACATTGAACGGAGGCACGTATGTGCACAGCGATTCGATTCACCGATTCTGACGGAAACCTATATTTCGGCCGCAACCTAGACTGGGCGTACGGCTACGGCGAGACCATCACGTTCACCCCGCGCAACCATCCCGCGAACACGGGGCATCGTGCGGTGCTGGGCATGGCCATCGCATCGGAGGGATACCCGCTGTACTTCGACTGCGCCAACGAGAACGGCCTGGCCATCGCGGGCCTGAACTTCCCCGGCTACGCCTACTTCCCCGACGATGCGCGCCCGGGAACCACAGCCGTGGCCCCGTACGAGTTCCCCTTGTGGGTCGCCTCGAACTTCGACAACGTTGACGACGTCGAGGCGGCGCTGGCGAACATCACGCTGGTGAACAAGGGCTTCGGCGACTTTCCCATCGCCATGCTGCACTGGATCATCGCCGACGCCAGCGGCTGCATCGTGATAGAGTCGACCGCCGAAGGCCTGCAGGTGATGCGCGACCCCGCCGACGTGCTTGCCAATCAGCCGGGGCTGGAGTGGCACCTGGAGAACCTGCGCAGCTACATGAACGTGACGCCCGGCTCCCCTAGCTCTGTGACGTGGGCAAACGCGACATTGACGCCCTACGGTGCGGGCGCTGGCATGCGCGGGCTGCCCGGCGACGTGTACTCCCCGTCGCGCTTCGTGCGCGCAGCGTACCTGAACGCGCATCATGCGCCGAAGGACACCGAGTGCGGCAACGTTGCCCGCGTGTTCCGCACACTCGGCGGCGTGGCCATGGTGGAAGGCAGCGCGCAGATGAACGACGGCGCGAACGAGTTCACCGTGTTCACCAGCGCCTATTCCGCGCGAGAGGGCCGCTACTACTTCAACACCTACGAGAACGCCGCCTACACCACCGCTGCATTCAAGGACTTCAACCTCGACGGCACCGAAGTCCAGCAGATACAGTAAGCACAATTAACCGCCCGAAGCCAGACACTTGGGGACGTAGAACTATCTGTCAGTTTTGCGGCACGTGCTCCGGTAGGCGACCTTCGCCGATGATCTCGTTTGCCAACCCTCAAATAGCAAACGCACGCACGAACTGCGAGGGAGCGAAACGGGTAAGGAACCAGCTACGGCGCAAGCTGACAGTTAGTGCTACGTCCCCGAAGCGTCCGCCCGAAGCATCCGGCGTGATCTCGCTGTGAAAGCCGCATCCCAAAATGCATAAAGCGAGATTTGCTTGACAATATGCTGCAAATGTCACGCTGCAGGTGCTAATTGGCTGATGGTTGGGTGCGTTGTGCTATCATCCCTTCAGGACGAGTGACGCTTCCAGGCATCTGGGAGCACAATAGGAAAGAGGGAATCATGGCAGAAGAGTGCTCGCACGAGTGCGGCAGCTGCGGTGTTTCGGGATGCGGCGAGCGCACCGCCGCCGGCCCCACCAAGCTTGAGACGAACAAGCGCAGCAACGTCAAACACGTCATCGGCGTTGTCTCCGGCAAAGGCGGCGTCGGAAAATCCCTGGTCACCAGCTTGCTTGCCAGCGAAATGAACAAACGCGGCAACAAGGTTGGCATCCTGGACGCCGACATCACCGGCCCTTCCATCCCGAAGACCTTCGGCATCACCAACCCGCTGACCGCCGACGCCGACGGCATCCTGCCCGGCCAAACCCAAACGGGCATCAAGGTCATGTCCACCAACCTCATGCTTCCCAAGGGCGACCTGCCCGTGGCATGGCGCGGCCCGGTCGTGTCCAACGCCATCCGCCAGTTCTGGAGCGAGACGAACTGGGGCGACATCGACTACCTGTTCGTCGACATGCCTCCGGGAACCTCCGACGTGCTGCTGACCGTGTTCCAATCGCTGCCCGTTGACGGCATCGTCACCGTGTCGGCGCCGCAGGAACTGGTGGCCATGATCGTGGGCAAGGCGGTCAACCTTGCGCATGACATGGACGTCGAGGTGCTGGGCCTGGTGGAGAACATGGCCTACTTCAAGTGCGACGATTGCGGCAAGGAGCACCACATCTTCGGCGAGCCGCAGGGTGCCGAGGTTGCCGAACGCTACAACATCCCCGCTTACACCACCCTGCCCATCGACCCGAAGTTCGCGCGCCTGTGCGACGAAGGCAAGGTCGAGGACTACGACGTGGAAGGCAAGCTGGACGTCATCATCGACAAGATCGTCGAAGCCGCCGAAAAGCAGGAAGAGGAAGCAGCCAAGTAACGGCCGCCCCAACTCCGCCACAAGCATTTAGATTGCGAAAGCCCGTGAATCCTTCGAGGTTCGCGGGCTTTCTTCATGCATGAAACTCGGGCGAACGCACCTCCGTCCCCTGTTCGGGCGAACACGAACAGGGGACGGAGGTGCGTTCGGAGAATCGCAACTGTATTGTTGCGATCGCGAACGTATCGCCTAAGTGTTAGACGGTTTCATTTCTTGAAACTCATACCGACTCGGCTGCAAGGGGAACTTATCTTAAAATCCATGCTGAACTGGGAATACGCGCGTTCAACATCATCGCGTTATCGGTGAGTTTCGGTCACCGCTCTTGTAGTTGGCAGGCATTCTAGCACCGGTGTCAGACGGTCACCGTTCTGAGAACAGGGGACGGAGGTGTGTTCGCCCGATCGTGGGCAAGGCGGCCTTCCTTGCCCACGGCATGGACGTCGAAGTGCTGGACCTAGTGGATAATATGGCCTACTTCAAGCGCGATGACTGCGGCAAGGGACACTGCAACCGCTAACGGCTAAGACGTCGCGCCCATATCGCAACTGCCAGCGCGACGACGGCGACGATGGCCAGCGGAAGAGCGGGCACGCTATCGCCGGTTCCCGCAGACAAAGCGCCTGACCCCTGCGGTTCGCTCGAATCCTTTGGCCCGCCAGGGTTCTTGGAAGCACCGGGCTTCTCGGGGTTCTCGGGCTTCTCCGTATCATCAGGGTCCTCGGAATCGTCAGAATCGCCGGGGTCCTCGGAGTCGTCTGGATCTTCAGAACCAGAGGCAACATCCAAAGCGTCGGATATCGCGTAGCCGACGCGCGTGTGCAGGTCAGGCTCCTCACCCCCTCGCTCATCAACGCCGTCGGCGGCACGGCCAGAAGGCGCCGCGCAAGCAGCAGAGCCATCAACGCCCGACGCCGTAGCAGACCCACTGCCCGCCGTTTCACCACCTGAAATCGCAGCAGGCGCGCTACTCACGACCGCATCATCCGACGCCGCGACAGCCCCGTCGCCCTCCGCGCCCTCCGCGGGCGGAGCCCCGGCGCCCATGGCGTGGCCGAACCGGGAGCTATCCCAACCCAGCGCCACCCAACGCCCGTCAACCCAACCACCGGTCGAGTTCCCGACGAAATCATACGAACCCGCCGCGTTCAGCGACGAATCGAACAGCTGCGTCTCCTGCGGTTCGAACGCGCCCTTGTTCCCGATCGCGATGCGCGTTGCCGCCACCGCCCCCTGTTCGCCGACGGCCAGATCCGTATACGTCGCCGCGACCGAGCTGACCGGGACAAGCGCCCGGCAGGCCGTTTGCACGCCCGCACGGTCGAACCTCACGATCGCCCCTCCGCGCGACGTATCATCTTCGGACCCGCTGGCATCCAGACGACCCGACGTCAGCACGTACACGGCATCATCGCGAGCCGCAACATCGTTGACGGCCTGATACCCGCTCAATTTGCACACGCACACTGGATCAAGGCTTTCGGTGAAATCCTCGAGCGCATCGGGATTCAGCTCGGCAGGCGCCGTCGCGAAAAGCGCTGCCACCGACTCGGCATCGTACAGACGCACCGTAAGGTTCACCCCACCGGGATGGCCATTGCCATCGAGAGCATCCTCGGTGAACATGGCGGCGATCAGCCCATCACCCGCCTCGTAAACGCCCGATGCCCGCGTCCAAAGCACGCGCTCACCAGGCGAAACCGCAGCGCTCGCATCCACCCCGCCTGCCGCAACGTCGGCAAACGTCGACGTCATCACATAGCCCTCGCCGAAGCCAAGCTGGTACGCATACGTCCCCATGACCGGCACGTTCCCCACCGCCATGGCGCGAACGGAGCCGGGGAACCGGCTGAGGGACGCCTCGCCGAGCACCCGATGCGACCCGAGGTCCACCAAGTAGGCGCGCGCCAAGCCGGAAGCATCGAAGTTCTCGAACGATACCGTCACCAGGCAGCGGTCATCGGGCAGCACGGCGCATTGCAGCACCGCGCTGGCCTGCGGATACGTTGGCAGCACCGCGCCTTCGATCTTCACCTCGCTCACCTTCGACGGGTCCTTCTCGTCGAGGGTCTCGAGATACAGACTCTCGCCGACCGCGCGCAGGAAGCAGCGCGACCCGTCGCCACAGGCGAGCACCGAGGAGATACCGACGCGCTCATCCAGCGGGTCGATCTCCAGCTCGTAGAAGCCATGCTTACCGAAGCTGGCCAGGCCGGACGGGGAAAACGGCACGTGGATCTCCTCGGAGTACACCTCTTCCCCATCGACCACGCCCAACAAGAAGCAGCCCGCGGGGAACACCGCTTCGCAAGCGCTGGTCGGCAAAATCTCGCCGGGATTGAGCTGATATCGCATGGAAACGGTTTCGCCGCTCACGTCCGCAGCGGAGAAGATGCGCCTTCCATCGATCACGAGATACGGGAACGCCCCGTTCTCGAATGCCTTGTACAGCGCAGGATACGACATGACGAACGTCACAGGACCCCAGTTCAGCAGCGTGCCTGACTGCAGGGAAAGGGAGAAGTTGCCCGGAACCGGCTCGTCGGCATCCGACCAGGAAACGGTGACGGTGCCGAAATCTTCGCCGCATTCGCCGAACGAGAACGTCAAGCCCGTGAAACCGCCGCCGATGCTTTCGCCGAAATTCGTGGAGGGATAGGTGGTCGGCGACACCTCCTGGCCGTCATACAGCATGCACCCGTACCCGTCGCCCGTAATCGCAGCGGGCGCGTAACCGATCCCGTCGGAATGGGTGGCGTTCATGTCGGGGTCGACCAACTCGATAAGCTGATTGCCGGGCGCTCCGGAGGTGTTCTGATGCAGGTAGTCGTCCCCCTCCGCCGAAAGCGCCGCCTGCACACGGAAGAGCCTGAAGCCCGACGGCAGCTCGAAATCCTGACCCCCGCGTTTGTACACCAGCGACTGGTTGCCGGCATAGCGATCGTATTGCAGCAGATAGAAGGACGAGAACAAGCCCTTCGCCGGGTCAAGCAGATCATCGGAATCGGACACGGCGATAAACCCGCCGCACTCGGCAATATCTGAGCTCGTAAACGCGGAAAGCACCTGATCGATCGAATGCTCGTCGTAGTGCTGCGTAACGCCGCCGCGCTGCACATCGATCCCGTCAGCGTTTGCAACCACGCGCACAACCTTGCTTTCATCGATCCAACCGAGCATCCATTTGAAGAAGGCGTTGGTGTCGCCGGCGTTATTGTCCATCAGGTCGAACGTCAGGCACCCCGAACGCCCCGACAAGCCGACCGTCGATTTCCGATAACTGTACAGATCGGGAAGGCCGAGCACGTGGCCCGTTTCGTGAATGAGCGTGGAAGCCGCCATGTCCGCAGCGCAGTTGTCGGCCAGCAGGCACGCGTTCCACAGACGCATGCCATCCCATGAACGTTCATACACCTCGGGAGGAGCCTGCTGCGGCACCGTCCATTCCTGGCTCCACCAGGTGCTTCCCCACCCGGCATCGGGGCCAGCGAAATGCAGGTACACGCAGTCGATGTACCCATCGCCGTTTCCATCGAATTGCGAAAGGTCCAAGGTCTCGTCAAGAGCGTCGAGCGCTTCGACGAACAGCGAGTTGATGTCGTGCTGATAGTAGCTGCGCTCGTGTTTCGCCTGATAGTCCACGGCGGTTCCGGAGATGTCGAGCGCACCGTAGCTCGCGCGCCGGTAGTAGGCGTGCAGGCTTTCGTAAGGGAACGCGGAGGCGCCGCCGCCGTTGATGAGCGCATCAAGCGCCTCAAGCGTATCATCGTCGGCGAAGGAATGGTCCGGGAACGACACGCGCAACGCCAGCACGTGTCCGGCGCCGACCGTGGCCATGCCGCATTTCCAAGTCGAAGGAACCACAGAGCGCAAGGAGAACACGTCCGCACCCTGCCCGAGCGCCGCCGCTTGCCGGGCAAGGGCCTGCTGCGTCAGGTCAGCGGACAGCTGCGCATGGCCAAGGCGCTCGGCAACCTGCGCACGCTCGTCGAGCGAGCCGTCCGCACGGTAGCTTTCAACTTGCTCCTGGGTAGGAACGCACGGCGAGTCCTGGTCGCCAGCAGCGACGGCGTCGACGCCAAACGCCGAAGCAGGCGCGGTTGCGAACGCAAGGGCCAGTGCGACAACTGCAAATGCCCTGGAAGCGATGACCTTCACCCGATGCGCAAGGGTATCAACGGTGGACGAGTAATTGCTCATGCGGTTCCTTTCGCAAGGGAGGGGCCCGTCATCCGCCCGCCAATTTTCGCCTTTCAGAAGCTTGCTAGCGAAACGGAAACAGAGGTGCGTTCGTCATGAACAGGGGACGGAGGTGTGTTCACGCGGTCGTCGTCTCTTGCTCATGCGGCTACGATGGCGCGTGAACACACCTCCGTCCCCTGTTCACCCCCCACTGTTCACTGTTCGGAGCTTATAAAGAGAGCGGCTGCCGCTAAACACAGCAACCGCTCTTCGGCAAAACCATATCAAATCGGACTATACGGCCCTGACAGCCCCCTGTCAAACCCTTAGTCCGAATACCCAGGCCAGACCTGCAGCCAGTAAGCCCCAGGCGTGCTACGGCCTCGGAACTCCCAAGCCATCCCTGCAGCCCGTAGAACACCGGACGAACACACCTCCGTCCCCTGTTCACTCGGCAAGACACAGCCTAGAAACCCCAGCTCTCCTCTACAGTCCGTAAAATTCCGTGGTCAATGGGCGTGCGAACAGGTCCTTCGCCGCGGCTTTCGGGTCGGCGCCTTCCCATACCACGCTACGCACCACATCGGTGATGGGCAGCTCGACATCGTAGGCATCCGACAGCGTTTTCAGCGTTTTGCACGCCAACGCGCCTTCGACCACCATGTGCGTGCGCTCGCGATACCCGTCAAGCGTGCCGCCCTGCGCCAGCTCCACGCCGAACGAGCGGTTACGCGAATGCTCGGAGGTGCACGTGGCGATCAGGTCGCCCGCGCCCGCCAAGCCCATACATGTGATGGCCTGACCGCCGCACTTCACCGTAAGGCGGCTCATCTCGGCCAGGCCGCGCGTCATGAGCATGGCCGCCGTGTTGTCGCCATAACCCAGACCGTACGCCACGCCCACGGCGATGGCGATGACGTTCTTGAACGCGGCGCACAGCTCCACGCCCGTGACGTCGTCGCTGGTGTAGGTGCGGAACGTCGGCGAAGCGAACAGGTCGCGGAACAGCACCGCCGTATCCTGACCCGACGACGCGATCACGGTGCCCGCCGGCTTGGCCTTGATGACTTCCTCGGCATGGTTGGGGCCCGAGAGCACGGCCAGACGATCCTTGTTGCCCAACTCGGACTCGAACACGCCCACGGGCAGAAAGCCGCTTTCGGCTTCCACGCCCTTCGAGCAGATGACGATAGGGAACTGATCGTCCACCACATCGGACAGCACGCGTGCCACGCCGCGCAACAGGTTCGAAGGCGTCACGATGACGGCGGCCTTCGCGCGATGCAGCGCGTCACGGTACGAGGTGGTGGCCACGATGTTGTCGGACAGCTTCGCATCCGAAAGGTAGCGCGGGTTGACGTGCTCGTGGTTGATGCCGTGCACCACCGAATCCTTGCGCGCCCACAGGCTCACGTTATGCCCGTTGAGGGCCAGCGTCTGCGCCAGCGCGGTTCCCCACGAACCGGCGCCGATGACTGCAACCTTCATGTCGTCGTCCACTTTCCTTACGCTTCCTTACCCTTTTGCCCGATACGGCGCTCGTTGCCGGCGCGCAGGCGCTCGATGTTGCCGCGATGCGCCCAAACCACCGTCAGCGCGGCAACCGTGGTGCATACCCACGCTGCCGGCGCGAACGTGGCGTACAGGAAGTAGTACGCGGCGAACAGCGGGCATGCCCCCGCGGCGGCGATGGAGCCCACCGACACGTACTTGGTGGCAAGCACCAACACGGCGAAGATGGCCAGCTCAAGGCATGCGCCCTGCCAGCCGAACGTCACGAACAGGCAGCCGACGGCCACGGCGATGCCCTTGCCGCCCTTGAATCCCAGCCAAGGGCTGAAAATGTGCCCCCACACGCAGCCCAAGAAGGCCACCGTCACGAAGTCGTCGTAGCCGATCACATGGCCCGACAGCGACATGCCGCCGCCGAACATGGCCGCAGCCGCGGCCGCGATCAGGCCGGATACGATGCCCTTGCCGAAATCAAGCACGAACACGGCGCTGCCGCCCACTTTGCCCATGGTGCGCATGGCATTGGTGGTGCCGATGTTGCCCGAGCCATGCTCGCGGATGTCGGTGTGGTAGAACACCTTCGAGATGATGACGCCCCAGGGGATAGACCCCAACAGGAAAGAGATGACGAAAACCCCTAATGCTCCCAGCAGTTCCACAGCGGATCTCTCTTAATCTTTTTTCTTAAACTTCATGCGGATGGGCGTGCCCGTCAGGTCAAACGACTTTCGCAGGCGATTCTCCAGGAAGCGCTCGTAGTTGTCGTTGACCAGGTCGGGGCGGTTCACGAAGAACGTGAACTGCGGCGGGCACGTTGCCGTTTGGGTGACGTACTTCATGCGCAGGATGGCCTTGCCCTTCGACACGGTGTGACCGCCCTCGCGGATCTCGCCCAGCCAGACGTTGAGCTGGTTGGTGGGGATGCTCTTGCAGAAGTTCTCGTACGCGACGTCAACGGCTTCCCAGATGCGATGGACGGACTTGCCCGTGAGCGCACAAGTGGCAACGACCGGGGCATAGCCCACGAAAGTCATGCGGTCGGTGATCTTCTCGCGCACCTCGGCCTTGGCGTCGGGGCCCTCCACCAGGTCCCACTTGTTCAGCACGATGACCATGGCGCACTGGCGGTCGGCGGCGAAGCCGGCTACGCGCTGGTCCTGGTCGGTCAGGCCGATGGAGCCGTCGATGACCAGGATCGCCACGTCGGCGCGGTCGATGGCGCGCATGGCGCGCACGAAGCCGTAGTACTCCACGTCCTCGTCGATCTTGCTCTTCTGGCGCAGGCCGGCGGTGTCGACGATGGTGTAGCGCTGGCCGTCGTGCTCGATAACGGTGTCGATGGCGTCGCGCGTGGTGCCGGCGACGTTGGACACGATGGAGCGGTCATCCGAGGTCAGACGGTTGGTCAGCGAGGACTTGCCGGCGTTGGGGCGGCCGATGATGGCGATGTTGATGCCGCCGTCCTCTTCCTCGTCATCGGCGGTCTCGACCTTCTTCAGGTCCTCGACCACGGCGTCGAGCAAGTCGCCCGTGCCGTTGCCGTGCAGCGAGGAGACCGACCACGGATCGCCCAGGCCCAGCTGGTAGAACTCCCAAACCTGGTCCATGGTGTCGGGGTTGTCCATCTTGTTCACCACCAGATACACCGGCTTGGAGGTCTTGCGCAGCACGCGCGCCACCTCCTCGTCGTCGGCGTTGATGCCGGTGCGGCCATCAACGATGAAGACGATGACGTCGGCCTCGTTCACGCCGGCGAACGCCTGCGTGCGGATGGAGCTTTGGAACGCGTCTTCGTCGCCCATCTCGATGCCGCCCGTGTCGATGAGCTTGAACAGCACGCCGTTCCAGTCGGCGATGTGGTACGAACGGTCGCGGGTGACGCCGCGCATCTCGTGTACGATGGCCTCGTCGGCCTGGGCAATGCGGTTAACGAAGGTGGACTTGCCGACGTTCGGCCGTCCAACAACCGCCACAATGGGCAGAGCCATATCAAATCCTTTTCGGTTGAGGAAAATACTACGTTTGCGACGCCGCTATGCGCGCGCCAGTTCGACGAGTTCCGGCAAGAACCCAGTCGCGTTACAGGATACCACGCTCACGGCCACGCCCGCCGCCTTCCCCATATCCTCCAACGTTGCGTCATCGAGCGTGACGCCGTCGTCGTTGAAGATGACCTTGGGGACCACGTACGTCCAGCCCGGGTGCTCGGCCGCGTCGGCGCGGATGGCGTCGGCGATGTCGCAGCTGCACAACAGCCCCGTGACGTCGACGTTCCCGCCGAAGAAGCGGTTCTCCACGAACAGCGGTTCCACCACCCCGGCAAGCGGGCCGCGCGAGAACAGCGGGCGGAAGAAATGCGGCGTGGCCATGCCGGCGATGTAACGCACGCACATGCCCGCCTGCTGCAGCGCCTGCGCAGCTTGCACGTCAAGCCCGGCCGCTTCCGCAGCCTCCCAATCGTCCACGAACGAGCGGATGATGCCCACGCCGTCCTCGAACATGCCGAAGTCGCCGTAATGCTCGGTAGGCGGAAGGTTCTCCAGCAGCTCGTCGCCGTAGGCGTTGCAGTAGAACTCGTCGGCGGCGAAGGCCCACAGGTGGCCGCGCTCGGCAAGGGCGCGCTGCTGAGCAGGCACGATGGTATCCATGGCGGCGCGGGCGGCCACCGGGTCGTTGAAGCTTTTCGTGAAGCACGTCTGATGCTTGGTGAAGCCTAGCGGCACGATGCAGATGTCCAAGATGCCCGGGCGCGCGTACGCCCAGTCGAGCGTCTCGCGCAGCGCGTCGCCGTCGTTCTCGTCGGGCATGAGCACGATCTGCGCGTGGAACTCGATGCCGGCGGCAAGCAAGCGGTCCATCACGTCGATGCCGTGCTGGGCATGTCGGCCGATGATGCGGCGGCGAACCTCGGGGTTGGATGCGTGCAGGGAAACGCGCAGCGGGCTGATGTGCTGCTCGATGATGCGCGCCTCGTCCTCGGCCGACAAGTTGGTGAACGTGACGAACGTTCCCGACAGGAAGCTTAGGCGGAAGTCATCGTCGCGCAGGGTCAGCGACGGGCGCATGTCGTCGGGCAGCTGGCGCATGAAGCAGAAGATGCAGGCATTGCGGCATTGCTTCACGCCGTCGAACACCACGCCCGAGAACTCGAAGCCCCACTCCTCGCCTTCGTAGCGCTCAAGCTCCACCTCGCCGGAGTCGCCGTCGGTGTCGATGTAGCCGAGGGTGATCACGTCGTCGGCGGTAAGCCAGCGCCAGTCGATCATGTCGCGCACGGGCTGGCCGTCCACGCTGGTGATGATGCAGCCCGGCGTGAAGCCCGCGTCGTCGGCAGGGCTTTCGGGCAGCACGGATTCGATGACGGCCTTCGGGGGCTCGGGAGCACGGCGCTTGCGGCCGCCCGCGGACTGCGCAGCCTGCTTCGCCACATCCTGAGGAGGATAAATGCCCACGTCAACACCGCCTTTCCGCTTCCGCTCGCCTGTACGCCGTCGATTTTTCGCAGCATATCATGGTAGCATGCCGCGCCCGCCAAGGCGCCCGGCGGAAACGCGGCGCGGAAAATCAGCGCAACTATGTTCAAGACAGGATGGCGTTTGCCCCCGAAAGGCGGCGCGAAGAAGCTGGGCGCCAATTCCCACCCTAGGAAGAACAGCAAATACGGCGGCGCGGAGCGCGATGCGAAGAGCGCCGGATGCGGTGCCAGCCGGCGCTCAGCCGGCAAAGGCGAAACGAAGCCGACGGCGCAAACCCCGTCAGCCGCAGACTTCTGCGTCTATGAAACGGAGAACGACCTGAGGGCGTCGCGGACGGTGCGGTACTGGCGCTGGCTGATGGGGACCGCTTCGTCGCAGTCCATGACCAACCCATCGGAGGAGGCCTGGACAACGTGCTCCATGTTCGCCAGGTAGCTTTTGTGGCAGCGCACGAAGCTGCCGGGCAGCTGCTGCTCGAGCTCGGCCAGGGCCGCATACGATTCCAACACGCGAGCGTCCGACAGCCTGACCAGCACTTTTCGCCCGATGCTTTTCACGTACACCACGTCGGCTGGGTCCACGATGTGCACGGTCCCGGCGCTGCGCAGCGCAAGCGGGCTTGCCGCGCGATGGCCGAGCAAGCCGAACACCTTGTCCAAGGCGTTGCGCGCCTCCGTGGGCGAATACGGCGCCAGCAGCAGATACTGATGGTCGGTGCCGTACACCGCCGAGGTGTAGGCGGCGCGCGTGGTGCAGTACACGGTCAGCGGAAGGATGTCACGATCCTGCAGCTCGCGCACTAGCGCGATGCCAGCGCGTTCATCGGAAGCGCACGCCGGGAAGGCGCCAGGGGCATCCACGGGAGCGAACAGCGCATCGATGCGCGGGCTTTGGGAGATGCGCTCGCTCACCTGGGAAAACGCGCAACTCTCCAACTGGATGGCGCCGGCGCAGGGATGCTGCTCGATGAGCACGCGCAGCGCCTCAGGCTCGGGCACGGCATCTTCGACGAGCAATATCCTGCACATGGTGGCAACCTCCGCATCGCGTTCGCGCGCCGGCGCTTTTGCGGCGCCGGACGGCTTCGTTCATGCTTCAAGGCTAACCCGGTTTTCGCGGGATTTGTTGTGCAACAAATCGGGCCGTTTCTCCACCGTCCGTGCACAAAACCGTCCCCGCCCTCATATGCCGAAGCACGTGCAGATGGGGACGGTTCACATGGGGATATATAGGAAATGCAGCGCCATGACGGCGGACAGGGAAATGCGGATGTAGGCCCACCCGCATGATAAGGATCGCTACATGCGCTCCAAGCGCTGCACCACTTCGTCGATCTGGTCGTCGGGGGTGCTGGCGCCGGCCGTGACGCCCACGGAGGAGCAGCCCGCGAACCACGCGGGATCAAGCTCGGCGGCCGACTCGATGTGGTGCGTGCGCGGGCATTCCGCGGCGCAGATCTCGGCCAGATGCGTGGTATTGGCCGAATTGCGCCCTCCGATGACCACGATGGCGTCCACCTGCCCAGCAAGCTCCGCAGCGGCCTGCTGGCGCTGGCGCGTCGCCGTGCACACCGTATCCTTGACCTGGGCGGCAACGCCCTGGGCACGGATGCCCTCGAGCACGTCGTCAAGCGCATCGCGGGTTTGCGTGGTCTGCACGACCACGCCCACGTGCTCGGGCAGGTCGGCGGGCAGGTCGGCGGCCGTTTCCGCCACGTGCACCTGCGCGCCGGCCTCATGGGCGTAAGCCACCAAGCCCTCCACCTCGGGATGGCCTTCCTCGCCCACCACTACCACGTAGCCGCACTCCTCAGCAAGCGTGGCGGCGGCCTTTTGCGCACGCGCAACATGCGGGCACGTGGCATCGATCACGGGAAGTCCGCGCGCCTCCACCGAGCGACGCACAGCCGGGGTGACGCCATGGCTGCGAATGATGATGGCCCCGTGCGTGGCCTGCTCGGGCTCCGAAACGGCCAGCACGCCGCGCGCCTCAAGGTTCGCCACCACTTGAGGATTGTGGATGAGCGGCCCCAACGTGAACGCGCTGCCATCTCCCTCGCTGGCCTTCAGGGCCAGGTCAAGGGCTCGTTGCACGCCGTAGCATGCGCCTGCGTTCTTGCTGCGGATGACTTCCATGTCCGGTCCTTTCGTATTGATTGCGGCTTGCCGATAGCGGTTTTGCGAGCTCGCGCGCTTGAGGTTTGGGAGTTTACCGCTCGCACACTGCAATTTGCGGATTCGCGAATCGCGGGTTTGCGGATTGCAGCTGCAAGTTGCGGGTACGCAACTTAGAGTTCGCAGCTTGCGTTTTGCGACTCGCGCCTCGCGACTTTTGCGACGCACGATAGCGCAAGGGGCCGCTCACGCGGCCCCTACCCCCCAACCTGCTCTTACTGCTCGGCCTTCGCCTTCTTCGTGGGGCGGGTCAGCTCGATAGCCTCCTCAGGGGTGTGCTCGGGAATGGGGTGAGCGGCGAACACCTCGGAGAAATCGCGGCCGTCCGGGAACAGCGCGACCATATCCACCTGTTCGCGCGGCACGCGCTGGTGCAGCGCGAAGACCTCGCGCATGGCGTACCACGAGCATCCGTCCAGGCGATCTTCCTTCGGCAGGAAGTCGAAATCGCTTACCACCAGGGGCTTTCCGTATTCCACTGTGATCTTGGGGAAATGCATGCGCTCGCCTTTGCGCTTGACGTTCTCCGCCTCGCGCACGCACATAGGCAGGATGGGAGCCTTGCCCATCTTCGCGATGAACGCCGCACCAGAGTGGATTTCGGGCGTTTTGCTGCCCTTGCCACGGCGCGTGCCCTCCGGCAGGATGCCCACCAGCTGGTTTCCCTTCAGCATATGCGCCGCGCGCTTGATGGCGGTGCGGTCGGCCGAATCGCGCTTGATGGGGAACGCGCCCACGCGCGAGAGGATCTGCCCCGCCAAGCCGTGCGCGTTGCCGAACAGCGAATCGCGGCCCATCAGGCGCACGAACTGGCTTGGGCGCGCCGCCACGTACATGAGGACCACGTCCAGAAACGACGTGTGGTTGGAGACCACCACCGCGCCGCAGCGGTCCTTGAACGCGCGAAGGTTCTCGCGCCCGTCAACGCGATAGCGGAACAGCACCTTGAACACGAAGCCGATCAGCACATACGCGAAGTTCGCGAACCAATGCGGGATCTGCTTCTCATCGGTGGTACCGCCGAGCGCGCGATCCCACATATCCTCGTATCTCAAAAACAGGCTCATACGTGCATGCCCTTCTCCTGGGCCAGCGCGCAGATGCGCTCGATGATCTGCTCGATCGTGCGGCCGGTGGAATCCATCTGCACGGCATCGGGCGCCGGCTTGAGCGGGCTGGTATCGCGCGAGGAATCGATGGCATCGCGGCGCTCGATGTCGGCGAGCACCTCGGCGTAATCGGTGCTGCCCACGCCGCGACGCTCGTTTTGCGCCACGCGGCGATGGGCGCGCTCGGCAGCGCTGGCAGTCAGAAACACCTTCAGCTCAGCCTCGGGGAACACCGCCGTGCCGATGTCGCGGCCTTCCACCACATAGTTGCCCGCGCGGCCGATGCGCTGCTGCTGGGCCACGAGCGCCTGGCGGACAGCGGGCGCGGCGGCCACGGCACTGACGGAGCGGTCGATCTCGGCCGTGCGGATAGCGTCGGTCACGTCCACGCCGGCGATGGAGACGCGACGCGGCAGCGGATCGCCCGGCTCATGGGAGAACCCGATCTCGTGCATATCGGCGATGCGGCCGAGCGCTTCGCCATCTTCCAGCGAGACGCCGTCTTGCAGCGCCTGCCAGGCGATGGAGCGGTACATAGCGCCCGTGTCCAGGCACGAGAAGCCCAAACGGCGCGCGACCGCCTTCGAAACGGTCGATTTGCCGGCGCCGCTCGGGCCGTCGATTGCGATGATCATCGTGCAAGCCTTTCGATATCGTCCAAGAAGCCGGGGTAGCTGACGCGCACGGCCTCGAAATCCTTGATGTTCACGAAAACCTTGCCGGTCAGGCCGACGAGCGACCAGGTCATGGCAAGGCGATGGTCGCCGAGCGAGTCGAACTCGAGCCCCTCGGGGACCTGCAAGCCGGGTTGACCCTCGATGTAAAGGTCGTCGCCTTCGCACCAGGTGTCCACGCCCAACTTGGCCAGACCATCCATTATAGCGGCAAGGCGGTCGGTTTCCTTCACACGAAGCTCTCCCACCTGACGGAACACGGTGATTCCATGCGCGTGCGCCGCCACCAGCGCCAACACCGGGATCTCGTCGATGATTCCGGCGATCTTGTCGGCCGGCACCTCGCAGCCGCGCAGATCGGGCGTGTAGCAGGCCTCGATGATGCCGTAGGGCTCCTTGCCTGCCGCGCCCGTGTGCGTGACGCTGACCTGGGCGCCCATGCGCTCGAGCGTGCGTACGAAGCCGATGCGGGCCGTGTTCAGGCTGACGTCCTCGATCTGGATCGAGCTTTCGGGGTGCAAAACCGCCGCACATGCGAGGAACGCCGCCGAAGAGGGGTCGCCCGGCACGAGCACCTCGCCGGCCTGGGGCTGGGCGGGCCCGGTCACGCTGGCCGTGCAGGCACCGGCCGTGGTGGCCACGCCGTATTCGGGCAGCATGAGCTCGGTGTGGTTGCGGCTCGGCGCCGGCTCGTTGACCGTGGTGGTTCCCGAGGCATACATGCCGGCAAGCAGCACAGCGGTCTTGAGCTGGGCCGATGCCATGGGGGCGTCGTAGGTGAGGGGGCGCAGCCCGCCGCCGTGGACGGTGATGGGCAGCGTCTCGCGGCCTTCGGGAAGGAAACGCGCGCCCATCTTCATGAGCGGCGCGGTGATGCGGCGCATCGGGCGCTTGCACAGCGACGAATCGCCCGTGAGCGTGACCTGGATATCCCACGGCGCCAGGATGCCCATGAGCAGGCGCACCGTGGTGCCGGAGTTTCCGCAATCCACGGGTTCGGCGGCCTGGCTGGGACCGGCGACACCCCAGCCGGTGATGCCGCCGGCAAGGCTTCCGTCTGCCTGCTTCTCCAGGCTGACCTGGGCGCCCAGCGCGCGGACGGCCCCGATGGAGCTGCGCACGTCGGCGGAATCCAGCACGCCCGACACACGCGAGGTGCCTTCCGCCATGGCGGAGAACAGCACAGCGCGATGGCTGATGGACTTGTCGCCCGGCACGCGCGTGGAACCGTGCATAGGGCCTTCCAGCGGTTTGATGACGGTGATGTTATCCGACATGGGTGTGCTCCTTAGGCGCTAGCGGGCTGAACGATACGGAGAAACCGGCATTGATAAGATGCGCCGACAGCTTGCCGATGTCGCCTTCGTCGGTGAGCACGAGCGAGAGCACGGCCGAGTCCTCGGTGACGTGGTCGATCTCGATGGACTGGATGTTGCACCCCACCTTGCTGGTGATGGTGGTGACCTCGGCCACCACGCCGGGGCGATCCTCCATAGGGATGCGAACCTCCAGCAGGCGCTCGGTGCACGGCAGCCATGCGGCCGGCAGCGCGCGGCGGGCATCGGCTGCCTCGGCGAGCAGGCTGGTCAACGTTGCGCGAGCGCCCGCTTCAAGCGCGTCGGCGAACTGCCCGATGATGCCCTGCATCTCGCGCAAACCACCCAGAAGCGCATCTTTGTTGTCGAAAGCGATGCCGCACCACAGCTCGGGAGAGCCGGCCGCGATGCGCGTGGAATCCTTGAACCCTCCCGCTGCCAGGCGCATGAGCGAATCCTGGCCCTTCGCGTGGCGCACGGCAAGCTGCACGAGCGAGCTGGCGGTGAAATGCGGCACATGGCTGACCACGGCCACCGCTGCATCGTGCTGTTCGCGCGGCAGGCTGATCACGCGCGCGCCGATGCCGGTGATCAGCTCGTGCAAGCGCGTGAAATGCTCCGCGGGCGTATCGGCGTCGGGGCACAAGATCCAATACGCGCCCTTGAACAGGTCGGCGCGGGCGCCCACGATGCCGTTCTTCTCAGAACCGGCCATAGGGTGGCCGGGAACGAAGTTCTGCGGATACGGAAGCGCGTGCGCGGCCATCTCGATGATGCGGCTTTTCGTGGAAGCGGTATCGGTGATGATGCCGCGATAATCCCACTCGGCCAAATCTTTCAGATAGCCTTCCACCACGCTGACAGGCGTGGCCAAAACCACCAGGTCGCAGCCGTCTTCGATGAACGCGCGGAACTCCGCGGCATCGGGGGCGGCGGTTGCGGTTGCCCAGCCCCTGTTGACGGCCTCGACGCGGGTGGCCAGGTCGGTGTCGACGGCCATGACCTGCGCCGAGGGGTTTGCCGCACGCAATGCGGCGGCAAAGCTGGCGCCGATGAGGCCGAAGCCGATGACGGCTACGCGTTCGAAGCCGCCTGTTTTCGCTTGATCGATCGTTTGTGCCATAAGGCGATGCAGACCTTCCGGATCCGATCTAGGATAGGACGTTGCGGGCAAGTCGGCATCGCATCGGCAAGCGCGAAACCGCCGCGCAGGTCAAAGAACGCCCGCGACAAGGCGAAACGCCGAGTTCGCAAACACCAGCAGTTTACCCGGGTGACCATTATAGCCGTTTCCCGACAGCACGCATCCCGCCGCCCCACGCAAGCACGAGGGGAACATGAACAGGGGACGGAGGTGTGTTCATGCGTGAACGGGGGACGAAGGCGCGTTCGCGGGGAATGCTCATCGGCGATGCAGCACTGCGCACGAACAACGCGCGACGCGAGACCCGCCAACGGGCGTGAACAGGGGACGGAGGTGTGTTCACGAGGGCTCTTTGGGAAATGAAAGGGCAACCGTGAACACACCTCCGTCCCCTGTTCACGCCGCGCGTCCCCTGTTCACCCGGCGAACGTTCGCCTACTTTATAGATGCGTGCAGCGCCGTTACCTCTTCAGGAGTGAGCTCGCGCCATTGGCCGCGGGGCAGGTCGCCTAACTCGATGGGACCGAAGCTGTCGCGGTGCAGCGCCAAAACGCCGTGTTTGATGGCCGACAGCATGCGCTTGACCTGGCGTTTCCTTCCCTCGCGCAACACCACGCGCACCACGGCGCGCTGCTGGGAGCGCTTGCGCAGGATGGCGGCGCGTTGCGGACTGGGCACGCTGCCGTTGGGCTCATGGTCGGGTACGGCGGGCGGCACCTCCAGCATGGACAACGCGCGCTTCGCTTCCGCACCTTCCACCAGCGCAGCCTTCGCGGGCGCGGTCATGCCGTCGTCAAGCTGGATACCCTGCTCAAGCTGGGCCAGCTGCTCGGGCGTGGGCTTGCCGTTGACCAGCGCCAGATAGCGTTTCTCCACGTGATGACGCGGGTGCAAAAGACCGTTGCCCAGCTCGCCGTCGGTGCTGAACAGCAAAAGCCCCGTGGTGTCGAAGTCCAAGCGCCCGATGGGGAACAGCCCCGGGAAGCGATCGGTGGGCACGAGCTCGGCCACCGTGGGACGGCCTTGCGGGTCGGACATGGTGGTCACGTAGCCGGCGGGTTTGTGCAGCATGATGGTAACGGGGCCGCCTTCCAAGCGCACAGGCACGCCGTCGACCGCCACCTGGTCCACAAGCGGATCCACCTTGCTTCCCAGCTCGGTAACCACCTGGCCGTTCACCGTCACGCGCCCTGCCGTCATGAGGTTCTCCGACCCGCGACGGCTCGCCGCGCCGGCGCGCGCCAGGAACTTCTGCAGGCGCATGGGCACAAGACGCTCCTCGGGCTGCGTTTGATTGGGTTTGAGTTGCCTGGTCATGATTCTCCCATCACAGGTCGGTCGAGGTTTGCCGGAAAACGGTTACTCGTCGTCGGTTTCGAACTTCAGGTTGTCGAAGTCGATCTTCTCCACCAACCCGAAGCTTTGCGCCATAGCATCGGCGAGCATCTGCTGCGCGGCATTGCTCGCCGGACCGTCACCGGCCGGGAACGCGGCGTGCGAGCCCGATGCGTCGCGATCCGGGTCGTCAGCGGACAGCGGCAGTTGCCCGCCTGCCGCGGCGCGCTCAGGCGCCGCTTGCCGGGACGAGCGATTCTCGCCGCCGGCACCCACGCCGCGCGAACCCTTTTCCGAGGTCAGCGCACCGCCGGCGCCTTCGTCCTCGAAGTCGAACTGCAGGCCGTCGAGCGGATCGCCCGCTTCGTCATCCGATACCTGCGCCTCGGGCGCCACACGCGCCTCCTGCCCACCAGCGCTCAAGCGCTCGCGGATAAGCTGACGAGTCGCATCGTCGGGCGCAAACTCGTCCAGATCGGGAAGGTCGCGCACCGAGCGCAGCCCGAACTTCTCCAGGAAGCCGCGCGTGGTGGCGTACAGCGTGGGGTTGCCCGGCGCGTCTGCCTGCCCCGCTTCGCGAATCAACCCCTTCTCCACCAGGGAGTTTATGGAGCTGTCGGAATTCACGCCGCGCACGCTGGCAACGCCGGCGCGCGTGCAGGGCTGCAGGTAAGCCACAATGGCGAGCGTTTCCATGGCCGCCTGCGAGAGTTTGCGCGTATCCCACGACAGCACGTACTTCTCCACCAGGTCATGGTACGCCGGGTGCGTGTACAGCCGCCAGCCGCCGGCCACCTCGCGCAGCTGGATGCCGCGCTGTTCGCGCTCCAACTTCTCGCGCAGGTCCACCAGCGCCTGCTCGACCAGCTTCGGGTCGGCCTCCAGCATATCTGCCAGCTCGATGACGCCGACCGGCTCGTCGGTGACGAACAGCATAGCCTCTATGGCGCCGCTCAGCTGCGCCTGATCAAGTCCCTCGAACATCTATTCCTCCCCAACCGACGTCAGCGCGTCGTCGCCATCCAGCAAAAGCTCGCCCGAGCCCTCGATGTACTCGATATCGATGTCGCCGAACAGCTGGCTTTGCTCCACGCGCACCATGGAGCGCTTGTACAGCTCGAGCACCGCCAGGAACGTGACCACCACAAGCGGCGTGGGCGCGTCGTCGGCGATCAACTGCGAGAAGCGCAGCTGCTTGAGGTTGCGGATGCGCTGATGGATGGCACGCACATGCACCTCCACCGGGATGGGCTTCGCGGCGATATGCTCGCTTTCCAGCAGGAACACCTCGCGACGCGCCAGCGCGCGGGCGGCAAGCAGCGCGAGAGAGTCAAGCGACACATCGCGCAGGAAATCGGGCATGAGGTTCAGGAAGCACGCCTCAGGTCCGAACGGACGCGGGTGCATGCGACCCTCGGCGACGAACCGCGCATGCAGCGCGGCGGCGGCGTTCTTGTACTGTTTATATTCCAGCAGGCGCTCCACCAGCATGTCGCGCGCCTCAGAGGGCGCCAGCTCGGCGATGTCGTCCTCAACCTCGACGCGCTCGCGCGGCAGCAGGCTTTGCGCCTTGATCTCCAGCAGCGTGCTGGCCACCAGCAGAAAATCGCTGGCAACATCCAGGTCGAGGTTCTGCATACGGCCCACTTCGACCAGATACTGGTCGGCGATCTGCGTGATGTTGATAGCGCCGATGTCAACCTTCTGGCGGCTGACCAGGTACAACAGCAGATCGAACGGCCCCTCGAAGCTGTCGGTGCGAACGCGATACGACACGATGCCCCGCCGCCCCTACGAAATGGTGAAGGGGAACAGCAGGTTGCCCAGATTGCCGGCGGTGACGTCCAGGTAGATGCCGAACACGTTCACATGAATGATATACGGCAGCAAAATAGCCACGATCATGAAGATCGGGAACGCGTACTGCTGCACCTTGTAGTACTTCGGCAACCACTTCACAGGCATGAAGAATGCGAAGATGGAGCTGCCATCGAGCGGCGGGATGGGCAGCAGGTTGAAGAACATAAGGTACAGGTTGATCAGCGCGAACATGGGCAGGAACATCAGGTAGAAATAGAAGAACGCCTGGCTCTGCACCACCCACTGCGCAACGGGGGCGAACCCGTAGAGAACCCACGCGACCACGCCCGCCAGCACGGCGAGCAGCAGGTTGGCGGCGGGGCCGGCCAAGCCCACGATCAGATCGCCCTTGCGCGGGTCCTTGAAGTACGCGGGGTTGTACGGCACCGGCTTGGCGTAGCCGAACACGGGCATGTTCATGGCCATGAGCAAAAACGGCATGATAACGGTACCGAACGGGTCGACGTGCGCAAGCGGGTTGAACGACAGGCGCCCTGCACGCTTGGCGGTGGGGTCGCCCAGTTTCCAGGCAGCAAAGCCGTGCGCCATCTCGTGCAACACGATGGCGGGAATGAAGCTCAAAATCGAGCAGATGAGATAAGGAAGCTGTGTAGTCATAATCGCACCATTATAGCGCCGCAAACGCCAATGCGAAACCGATAACCGACCTGAAACCCATTCGTAACGCCAATAAGCACAAGCACACTCGATAGACGCAGCACCGCGCAACTACGCACCTCGCACGCAATCACAACGCACGACACGTGTCCACCGGACGAACGCAAAACGGGCGGGCGACCTTGATGGCCGCCCGCCCGTTTGAAAGCGCTATCGCTATCGCGAGACCAGCGCCCGCGCACCGGGCGCTCGCCTATCGCGAACTTACGCGTTCTCGCGCTCGAACTTGTCCATGAACTGGACCAGCGCCTCGACGCCGGCCTTGGGCATGGCGTTGTAGATGCTGGCGCGCATGCCGCCGACGCTGCGGTGGCCCTTGATGTTCTCGATGCCCGCGGCCTTCGCCTCGGCGATGAACTTCGCGTCCAGCTCGGGGTTGCCCGTGACGAACGGCACGTTCATGAGCGAACGGAACTCCTTCTTCGCCGTGCCGCTGAACAGCTTGGACTGATCCAGGTAGTCGTAGAGGATGGCGGCCTTCTCCTCGTTGAGCTTCTGCATGGCCTCAAGACCGCCCAGGCCCTTGAGCCACTGGAACACCTTGCCGCACATATAGATGCCGTAGCAAGGCGGGGTGTTGGACAGGCTGCCGGCGTCGGCCTGCGTTTTGTAGCGCATGATGGTGGGCGTGAAGGGCAGCACGTCCTCGCGGATCAGGTCGTCGCGCACGATGACGATGACCACGCCGGCCGGGCCGACGTTCTTCTGCACGCCGCCGTAGATCAGGCCGTACTTCGACACGTCCATGGGCTCGGAAAGGAACATGCTGGAAACGTCGGAGACCAGCGGGATGTCGCCGGTTTCAGGCAGCTTGGTGTAGCGGTTGCCGTAGACGGTCTCGTTCTGGCAGATGTAGACGTAATCGGCGTCGGGGCTGAACGTGAGGCCGTCGACGTCGGGCACGTAGGTGAAGTTCTCGTCCTCGGAGCTGGCGATGCAGCGGGCGTCGCCGTAGAGCTTTGCCTCCTTGAAGGCCTTCTTCGACCAGTTGCCCGAAACGATGTAGTCGGCGACCTTGTTCTGCATGAGGTTCATGGGGATGGCTGCGAACTGCTGCGTGGCGCCGCCCTGCAGGAACAGCACGCGGTAGTTGTCGGGGATGTTCATGAGGTCGCGGATGTCCTGCTCAGCGGTCTCGATGATGCCCTTGAACGCGGCGGAGCGGTGCGACATCTCCATCACGGACATGCCGGTGCCCTGATAATCGAGCATTTCCGCGGCGGCGGAGGACAGCACCTCCTCGGGGAGCACTGCCGGACCGGCCGAGAAATTGTACACGCGAGCCATGCTGAACCTCCTTGGGTTGACTAATGGGTAGCGCACCCGCGATTCGCGGGTTGGCGCCAAACGCGGAGCGCAAACACGTTCCGTACCGGTCTAGTATGGGCCTTTCGCATGTTGAACCTACCGGCGATACGGGATTTAAGGGCAAACGGCGAAGGCGCTCCGCGGGCGGCGAGCGCGGCGGCGAGCGCGGGCACGTGTGCGGCGGGCGGGCGGGCGAAAGCCGGCGATCGGCGCGCGGACCGGCCGCCGGATGTGCCTGACGGTGCCGCAGCTGATGGCAAACGCGCCCGTTGCCCGCCGCTGGCGCGAGAGCCAGCGGCTTACGCGGGCGGGCGTCAGCCGACGAATGGAGAAACGATGGGAACTTTACAGCTGTCAAGTCAGCTGTAAAGTTTTGCGGCATACTGCAGCGTCAAATAACCGCACGGAAGCATGGAGCGAACATGAGCGAGCAGGTCATCGAAAACAACGCAGGGCAAACCGGCGCAGGCACGCAAGCGTCTGGCGCGGCCGGGCCCATCGCGACGCTCACCCAGGAGATCGCGCAGCTAAAAGAGCAGCGCGACGCCGTGATCTTGGCGCACTACTACGTGCCGCCCGAGGTGCAGGCCGCGGCCGACTACGTCGGCGACAGCTTCGCCTTGGCGAAACTGGCCGTCGACCTGCCGCAGCAGACCATCGTGCTATGCGGCGTGGAGTTCATGGGCGAATCGGCGAAGCTGCTCAATCCGGACAAAACGGTGCTTCTGCCCGAACCCGCAGCCGACTGCCCCATGGCGCACATGATCAGCAAACCTGACATCGACCGCGTGCGCGCCGAATACGGCGACGACCTGGCCGTGGTGTGCTACGTCAACTCCACCGCCGAGGCGAAGACCTGGTCCGACGTGTGCGTGACCTCCTCGAACGCCGTGAAGATCTGCGGCAACCTGCCGCAGCGCAACATCCTGTTCATCCCCGACATGAACCTGGGACGCTACGTGGCAAGCCAGCTTCCCGACAAGCACGTCATCCTGAACAAGGGCTATTGCCCGCGCCACGTGACCATCAGCGTGGAGCAGATCATCGACCTGGAGGAAGCCCACCCCGACGCCGTGGTCATGGCGCACCCCGAGTGCCCGGCCGACGTGCTTGCCGAGGCCGATTACATCGGGTCGACGAAGGGCATGATCGAGCACGCCGCCGCGTCGGACGCGCAGGAGTTCATCGTGTGCACCGTGGTCGGCATCATCCGCGAGCTGGAGCTGCGCACCCAAGGCACGGGCAAACGCTTCCACTTCCCCGCCACCACGCCGCGCTGCGAGAACATGGACCTGGTCACGCTGCCGAAGCTGGCCGCATGCCTGCGCAACCCCGCCCCTTACGAGGTGCACGTCGGCGACAACCTGGCCCCCGCGGCGCGCCTGACGCTCGAGCGCATGCTGGAGTACGCGGCGAAGTAGGCGGCGAAGATGAGCGAAAAGAACGAATTAGCTGACGAAATGGGTGCCGCACCTGCGGAAACGATGGCTTCCGCTGCAGCTTGCTCGCATGGCGTTGCACCACGCGACCCTGCCGGTGACCGATTGCAACCGAAGTGCGAGGGAGCGGCGGAGGTGCGCGATATCGCCTGCGACGTGGTCATCGTCGGTTGCGGCGTAGCGGGCTTGTACTGCGCGCTCAACCTTCCCTCCGAGCTTTCCGTGGTGATGCTGGCGAAGACGACCGTGGACGAATGTGACTCCATGCTGGCGCAAGGCGGCATCTGCGTGCAGCACGACGACGCCGACTACGCGCCGTTTTTCGAGGACACTCTGCGCGCGGGCCATTACGAAAACCGCTGCGAGAGCGTGGATTTGATGATCCGCGCAAGCCGCAGCATCATCTCCGACCTGGTGAAACGCGGCGTGGACTTCGAGCGCGACCAAGCGGGCAACCTGCGCTACACCCGCGAAGGCGCGCACAGCCGCCCGCGCATCTGCTTCCACAGCGATATCACCGGCGACGAGATCACCTCCACGCTGCTGGCCCGCGTGCGCGAACTGCCCAACGTCCGCATCCTGGAGCACACCTGCATGGACGATATCCTGGTCGCGCAGGACGAACCCCAGGTCAACGCTGGGATGGCTGCAAGGAACGAAGCCGCAGCGCAGGGCGATGCGACGCAAAACGCGACCAACGTTGAAGATTATGGCTGCGCGCCGCTCGTTGCCGCTCCGTCGTCCACGCAGCGCGACGTCGAGCCCCATCAGCCGAAGACGCGCTGCCGCGGCGTCCTTGCGCACACCGTCAACGGGGCGCAACTGCGCATCTTCGCGGATCAGACGCTTTGGGCCTGCGGCGGCATCGGCGGCACGTACCCGCGCTCCACCAACTTCCCCAGCCTTACCGGCGACGCGTGCGCCATCGCCGAGCGCCACGGCATCGCCCTCGAGCACATGGACTACGTGCAGATCCACCCCACTTCCCTGTACTCGACGCGGCCGGGCCGTGCGTTTCTGATCTCGGAATCGTGCCGTGGCGAAGGGGCGGTGCTGCTCGATGCTAACGGGAATCGCTTCACCGACGAGCTACAACCACGCGACGTGGTGAGCGCGGCCATATACCGGCAGATAGCCGCAGAAGGCTCGGAATTCGTGCGCCTCTCCTTCGCTAACATGCCAAAGGACGAGATCACGGGGCACTTCAAGAATATCTACAAGCGTTGCCTGGAGGAGGGCTTCGACATCACGCGCGAGCCCATCCCCGTCGTGCCCGCGCAACACTACTTCATGGGAGGCGTGCGGGTAGACCGCAACAGCGCCACGGATACGCCGGGGCTGTACGCCGCCGGCGAAACCAGCTGCAACGGCGTGCACGGGAAGAACCGCCTGGCCAGCAACTCACTGCTCGAGTCGCTCGTGTTCGCGCAGCGCGCCGCGTGGGACATGTGCTGCAAGCTGGGCGTGAAAGCGCCCGTCAAGCAAACCTACCCTGAGCAGCCCTGCGGAGCCGACGCGCAGGCGTACAAACGCCTCTGCGCCGAAGCCGAGCGCAAAACCCGCGAGAACGCAGCCAAATGCGGACCCCAAAACACGACGCAAACCTGCGCGCAAAACGGTGGGCAAACCTGGACGCAATCCGGCCAGCAGGTCAAAACGCGAACCTGCACGCAAAACGCCGGGCAGAACACGGCGCGAACCGAGTCTCGCAACGCTGGGCAATCCGGTTCGCAAACCGTAACGCAAACCTGCCCGCAAAACGCTTCCCCATCCGACACCGATCGCACCGCAAGCTCCAAGGAGGTCGTTTGCGCATGAACCCCATCACGCTGACAACCGTGGCCGAGCCGCTTATCCGCCAGGCGCTGGCCGAGGACATCACCAACGAGGACGTTTCCACCGCCTCCATCATGCCCGACGCGCGCCCCGCCGCCGTGGACCTCATCGCGAAGGCCGACGGCGTGCTGTGCGGCCTCGATGTGTTCGAGCGCACATTCGCCATCTTGGACCCCGAAACGCACGTCCAGCGCTTCGCCGCAGACGGCGACAACGTTTGCGCAGGCCAGACGCTTGCAACGGTGACCGGCGATGTGCGCGTGCTGTTGTCGGGCGAGCGCGTGGCCCTGAACTACCTGCAGCGCATGAGCGGCATCGCCACCTACACGCACCGCGTCGCCGCGCTGCTCGAGGGCAGCGGCACCCAGCTGGTTGACACGCGCAAGACCACGCCGAACATGCGCGTGTTCGAAAAGGAGGCCGTGAGGTGCGGCGGCGGGCGCAACCACCGCTACAACCTCTCCGACGGGGTGCTGCTGAAGGACAACCACATCGCCGCAGCGGGCGGCGTGCGCGAGGCCATCGAGGCAGCACGCGCCCACGCCCCGTTCGTGCGCGAAATCGAAGTGGAGTGCGAGACGTTCGCGCAGGTCGAGGAGGCCATCGCCGCCGGGGCCGACATCATCATGCTCGACAACATGGACCACGACGCCATGGCGAAAGCCGTCGCGTTCATCGACGGGCGCGCGAAGACCGAGTGCTCCGGCAACATCGACGCGCACAACGTGCAGGCCATCGCCGACCTAGGCATCGACTTCGTGTCCAGCGGCGCGCTCACCCACTCGGCGCCCATCCTGGACGTGTCCATGAAGCACCTGCGCATGCTGGACGAAGGCGCCGACGGCAACGCACCGGTCACCGATATAAACCGGAAAAGCGGGCAGTAGCCATGGCAACGAAATCCGAGGCCAGGCGCGCATCGCTGCTCGATGCGCTCCGATCAGCCGACGCACCGGTGTCCGGCGGCCAGCTTGCAAGCACACTCAGCGTCAGCCGGCAGATCATCGTGCAGGACATCGCGCTGCTGCGCGAGGCGGGCGCAAACATCGTGGCAACCACGAAAGGCTACGTGCTGGCGGATGCCGCGCAAACCACAACGCAAAACGCAGCGCAAACCATGGCGCAAAACGCCGCAGAGCCGCCGACTGCAGCCCTCGACGAGCCCGCGCGCACGTTCAAGCTGCATCACGAGGTCGAGCAAACCAGGGAAGAGCTGCAGACCATCATCGCGCTTGGCGGGCACGTGCATAACGTATCCATCAGCCATCGCGCCTACGGCCGCATCACCGCGCCTTTGGAGATCGCAAATCAGGCGGATATCGAGCGCTTCATCAACGATATCGAAAGCGGGAAATCCTCGCCGCTGAGCACCGCCACCTCGGGATACCACTATCACCTGGTGTCGGCGCCAAGCAACCAGGCGCTCGAAGCCATCGGCCGAGCGCTCGCCGACAAAGGCTTCCTAGCCCCGCTGCTCCCCCACGAGCAGGAGGCGTAAAGGGTCATTCCCAGCTTTCCGGCATGCCTTCTATCAGCATGAACCGGGTCGATCCGGCCAAGATCAACTCGTCGCCGGCGTGCACCTCGACCGGTTCGGCGCATGCGGAAGCACCCGCGCGCGCCGGTTCCACCACCGTCTCGGAGCCATCTTCGTCGCTGATCAGCACGGTGCCGTTGGAGCTTCCCAGACCCTGCACGCACCACCGGCCCACCTCGTTGCACCAGACGCGCAGGTGATGACCCGACACGTCGGGCTCCACGTCGTTGATATCATCAGGCCCCAAGGCCAGCGCGCCGATCTCCACGCCGTCGGAAAGCGGCTGCACCCAGTGCAAACCCCCGGAAACCAGGCCTCCCACCATGCGCAAAAGGCCCAGCGCCTGCGCTTGCTCGCGCGGGTCCGCGGACGCCGCGCCAGGCTGCTCGCCCTGGTCCATAACGGCGGCGGGAACGGTTTCCAGCCTTCCGCCGTGCACCGTCTTCACGTAATCGAGCACATAGGCGCACGCGCGCTTCACGTTCGCGCTGCATCCCGCCGCCACGAACAGCACCATGGCCAGCTCGGAGCGCTCCTCCACGCTGTAGCCCGCGCCGCGAGCTAGGCGCTCCAGCACGTTACGATACAGCGCCAGGTCCTGGTGGCATTCACGCAGCGCCTGCTCCATAAGCGCCCCGCCCTGGTTCGTGACCAGCGACAACGCCTCTTCGGCCGACAGGCCCTTCCCGTCGCGGGAGCGCAGGCGCGCCGAAACGCGCAGAGCTGCCACGCCCCAATCGCAAAAGTAGCGGTCCTGCAACGAGCCCACGGGGGCATGCACGATGAAGCGCGAGACCCACGTGCGATCGTCGCAGCGCGACAGCGGGCTTTTGCCGTCGGCAAGCGGGCGGCCGGACAACACCAGGCGCGCCAGGTCCTTATGGCTGATGCCGCCATAGCGTTTCATGGTCTCGAACAGGGCGCCGCACGGCGTCAACTCCGTTGCCATCAGCCTCACGCTCCTTCGCTCATATCATCATATTCGCCCTCAAGCGCCGGCGCTGCCGTACTCGGAAGCGCCACGGCCTCGTCGGAACCCCCCGACGGCAACGCCTTACGACGAACCATCTGGGGCAATGCCACGTTCAGCGCGAAATCGGCCACCATGATGCACCAGCCCGCCGCCACGGCAGCCACCAACGCCATGTACAGCAGATGCTGCTGCGCCGCCGCCTCGAAGCGCATGTCAGCAAGCACCTGCCACAACGCCGCAAACGTGACCGCAAGGCCCGCCGTGCCGCGCAAAAAGCCCGCTGTGGTGCGCGAGCCGCCGAAGCGCAGCGATAGCCCCACCAACGCGGGGAACAGCGCCGCAACGGCCGCTGCGAACCCGGGAAGGCCGCCAGACCAGGCAAAACCCACCGCATCAAGCGACGCCTGCGCCCCGTTGGCAAGCACGGCCGCCGAGACCGCAACCCCTGCCAACGCCGCCGTCGCGACGCCCTTGCACGCCATACGCACATGGGCCAGCGTGGAATCGGCAACATCAAGCGCCGACGCGGCGAACCCGCCAGGCACGCACGGCACCAGCGGACGACCGCAAAACGACCGCTCCACGTTGTCGGCGTAGTGGATGGAGAACGACGACAGCGCATCGCGAACCGCCGCGGCGTCGGGGCGATCGGATTGCCCGCGAGCCAGGCAATCGCCCAACACGATACCGAGCTGCTCGTCCACGAAGGACAGCGCCTCGGCCGCCTCCGACACGCCCATCGGCGCGGACAGCTTATCCTGCGCATGCTGCACCGCAACCGCCACCTCGGGTTCGCGCGCAAGCGCCTCGAGCAGCTCGTCGGCCCGAGCGTGTGCCATCACCGCAACCGGCGCGGGAGCCGCCATCTTCGCGCGATACGGCGAAACGGGCGCCCCATCTTCCCCAACCGCATGCAAATCGTAAGGGGCCTGCCCGCACGCCAGCTGGTACACCACGCTTGCCGCGGCGTACACGTCGATCGCCGGCGATTTGCGCAGCTCGGCCAGGCCCGGGATGTCGTCGCTGAGCATCTCGGGCGGCGCGAAATCGGCCGTGGCTCCGCGGAACACCGCGTTCTCGCTGGTGAACGACGTGGAGCGCGGCTCCGACTCGGCCGACGAGCCGAAGTCGATGAGGTATAGGTCGAACACGCCCTCGTCCACCTGCTGCTCCAAGGACAGCCGCGAGGTGCGCACCATGACGTTGCGCGGGCTGATGTCGCGGTGCACGAACCCGCCTTCCACATACCCCATGCGCGCCACCAGGTCGAATAGGTCGCGGCCCAGGCGCGCCGCCACCAGCGGGCTCACGCAGCCGCAACCGTCGACGACAAGCTGCCGGCGCACGCGGTCCAAGGTGATGCCCTCAACCCATTCCATAACGATGCACGGCACCCCGTCAACGGTGCCCCGGCCATACAGACGGGGGAAGCCCTTCAGCCCCGACAGCAGGATATGGCACTCGTATTCGCGTTCGAACGCGGCGCGCGAGACGCGCACACGGCGGGCATGATCGTCCTCGGTTTCGCCATCACAGCGATGCGGAAGCGAAAGTAACTTGAGCGCCAGATGCTCGCCCTGCGCATTGCGCGCATGCTCCACACGACCCGTGCCGCCGCGATGTCCCTGGCCCTGCGACACGAACAACGTGACGAAACGGCGCACGTACGACGGCCGATCGGCATCGGAAAGCGAAAGCGGCGCGCTGAAATCGGCCACGCGCACCAGGCGCATGCCCTGAACGGCGCCCGACGAAGCGAGCGCGCCGCCCTCGTCAACAAGCCCACTCATAAGCTGATGCTCGCTAACGTCTCGTTCAGTTGCGCAGCCCTCATGCTGTTGCCGGAGGCATCCTGATCGGCGCGAACGGGTTCCATCCAGCGATCAACCCCTTCCGCCGGGTTCTCGTATGCCAAGTTCAACCCCCACGCGTCGTAAATGACGGAGAGATACTGGTCCAACGCGATATACGCACGCTGGAGGTTGCCCTTTTGCTCCAGCCAGCGCGAGCCATCGGCGAACGCGTCAGAATTGCGCAGGAGCAGGAAGTCGGTGAGCGTTTGGCTGTCGATGGCCGCGCACTCGTTGTAATCGCTTTGGCGAAGGGGGCGCGACGTGCTCATGCAGTCGTTGTTGAACGCGGCCACGGCGTTGTTCAAGCGCGCAACATAATCGTTCACGCGGGCCTGATGATCGACCAGCACGGCATACGCCGCCGCCTCCTGCTCGGCCGTAGGGCCGGCGGGCGCAGGTGCGGAACCGGAGCCGCCGGCGCTTTCCGAACCCGAGCCCGAGCCGCTCGCGTCGTCCGAGTTGCTGCCCGAACCGCCGGAGTTGCCCGAACTGGAGCCGGAACCGGACGCGGAGCCGCTTCCCGCAGACCCCGAGCCCGCCTGCGACGAGCCGCCGGAAGACGCAGACCCCGACTCCGAGCCAGACCCCGACGCAGCCGAGGCGCCGCCGGCGATCCGCTGCGCGCGGGCGAACGACGAATCCACCGAAGAAGCCCCAGATGCCCCAGTCAGCGACGCAACGCCCAGCATCCCGGAGCCCGAGCCAAGGCCCAAAGCTGCCGCAGCATCAGGTGCAGCGGCGTCGGTCTTGGAGGCCTCGATCGTCACCGGGCCCACTGCGCGCGTCGAGCTCACGGGCCCGGCCTGGACCTCGCGCATCTGGCCGTCAAGCCACAGCGCCGATTCCAGCGGGATCACCACCGTGCTGGGCCTATCATCGGCAACCACTGCCGGGATTGCAGACACGTAACCGCCGACGCCCGCAACCATCAGGACGAACGATGCGGCCGAGAGCGCCATCATGGGACGGGTGATGCCGGGCTTCCACCGCAGCCTGCGCGCGCGGCGCGCGGGGCGGTCGGTAGCGGCGAACGTGGGCGTAGGGCTAGGAGAAGGGCTGACAGCGCGGCCAGCAGGCGTCGGCTGCTCGGCGGGCGCCTGAGAGCGCGCAGCATCAGCGGCAGCCAAATCCGTCGCGTTGCCGGCAGCAAAATCAGCCGCATCGCCGGTAGCCGAACCCGTCGTATCATCGACGGCCGAATCCGACGTGTCGCCGGTGGCCAGATCCGCCGTATCATCGACGGCCGAATCCAACGTGTCGCCGGCGGCCGAATCAGCCGTGTCACGCTCTTCATCGTGCGCGTTCTGCTCCATCATCGCCTTCCCTCCTTTCCCCGTTCGTCTCAAAAGGCGCTGTTTAAGCCAAGCCCGGCCAGTTTTGCTGGCGCAAAGCCTCGTACGCGGCTATTGCAACCGAATTGCTTAAGTTTAAGCTACGCATACCGTCGCGCATGGGAATGCGCACGCAGGCGGACTCGAAGCGCTGCATAACGGCCTCGTCAAGCCCGCGGCTCTCGCGCCCGAACACCAGCCAAGCGTCCGAGCCGTACGAAACGTCGGCGAAGCTGCGCTGCACATGTCCCGTGAACAGGTGTAGCTCGTCGGCGGCATGGGCCTCGAAGAACTCGTCGGCGCACGACCAGCGCACGATGTCGACGTCGTCCCAGTAGTCGCACCCCGCGCGCGCAAGATTACGCTGCGTGACGGCGAAGCCCATGGGCTCCACCAGGTGCAGCCGCGCGCCGATGCACGCGCACGTGCGCGCCACGTTCCCCGTGTTCTGGGGGATCTCAGGCTCCACCAACACGATGTTCAGCATCCTTGCAACCTTTCCCTACACGCCCATTGCCTCGGCCTGCTTGGCCATCTCCTCTTCGAGCTCTTCGTTCAGCATGAACCATTCCTCCTCGGCGGCGGCCAGGCGTTGCTTGAGCTTGGAGTGCTCGGCCACGGCATCCGAGGACGCGTCCTCGTTGATGTAGAAGTCGGGATCGGCCATCTTCGCCAGCAGCTCCTCCATGCGGGCGTTGTCGCGCTCCATCTGCTTGTCAAGCTCGGCAATGCGCTTGCGATGGTTCTTCAGCGCGGCGTAGGCGCGGTTGCGCGCCTCGGCCTCGCGGCGCTTCTGCTCCTTGGTCTTCGGCGAGCTGCCGCGCTTTGCCGTCAGCTCTCCCGAGGCGGCAGGCGCAGACGAAGCGGGCGCGGCAGGCGCGGAAGCGGCGCTCTTCGACGCCTTCCCCTTCCCCGACGCGCCCTTTCCGGCAGGTTTGCGCTCCATCAGCTCGTCGACGAGCGACTCGTCGGTGGGCTCGGGCCCGTCGAGCTGGCCGGACTTGAACAGGTAGTAATCGTAGTCGCCGTCATAGACGGTGACCTTGCCGGGCTTCACCTCGACGATACGGTTCGCGATGCTGCGGATGAGATGGCGGTCGTGCGTGATGAGCAGGATGGTGCCGTCGAAGCGGTTGAGCGCCTGCTCGAGCACGTCGGCGCTGGCGATGTCCAGGTGGTTGGTGGGCTCGTCAAGGCACAGCAGCGGCTTGGGCGCCACGAGCATCTTCGCCAGCGCCAGACGGCCCTTCTCGCCGCCGGAGAGCACGCTGACCTTCTTCTCGACGGCGTCGCCCTCGAACAGGAAGGCGCCGAGCAGGCTGCGCACCTGGCTGATGTTCCAGCCCGGCGCCACGTGGTCGAGCTCCTCGAACACGGTGTTGCCCGCGTGCAGTTCTTCCAGCTGGTGCTGAGCATAGTACGTCAGCGCCACGTGCACGCCGTAGTCGATAGTGCCGGCGTCGGGCTTCATGACGCCTGCGATCATCTTCATAAGCGTGGATTTGCCCGCGCCGTTGGGGCCCACAAGCGCCACCTTGTCACCGCGGTACATGGTGAAGTCGAAGTTGTCGTAGACGCGCTTGTCGCCGAACGCCTTCACCAGGCCGCGGCAGCGCACCACCTCATCGCCGGTGCGAGGCGGCTGCACGAAGTTGAAGTGGATGGGCTTCTTCTCCTCGGGGATCTCGATGAGCTCCTCTTTCAGGCGCTCCAAGCGCTGCGCGCGCTCCTGGGCCTGGCGAGCCTTGGTAGCCTTGTAGCGGAAGCGCTCGACGAAATCCTCCAGGTGCTTCATCTCCTCGAGCTGCTTGGTGCGCTGCTGGCGGAGGCGCTCGATGCGCTCCTCGCGCGCCTTGAGGTATACGGAATAGTTGCCCTTGTATAGGTTAACGCGGCCGTTTGCCACCTCGGCTACGCGGTCAATCATGTTGTCCATGAACTCGCGGTCGTGGCTGACCACGATGACGGTGCCCTCGTAGCCGCGCAAAAAGCCCTCAAGCCACTTCACCGACTCAAGATCCAGGTGGTTTGTGGGCTCGTCGAGCATGAGCACCTCGGGATTGCGGACCAGCAGCTTGGCCAGCGCGATGCGCATCTGCCAGCCTCCGGAGAAGTTCGTGGTGGCCTGCTTGATGTCGCCTTCCTTGAAGCCCAGGCCGAACAGCACGCCGCGGACCTTGGCCTCGATGGTGTAGCCGCCCAGCATCTCGTAGGCATCGCGCGCGCGGCCGGCTGCGGCAAGCTGGCGCTCGGTGGGGTTATCGCCCAACGACTCCTCCAGCTCGCGCAGGCGCTGCTCGGCTTCCAGGATTTCCACCTGCGAGGACATGACCTCCTCGAAGATGGGGCGGTCGGGCATCTCGATGGCTTCCTGCTCCAGGTAGCCCACGCGGGCGCCCTTTGCGAACAGGATGCGACCCTCGTCGGCGTCCTCGCGGCCGCTGATGATGTTGAGCATGGTGGTTTTACCGGCGCCGTTGGGACCTACGAGCGCCAGGCGGTCGTATTCCTCCAGCTTGAACGTGACGTCGGAGAACAGCGTGCGCCCGCCGAACGACTTCGACAGATGCTCAACCTGCATGATCATGGTGCGACAACTCCTTTAGCGCTAAAACGAACGTACGCGCAGGGAGCGGGCAGCCGGCACCGAGAAATGAACGCAAAAACGGATACCCTCGCAGAGAGGGAAGCCGTGCCCCCGCAGCGAGAGGAATCGACGCCCTCTCAGACGGGGAAACCAACGCCCCCACAGATGGGGAAAACGGACGCCCCGCAAACAGGGGAATCCATTCAGGCGAATCCGTTCAAACAAAAAAAGAACCGCCAACTTGCGCTGGCGGTTCTTGGAGCTTCATGGCTCCCCGGGTAGGATTCGAACCTACAACCCTCCGGTTAACAGCCGGATGCTCTGCCGTTGAGCTACCGAGGAATTTCTTCGGTGCGCTTCGTTTCCTTGGCGCAAGAAAGTATTATAGACATTTCAATTTTCGGCGCAACCCCCTTTTTCAAAAATTTTTTCAGCAGCCGATTTCGAGGGCTTGAGCTTGATTCGCAACCTCATCCGAACACTTCGATTTCGTTATCGAACTCAGCCGGACATGTACGGCTGAGTCTGGAGTTGCAATCGGCCGCGCCGGATGAACAGGGGACGGAGGTGTGTTCACGATTTAACTTCGCACTTCCGGCAACGTATTACATGAACACACCTCCGTCCCCTGTTCACGTTCGCTGCTCCGCAACGCAACGCAAGCGCCACGCCGGGCACAGCCAGCGCAGCCCCACAGGCCCTAGTAAATCCCGAACGCGTTCCACAGCAGGACATTCGCGCCGATCATCAGCACGAGCGACCCGAACATGAAGTACAGCGCGATGCGATACACCGACACCGTCTGCCCCGCCACGGCGGCCGACGCCACCGCATGCGCGCCCGCCTGCTGCACGGGCACCTGCGCATGGGCGCCCAGCTGCGTGGTCCAGCCCTTCGACAGCGGCTCGCTCGAGCGCACCTGCAAAAGCTCCAAAAACGACAGGGCCGCCGCAAGGGCGAAGTACAGCCCGAAGTCGCAAATGTAGCGCATAAGGATGCCGGCGCCCTGTAAATCGAAGATGCACAGCACCACCGCCACGCACACCGCGCAGATCCACAGCGGCATGAGGCCCTTCGCCTTCAGGCCGTGGCGAACGCGCGGCAGCGCCAGCAGCACGAGCGTCATGGGGTACAGGAAGAAGTAGCCGCCGAACATGGGCTCGTAGATGGTGACGCCCTGATATGCCGGGTCCATGTAGGTCTGGTGCATGAACGGGAACTGGCTGCCCAGCGCCGGGGGCTGGAACAGGTACGCGTACAGGCCGAACGGGATGCGGTCGGCGTGGAACCCGCGATGCGTCATGTCGTTGGTGGTCAGGTTGTAGTTCGCGCCGAAGTCGAGCGGACTGCCGAAGCGCGCGAAGTTGTACACCATGACCGCTGCGGCGACCACCAGAAACGGCGTGAGCGCGGCGCGGAAGGCGCCCAGGCAGGCTCGTCGCGCCTGGGCATTGCCGCGAGCGTCGCGCAAAAACGGCCAGAACAGCACCAGCCCGAACACGGCGGCCAGCACCATCTGCGGGCGTGCGGCAAGCGTCAACGCAATGAGCGCCGCACCGGCCACCACACGCCGACGATCTATGAAACCGCCCGTGGTACCCGACACCCACAGTCCCAAACCCCAGCTGATCAGGGCCAAGCCCATAGCCTCGGGCAGGAAGTACATGCTGGGCGTGCGCGCCAAGATCAGCCCGCCGCCAGCCACGAACATCATGATGTCGAGCACAAGCAGCACGCCGATCGACGTGCGAGGGAACCACCGGCGCGAGATACGCGTGAGCAAATACGCGATGCCCGCCACATACGCGCAGTCGCAGATGGCGACGCCAAGCCACGTGGGGAACCCGGTTCCCGTGAGCAAAAGCCACGGGACGTAGAACACTAGGCACGGCAGCACGCCGAAGTACACGTAGTATTTCCCCTGGTAGTACGCGTGATCCCACAGGTAAGGCACGCCGGCCGAATCGCGCGCCGCGGTATCGTAGGGGTTGTCCATGGCCTGCAGCGCGGCCGAGGGCACGTCGTCAAGGTAGAAGTGCCCCTGAAGCAGCGCCTGGGCGAGCTTTTGGTACTGAAACTGGTTCTCCGTGCTGGCGGTGTGCGTGATGGACAGGAAGTGCGTATTGGACATGACCAGGATGAAGATGATGACGCACTGCACGGCAACCAACGCGATGACCATCCAGCCCTGGCGCGTGATGCGGCCGTCGAACACGCGGCTGAACAGAACCGACTGAGGACGGACAGCGTACAGCGCCAGCAGCACCGCCAGAATATAGGCGAAACGCAGCGGGTCGATGTCGAGCGGCACCTGCTGGTTCAGCCCGATGCCCGTCACGGTCACCGGGCCCACGTCGGCCAGGTTCGTGATCGAAACGTAGATGGAATGGCAGTCGCCCGCCGGGTCCAAGCTGATATAGGTGCTGGCGGCGTCCTTCGGATCGACCGAGACCGCCGGCAGCTGATAGTAGTTCGCGTTGCCTTCGTCCTGCAGATACATGACCACCTGCAGCTTGCTATCGGTGGCCTTAGCTGCCGCCGCGGGGTCGTTGAGCTGAGGGGTGAAGTGGATGCTGCGGACGGTGTCGTCAAGGCCCGTGATTTCGAAATAGTTCGCGGACGAGTCGAGCGTCAGCGCGCCTTCGGTGCCTGCCGACACGCCGTTGACCAGGTACGTCCCCACCTGCGGGTAGGTCATGGACGTGAAGAAGGCCAGGTTGAAGCCGAACACCTCAATGAGCACGGCGATCAGCACGCAGATGACAAGGCCAGCGAAGCGCTTGAGCGGGCTGACATAGGCGCCGGCTGACCCGGCGAAGCCCATGTCGCAGGTTTCGGAAGGCGAAGCCCAGCCCTGCTGCGGACGCACGGCGCCGTGACGGCCGTGGCGCGCATACGCAGGCTGCGCCGGGTTGCCGGCATGCGCGCCGGCGGCAGCCGAGCCGCCCGGCATGCGTGACGTTCCCGACCCGCCGCGCGACCAGCGGCTATAGGGAGTGTTGACGGGCTGCGCAGGCTGCCCGCTGCGGCCGGCAGGCGCACCAGGGGCAACAGGACGAGCTGCGTCGGGGTTGCCGGGCCGTGCTGCGCCGCGCCCGCCGTGAGAGGCGTAGCTTTGGCGGGCATATTGCTCGAACTCGGGCGAGGAGACGCCCGGCTCGAAAGGGTCATGATACTGTTGATTACGATTCGTCATGGCCCGGATTATACTTCCAAGGACGAACACGTCCGAAACCCAGGGAGGCACAATGGACGAAAAAGACATTGCCGCGTTGCAAAACGCCGACATAGATTACGAGGACATCATCGACCGCTTCGAAGGCAACGAATCGCTATACCTAAAGCTGGCCGAGCTGTTCCTCGACGACCCCCACATGCCCAACGTCCGCCGCGCGTTCGCCGCAGGCGACCTGGCAACCGCGGAGACGGAAGCCCACGCCCTCAAAGGCGTAGCCGGCAACCTCTCGCTCACCAGCGTGCACAAGCTGGCGAAAAGCATGAACGACGCCCTAAGAAACGGCGACGAAGCCGCAGCAACCAAGCTGCTCCCAGAGCTGGACGAGGCATACGCGAAGGCAGTAGAAGCCTTGCGAGAGGTTTTGGGGAAGTAGAAAGCGGAAACCCACGCGCGAAGCGCCAACGCCACGCCAAACAACAAAGCAGGCCGGATCGCCACCAAAGCGACCCGGCCTGCTTTTGTATGAGAGGAAGACGCTAAGCGCAGCCCGGCCATTTCCAGCCGGCCAACTGCATCAATCTAGTATCCAGGAATCCATCTTCCGTCCGATCCAACATAATACGAACCGATCCACTGGTCTTTTGCCATAGTGCCATCTTCAAGAAGGTAGTAATCCCCTTCCCACGAAGATGATTTCATCGCTCCAGAACCGCAATAAAAACGCCAGGCAACTCCGTCGTTAAACCAACCCGTAACCATTGCGCCAGATGACGCGAATCGATACGCAACGCCTTCGATAGTTTGCTCCCCAACCAGCATCTTGCCTGCATCGGAGAAGCAATACCAGCTGCCATTCACGAACTGCCACCCCGTACCCATCGCGCCAGAACCGTCGCAGTAATACCAGGTACCTTCATCGTCTATCCAACCAATATGCATAGCGCAGCTAGTAGGGTCGAGATAATAGTAGTTAGCCCCGATTTGATTCCAACCTGTTCTCAGGCATCCCGAGTTATCCGACCAATACCAAGAACCGTTTACAAACAACCAGCCGATGCCCATAGCTCCAGATTCGTTTAGCCAGTACCAGCTCTGACCCTCCTTCAGCCATCCAGTTGCCATGGCGCCGTTTTCGGGATCGAGGTAGTACCAAGCTCCCCCCACAAACTGCCAGCCGGAAAGCATAGCGCCGCTTCCGCCCATGTAGTACCACGTCCCCCAGGCATCGGCCCAGCCAACTGCCATCGCGCCGGACGGGGTCAGCCAGTACCAGCTCTGACCGTCCTTCAGCCAACCGGTCACCATCGCACCGTTTGCGGGGTCGAGGTAGTACCAGGAACCATTAACCCACTGCCAACCATTCAACATGGCGCCGGATGAGTTCAAATAGTACCAACTGCCATTCGAAAGAACCCAACCGGTCTGCATCCAGCCAGCGGAATCAAAGTAATACCATGCGTTATCGATATAGGCCCAGCCATTCGACGGGTAGCTCCCATTTTTATACTGATACCACCAAGAACCATTAGAGAAAACCCACGTATCTTTGTGGCGAATCGGGCCCGCAAAATCGAAATTGATATCTACTCTCCCGTCAATGCCCTTAATCGATGTATTGCTGTCAGCCTGCCACATCCCATATTTGCCGAAATACGTGCATTCACAGTTATATTGAGCGACCCAACGAGGCCAAGAGGAGAAAGCGGAGTCGGTCAAACGGTTGGTCCACCAATTGGTATTCGCGTACACACCTGGCGTATAACCAGCAGCAGCAATAGCATTGCAATATGTCGAAGCGATACTCCCTAAAGCCGCGGATCCAAGTTTCCCCTGCTGATTCTCGTCTTCCATATCATAGTAAACAGGATAAGAAAGGCTATAAGGGCTAAGGCCGGCTTCTCGCAAAAGCCTCAAGGTATGCTCTGCTTCGCTTTGGGCCATTGCATTATCGGTAGCATATGAATACAGATACACGCCAAAAGGAATCCCATAACGCTGGCATTCCTGAACATTTCTCAGAAATCGCTTGTCGTCCTGATTCGAATAATCGCTTCCATAGCCGCATCGAAGAATCGCATACGTCACACCGGAAGACTGAACCTGAGACCAATCGATATAGCCCTGATGCTCCGAAACATCAACGCCGAATCCCACGGCGCTATTGACTATCGTCCCGTTTGAGCCATACCAAACGCCGCTCTCGCTCCACCACGAATTGAGCCGGTTTGCAAACAACGCGAAACCGGTTCCCTCTCCATAGGCATCGGAATTTCCGTAACGCCAACTATTTGCATACGAACCGGAACCTTGGTCATATTCGTTAGCAAATCCATCCGACTCGCGCTCGGCGCATGCATCATCAGCAACATCGGCAAACGAGCAAACAGGAACAACAAGCGACAGCGCCACCGCTAACGCACAAATCAAAGGCAAAGTCACCCGATTAAACAAGACCAACACACTCCTATACGCTATTCTGAACTTAGAAATTCGGAACTGTAAGTAGCACCACTATAGAGGAGAGGAGCATCTTGTGAGCAGAAGAAAGCACCGAAATCCGTTTCAATGGCGAAAACTAGCCGTTTTACCGACGGCGACATGCCTAGCACTGTGCATGGGATACACGTCTCCAGCAATCGCCGAAGAGCCGGTTCAAAACAGCGAATCAACCACCGCACAGGTTTCGACAGTCGAAGAATCTTCGCCTGAGGTCGACACAACCGCGAAAGAGAGCGCAACCGACAAATCGAACAAAAGCGCTCTTTCGGCCACCACCATACCTGCAGCGGACGCGAGCCCAGCCGCCGGCGAAGGCAGCGGCGAAGCGAAGCCCGCGTCCCCTGCCGAGGACGTCTACGCCCTCGAGCCGTCCGAGTCGTCCCCGCACCTGACGTGGACCAAGAACGGCGAGCCGTGCGCCGCCAGCGGGTGGAAGAGCTTCGAGGGCGCGTGGTACTGGTTCGACGGCTCCCCCTGCGCCGCCGAGGCCCGCTGGGTGAGCGACCGCGGCTCCTGGTACTGGCTGGGCGAGGACGGGCGCATGGCCGAGGGAACCTTCGAGGCGCAGGGGTCGCTGTGGCACGCCACCGCCTCCGGCGCGCTGCTCACCGGGCGGGGCTGGGCCTGGGACGGCGCGTGGTACCGCACGAGCCCCTCGGGCGCGCTGACCACCGGCTGGCTGTGGGACGGCGCCTGGTACTGGCTGGACCCGCAAAGCGGCAAGATGGCGGCCGGCTGGTTCCGCGACGGCGGCGGGGACTGGTACCTGGCGGACGGCTCGGGCCGCATGCTCACCGGCTGGCAGGCGACCGGCGGGCGCTGGTACCACCTGGCCGGCTCCGGGCGCATGGACGCCGGCTGGCTGTGGGACGGCGCGTGGTACTGGCTGGACCCGGAGAGCGGGGCCATGGCCGTCGGCTGGGCGCAGGACGGCGGCGGCGCGTGGTGGTACCTGCTTGGCGACGGCACGCTGTCGGGCCAGCGCTGGGTCGCCGGCTGGGCGGGCTCCTGGTACTGGGTCGACGCCTCGGGCCGCATGGGTTCGGGCTGGCTGTCCTGGGGCGGGTCCTGGTACTGGCTCGACCCCGAGACCGGCAAGATGGCCACCGGCCTGGAAACAATCGGCAAGCAGAACTATTACTTCGCCGAATCTGGATCGATGGTTGAAAAACAATGGGTTCCCATTGACGACACCGGAAAATACCGCTTTGCCACCGCAAACGGAAAGCTAACCGCAAACGCCAGCAAGACCAACGGCGAACTGGTGCTGCTAGACGACTCCGATGCGCCTCTATCCGGATGGGTCAAAATCGACGGATTCGACTTTTATGCCAAACCGGATTCAGGAGCCATGGCAACGCAATGGCAGATGATTGACGGCAACTGGTATTGGTTCGGCAGCCAAGGAGCGATGGAAACCGGATGGGTAAGCGCCAACGGGGCGTGGTATCTCATGGCTCAAAGCGGCGAAATGAAAACCGGATGGCAGTACGTCAATGGAGCTTGGTACTATCTCGACCCCTCATCGGGCGCGATGAAAACCGGATGGCTCAACGAAAACGGAACTTGGTATTGGCTTAGCGCAAGCGGCGCCATGTTAACCGGCTGGCAATACGTCGATGGAGGTTATTACTACTTCAACGCCAGTGGAGCATGGGACCCTTATGCCGACCCCATGACCCAGCGAGCGCAAGGCTATTACAGCGCAACAAACTGGCTCATTATGATAGACACCGTTAACAACGAATTCGGCGTATATTGGGGATGGCAAGGAAATTGGAAGCTTCAATATCACTGGAGCTGCTCAACGGGAGCCTGGGCAACGCCTACGGTTCTCGGCGAGTATACCGTCGGCATTAAAGGATACGTGTTCGGATCAGGATTCAGCTGTTACTATTACACTCAATTCTATGGTGACTACCTGATTCATTCCGGCGAGTACTATCAGGGGACTTTCGTGGAAATGGATAACCGTCAAGGCGTGAACATCTCTCACGGTTGCGTTCGATTGACCCTTGACCGAGCGAAATGGGTATACGACAACATTCCATACAACACAAAAGTCGTAACATACATGGGCTAAGCCCGATAGCATATTATGCCGGGGCGCAGATGAAAACCCACCTGCGCCCCGGCGTTTTGCGCTTGCCGCCAAACCTCTTGCAAAATGCCACACAAGAGGCAATCGACAAAGATGTAATCTCGAAGCTAGGCTTCACGGACACCAGGGAAAGGAACAAGATGGAGAACAGACGCTTCACAGCGCTCGCATACTTCCGAAGCGCCACTCGACAAGCCGCCATCGTCGCGTTGGCGGCAGCGTGCTGCACCGCGATCTCAAGCGCAGGAAACGCAAGCATCGCCATAGCTGACGAAACGACATCAAGCACAATCGAGCGAGGTGCCGATCAGCTCGTGGATGCCCCAGCGGCAGATCCGGCCACCACCATACCTGCAGCGGACGCGAGCCCAGCCGCCGGCGAAGGCAGCGGCGAAGCGAAGCCCGCGTCCCCTGCCGAGGACGTCTACGCCCTCGAGCCGTCCGAGTCGTCCCCGCACCTGACGTGGACCAAGAACGGCGAGCCGTGCGCCGCCAGCGGGTGGAAGAGCTTCGAGGGCGCGTGGTACTGGTTCGACGGCTCCCCCTGCGCCGCCGAGGCCCGCTGGGTGAGCGACCGCGGCTCCTGGTACTGGCTGGGCGAGGACGGGCGCATGGCCGAGGGAACCTTCGAGGCGCAGGGGTCGCTGTGGCACGCCACCGCCTCCGGCGCGCTGCTCACCGGGCGGGGCTGGGCCTGGGACGGCGCGTGGTACCGCACGAGCCCCTCGGGCGCGCTGACCACCGGCTGGCTGTGGGACGGCGCCTGGTACTGGCTGGACCCGCAAAGCGGCAAGATGGCGGCCGGCTGGTTCCGCGACGGCGGCGGGGACTGGTACCTGGCGGACGGCTCGGGCCGCATGCTCACCGGCTGGCAGGCGACCGGCGGGCGCTGGTACCACCTGGCCGGCTCCGGGCGCATGGACGCCGGCTGGCTGTGGGACGGCGCGTGGTACTGGCTGGACCCGGAGAGCGGGGCCATGGCCGTCGGCTGGGCGCAGGACGGCGGCGGCGCGTGGTGGTACCTGCTTGGCGACGGCACGCTGTCGGGCCAGCGCTGGGTCGCCGGCTGGGCGGGCTCCTGGTACTGGGTCGACGCCTCGGGCCGCATGGGTTCGGGCTGGCTGTCCTGGGGCGGGTCCTGGTACTGGCTCGACCCCGAGACCGGCAAGATGGCC
>NZ_CABQJR010000006.1 GCF_902464545.1 uncultured Senegalimassilia sp.
CTGCCTCCTAGCATGATTGAATTCGACACTCAAATCATACCGACGGTACGCGCCATGTCTTTTCTTTTTTCTGGACGCGTTCAGCTTTCAAAGTGCGCAAAGAATTTTACGTTACCTTTTGGTATACCCAGTCAACCATCGGTTGCGGCACGCAATGCTGCCCGCCTACGACTTGGTCATCACGGCGATGGTCATCCAGGTGCGTTCGTAGGGACGGTAGTAGGTATGGTATTCCACCAGGTTGAAGCCGTCTTTTTGGCTGAGGTCGGAAATGTCGCGCGGCAGGCTGTTGTTTTGCGCCTGGCCCAGGCAGATGAAGGTGCCATGGAAGTTGTTGAAGATGATCTCCCAGCTCATCTTGCTGACAAGTGTGGGCGAATACGCCATGTACGCACGGTCCCAGTTGCCCTTCTGCCAATCCATATAGGTTTGCGGGATGTCGGGGCACATGACCGACGTGACGCCCATGTAGCCGATATCGGTGGAAACCACCAGGGGCGACTGGCCGCCGTTCTGTCCGGCAACGCGGTCGACCGTTTCGCGGAACTGCTGCAAGGGAACGTTGTTGGCCGGGTCGTAGTCGTCGCGCACAAGCAGCGCCTGGTTCGCCACGGAAGCCGCCAGCGTGACTGCTACCACGCCTGCCACCAGCGGTTTCGTACGCACATGCGACAGCACCGCCGCAATGGCGAACAGCAGCGGGCCGATGGCCACGAACAAGTAGCGGTAATACAAGATCATGGAGTTCATGACCATGGATGCCGTCCAGGAAATGGCGAACACGCCGAAGTACACCACCAGCGCCGCAGCCACCGGCGCAATAGGATCGGAAACCAACCACGCGTAGAAGCGCTTCAAGCGCAGATGTTTCACGGGGTAGGCGGCCGCGGTCGCGCTTGCGGCCGGGTAAGAAGCCACGCCCTCGTCGAGCTTAGCTGCCGTTCCCGCGCTTGCGCTCGCGGCTCCGTCCGTGTGCTGCGCCTTCGCCGCCGCGATCTGCTGTTGGCGCGCGGCGCGATGCAACCCTACGCGCCACGTGGCCCAACGCGCCGCCCACGCGATCAAGAACGCCAGCACCGCTACGGCCGCATAGCCGATGCCCTGCACGATCACCTGCGGTACCACGCCGTAGCTGCCGCGCGCTGCAAACGACAAGAGGCTGGTCAAAAATGCGTACGTGGCCAGCTCGATATAGGTGGTCGGGAACACGATCTTCGCCCAGTAGGTGCCACCTACCACGCCCATCTGGCTGGTCACGGCGGTGACGATCCACGGCAGGTACAGCGCTACCTGGGCAACGCAGCCGATGATCAGCACGCGCAGCGGTGCACCCGCGCGAACTGCCTGCTCAGGCAGCGGATTGGGGCCGCCTTTGCGATGCCGCCAGGCACGCGCGCCAAGGGCGAACAGCAGCACGACGTTGATCATGAACGCCGACATGGCGCCGAAATAATGCAGGTACGCGCACGCCAAGCTAGACGCGAAGCACGTGATCCACCAGCGTCGCGGCGTGCCCGCCCAGCACTTCAGCCCCCGGGCTGCCTCGGCGATGCGCGCCGGCGGCGTGGCCAGCTGCGTGCCGATGATGCGCATGGCATAGATGAAGCACAGCATCACGGCGAACGTTGCCCACGAGTACATGCGGATCTCAACGGCCATCAGCGAGATATAAGGCGTGAACAGGGCGAAGAAGCTGAACAGCACGCCGGTCGCCCAGCCGGCGTCGCGGCGCACATGGGTGTAGCCCAGCACCGCCATGGCAATAGCGCCCGCCACGGTGAACAGGCGATATATGGTGATGCTCTGCCCGAAAACCAGGTTCAGCACGTGCAGCGCCCAGTAAATCAGCACGGGGTGCACGTCGCCGGAGCTGTAGTACCAGATGTCGGCGAAGCTGTGGTTAGCGATTCCCACCGAGTAGCTTTCGTCGAACCACACGTTGCCATGGAACGCGTCGGTGAGCAGGAAGGCGGCACCTGCGACAAGCAGGATAATATGAAACGCGCTTGATGATAAACGTACGTGCGCGCCGCGTGAGAGCTTCATGTTGTTTGCCTTCGCCTAGAAACCTGTCATAATGCGCTGCTAGTCTAACATTGCATGCGCAAGCGGGAATAACCTGCGTAGAAAAACCCAGGGGCTACCCTAGGGTTTTCATAACCGCAGGTAGATAAGGTAAGAGGGGCATTATGAGCGTCACGTTCCATGCGGACGACTACGGCATTACGGAGCAGCAGGCAGCCGAAATCCTCAAGCTGTCGCAGGTTTGCGGCGGCCAGGGCGCGCTGTCGTCGGTCAGCATTTTCGCGAACAGCCCCGCCTTCGAGGCGGCGGCTGAAATGGCGCGCCCCTACGTGGAATCCGGCAAGCTGGCCATGGCGCTGCACCTGAATCTGGTAGAGGGCCGTCCGTGCGCCCCGGTTGCGGAAGTTCCCCTGCTGGTGAACCAGCGCGGCACGTTTGCGAACGACTTCGTCGGCCTCTGGAAACTGTCGATGGGCGCGCAGCGCTGGGCCTTCCGTCAGCAGCTCCAACGCGAGTGCGTCGCGCAGATCCAGCGCTACCTAACCGCGTTTCCCCAGATGAAGTGCACGATGCGCGTGGATAGCCACCAGCACACGCATGCAGTGCCGGCCGTGTTCGACGCGCTTTCCCAGGCAGTTGCGGAACTGGGCGTCACGGTCACGCACATGCGCTGCCCCATCGAGCCCCTGGCACCGCACCGTGCCGCCGGCAGCAACATGCCTCCCGTCAACCTGGCTAAGGACGCGCTCATCACCTGGCTGTGGCGCAAAAACCGCGGAAAGATGCCAGCAGGCTGCGAGGTCCCGCTGTTCTGCGGCGTAGTGCTCTCGGGCGCCATGGACACGGTCGACTGGCCGCTCCTGGATGCGTTCGAAAGCCTAGCGGCCGACCGCGGCAAGAACGTTCAGGTGCTGTTCCATCCAATCAGCGTGCCGATCGAACAATGCCTCGATCCGGAGAACGGCCCCTTCGCCGCCGCCTGCGCATCCGAGGCCCGCGACCGCGAAGCCGAACGCCTGCGCTACTTGGCCGAGGCACGATAAACGTTGCCTGGCGATTCCGCGGAATCGCTTCCCCGCTTTCCTTTTCGCCGCTATACTAACTTAGTTACGCTTAAACCACATCGGCCGGCAACGTGTCACAGGGCGCGTCATCGGCCGTTTTGCGGAAAGGAACCCCATGCCAACGCTGGCAGAACACATCGCGTCGCGTCGCACGTTCGCGATCATCTCGCACCCCGACGCGGGCAAAACCACGCTGACCGAGAAGCTGCTGCTGTATTCAGGCAGCATCCAGACCGCCGGCTCGGTCAAGGGAAAGGCAAGCTCGAAGCACGCCGTCTCCGACTGGATGGACATCGAGAAGGAGCGCGGCATCTCCGTCACCTCCTCCGTGCTGCAGTTCGAGCACGACGGCTGCTGCGTCAACATCCTTGATACCCCCGGTCACCAGGACTTTTCCGAGGACACGTACCGCACGCTCATGGCCGCCGACGCCGCCGTCATGGTCATCGACGCCGCCAAGGGCGTCGAGGCGCAAACGAAGAAGCTGTTCAAGGTGTGCACGCTGCGCCACATCCCCATCTTCACGTTTGTGAACAAGATGGACCGCGAAAGCCGCGACCCGTTCGAGCTCATGGAAGAGATCGAAACGGTGCTCGGCATCGGCACCTACCCCATGAACTGGCCCATCGGCAACGGCCGCACGTTCCGCGGCGTGTTCGACCGCCAAACGCGCAACGTCATCGCCTTCGACGGCGAGGGCCGCGGAAACTCCGCCAAGAAGGTCGCTGAGATCGAGGCCGAGCTGGGCGACGCCGCCCTTGACGAGCTCATCGGCTCCGACAACCACCAGAACCTCATGGACGACATCGAGCTGCTCGACGGCGCCGCCGACGAGTTCGACTTGGACGCGGTGCGCGCAGGCAAGCTGTCGCCGGTGTTCTTCGGCTCGGCGCTCACCAACTTCGGCGTGGAGCCGTTCCTGAAGGAGTTCCTGCGCCTGGCCCCCGCCCCGCTGCCCTACACTGACACGCTTTCGGGCGACCTGGTCGATCCGCAGCGCAAGGAGTTCGCGGGCTTCGTGTTCAAGATCCAGGCGAACATGGACAAGAACCACCGCGACCGCATCGCGTTCGTGCGCATCTGCTCGGGCAAGTTCGAGCGCGGCATGGAGGCGTTCCACGTGCAGGGCGGCAAGAAGCTGAAGCTGGCAACGGGCACGTCGCTCATGGCCGACGACCGCGCAACGGTCGACGAGGCGTACGCCGGCGACATCGTGGGCCTGTTCGACCCCGGCATCTTCAGCATCGGCGATACGGTGTGCAAGGGAGAGCACGTGCAGTTCCCGCCCATCCCCACGTTCTCGCCGGAGCATTTCGCGCGCATCACGCAGGTGAACACGCTCAAGCGCAAGCAGTTCGTGAAGGGCATGCATGAGTTGGCCCAGGAAGGCGCCGTGCAGATCTTCCGCGAGCCCGGCTTCGGCATGGAAAGCGTCATCTGCGGCGTCGTCGGCGTGCTGCAGCTCGACGTGCTTGAAACGCGCCTGAAGAACGAATACGGCGTGGAAGTGCGTCGCCAGGGCATGCCTTACACCGACATCCGCTGGATCGCCAACGACCTCAACGAGCTGGACACCTCGCGCCTGAACATCACGCGCGACACCAAGCTGGTCGAGGACATGCGCGGCGGCAGGCTGCTTCTTTTCACGAACTCCTGGAACGTGAACTGGGCAATCGACCACAACCCCGACCTGAAGCTGTCCGAGGTCGGCAACGTCAATTTCTAGGAAGCGTTTTCCCAGGTAAAGAGATAGTTTGCGAAGGCGCCGAAGCACTTGGGCTTCGGCGCCTTCTAGCTTGCTAACGCCGATTCAAGCTGCGAGAGCGTTTCTGCTAGGTCGGCGTTCAAGCAGATGGAACGTTCGGCGATCTCCTTCGGGGCCACAGCCTCGCCCATGTTCAGGCAGGCATACGTGGCCTGCGGGTTTTCCAAGGTTGCACGCCAAAACGGGTACTTGATGATCGCGGGCGTGTTATACCCCACGCCAAGCTCCAGGTGGAGAACCCGCATGCCCCTATGGCGGCGTTCGAAGTCGCGATAGCGCGCCGCTGCCGCAAACCAGCCGTCATCCTGCACGAATGTGTCGTCAGCACGCAGGTTCATGGACATCTCCGCGCCGCAATGCGGACAGCGCGGGATCAGCTCGCTGGGAATGCGCAAATCGCGTTGCTGCTCGAACATGGCACGAACGGCATCTTCGTTATCGAACGTTTCGCGACAGCAGGGCTTGCTACACTGAAACAGGCCATAGTCGCCCTGCGTGTAGAACAGGCGCTGCTTGTCGAATCCGGCCAGCTGGAACTGATGGTCCACGTTGGTGGTCAGCACGAAATAGTCGCGCCCCGCAAGCAACTTGCGCAACTGAACGTACAACGGGTTCGGCCCCAGGTCATAACGGTTCACCATGACGTAGCGACTCCAAAACGCCCATCGTTCTTCAGCGGTGGCGTAAGGGTAGAACCCGCCCGAATACATGTCGGTGAAGCCGTAGCGTTCGCGAAAATCGGCGAAGTGCTGCTCGAAGCGAGGACCGGAGTACGTAAAGCCTGCCGCTGTGGACAATCCGGCGCCCGCACCTACCAGTACGGCATCGGCGCTCTCGAGCGCCTGGTCGAGGCGCTCGATGTCACACGCTACGGCACCCTTCTCGGCCACGCGGCCGCATCCCAAGATCATCTTCGAACCTTCCTGCCCATCTTACCTGCCGCCAGCATAAACGCAGGCGCTTACTCCACGATACGCGTTCGCCCCGCACGATGCGGCTTGCGATGCGGCGGTTCGCCGTCGCGATAGCTCAGAATCACAAAGCACACGCGCTCGTATCCGTCCGGTTCCGCATGGCGAAGCGCCGCATCAGCAAACGCAAAGCATGCTAATCGACTTCCTTCCAGCATTGCGGGTCGGGCGCGTACATGTTGCCGGTGTAGCCGGCAGCTACCGCCGGACAGCCGCGGCACCATCCCGCCAGCTCGCAGCGGCTGCACTTCTCGAACTTCGAAAACTCGCGAAGCGCTTCCATGTTCTGCCCCATGAACAGGTCGTACATGCTGGCTTCGTGCACGTTGCCGATCTTGCTCTCCATGCGACGGCATGCGTAGACGTCGCCGGTCGGCAGCACGGTCATGTGCGCGATACCGCAATGGCAGCCGTCATAGACCTTGCCGCACTGCGCGCCTTCCGGGATGCGGAAGCGGCCCTGCTCCCAGTCGAGCAACGTCCACAAATGATCCTTCTTCTGGAACGTCGTCTTGCAGCCCGCTGTCTGCAGCTCATCGATGCGCTCCTGGCACGCTACCAGGAGCGCGCGGTACTCGAGCGGCTCCATATGGAACTCCTCGAGACGCTGGCCCTTCGTTGGACAGTAGCGCCCGAAGGCGAACACATCGGCCTCGATACGGGCCGCCAGTTCGATCATGTCGGGCAGCTCAGCCGCGTTCATGCTGCTCACGGTGCTCATGAGCGCCAACCACATGCCCGAGCGCTTGATGCATGCCGCCGCGCGCAGCGTGTCGTCGAAGCTGCCGGGTTTGCGAAACAGGTTGTGGGTGGCGGCGTTCGATCCGTCCAAACTCAGCTGATATTTGCGGCAACCAAGCTCGCGCATGCGGCGGCATACCCCGTCGGTCAGATGGAACGGGTTGCCCATGATGCACCACATGGCCCCGCGCGTATGCAGCTCCTCAGCTAAACGCCAGAAGTCGCGATGCAGGATGGGGTCGCCGCCGGTGATGTAGAAGTAGGGCTGGCGGCCCATGCGCTCACACATGCCATTGGAAGGCGAAGATAGGACGCAAGTCCTGTGAGAGTTGCACATTGCGGTGACCGGTTGTGACCGATTTCGATTCCTGCTCGTTCTGCTCGGGTTTCTGATCATGTTGCATGGCTATGCTGCTCCTTTCCGTTCGTGTTCGCGTTCCCTGAAACGCAGTTTGACCGCATGCCGGATTCGTCTCGTGCGCGGTCGGCTTTCGAACCGGGCGACGCATGCGTCGCGGCGGCACATCGCCGAGCCCGCGGTCGGCCTACTCCCCTACGCGTTCGATAGCGTCAACGGGACAAGCCTCGAAGCACGCGCCGCAATGCAGGCAGTTCTGCGCACGGATGCGGAACGGCTCGCCGGGTTCGCCTTCCTCAATGACCCCCTGCGGGCACACGCCTTGGCACGTCCCGCAGCCGATGCACGCGTCGGTGATGCGATAGCCGCGAGCCTGCGCCACATTCCCATCCAAGCGATAGGTTTCGCGAAAGATCGGGTGCACGCCTAGGTTGAAGTACTCGATGGACACGTCGCAGATTTCGAAAATCACGTTGATATCGCGCGTTTGACCAGGGTAAACGTTTGCTAGATAGGGCTGCTCGACATAGATGAGGTCGCAAATGCGCACGCCCTCGGCACCCGCAACCTCCCGTGCGGTACCCGACAGCCGCAGCATCTCGTTGAAGCGCGTGCGCCCCACGGCCTGCACGCGCCCATCACGGGCAAGATCGCGTGCGAACGGCTTGCCGCGCGAGGTGAGGAAGTACACGGCATCGGGCTCATAATGCAGCGCGCTGATGCAGCGCACCTGGGGCGACCCGTCCTCGGCCACGTTCGCAAAATCGAGCGTGCCGATGAGCTTGAGCTTCTCAAGACAGGTTTTCAGGTTCATGATCTGGCCTTTCGACGGGGATTACGGAGCGGTTTCCATCAGAGTCTACGTGCGGGCCTGCTGCGGTCCGGTCAATGGGCCCGGCTTGTCCGCGCATCACAGGGTGTGCGGATGAGCCGGGCTGATCGCCTGCCGCAAGCGCCGCGCAGCAGGGCGCGGCCGGGGCGGTTGGACCCCAGCTGCGCCCTTCGCGCAAGTGCGCCCAGGAGCCCGATTGCGCTATTCGGGATCCTTCGTGCCGCAAGCGGGCGCGGGATCGGCGCTGCCGCAGGCGGGCGCCGGGTCGGCAGAACCGCAAGCGGGCGCGGGATCGGCAGAGCCGCAAGCCGGGGCGGCCTTGGGGTCGGCGGAGCCGCAGGCGGTGCCGCAAGCGCCGGAAACGACGTTGTCCAGATTGCTCATTTTCTTCTCCTCCTGATTCGTGACGCCTCCTTGGCGGGCGTCTATAATGATTGTCCAAAACAACCGTCGAATCCGGAAGTAGCCACTAATCTATTAGGTACCAACCTTTATGTAAGTAGGCTTTGACCTGCGCGAAAGGAAACGCTCGTGCTCACCAAGGAAGAACTGCCGCCCTGTCCCGTTGCCACCACGCTTATGCTCATCGGCAACAAATGGAAGATCTTCATCATCCAGCAGCTCATGGACAAACCCTTCCGTTTCAGCGAACTGCGACGAGCCATTCCCGGCATCAGCGAGAAGGTGCTTACGGATAATCTGCGCGCGCTGGAGAAGGACGGCCTGATCACGCGCACCGTGTTCCCTGAGATCCCGCCGCATACCGAATACGCTTTGAGCGATCTGGGCGACACCATGCGCCCTATCATCGAAAGCATGGCAACCTGGGGCACCGGCTATCAAAACCTCGTTCGCGCGCAATAGCCGTCTCACATCTGTTAATCCGTCACCGAAAGCGCCGAAACCGCACGATGCCCGTGCTCCCCATGCCGGGGGGACGGGGACATTGGAGGAGGTTTCGGAGGTCATTTCCCTCGTAGCCCTTGCACAGTTGGATGCGCCGTGCATACTGTTCAACTTGAACGGTTTCTACGATGATCTGCGCGCGCTTCTCAATCGAATGGTCGATATGGGGCTTTCCTCGCCGCGCAGGCAGCGGGGCATTCATTTCGCGCATTCGCTTGAAGAGGCAGCCGACATCCTAGTCCCGTTGCACTAACCGTATCGTTTCTCCGAGTAGCCAGGAGCGTGAGCAATCATGGGCGTCCCCGACAAGCAGTACCCGCTGAACGTATATCGCCTCATCCTTATGACGGCTGCTGCCGTTTGGGGCCTGGGCTTCGTGATCGGTAAAAGCGCCATCGGCACCGTGGGCGCCACATGGTTCACCTCCATCCGCTTCCTTGGGGCGGGCATCGTGTTGGTCATCCTCTTGTTTCCCCACCTCAAGCGCAATTTCTGCCGTAAAACGCTGAAGGCGGGCCTGATCATCGGCGTTGCCACGTTCGTGGGCTTCTGGACGCAGTTTCTGGGCCTTGGCCTGACCACGCCCTCGAAGAACGCCTTTTTGAGCGCATGCTATTGCCTGACCGTGCCGTTTATCTGGTGGGCTGTCTCCCGCCGTCGCCCGCCCGCGAAGACCCTTATCGCGGCGGCTATCTGCACCGTCGGCATCGGGCTGGTGTCGCTGACCGAGGGCTTCTCCGTCAGCTTGGGAGACGGCGTCAGCATCGCCTCGGCATTCCTCTACGGCGCCGAGATCGTGATCATCGGCCTGGTCATGCGCGACAACGACGTCCTGACCATCACCGTCATCCAGCAGTTCACTGCGGGTATCCTGGCCCTGTTGCTTGCCCTGGTCACGCAACCCATGCCCACGGCGGCGCAGGTGGCAACGCCCGAGTTCATCGGCGCCATGACCTACGTCGCCATGCTCTCGGCGGCCTTCGGCGCCGTGGCTCAGAACACGGCGCAGGCCCACCTGTCGCCCTCCGAGGCGGGCCTGCTCTGCTCGCTTGAAAGCGTATTTTGCGCGCTGTTCAGCGTGGCGTTCTTCGGCGAGGTGCTCACAGCCCGCATGGCGGTGGGCTTCGCGTTCATCTTCGCCGCCATCGTGGCAACCCAGCTCGGCGACAAGGGCGGCGAAGCGGCCGTGGCCGACTCCGCAGCCGGTGGATCTTCGAGTGGCGAAAGCCCCGCATCGGGAAAGCCCGCCAAGCGAAACCGCGGTCGAATAGCCCGCTGACCTGCGGGTCCACACCCCGACATTAAGTCCGCCGCGGGCAACACTTTGTTTCCGGCTCGTTTCGCCGGCTTCGGGGCTATAATGCCCAAGGAGGCAGCTATCTTTTATCCCTACGAACGTGCCGCGCGACAAGCAGCTGCAATGCGCGCCGGCAACCATGCACCCAAGGAGAGAGAAGCATGACGAAGTTCAACCATGTCATCATCCGCCGCCCTGGTAAGTCGCTGTGCGACGGCATCACCAGCGCACCCGAGCTGGGCCAGCCCATCTACGAGCGCGCCATCGAGGAGCACTACGACTACGAGCATGCCCTCGAGCAGTGCGGCGTCGACGTCACCGTCCTGCCTGCGCTCGAGCAGTTTCCGGACAGCTGCTTCGTCGAGGACCCGGCCGTCATCACCCGCTGCGGCGCCATCATCACCAACCCCGGCGCTGCCAGCCGTAACGGTGAGAAGGACGAGATCGAGCCCGTGGTCCGTCGCTTCTTCGACGATGAGCACGTCAAGCATATCGTCGCCCCCGGCACCCTTGACGGCGGCGACGTCATGATGGTGGGCGACCACTTCTACGTGGGCCGCTCCGCCCGCACCAACGAAGAGGGCATCCGCCAGTTCTGCGAGATCCTGGCCGGTTGGGGCCTGGAGGGCTCCGAGGTCCCGCTGGAGGAGGTCCTGCACCTCAAGACCGGCGTGAACTACATCGAGGACAACAACATGCTGGTGTCCGGCGAGTTCATCGACAAGCCCGACTTCGCCAAGTACAACAAGGTGGTCGTGCCCGAGGACGAGGCCTACGGCGCGAACTGCATCTGGGTCAACGGCACCGTCATCGTGGCCGAGGGCTACCCCACCGTGCTCAAGGCCGTCCAGGACCTGGGCTACAAGACGCTGGTGGTGGACACCTCCGAGTACCGCAAGATCGACGGCGGCCTGTCCTGCCTCAGCCTGCGCTTCTAGCACACGCTTAAAACGCGCGGTCCCGCAAAGCCCAAGCGCTTCGCGGGACCGGCGACATAAAGGCCCGCGGGCACTTGGGAGACCGAGCAAGCCCGCGGGTCTTTTCGTATTCGGGGAACCGAATCGTAAAACACGAAGAGCCTGATTCTCATCTGGAATCAGGCTCTTCGCTTTCAGGGACGAGAAGCCGTCCGTAAAACCCCACTATATTTGTAACTACGTCGCAACGCGCCCTGTCCGCTAGGGCTCGTCTTAGCCGGCGATCGCGTGCAGCTGCTCGCCTTTCGTCTCCGGCGTGGGCACGTGGTAGGTGTTGCTCAGGCGCATGCCGTTTTCCGCATAGCGGGCAACCGAGATGATGAAGCCCTCCTTGCGCAGGCGCAGGATGGCGCGGTCGACGGTCTTCAGGCTGACCTGCAGCGCTTCGGCGATATCACGCTTGGACTCGGAGCAACCCGCCGCGCCGTAGGAGGCGATAAAGCCCAGGATAAGCAGCTGCGAGTTCGTCAGCGTGCGCTTGCCGTCCGCAAGCGTGATGTCGTCGTCGATCTCGGTCGTGGTCTCAGCGGTCGTCTCAGTCGTCATAGTCCTTCTCCATAAGTTCGCGTTCCAATGCTTATGACCCCCGCTCGCCAACAACGCAAGGCGAGCAAAACCTGCAAGCCGAACTGGAGAAATAAAAAGCAGCCAGCTGCAGTGGCTCCCCGAAAGGGGAACTGTGCAACTGGCTGCCATTTCAGGCCCTATAGCTTTGCGTCATCACCTTTCGAGGATTTTGCCGATATGAAAAATATCACGCGAAAAACCGTATGTCAAGGGGTGTCCGCCCCTCCCCATGGCAGGCCCCCTACCATCGGTTGCGCCAAGTCGCTCAAGGACGATGCAGGCATGCGGCAAACCCTCCCGATAGTTAAGAAACACCACGTCAACACACCTTTCTGTAGAAAGCGAACGCACTACGGCGAAGAGTGGTCCTCAGCCTAAACCCGATGCTCAGGCATTCCTACAACTCCCCGTTGTCGCGCCCTCGCACCCCTTACGCTCCGCCCCTCTTCGCCCCACGCACCCATACTTTTCGCAATCTGTGGATACCACCTGCGGTCACATCCGCGCTGCTGTATTAACTCTGGATTAATTTACGACAATGCCGTAGTTATACAGCTTGATACGTTATAAGTTGCGATAACCTATCTTCTTAGCATTTGGCAGGCGTTCGGCCACCTGCGGGTGCTGCGATCAACCGCTGAGCAGCATCTTCAAAGAAGAACACGTTCGCATAGTAGGTCAGGAGTCACACATGAGAGACATACGTGTCAGCGACATCACGATGAGGGAGGCAATCGCCTCCAAGGCGCTTTCCCTATCCTTTAAGGAAAAGCTAGAAATCGTGAAGATCCTAGACCGTATCGGCGTGGGCTCCATCGAGGTCGAGGGCATCGAATCCTCCAAGGTAGACAGCTTGCGAATCAAGTCCATCGCCTCCCTGGTGAAGAACAGCACGCTTGCCGTGCCGGTGAAGATGGACGACGACAGCATCCAGGCCGTTTGGAACGCCGCGAAGGGCGCGAAGCACGTCCGTCTGCAGGTGGAAGCTGCCGTCAGCCCCTCCTGCATGGAGTACATCCAGCGCAAGAAGGCCGACACGCTGATCGCCGACGCCGCAGAGGCGGTGGCGAAGTGTGCCCAGCTCACCGACGACGTCGAGTTCGTGGCCATCGACGCCACCCGCACCGACGTGGCCTACCTGGCCCGCGTCATCGACGCCGTAGTCGCCGCCGGCGCCAAGACGGTCACCGTCTGCGACGCGGCGGGTTCCATGCTCCCCGAGGAGTTCGCCCAGTTCATCGCCGACCTGTACCAGGCCGCACCCCAGCTCAAGGGCATCGATCTGGGCATCTCGTGCTGCAACAACCTTAATATGGCCGATGCCTGCGCCGTGGCCGGCGTCATGGCCGGCGCCTCCATCGTCAAGGCCACGTCCTACCCCATGGGCGTCGTCGCGCTCGACAACGTGGCCCGCATCCTTGCCGCCAAGGCAGACGCCCTGGGCGCCCAGAGCAAGGTGCGCGTGACCGAGCTCAAGCGCGCCATGAACCAGATCTCCCGCCTGTGCTGCGACGACCGTTCCAAGGCGTCCCTGTTCACCGGCACCGTCTCCGAGGCCGTCGAGGGCGTGGTGCTCACCGCCGGCGACGACCAGGCCACCGTCATGCAGTACGTCGAGCGTCTGGGCTACAGCCTGTCCGACGAGGACGCTGAAGCCGTGTTCGAGGCCTTCAAGAAGATCGCCGCCAGCAAGGAGCGCGTGAGCGCCACCGAGCTGGACGCCATCGTGGCCTCCGCCGCGCTGCAGGTGCCGCCCACCTACACCCTGGACGGCTACGTCATCAACTCCGGTCTGAGCTTCAAGGCCACCTCGCACATCTCGCTGTGTAAGAACGGCGAGCTCATCGAGGCCGTGTCCCTGGGCGACGGCCCCATCGACTCCTCGTTCAAGTCCATCGAATCGGTCGTGGGCAAGCACTACGAGCTTGACGACTTCAGCATCCAGGCCGTCACCGAGGGCCGCGAGGCCATGGGCGAATCGGTCGTGAAGCTGATCGCCGACGGCAAGGTGTATTCCGGCCGCGGCATCTCCACCGACATCGTCGAGTCCAGCATCCGCGCGTACATCAACGCGCTCAACAAGATCGCCTACGAGGAGCAGAACTAATGAAGCTTTCCTTTTCCACCCGCGGCTGGGCTGACCACTCCTGGGACGAGCTCGTAAGCACCGCCCTTGAAATGGATTTCTCGGGCATCGAGATCCACAACCCCATCACCAACGCGGCGTTCACCGGCAAGGGCGGCCCGCTTGACCGCTACAACACGCAGGCAACGGCCCGCGCCCTGCGCGACAAGGGTCTTTCCATCCCCGCGTTCGACTCCTCGGTCGACATCTCGGCCGGCGAGCAGCAGGTTCAGGACGCGAAAGATCTCATCGACCTGGCTCAGGCCGCCAGCGTGGGCATGGTGTGCGTCGTCGTGCAGCACGACGACGAGGACGCCATCCACGCAGCGCTTTCCCAGCTGGTCCCTTACGCCGAGGAACACGGCGTGGTGCTGCTGATCGAATCCAGCGGCATCTTCTCCAGCACCTCGCGCCTAACCGACATCATGGACCGCTACGCCAGCGACTACCTAGGCGCCCTGTGGGACGTCCACAACGTCTACCGCGTGGGCGGCGAAAGCCCGGCGACCACTATCAAGAACCTGGGCGCCTACGTCAAGCACGTGCACATGCGCGACTCCGACGACGACGGCTCCTTCAACCTGGTGGGCGAAGGCACCCTGCCCATCGACGAGGTGGTGCGCGCGCTGTCCTCCATCGACTACGACGGCTTCGTGTCGCTTGAGTGGGACCCCGCGTGGATGGCCGACCTCACCGACATGGAGGTCATCTTCCCCCATTATGTCAACTACATGGAGCAGTTCGAGGACACCCGCGGCAAGCGCCGCACGCTCTACCTCAACCACGACGGCACCGGCGAGTACGTGTGGAAGAAGGACGAGCTCATCGACCTGACCTTCCCTCAGGTGCTCGACAAGATGGTCGAGTGCTTCCCCGACCAGTACTGCTTTAAGTACACCACGCTGGACTACACGCGCACCTACGAGGAGTTCCGCGACGACGTGGACACGTTCGCCCGCGCGCTCGTGTCGATGGGCGTCAAGCCCGGCAGCAAGGTTGCCATCTGGGCCACCAACGTACCTGCCTGGTACATCACGTTTTGGGCCGCCACGAAGATCGGCGCCGTGTTGGTCACGGTGAACACCGCTTACAAGATCCACGAGGCCGAGTACCTGCTGCGCCAGTCCGACACGCACACGCTGGTCATGATCGACAGCGCGCTTGACTCCAACTACCGCCAGATCATCAACGACCTGTGCCCCGAGATCGCCGACACCAAGCCCGGCGACCAGCTGCACTGCAAGCGCCTTCCCTTCCTGCGCAACGTCATCACCGTCGGCTTCGACATGCCCGGCTGCCTGAACTTCGAGCAGGCCATGGAGCGCTCCGAGCTGGTGCCGCTTGAGAAGATCCAGCGCATGGCCGCCGAGGTGCGCCCCGATGACGTGTGCAACATGCAATACACCTCCGGCACCACGGGCTTCCCCAAGGGCGTCATGCTCACGCACCGCAACGTCGTCAACGACGGCAAGTGCATCGGCGACCGCATGGGCCTTTCCACCGCGGACCGCTTCATGATCCACGTGCCCATGTTCCACTGCTTCGGCATGACGCTGTCCATGACGTCGTCCATGACCCACGGCGCCACCATGTGCCCCATGCCCTACTTCAGCGCGAAGGCGTCGCTGCACTGCATCACGCAGGAGAAGGTCACCGCGTTCAACGGCGTGCCCACCATGTTCATCGCCATGTTCAACCATGCCGACTATCGCAAGACCGACTTCAGCCACATGCGCACCGGCATCATGGCCGGCGCCGGCTGCCCGCCTGAGCTCATGAAGCGCGCCGCGCAGCCCGACGAGATGAACATGACCGGCATCGTGTCGGTGTACGGCCAGACCGAATCGGCCCCGGGCTCCACCATGAGCGCCTGGACCGACCCGCTCGACCTGCGCACCGAGACCGTCGGCTACGCGTTCCCGCACGTGCAGTGCAAGATCATCGACCCTGAAACCGGCGAGGAGCTGCCTGACGGCCAGATCGGCGAGTTCTGCTCGCGCGGCTACAACATCATGAAGGGCTACTACAAAATGCCCGACGCCACCTTCAAGACGGTGGACGAGAACGGTTGGCTGCACTCCGGCGACCTGCTCATGCGCGACGAGCGCGGCTGCTTCGTGGCCACCGGCCGCCTGAAGGACATGATCATCCGCGGCGGCGAGAACATCTACCCGAAGGAGATCGAGGACTTCGTCATCACGCACCCCAAGGTCAGCGACTGCCAGGTGGTGGGCGTGCCCGACGCGAAGTACGGCGAGGAGGCACTGGCCTGCATCATCCTCAAGGACGGCGAGACCATGACCGAGCCCGAGATCCGCGAGTTCATGATGAGCAACATCGCGCGCCACAAGGTGCCCCGCTACATCAAGTTCGTGGAGTCCTACCCCATGAACGCCGCCGGCAAGATCCTCAAGTACAAGATGAGGGAAGCCGCCGTCGAGGAGCTGGGCCTTCAGAACCTGGTGAAGAAGTAGCAGCTTCCATATACCGACATTCCGCGGGGGCCGTTTAGCGCGCCCCCGCTCGCGTTTTCAAATCATCGTTGCGGAGAGGGGCTTCACAATGAGCAACTATGTAACCGTCGACGGCAACCAGGCTGCGGCCCACGTTGCCTACGACTTCACCGAGGTGGCGGCCATCTACCCCATCACGCCGTCCTCGCCCATGGCCGAGCACACCGACCGCTGGAGCGCCCAGGGCCGTCTGAACATGTTCGGCCAGCGCGTGCAGCTGACCGAGATGCAGTCCGAGGCCGGCGCCATCGCCGCCATCCACGGCGTGCTGCAGGCCGGCGGCCTGGGCACCAGCTTCACCTCCAGCCAGGGCCTCATGCTCATGGTGCCCGTGCTCTACCGCATCGCCGGCGAGCGGCTGCCAGGCGTTCTTCACGTTGCCAGCCGCACCGTAGGCACCCACGCCATGAGCATCTTCGGCGACCACTCCGACGTCATGGCGTGCCGCGACACCGGCTTCGCCCAGCTCAGCTCGGGAAGCGTCCAGGAAGCCGCCGACATGGCCGCCGTGGCGCACCTTGCCGCTGTGAAGGGAAGCATCCCGTTCATGCACTTCTTCGACGGCTTCCGCACCTCCCATGAGCTGTCGCGCATCGACATGCCCGACACCAAGAAGCTGACCGCGCTCATGGACGCCGAGGCGCTCGACCGCTTCCGTGCGCGCGCCTTGAACCCCGAGCACCCCATGCTGCGCGCCACCGTGCAAAACGGCGACGTGTACTTCCAGGTGCGCGAGGCGAACAACACCGCGTACGACCAGCTGGCCGACGTGGTCGAGGACGTCATGGCGCAGGTTGCCGGCGTGACCGGCCGCGAGTACCACGTGTTCGACTATTACGGCGCTGCCGACGCCACCGACGTGGTGGTGGCCATGGGCAGCGTGTCGGGAACCGCCCAGGAGGCGTGCGACTATCTGAACGCCCGCGCGCAGGCCGACGGCACAGACAAGCGCTACGGCTTTTTGCAGGTGCACCTGTACCGCCCGTTCTCGGCGAAGCACTTCCTGGGCGCCCTGCCCGAAACCGTGCAGCGCATCGCGGTGCTCGACCGCTGCAAGTGCATGGGCTCTGCCGGCGAGCCGCTGTTCCTGGACGTTTCCAGCGTCATCGCCAACAGCGACCGCGCTGGCAAGGTGACCGTCATCGGCGGCCGCTACGGGCTGTCGTCCAAGGACACCGACACCGCCCAGATCGTGGCCGTGTTCGACAACCTTGCAGCAGCCGAGCCCAAGCGCGGCTTCACCATCGGCATCAACGACGACGTGACGAACCTGTCGCTTCCCGTGCGCCCGCTCGAGGACTTCGAGGACGGCGATACCTACAGCTGCAAGTTCTGGGGCCTGGGCGGCGACGGCACCGTGGGCGCGAACCACAACACCATCCGCATCCTGGGCGACTGCGCCGATATGTACGCGCAGGCATACTTCGAGTACGACTCCAAGAAGTCCTTCGGCGTGACCAAGTCCCACCTGCGCCTTTCGAAGAAGCCCATCCGCAGCACCTACTATGTGAAGCGCGCGGACTTCGTGGCCTGCCACAACCAAAGCTACGTGCGCCAGTACGACATGGTGCAGGAAGTGAAGCCCGGCGGAACCTTCCTGCTCAACACCAGCTGGACGCCCGAGGAGCTTGACGCCAACCTGCCCGGCAAGATGAAACGCTACATCGCGCAAAACGGCATCCGCCTGTTCACCGTGGACGCGGTGGAGGTTGCGCAGCGCGTGGGCCTGGGCAGCCACATCAACACCGTGCTGCAGGCGGCGTTCTTCCAGATCGCGGGCCTGATGCCCGTTGAAGAGGCGCTCGACTACATGAAGGACGCAGCCCGCAAGTCCTATGCGCGCAAGGGTGACGCCGTGGTGGCCAAGAACGTGGCCGCCATCGAGGAGGGCGCGCAGAAGTGCGTGAAGGTCGCCGTGCCCGCCAGCTGGGCCGACGCCCCGCTCGACGAGAGCGCAGCCGAAGCCGACGTGCCCGCAGTGGTCGAGAACATCCTGCGGCCCGTCAACGCGCAGAAGGGCGACGACCTGCCCGTCAGCGCCTTCGCCGGCTACGAGGACGGCGTCATCGACATGGGCCTGACCGCCTACGAGAAGCGCGGCATCGCCGTGAAGACGCCCGCGTGGAACGCCGAAGCGTGCATCCAGTGCAACCGCTGCGCCTTCGTGTGCCCCCACGCCGCCATCCGCCCCTACCTGCTCGACCAGGACGAGGCGCAAAACGCCCCCGAAGGGTTCGCGACGGTCGCGCTCAAGGGCGGCAAGAAGCTGCCCGAGGGCACGCGCTACGCCATCCAGGTCAGCCAGTTCGACTGCACCAGCTGCGGCAGCTGCGCCGACGTGTGCCCAGCAGGCGCGCTGGACATGCAGCCGGCCAAGCTCACCGACCAGGCCCGCAAGCTGTGGGACTTCGGCCTGACCATCTCCGACAAGGACGGCGCGTTCGACCCCTACACGGTGAAGGGCTCGCAGTTCAAGCAGCCGCTGCTGGAGTTCTCCGCCGCTTGCGCAGGCTGCGGCGAGACGCCCTACGCCAAGCTGCTCACCCAGCTGTTCGGCGACCGCGTGTACTGGGCGAACGCGACGGGCTGCTCGCAGGCATGGGGCTCGCCCTTCCCCGGCATCCCCTACACGGTGAACAAGCGCGGCTTCGGCCCCGCCTGGACCAACAGCCTGTTCGAGAACAACGCCGAGCTTTCGCTGGGCCTGTTCCTGGGTTCCGTGCAACAGCGCGCGGTGGAGAAGGCGCGCGTGGAGAAGCTATCCCGCGCCCTGACGCACGGGCTGGAGAAGCCGAAGGCCGACGCGGGCGACACGCCCGACGCCGCCGTCATGAACGCCATGAAGGCCGCCTGCGAGGACTACCTTGCCGCGTTCGACGACTTCGACGCATCGCGCAAGGCCGCAGATGCCCTGGTGGCATGCGCGCAGGCTTCCATGGACAAGCTGACCAACAGCGCGAAGGAAGTGTGCCAGGAGGTGCTCAAGTTCAAGGACCAGCTGGCGAAGAAGACGTTCTGGATGTTCGGCGGCGACGGCTGGGCCTACGACATCGGCTTCGGCGGCCTGGACCATGTGGTTGCCAGCGGCGCCAACGTCAACGTGCTGGTGGTGGACACCGAGGTGTACTCCAACACCGGCGGCCAAAGCTCCAAGGCAACGCCGGCGGGCGCCGTGGCGCAGTTCGCGGCCAGCGGTAAGAAGACCGGCAAGAAGGACCTGGGCGCCATCCTCATGAGCTACGGCAACGTTTACGTGGCGCAGGTGGCCATGGGCGCCAACTACAACCAGCTGGTCAAAGTGCTGAAAGAAGCCGAGGAGTACGAAGGCCCGTCCGTGATCATCGCCTACGCGCCTTGCACCTCGCACGGCTTGAAGTGCGGCATGCACGACGTCCAGGGCGAGATGAAGCGAGCCGTGGAAAGCGGTTACTGGTCGCTGTACCACTACGACCCGCGCAAGGAGAACCCCATGACGCTTGACTCCAAGGAGCCCACCATGGACTACCTGGACTTCGTCGCCGGCGAGAACCGCTTCGCCTTGCTGACCAAGTCGTTCCCCGAAGAGGCCGAAAGGCTGTTTGAGCAGGGCAAAGAAGACGCCCGACGCCGCTTCGACCACTACCGCCGCATGGCGCAGGAGCAGTAAGCGGACGAAGGCCCGCGAGCGCTCGGAAAACCGAGCAGCTCGCGGGCCTTTTGGGTTTGGAGAAGGTCAGCGCTACCGTCTGGCGGCTATTGCCGGACGCTGTCCGGACCCCCATTCATCGCCGCAGCGATGATGCGCTCCGCCTTCGCCACGTCGATCGGCTTGGCCATGTGGGCGTTCATTCCGGCTTCCAAGCAGTCCCGCACATCCTCTTGGAAGGCGTTGCCCGTCATCGCGATGATGGGGATGCTTGCGGCATCGGAGCGGTCGAGGGCGCGTATTGCCCTGGTAGCTGCCAAACCGTCCATCTTCGGCATCACCACGTCCATGAGGATGACATCGAAGGTTCCGGCGGGGTTTGCGGCAAACGCCTCCAACGCCTGCGCGCCGTCGCCGGCGATCGACACGTATGCACCGTCGCCCTCCAGAATCGTTGCGGCGATTTCGGCGTTCAGGTCATTGTCTTCAACCAGCAGCAAGCGGCGGCCTTGCAGAGCGGATCCGTTCGCTGCCTGCTCGGTTTCGCGCGGTGCCGGAGCCAGGTCGAACGGGATGGAGATCACGAACGTGGACCCCTCGTTCAGCTCGCTGGAGATATCGATGGAGCCGCCCATCAGCTCGATGAGCTGTTTGACGATGGGCATGCCCAAGCCCGTGCCGCCGACGGTGCCCGCCACACTCGACTCGCGCGCAAAAGGCTCGAACACGCGCTTCAGGAACTCCGGGCTCATGCCGATGCCGGTATCGGTGATCTCCCAACAGAGCAAAACCTTGCCATCGGGCAGCTCGCTTGAGGTCACATGCGTTATCACTTTGCCTCCGGGGCGGTTGTACTTGATGCAGTTGCTGTAGATGTTCAGGAAGATCTGACGCAGGTACAGCTCACTGCCGAGGACATATCGATACGCGATGCTATCCTCCTCCTGGCGGCCCTCCATGATCACGCCCGCCTCGGCGGCGAGCAGCTGCATGATGTCGTCGACATCGGCCTGCAAATGCGCAAAGTCGACAGGCTCGCGCACAAGGGCAAGCTCGCCCTCACCGAGTTTGCTGGCCTGAAGCGTGTCGTCGATAAGGGAAAGCAGGTGCCTGGCCGCTGTCCTCATCTTGCCGTGGCTCTCCCACAGTAGGGCCTCGTCGTCACGGTTGCGTTCACAGAGCTCCAAAAGCCCCAGGATGCAGTTCAAGGGGGTCCTCATGTCATGGCTCATTCGGTGGAGGAAGTCGGTCTTCACCTTGCTTGCGTGGTCCGCGCGCTCGAGAGCCTGCTCAAGGGCCTGCTGCTGGCGCGCCTGGTTCTTGACCGCATCGTCGATGTCCACGAGCACGCCCATGCATGAGCGCGCGATGCCCTGTTCGTCGCGCCGGAACTTCGCGGCGGCGCGGACCCACATGCGCTTGCCGTCCTTGCGCCGCACGCAGTAGTTGACGTCGTACGGGCCTCCCTCCGTTGCGGCGATGCGAAACTCGTTGTTGATGCGAGCAAGATCGTCGGGGGCGATGAACCTGTCCGGGTTCTCGCCGTTTTCGGGGAAGTCGTCCTCGCTTTCGAAGCCGAGGACGCGACGGCACCCGTCGGAAAACCAGAATCCCATGGGGTTGCCTTCGTCATCGAAATCGGCAGTCCAGCAGGCAGCGTACAAAAGATCGCGAGCATCGGCCGCTTCCTGCTCGAAGGCGCGTTCGGCAAGGGCGCGCTGTTTCTGCTTGATTTCGTTCTCCGCCTCGGCGAGCGCGCGCTGCGTCCGACGCAGCTCCTCCATGAGCAGCCGTTCGCGCTCCTCGCGATCCGCGACGCCGGCGAAGTCAAAGGAAGACGAAGCATCTCCCTGCTCCGATCCGGCTTTCAGATCGTCGTTCATGTTCGCCCCCCAATCATCGACCGATACGTCCCGCTTCCGTATGACCCCAACGAAAAGCCGCCGACGCGCTGAGCCGTCGGCGGCTTGGGAACAACTTCAATCTATTGCTTTGAACCGGCTCCGATGAAGTACACGTTGCCGAGCTGGGAACCGTGTTCATCGAAACGCGCCGTCGAGACGATCAGCCCGTCGTCGCGCATGCGGCGAACGGCGCGATCGACCGTCTTCGGGCACACGCCGAGCTTTTCCGCAATGGCGTTTTTGGTGTCGGAGCAACCCTGCGCACCGCACGAGGCGATATAACCGAGAATCCTCAGTTGAGAATTGGTCAACCCCACGCTTTGTTGCCGCCGAGCTGGTTCCGCTCCGGCGTGACTCACAGCAATCCCCTCACTTTTCCCATAATCGGCGGAAGCCGCCGCTCAAAATCTAGCTTTGGGGTACTTTAGCGCAACGCTATCGCTTGCGTCAAGCGTGATGTGTCACCCCCTATTCATCTGCTTGATTACGATTAGTTTTGAGCCGCTATAACCGTTTTATATGGGGTTATGACCAGCTTGGCGAAAAATGAAACGCAACAACTATCATTATTCCATGGCATTTGGGGGCCGGGGGAATCGAAGGCGCGAGCGCCCGAAACGCGAACGTCGCTGAGGGCTCAGCTCTTTAGCGGTTGCGGCGTCTTGCGGCAGCGACAGCCGTCGCGGCGACGTTATCGGCAGCGTCGTTCGCCGTTGCACTCGGGGCGCTGCTGCGCGATGAGCTCTGTATAAGATGCTTATGGGTATGATACTCGTGAGTCTCTTATACAAGCAGCGGATCGACCTTGAAGCGAGGACAAGCTAGAACAGCGTGATATGGAACGTGCGCTCGTCGGTTTCTCCTGGGGCAAGCAGCGTCATGCCGGCTTTGTGCTCGAACACGTCGTCCTCATCGTGGGCGGTGGTGTGCCCCGACCACGGCTCAAGCGCCACGAATGGCGCATCGTTGGCCGCAGACCATACGCCGATATAGGGAAAGCCCGGAAACTCGACGCGCACGCCATGCCCGCTTTTCGCGCCCAGCAGCGTGAGCACGCTGTCGGGAACGTCCGTGAACATCAGCGCATCGTGGGCGAACGACGCATGCGTGAGCACCACGGTGTCCGAGCCCTGCGGGCATTCAAATGCGTTATCCCAGCTCATAAGGCCATCTTCACCGATCACCGGCAATGTGCAGCTCCAGGGTCGGGCGAACTTGAGGACGTAATCCTCGAACGCCTCGTCGACCGCATCGCCCATGGGCACGTTGAACGCCGGATGCCCGCCCACGCAAAACGGCAGCGTCGCGTCGCCGGTGTTCGTCACGCGGAACGTCTGGGAAAGCGTGGCCTCACCCGTGATGGCGTAGGTCATGTTCAGCTTGAAGCTATACGGATACGCGGCGCGCGTTTCGGCCGAATCGCGCAGCCCGAAGGTGACCGACGACCCATCAGCGGCGCGGTCGACCACCGCATGCTCATAGTTGCGCGCGATGCCGTGGCGCCCCATCACGCACGGGCCCTGCGCCGATTCCGCACGCCCATCGCGCAACGACCCCACGATGGGGAACAAAACCGGCGCCCGTCTGGCCCAAAACCGCGGATCGCCCTGCCATAGATACTCGCGGCCATCCAACCGCAGGCTGAGCAGCTGTGCTCCCATGGGGTCGACGACAGCGCTCAGGCGCCCATGGCGAAGGGAAACGGGTTCGAGCATGGCGGGTCCTTTCTTTCGATACCGCTTGCTATCCTACCCGCAAAAAGCGGCGCCCGCATGATATACGGGCGCCGCCATCAAGTTCGCGCATCGCGCTTCGTTTCGCGGGTCAGGGCCGATGCCTTGCTCCCTCGGTGCCGCATGGAAAGCTATCGAGCCCGAAGTCCCGCGTTGCCCGCATGTCGCCAACCCTTGCCGAGCACAGCGTAACCGCCCCGCTTTATCGTCCGCTGTTCGCAATCGCCTCGTCGACCAGCGCGTCGAGCTTCTTCGCTTGCTCGCCGGACGTGATTGCACCCACGATGGGCTGTCCCACGATGTCGCCGTTGCTATCGACCACGTAGGTGGTTGGATACGAGTACAGCTTGGAAGCGAACTTGCCGGCTTCGCTATCCGAGCCGAACCAGATGTTCTTATAAGACACGCCCTTTTTCTCCAAGATGCTCTTCGCCTCGGAAATCGCAGCTTTGTCGCCGTCAAGGGTAAAGGAATTGACGCCCACGACCGCGCCGCCCTTGTCCGCCAGCTTCTGGTTAAGCGCCTCCAATTCCCCAAGCTCGCCCACGCACGGCTTGCAGGTAGTGAACCAGAAGTTGACAACCGTAACGGTGTTGTTCGAGAACAGCTCATCGCTGCTCACGTCGTTACCGTCAAGGTCCTTCCCGTTGAAGCTCGGGAACTTCTCCGTCCCCTCGGCTTTTGCCGTCATGCCCGCGCTCTGGGCGTCAACGCTCTCGCCCTGGCCCGGCGTGCTGCCGCATCCGGGGAATTCCTGCTCCAGAGCCGCAAGCTTGTCCTCAATCCGTTTGATCTGCTCCGCCCCGGTTTTCAGCGTTTCCAGCTCCTGTGCCGTGAACTTATCCTTGGCGCCTTCAAGCGTAGCTAAAAGGAAGTCGCCATAGTTGCTGCCATCCTCGATCATCGGGCTTTCCTTGCTTGCCGAAAGGAACAGCTTCTCCCAAAGCTGCGAATCGGCCGAAAGCACTTCGTTTTCCTTCTGCATAAGCTGCTCATACAGCTTCGCCGCCTCATCGGCTCCGCCCGGCTGCGTCTCGATCAACGCAGCAGCATCGGATGTGCCTGCCGGGCTTTCCTCGCCGCCGGCGCCGGCAGAGCACGCGGCAAGGCAGATTGCCAGCAGAAATACGGCCAACACCGCCGAGATTTTCAACAGCTTCGCATTCATACTCTTGATCTTCCTCATTTCGATTCCTCCGTTTTTCAATCGATATCCGTTATTCGAGCCTATCCGCCTCCGCGGCGCGATGACCACATGACACGCACATGCCGAAGCGATAGCTGATGGCATCAACGGGACAAGCGTTCACGCACATCCCGCAGCGTATGCATTCGGCGTGGTCCGGTGAAGCCGTCACGTCGACATCCATCTTGCAAGTCCTCGCGCACGTACCGCAGGAGATGCATTTGCCCTGATCGACCTTCATCCCCAGCAAGGAAACCTTGTTCATCAGGGCATAGAACGCGCCAAGGGGGCAAACCCATTTGCAAAACGGCCGATAGAACAGCACGCTCAGCACAACAACTGCGATCAATACCGCAAGCTTCCACGTGAACAACGCCCCCAACGCCGATCGGATGCCGCTATCGACGAGGGAAAGCGGGATCGCACCCTCGAGAACGCCTTGGGGACAGATGTACTTGCAGAACAGCGGGTCGCCCATGCCGACGTCGTTCACGAGCACCGCGGGCAGGAGCACTACGGTCAACGCCAACACCCCGTACTTCACGTATCTCAACGGCTTGAGCTTGCTCGTGGACAGCTTTTTGCCCGGAATCTTGTGCAGCAGTTCCTGCAGCCAGCCGAACGGGCACAAAAATCCGCACACGAAACGTCCCAGCAGCACGCCCGTCAAAATCAAGAACCCGGTCACGTAATACGAGAAGCTGAACTTCGACGATCCGACCACCGCTTGAAAGGCGCCAATAGGACAAGCACCCGCAGCGGCTGGACAGGAATAGCAGTTCAAACCAGGTACGCACACCGCTTTCGAACCGCCCTGATAAATACCGCCCTTGATAAGGTTCGGCAGGTGGATATTCGAAAGCAATGCGGCACCCGCCTGGACAAACCCGCGGAAACGGCTTAAAAGCCACGACGCATGGAAGTTTCCCTTACCCAATCCCAACACACTCCAAACACAGCCTGATAGCCTTGCTGAGCACGATGTCGGCCTCACCCCGAAGGGCGCCGACGCCCACCATGGCCGCCCCGACGATCAGCAAGATCGCCTGGAATACCGCCTTCCTTGTTTTGAACAATCTGACACTCCTTTCGTTCTTGGGCATATGTAATCATGTCTGCTATAAAATCCGCGTTAAGGAACAACACGTATGAGCCGGAGGCCCGATATGCGTATTTTGGTTGTCGAGGACGAAAAGGCGCTGTGCGACGCAATCGCCCGCAGCCTTCGCCATCTTGCCTATAGCGTCGATTGCTGCCATGATGGGCAAACGGCTATCGACCTGCTCGCCATCGAAACCTTCGACCTGGTCGTGCTCGACCTGAACCTTCCCGAAGCGGACGGCATGACGGTGCTTGAAACGCTTCGGGAAACCGACCACGACACGAAGGTGCTGATCTTATCGGCACGATGCGACATCGCTGATAAGGTAGGCGGCTTGGACGCTGGGGCCAACGATTACCTGACAAAACCGTTTCACTTAGAAGAGCTGGCAGCCAGGATACGAAGCCTGACCCGCAGGCGATTTATTCAAGACAGCACCGTGCTGACCTGCGGAACCCTTTCTTTTGACACAAGCTCTCGTAAGGCTTGCGCAAACAATCGATCCCTTTCCCTGACTCGAAAGGAAACGGGCATATTGGAGTACCTGATGCTCAACCAAGGGCGACCGGTTAGCCAGGAGGAGCTCCTCGAGCACGTGTGGGACTGCAACGCGAACAGCTTCAGCAATTCAGCCAGGGTCCATATGTCGGCGCTTAGGAAGAAGCTGCGCGAATCGCTCGGGCACGACCCTATCAGCAACCGCATAGGGCAAGGCTACGTGATGGAGGATAGTGAATGAAGGACCTTTCACTGCAATGGCGCATCACGTTGATGACGGCCGCCCTCGTCTGCGCGGCCTGCCTATCGATGAACTTCCTTGTCGGCTACTCCGGAATGCAATATATGGATGAGATCGGCAGCGAGGTATCGGCTTATAGCAACGTGAACGAGGATGTTCCCAAGTCATTCGACCCAGGAAGCGAGGACGTCGGCAATGAGCTGACGATTGTAGTGAGCGACGCGCAAAAGTCGTTCGGCGCTACAAGCTGGTGCATTACCGCTGTGGTGACGCTTATCGGAGGCGTGCTCGCATACTTCGCAAGCGGCCGCGCACTCAGACCCCTACGGGCCTTCGCCGCGCAAATCGAACACGTGCAACCAGGGAATCTTGCCGATTCGAAAATAAGCGAGGATGTGCTTCCGGAATTCAAAAGGTTCAGCGAATCGTTCAACGGCATGATAAATCGCCTTGACGCGGGTTTCGCCGCGCAACGCCAGTTCTCCGGCAACGCCGCGCACGAGTTGCGCACGCCGCTGGCGCTCATGCAGGCCCAAATGGAGCTATTCGCAGTAGAACACCCTGACGTACCGCCCGCGACCAACGACCTCCTTACGCTGCTGCGCGAGCAAACCGAGAGAATGTCGAGCATGACGAGCACATTGCTCGAAATGAGCGAGCTGCGCGCCATCCCCTGCAACGACGAGATCGAACTCGCGCCCTTGATCGAGGAGGTGCTAGCAGACCTCGCCCCGCTCGCCGACCAAAAGGGCATCGCCCTCGCCTGCCGCGGAAACAGCCTGATGAACGGCAGCGACCCATTGATGTATCGGATGATGTTCAACCTTGTCGAGAATGCAATTCGCTACAGCCGTCCCGCCTCAACGATCGACGTAACCGTCGACGAGGAAGACGATCGCGTTCTCATCCGCATCGAAGACGAGGGCTTCGGAATCCCCGAACAGCACCGAGACAGCGTGTTCCAGCCGTTTTTCCGCGTTGACAAATCTCGCAGCAGGGAATACGGGGGCGTAGGGTTGGGCCTGTCGCTGGTATGGGAAATCGCGACGCTTCACGGTGGCACGATCGAAGTCGAGAACAGCTCCAGCCACGGCACCGTCATGCTCGCAACCTTCCCTAAGCTACACGTTGCGAAGTAGCCGATTGGACTCTAAGCGTGCCTCAACCACGGCCCAAGCGCCATGAGCGGCGCATCGTTGGCGAAGAGCCCCTACGCGCAAAAAGCGGCGCCCGCATGATATACGGGCGCCGCCATCAAGTTTGCGCATCGCGCTCTTCCGCACGGGTCGGGCCGACGCCCTGCTGTCGCGCGTCGGCGAGCGAATAACCTTCCGGGCGCTCAGTTGCCGGCGGGGCCTATGCCCACGCCAGGGGCGGAACGGGGTCCCGCCGCACGTTACGCATAAGCCGCCTTACGGGCGCTTCGTGCCGCAGTTGCTGCAGAACGCGCCGGTGTTGTGCTGGCCGCACTGGCAATCCCAACCGCCGTCGCCTGCGGGCTTGGGGCTGCCGCAGTTGCAGCAGAACTTGCCGGTGTTCTTCGCACCGCACGAGCAGGTCCACTCACCGGCTGCCGCGGGCGGCTCGGGCTTGGGGCTGCCGCAGTTGCTGCAGAACTTGCCGGTGTTGGAGGCGCCGCAGGAGCACGTCCACGCATCGCCGCCTGCGGCAGGTGCCGCCGCCGGCGCAGCCGCGGGAGCGGGCTCGGGGGTAGGAGCCGCGAAGCCGCCGCCCGCCGCCACGGGATACTGGCTTTGCGGGGCGCTGCCGCCCTGGCCGTACAGGCCCTGCGGGTTCATGCCGCCAACCGCGTTGGCCATGCCCATGCCCATGAAGCCCATCATGGCGCCGTTCTCGTTCGCGGCCGCCGTGCGCATAGCGTCGGCCTGCGAAGCCGCCAGGTTGGCAGCCGCCATGTTCGGGTCGCGCATGACCGCCGCCTTCTGCAGGTCCTTGATCATCTGCTCGTCCTCTTCGGACGCCGCAATGGCGTTCACGCCGAAGCTTGCCACCTGCAGACCGCGCAGCTGGCCCCACTTCTCCGACAGCACCTCGTTCAAGGCGTCGGCCAGCTCGGTGGTGTGCGCCGGCACGGCCGAGTAACGCACGCCCATGGCGCTGATCTTCGCGAACGCCGGCTGCAGCGCGGTCAAAAGCTCGCTTTTCAGCTGTGAGTCGATCTTGTCGCGCGTGTAGGGCTCCTCCACGTTGCCGCAGACATTCTTGTAGAACATGAGCGGGTCGACGATCTTGTAGGAGTACTCGCCGTTGCAGCGCACGGAGATGTCCACGTCAAGGCCGATGTTGGCGTCCACCACGCGGAACGGCACCGGCTGAGCCGTGCCGTACTTGTTGCCCACGATCTCCTTCGCGTTGAAGAAGTACACGCGCTGGTCCTTGCCCGTGTCGCCGCCGAAGGAGAAACGCGCGCCCACGCGCTCGAACGACTTCTTGATGCGGTCGCCGAGCGTGCCGGACTCGCCGAAGAACAGGCTGGGCTCGGTGGACTTGTCGAACACGAACTCGCCCGCCTCGCCGCAGGCGTCCACGATGGCGCCCTGCTCGACGATGATCATGAACTGGCCCTCGTTCACCGCGATGATGGAGCCGTCCGAGATGATGTTGCTCTCGCCCTTGGTGTTCGAGCTGCGGCCCTTGTCCGAGATGCGCTTCTGGCCCTTCGCGCACAGCACGTCGGCGTCAAGCGAGTCGCAGTAGAAGTACTCGCGCCAAGAGTCGGCCAGCACGCCGCCTGCAGCCCCGATACCCGCTTTGATCAAACCCATGATGTCCTCCTTCTCCGATGCTGCCTGTTCGTTCGTTATCCCAAAACCTGTTCGATTGAGCTTGGTTATACCCGATCGCCCGCGGCGCCGGCCGTTCCGTTACGGAAGCGATGATCGGCGCCCGTTGCGACCGGTGAAAATCGGTTACCGTTTGTCGTCGTCATCCGTTTCCACAAGCGTGCGCGTCTGGTACGAGGTGACGAACGTGTCGTCGCTGCCTGTCAAGTCGAAGCTGCCGTTGACCACGTACGCATGCGCGCTCCGTTGCTCCACCGCCGTCTTCATCTGCGAGTAGAAGTAGAGGCACACGCCAGCGGCCACGACCAGCGGCACGCCCGCATCGACGCCCACGCGAGTGACGGTGTCGTCGAACTGGATGAACCCGAAGTCCACGCCCAGCATGACGGCGCCGACCACCAGGAAGATGCCCAAAAACCACAGCACCACCTTCAGCGGCGACACCGGCAGATCGCCCACCAAGCGCCCCGTCTGGCCGTTCATGGCGAACAGGAAGTCCTTGTCCTTCCAGCGCGTGTGCAGCATCCACACCGGCAGCAGCGCCTGCTTGATCTCGGAGAACGACACCTCGGCGTCCACCGTGGCCGGGTCGACCTGGTCATAGCCGGTGACGGTGTCGCGCAGCTGATCTGCCAGCGTGTTCTCCATGCGGCGCACGGCGCGGTAGCGGCAGTCGTCGGCGTCCTGGTCGTAGCGCTCGGCGGAATAGCCGGGCAGGTAGGCCACCGAAAACGGGGTCAGCTCGTCGTAGTCGAACGGCTCGATGGCGTCCATATGCTCGTCCGGCATCTTCGCCGAACCGTCGGCGGGTATGCGCGTGAACTCCGACGAGCCCTGGCGCCACGCGTTATACACGTGGGTTTCCGTGACCTCGTACTTGCCCTCGCGCCAGGTGCGGATGTTGCGCGCCTCGAAGGTACCCTCGCCGCTGGCCGATCCGTCGTAGAGCCAGAACGGCACGTACACGCCCTGCACATGGGCGATGCGGTTCTGCGCGGCGAATTCCTTCGCAAGGAACTTCTTGCCCTTGTAGTAGTCGGTAAGCGCCTGCTCGGCGGCTGCTTTGTCCAGCTTGAATGGGATGACCAGGTCGGGCTTTGCGGTGTCCACGAACGAGCCGGGCGCCATGGCCTGGTTGCCGCAGTAGGGGCATTCCTGGATGGCGGTGGTGGCGTCGGACGTCAGCTGCGCGCCGCACGACGAGCACAGGTACGTGCGCATGCCGGCGCGCTCCTCCTCGTTCCAGCTGGCACGCGAGAGAAACGATGCGATGGAACTGTCGGCCTGCGCGCCCACCGCCACGGCGGCGTCGATGACGTCCTCGGTGACCACCGACGACGCCCCGGCGGCCTCGTCGGCCATGCGCTCGAAGCTTGACCGCTCGCCGGCTTCGGCACGTGCCGCCGCAGCCTCCGCCTTCTCATCGGCCTCGCGCTGCTTGGCCGCATACGCCTCCTCGACCTGGGCCGGCGTGAACGTGGATTCGCAGAATTCGCACTCGAGCATGCCGCTATCGCCCTTGTAGCGCAGCGGCCCCATGCAGTTCGGACATTGATAGTTCACCGATTCTTGGGCCATGGCTTTTTCCCCTTTCCCGAATGCGTGTGTGGAGAAAACCTCTGGTAACAGCTTACCAAAGCAGGGCGTTTCAGAAGCACCATGCTGTCCCATTTTCAGCCGCATTTCAGCAACCCGCGGCCCGACTTTGCGATCCGGGGAACAATAGCCGATCGAGCGCGTACAATGAGCCGAAACGACCGGGGCCCAAGCGGGGATGCGGCAGCGAAACGGCCGCCGCGCGAAGAAGCTTCGGGGTCATCGGGGCGGGCTGCCACACCAGGGCGGGCCCTTCCCCGCCAGGGAAAGGCAAACTGCCACGTCAGGGCTGGTTTTCCTTATCAGGGGCGAAACGGAGAGCAAACGGGAAGGGGAAGGCGGCCATGGACGTCGACCGCAAACATGTGCTGATCGCGTGCGCCATCGCAGGCGCCGTGCTGGGCCTGGTGCTCGCCGCGCTGCAGGCCGCGGGCTCCTTCGCCACGCCGAGCCTGCACGGCATGCCCACCGGCGCATCACGCTCGACGGGCTTTATGCTGGCCATGGCCCCCTTGCTGGCTGCCTGGGGGTTCACCATCCACCTGCGCTGCTCGGACGCGCTCATCACACGCTACCTGAAAGCCAACGCCGCCCTGTGCATCGCCTGGCTGCTCATCGTCACGCTGAAGTACCAAACCGGCAACGACCACCTGGTTTCCATCATGTGGTACCTGTATTACGTGCCCATGCTGCTAACCAGCACGTTCAGCCTGTTCAGCGCCATGCGCGCCGCGGCGCTCGACCGCAGGCCCGTCACAGGTTACGCGAAACGGGCCGTGCTGGCCATCGACGCGGCGCTCATCGCGCTGGTGCTCACGAACAACCTGCACCACGTGGTGTTCCGCTTCTCGTTCGACGACCCGTTGTGGTCGGGCAGCTACACGTACGGCCCGGGGTATTGGGTGGTGCTCGGGTGGATCATCGCGCAGATCGCGTTGTTCTTCGCCTGCTCGTTCGCCGCGGCGCGCCGACAGCTGCGCAGCGCGTTCGTGCCCATGGCCCTTGTCGTGGGCGTGCTCGGGGTGTACACGGTGCTTTACATCCTGCGGTTCCTGATCGGCTCCAACCTTGCGCTCGTGTACAGCATTCTGCTGATATCCTGCCTTGAGATAGCTCTTGACCTGGGGATACTTCCTTCATACTACTGGAGCGAGTCCATGTTCTCCGCGCTTCCGTTCAACCTGCGCATCCTTTCGCGCACCGGCGAGGTTGCGCTGCACACCGCGCAGTTCCACCCAAGCGACAACGACGACACGCTGCATCCCATGTTCCTGCAGTCCGGCCTTCCCCGCCGGAGCATCTCGAGCTTCCGCACCACGGCAGTCCCACACACGCTGTTTCGGGGCTACAACGTTACCGGCGGGTCGGCGCTGCTGGCCGAGGACGTCACCGCCATCGACGATCGGCGTGAAACGCTCGAGCAGCAGCAGAACAGCCTGCGGGCGCACAACGAGCTGCTGAAGCATCGCCACGCCATCGACAGCGTGCTGTACCGCACGCAACAGGAACGAGGGATGGTCGACGAAATCGAGCAGACGCTTGCGGCCAAGACCCGCCGCATCGACGAGCTTCTGTCCGACCTCCCCCGCGGCAACGACCCGCAAAGCTTGGCGAAGCGGCGCGAGCGGCTCACCGAGGTCAAGCTGCTCATCGCGTACTGCAAACGAAAGGGTGGGTTGGTGCTTGCCGGGAAAAGCGACCCGGCGTTCAACCGCGAACGCCTTCAGCTGGTGTTCAACGAAACCGCCGCCGACCTGCGCACCTTGGGCATCGACTGCGCCGCGCTCGTGGACGTCAAGCGCACGCTGCCCGCCTCCACGGTCAGCGTGCTCTACGACTGCTTGTACGATTTCGCGGCGGCGGCGTTCGCAGCGAGCAACCCCATCCTCATGCTATTCGTCAGCGACAAGGCCGAAGCCGGCGAAGGCGAAGGGTCGGGCGACGGGCGTCGCCGCGTCGTGGAGATGCGCGCCGCCCTGGAGGCCGAGGAGTCGGCGCAGACCGAGGGATATACGCGCTCCCTTGAGGAGCTGCGCCGGATCCTCGAGCGCCGCAACGTCCGCTTCGCCCTTGACATCGCACCCGATGGCGCAACGCTGGCGGTGCAAGTGAGCGAAGGCGAGGGGGTGGCGTGATGGAAGAGCTGCTGTTCACAAAAATCCCCGTGGTCGCAACGCTTACGGCAGTGTTCTTCCTGCTTACCGCCGCGCAGACGCTGCACGCGCTGTTCCTGGCCGCGCGCAAAAACGCCCGCCCGGTATCGGCTGACACCGTCTACGAGGCGCTGTTGGTGGTGCATCTGTATCTGGCAACCGCCACCATGCTGTCGGCATACGCCAACCACGGCACCCTGCTGCTGCACCTGCGCGTAACAGCGCTACCCTTAAGCGTGCTGCTCTGGTTCAACCTGGCCTTGGCGGTCATGGGGTTGGCGCTTGCCATCCGATACCGCAAACCGGTGATGACCTGGGAGATCGTGTTGTTCACCCTGTGCTCGCCACCCGTCATCGACGCTGCTGGCACCTTCGATCCGTACCTGTTCATAGCCGACGCCGCGTTCCTGACGTTCCGCGTCAGCGCCGGGTTGATCTTGGACATCCGGCGGTTCCGCAACAGCATCACGCAGCTTTCCGCCATCGAGGCCGTCGACCGCCTGCCTGAGGGCCTTGCCATGGCAGATCGAAGCGGCCGCGTGCTGTACATGAACGACGCCATGCGGTGGTGCCTCATGGAGCTCGGCTTCGCCACCGACCAGTCCGACGTCAGCATGTTGTGGGAAAACCTGTGCGAAATCGCGAAACGTGGCACGGCGCCCATAAACGACGTGCTGCCCGAAGGCGTGCGCATCCAGGTCGGCGAGGGCAACGTTCGCCTGTTCAAGCGCGACACCGCCGAGGTCAACGGCAAGACGTACCGTCGCTTGACGGCCATCGACGTCACGGAGGAGGAGCGGCTCAACACCACCATCGCGCGCGAACGACCTGCTTAAGCAGGCGAATCGCGAGTTGGAGGAATCGCTTGCGGGCGTCCGCGAGGTCGCGCGCAACGAGGCCATGCTGCACATGAAGGCGCGCGTGCACGACACCATCGGCCAGCGCCTTTCCATCTTGCACCGCTACCTTGAGGACGGCGGCAGCAACCCCGAGGCGCTTGACCAGGTCACGGACCTGGTACGCAGCATGATGGAAGACCTTGCGCGCGCCGACGACGAGCAATCGCCCACCGAGCTGGCATCCATCGTGCACGCGTTCGAGCTGGTAGGGGTTCGCCTCGAGCAGATCGGCCGCCTACCCGAGGCGCCCGCCGTGGCCGAGGCGTTCGTCACCATCTGCCGCGAGGCTGCAACCAACGCCGTCAAGCACGGCCAGGCCCACAACGTGCGCATCGCCTTCGAGGAAAGCGACGGCTCGTACACGCTGCGTGTAACCAACGACGGCCTGGCGGGTCCCAGCGATTTCCGCGAGGGAACGGGGCTTCCCAGCATGCGCGAGGCCGTTGGCGCGGTCGGCGGCACCTGCCAGGTGACGGCAACCCAGCCTTTCACGCTAGAAGCGGTGGTTCCACGGTAGAATAGAGGGCATCGCCGCTGTTCCGGCGATATGAAAGGACCGCCTTCTACGCCCAGGGGGACGCCATGATCGACATGGTCATCGCCGAAGATCAAGCCATGCTGCGCGACTCGCTCGCGTGCGCCATCGACATGCAGGACGACATGCGCGTCGTCGCGGCCATCGCCGATGCGGCCGATGCCCTTTCCGCGGTCGAGAAGCACCACGCAAACCTTACGCTTTTGGACGTGTGCACGGAAAACGATTCCAGCGGCATCGTGGCGGCCGCCGCCATCAAGGAGGCGCACCCCGACGTGCGCGTGGTCATCATGACGGGCATGCCCGAGATCACGTTCGTCGAGCAGGCACGCGCCGCCGGCGTGGACAGCTTCGTGTACAAAAACGTTGGCACGGCCGAGCTCATCGCCGTCATCCGCTCCACCATAGAGGGCTATTCCACGTTCCCTCGCCCCCAATCCAACGCGCTTTCCGGCGCCGCGGCGCTCACGCAAACGGAAATCGACATCTTGCGCCTGGTGTGCGAGACGAAAACACGCAAGGAGATCGCGCAGGAGCTGTACCTGTCCGAAGGCACCGTGAAGCGCCACATCTCCGAGATCCTGGCGAAAACCGGCTACGACAACATCCTGCGCCTGGCCGTGCACGCGGTCTCCAGCGGCCTCATCATCCCCGGCATGGGCCGCACCGGCGAACAATCTGAGGAATAGAGCGCATAGCCGAGCCTTTGCGGCTCCCCGAACGGCAACCTGAGCCGTTCGGTGCGCTTTTGCACCCCTTTTCGAGCCGCAGGGCGCTTCTTCGCCTTCCCCGCTTCTGCCATTATCAAGACACGGAGTTGGAGACGACGAAAGGGGGCGCGACATGGGGCTGTTCGGGAAGATGTTCGAAAAGAAAACCTGCAGCATCTGCGGCGGCGAGATTGGGCTTCTGGGCAATCGCAAGCTTGAGGACGGCAACCTGTGCAAGGAGTGCGCGGGCAAGCTGTCGCCGTTTTTCAGCGACCGACGCGCGAGCACCGTCGAGCAGATCGCCGAGCAGCTTGAGTACCGCGAGGCCAATCGGCAGAAGGTGGCGGAGCTCAACGTCACGCGCACGCTCGGCTGCGACATGAAGGTGATGCTCGACGAGGATGCGAAGCGCTTCATCGTCACGCGCAATTCCCGTTGGCGCGACGCAAACCCCGACGTCATGGACTTTTCCCAGGTCACGGGCTGCGACACCGAGATTCGCGAAACCCGCAACGAGCTCACCTGGAAAGACGACGAGGGTCATTCGCAAAGCTACGACCCGCCACGCTACGACATCGACTACGACGTGTACGTCACCATCCACGTGAACTCGCCGTACTTCAATGAGATCACGTTCAAGGTCAACGACTACCGCATCGAGGAACGCAATTCCGTGGAATACCGCGAGGCGGAGCGTCAGGCGCAGCAGATTCGCGAGGCGCTCACGCAGCTTCGCGAGACCGTTCGCGAGCAGGCGGCGGCAGCCGCGGCGCCGAAAACCGCGCAAACCTGCCCGTTCTGCGGCGCCACCACCGTCCCCGATGCGCAAGGACGCTGCGAGTACTGCGGCGGCGCGATGGGATAAGCGCCCGCCGGGTTGATTTGAGGCAAGCGCGTAAGCAGGGCACACGCCTTCGGCAAGGGACCGAAGGTTCGCCATAGGAGCATCAACAAGAAAGGGAGTGAGGGACATGAAGAGGAAGCTATTGGTATGCGCGTTGGTAGCATGCGCGATGACGCTGTGCTTGGCACTGACCGGCTGCGGCGGTGGCGGCGCGACCAACGACAAGGACGCGAAAGAGGCGTTCATCGGATCGTGGAAGCTGGCGGGCATGGTGTCCGACGGCGAAGAGGCCACCGCTGAGGACATCGCCATGCTCGACGCGTTCGGCATGAGCGTGGGCCTGAACGTTAACGAGGACGGCACCTGTGCTCTCGTCATGTTCGGCGAGCCCCTTGATGGCACGTGGGAGGCCAAGAGCGCCACGGAGGCCAAGTTCACCATCGACGGCAGCCCCATCACGGCGACCATCACCGACGGTAAGCTGCAGATGACCGACGACGGCTACGCCATGACGTTCGAGCGCGGCGAGGCCAAGGCCAGCAGCACCGCGGGCGACGCGAAGGCCGCAACCACCGCCGACAAGAACACCGTTGCCGTTGACAAGGTGCTCGTCGACGATGAGAACTGCACCATCACCGTGCTGAACAAGAAGCAGGATTGGCTCGACGACTGCGGCTACACCTTCAAGGTTGAGAACAAGACCGCCGACAAGACCGTCCTGTTCATGGCCGAGTATGGCACCTTCAGCGTCGACGGCCAGATGGTCGACTTCACCCTGACCGAGACCGTCAAGCCCGGTATGTTCGCCGAGACCTTCGGTTACTTCGACAGCACCAAGGTTACCGACATCGACGCCATGAAGAACGTCGCCGGCACCATCAGCCTGATGGACAACGACAGCTACGAGACCATCGCCAGCTATCCCATCGAGCTCGCCTAGCACCAAGCGCAACGCGAACGAAGCGCCTCCCCCCTCCCACGGGAGGCGCTTTTCGCTTCTCCACAATTTCAACGCTTACGAAACGAGGGTAGTTTCTGCTAGGCTAAAAGCAATTAGTGGTAGTCAGCAGCGCCCGCAAGCGGGGTCTGCAAAGGATGAAAGCTTCCTTTGCAGACCCCGCTTTTTGTTTTGTTCGGGCTCTTTTGCGCCCGGTCAGGTGCTACGCAAAAGTCGGAAAGGAATGTACGGAAACAGTATGCAAGGTTTTGATCCCCATAAGGCGCACATCGAGGTTGCGCACCCCTACTTGACCATGATGGGCCTGTATCTGGGCGGTTTCACGGGTATGTTCAGCGAAACGTCGCTCAACATCGCGCTGCCGCAGCTGACCGAGGCGTTCGGCGTCGACATGGCCGTCATGCAGTGGGTAGTCATCGGATATATGCTGGTCATCGGCATCGTGCTGCCCTTCGCCAGCCTGCTCATGAAGTGGTTCAGCGTGCGCAAGCTCACGCTGTTCGCGCTAGGCGCCTTCTTCGTCGGCTCGCTGATCAGCGGATTCGCCCCCAGCTTCGAGGTGATGTTGGCGGGCCGTTTGGTGCAAGGCGTGGGCACCGGCCTGGTGCTGCCCATGATGTTCGCCCTGGTACTTGAGGTGTTCCCACCGGTGAAGATCGGCGCTGCCATGGGCTTGACGGCGCTCATCATCATGTTCGCCCCTGCCATCGGCCCAACCCTCTCGGGCATTATCCTGGGTGCTCTGAGCTGGCGCTTCATCTTCTTCACCTTCGCCGTGGTGCTGGCCGTGGCCATGGTGTTCGCAGCGAAGTTCCTGGTGAACCCTTACAATCTGACGCGCCCCCGCGTCGATGTGCTTTCGTGCGTGCTCTCGTGCCTGGGATTCGGCGGCGTGGTGCTGGGCGCCGGGCTTGCCAGCCTGTACGGATGGACCAGCGTCGAGGTGGTGTCCGCGCTGGTCATCGGCGCGGTCTGCATTGCCGCGTACGTGTATCGCCAGCTGCACATGGAGACTCCCGTGCTTGATGTGCGCGTATTCCGCCAGCAGGGCTACCGCGTAGGCGTGACGTTGGTGATGCTGAACTTCGGCATCACGCTTTCTGCCATGTATCTGTTGCCGCAGTACATCCAAAGCGGCATGCTTTTGCCCGTTGCCATGACCGGCATGCTCATGCTGCCCGGCGGCATGGTGAATTGCATCGTGTCCGTTATCGCCGGCGGTCTGTACGACCGCATCGGCGCCCGCATCCCGGCGCGCGTCGGTTTCGCCCTGTCCATCGCCGGCACGGTGATGTTCCTGCTGGCGACGCCCGAAACGCCCATCGCGTATGTGGTTTGCGCTCACGTAATCCTGATGATCGGCGTGCCGCTGGCCATGTCGCCGAGCCAGACGAGCGCCCTGAACTCGCTGCCGCACAGCATGAACGCGGACGGCTCCACCATGATGAACACCCTGCAGCAGGTGCTCGGCGCCGTTGCCACCGCCGTCGCCACCAGCCTGTTGGGCATGGGCCAGGCGGCAAACGCGGAAGGCAGCGCGATCGCGTTCACCAACGGCGTGCACTGGGGTTTCACGTTCACCCTAGTGCTCGCAGTTGCCGCACTGGCGGTATCGATGCTGTTGAAGAAGCGCAGCTATGCCGACGAGGCCGGGGCGTCCGAAGGCGGCGCTGCGTCGGCGCATGGCGAGGCGCCCGCAAGCGCCCCGCAGGCATAGGGCGCAACGGCGGCTGAGGGCTGCTAGCAATAGGAACAGGTAGCCCACGCGGCTCTGATGTCCGCGTGGGCTAAGAATGCAAATCAGGCAAGAACCGCAAACAAGAGAAATAACTGCCGATATAGATAATTCTCTTACGTCGCTTATTCCCCATCCGTGGCGTTATATGCCACAAATAATGACTCATTCACTCACTGTGCAGAAAATGCACAGTTTTCGACCCCTTTTGGCTCCTAAGCCCTGTAGATCACTGCCCGGTAACCGGTTTACACCGGTTACCTTTATATAGCTGGATATACCTTGCGCTGGTGGGTTGTCGTGTCCCCTGCAAGCGCATCCAAGCATACGAAAAAGGGGCCACAGGCCCCCTTTTTCGACAACTATGCACGCAACGGCGGCTATATACGCCAAAGCTACCGCGTACGCTATGGCAATCGCAATTGCAGCACCAGCAAACGATCGCCCGCCGTCTCTACTCCCCCATGAGCTTCTGGATGCGCTCCATGGCCTCGACCGTGGCGTCGGCATCGCCGAAGGCGGTCAGGCGCACGTATCCCTCGCCCGAGGGGCCGAAGCCTGCGCCCGGCGTGGTGATGATGTTAGCCTCGGTCAGCAGCTTGTCGAAGAACTCCCAGCTGCCCACGCCCTCAGGCGTCTTGCACCAGATATACGGGCTGTTCACCGCACCATACACGGTGAACCCGACGGCCTCGAGACCCTCCTTGATCACGCGTGCGTTGTTACGGTAGTACGCAAGCGTCTCCTCGATCTGGCGCTCGCCTTCCTCGGTGTAGATGGCCGCGGCACCGCGCTGGATGATGTAGCTGGCACCGTTGAACTTCGTGCACTGGCGACGGTTCCACATGGCATTGAGGCTCTGGCCGTCGCGGACCAGCTCCTTGGGCACCACGGTGTAGCCGCAGCGCGCGCCGGTGAAGCCCGCCGTCTTGGAGAACGAGCGGAACTCGATGGCGCAGGTCTTGGCGCCTTCAACCTCATAGATGGAGTGCGGCACGCCCTCTTCGGTGATGAAGCGCTCGTAGGCGGCATCGAACATGATGATGGCGTCGTTGGCGTTGGCGTAATCGACCCATGCCTTCAGCTGCTCGGCGTTGAGCACCGTGCCGGTGGGGTTGTTCGGGCTGCACAGGTAGATGACGTCCGCGCGGCCCTCGGGGAGCGCCGGGCAAAAGCCGTTCTCTGCGGTGGTGGGCATGTACACGATGTTCGTCCAGCGCTCGGCGGCTTCGTCGTAGTCGCCCGCGCGGCCGGCCATGGCGTTGGAGTCGACATACACGGGATACACCGGGTCGCACACGGCCACCACGTTGTCAACGTCCAGGATGTCGCCGATGTTGCCGCAGTCGGACTTTGCGCCGTCGGAGATGAAGATCTCGTCGTCGGCGATGTCGACGCCGAGCGCGTGGAAATCGCGCTTGACGATGGCGGCGCGCAGGAAATCGTAGCCCTGCTCAGGGCCATAGCCGTGGAAGGTCTCAGACTTGGCCATGTCCTCGACGGCAGCGTGCATCGCCTCGATGACTGCCGGGACCAGCGGGCGCGTAACGTCGCCGATGCCCATCTTGATGAGCTTCGCCTCGGGATGCGCCTCGGAGTACGCGGCGGTACGGCGGGCGATCTCGGAGAACAAATAGCTGCCGGGAAGTTTCTGATAATTCGGGTTGACCTTAGCCACGAAGGGCCTCCTTGCACGTTCGGTTTCCGCAAGCGGCGGCGCGACCGCGACCGCCGCAGTTTTCATACGGGCCCATTTTGCGGCGGATTTCCCCAAGATTTCCGAAATGTAACGTAGAGGTTCCCGGATTTAACACGGAAGCGCCGGCACAAGGCCGGCGCTTCACGAATGCGTCAAATAACGGCGCGGAACCAGGCAGTTAGCGGATGCGGTTCGCAATCTGGCCGATCGAGATAGCGGACGCGGTTCGTCATCCGACCGCGCGAACTAGCGGAGCTAGCTCGTCGTCTAGCCGCCTGAGCTAGCGGATGTAGTTCGTCATCTGGCCGCGCTCGGCAACGGGGACGTCGACGCCCGCGGCCTTCCCGGCTTCGATGCACTTGAGCAGCCACGCCATGTTCTGCCCGATGTTGCGCATGGTCTGCAGGCCCTCCGCGTCCTGCGCTGCCTCGCCCGGCAGGCGTCCGTGCACGTTGTTCCAGTAGGTGGACGACACGACGGGCATCTCGCAGAAGGTGAAGTACTTGTTCAGCACGTCGAACGACGCCGTGGTGCCGCCGCGGCGCGCAACGGCCACCGCCGCGCCGGGCTTATGGCGAAACGCTGCGCCACCTGCGTAAAACGCGCGATCGAGCGCGCACAGGATGCGGCCCGAGGGGTGCGCATAGTACACCGGCGTGCCGAAGACGAAGCCGTCGGCCTGCGCGGCCTTGGCAATCAGCTCGTTGACCACGTCGTTTGCGATGACGCACTTCCCGCCCAGCTCGGCGCACTTGCCACAGGCGATGCAGTCGTTGACGGGCTTGTTGCCCAGCCACATGGTTTCCGTCTCAACGCCGTGCCCCTCAAGCGCGGCGGCAACCTCGGCGAGCGCAACCGACGTGTTGCCCTCCTGCCGCGAGCTGCCGTTGACCAGCAAAACCTTGCTCATAGGAATATCCTCTCGTCTGGATGACCCGGTAGATGTCAAACCCATTGTACAAGCGCCAACCTCCGCCAATCAAACAAGCACACACCCCGGACACTTCGGGGAAGCGGCATCCCCACCCCGGGCTCGCCTTATAATGGAAGGCATCGTCACGCCGTCGCCTGAAAGGCATCGCCATGAACCACCTGCCCACCAGCAAAACCAGCATTGCGCCCGCCAGCCCTACGCATATCGAGGTGCGCGGGGCGCGCGTCCATAACCTGCGGAACGTGAACGTCGACATCCCGTTAGGCCAGTTGGTGGGCGTGTGCGGCGTGTCGGGCAGCGGGAAAAGCTCGCTGGCCCTGGGCGTTTTGTACGCGGAAGGCTCGCGTCGCTACCTGGAGGCGCTGTCCACGTACACGCGCCGCCGCATGGGGCAAGCCGCGCGCGCCGACGTCGACGAAGTACGCTACGTCCCCGCCGCGCTGGCGCTGCACCAGCGTCCGAGCGTCCCCGGCGTGCGCAGCACCTTCGGCACCATGTCCGAGCTGCTGAACAGCCTGCGCCTGCTGTTCAGCCGCGTGGGCAGCCACCCGTGCCCGCACTGCGGCGCCTACGCCCCGCCCTCCATGTCGGTGGCCGCCGAGCAGCCGATCACGTGCGCGACCTGCGGAAAGACCTTCTTCGGCCCCGGCGCGGAGGACCTTGCCTTCAACAGCGGCGGCGCCTGCCCCACGTGCGGCGGCACCGGCACCGTACGGCGCGTGAACGAGGCGGCGCTGGTCCCCGACGAGAGCAAAACCATCAACGAGGGCGCGGTGCTTCCCTGGGGAAGCCTGATGTGGGACCTCATGAAGCAGGTGTGCGGCGAGATGGGCGTACGCCTTGACGTGCCGTTTTCCGAGCTCACGCCCGAGGAGCGCGACATCGTCTTCCACGGCCCCGCCGAGAAAAAGCATATCCTGTACAAGGCGAAGAAGGGCGACAACTTCGCCGAGCTCGACTTCACCTACTACAACGCCGTCTACACCGTGGAGAACGCGCTGGCAAAGGCGAAGGACGAGAAGGGCCTGGCGCGCGTTGCCCGCTTCCTGACCGAAGGGCCGTGCCCGGATTGCGAAGGGACGCGCCTGTCGGCGGCGGCGCGCGGCCCGATCGTGCGCGGGATAAACCTGGCGAAGGCATGCGAGATGACGCTCGACGAAGCCGTGACCTGGGTAGACGGCGTCCCGGAAACGCTGGCGCCGGACCTGCGCCCCATGGCGATCTCTATCTGCGAGTCGTTCCAACATACGGCGCGACGGCTGCTTGAGCTGGGGCTGGGCTACCTGTCGCTCGAACGCGCGGGCTCCACGCTGTCCACCGGCGAACGCCAGCGCGTGCAGCTGGCGCGCGCCGTGCGCAACCGCACCACCGGCGTGCTCTACGTGCTGGACGAGCCCTCGATCGGCCTGCACCCCGCCAACATCGACGGCCTGCTGGGCGTCATACGCGACCTGTTGGCCGACGGCAACTCGGTGGTGATGGTCGATCACGACACGCGCATCCTGGCCGCGGCGGACTACCTGGTGGAAATGGGCCCGGATGCCGGAGCCGACGGCGGGCACGTGGTGGCGTGCGGAACGCCGACGGAGCTGCGGGCAGATAATCGCTCGCTGATCGGGCGGTACTTGCCGGCGAAGGGTGAAGCGGGAAACGCCACGGACGCGCCGACGCGCGGCAATGGGCTCGAGTCGCGTTCGCAAACGGAAACTGGAGCGGTTACCGCGACTGGAGAAACGCTGCCGCAGACCGAGGCAGCCGAACACGCCGCGCCCACATCCGACCCCATGGCGAATGTGCGCCCGCGCTGCCCGGAAAACCAGCTGTTCGAGCGCGGCACCATCCACTTGGAGACCAACGTGCTGCACACCGTGCATGCGCTGTCGGTAGACCTGCCCGTTAACCGGTTGACAGCGGTCACCGGCGTATCGGGAAGCGGCAAGACCACGCTGGTGCTCGAGGAGCTGATTCCCGCACTGAACAGCGCAAACGCTGGCGAAACGCTTCCCGCCAGCATGCGCGGGATCGACCCCGCCAGCATCGTCCGCGCGCAGCTCATCGACGCAACGCCCATCGGCGCGAATGTGCGCTCGACCGTCGCCACCTACTGCGGAGTGCTCGACGACTTGCGCCGCGCATTCGCTCGCACCGAGGAGGCAAAAACCGCCGGCCTGAAGGCGGGCGCGTTCTCCTACAACACCGGCAAGCTGCGCTGCCCCACCTGCGACGGCACCGGCCAGGTGTCGCTTGACGTGCAGTTCCTTCCCGACGTGGACGTCCCCTGCCCCGATTGCCGCGGCCGCCGCTACAGCGGCGACGCCGACGCCATCACCTGGAACGGGCACACGCTCGCGCAGCTCATGGCCATGAGCATCGACGAAGCGCTCGTCGCGTGCGCTGGCCTCAAGAAGGCGCACGCCATGCTGCAAACGCTGCACGACCTAGGGCTCGGCTACCTCACGCTCGGCGAGGCCACGCCGGCGCTCTCCGGCGGCGAGGCGCAGCGCCTGAAGCTGGCCAGCGAAATGGGCAAAGCCCAGGACGGGGCGCTGTTCGTGTTCGACGAGCCCACCATCGGCCTGCACCCGCGCGACGTGCGCACGCTGCTGAACGTGTTCCAGCACCTGGTGGAGCAAGGCGCCACCGTGGTGGTGATCGAGCACGACCTGGACTTCATCCGCAACGCCGACTACGTGGTGGACATGGGCTCGGGCGGCGGCCAAGCGGGCGGCCGCGTAGTGGCACACGGAACCCCGGCGCAAATCGCCCAAAACCCCGCCAGCCTGACCGGCAGCTATCTATAAGCCGCCCGCAACCGCAAAAGCGGCCCGAAGGAGAACCCTCGGGCCGCTCGCCGTCCAACGCAACGTCTATGCGCGGATCATCCTACAAAATGCTTGCAGCGTAGAAACCATAACGCGCCACGGCAAGCGCCACCACAGCCGCAACCGCAACCACGCTCCACGGCAGCTTCGCACCCGCGAAGCCCTTCGCCAGCGCACACGCTGCGGCAGCGGCGGCCAGCACCGCGCCCACGATCAGCAGCGCAGCATCGGCGCCGGCGCCCGCAAACGTGGCCGCTTCCCAGGCAAACGACAACGCCGCCAACGCGGCCACAACACCGCACGCTTTCGCAAAGCAGTCGCCCACCTGCGCAAACAATGCCCACAGCGCAAAACCGCAGCCGACCGAGCCCAGCACGAAGAACGGCCACACGCTTGCCGCAGCCCACGCAGCGTTGCCGTAGCTTCCGGCATACGCGTAGGCCTGCACGAACATGAGCAGCACGGCAAGCACCGTCGCCACGATGCGCACCGCACGGTTAACGGCCGCGGACTTCGCCGCCAGCGCCACGTCGACGATAAGCGCCACGCACGTCAGCCCGGCGAAGATGCCCTCCATCACCAGCGAGGACGTGAGGTTCGCCAGCATGTACACCATATACTGCGGACGTCCCAGGTACGTCACGGAAGCCAACGCGCCCACGGCCATAAGCGCAAGCATCACCAGCGGAAACAACCAGGCTCGCTTGTTTTCGCCACGTTCGGGGAACACCGCCGACGCCAGCGACGCGCCCGCGCCCAGCCCCGTGAGCGTGGTGAACGCGAAAAGCGGGAATTCTGAAATCATGCGATCAACCTTCCAATCGATCGAGTTCGGTCAATTCGTTATCTGCAAGGCCGGCCAAGCGCAACCCGGACAGCTGCCGCACAGCCTCGCGCAGCTCGGCAGCGGAACCGGTCCCGCATGCGGCAGCCGTACACGCAGCAACGCGCTTGCCGCCGCCTGCATCCTCGGCCGCGCTTTCGCCCTCAGGCTTGCGCCCGGGCTCTGCGACCTGTTCGAACCAATACGCCACCTCGCCCAGAAACACGCTATCTATCTGGACAAACGCAGCAATCGCTTCAAGCAGCTGCGGATAGAGGACCGCCTGCGAGCCTGCACGGGAATTGCGCACGAGCCGCGCGTACTCCCCGAGCCAGTCGGCCAGATACCCCTGCACCATCTCGTGCTGCGCGCGGGCCGCATCCGCGAAGCCGGCATCGCCGGCGGCGAACGCATCGAACAGGGCCGCCGCCCGCCGGGCCGCAAAATCAAGCAGCGCGGCCACATGATCGTCGGGAACGGCCTGCTCACGGCGCATGCGCACGCCTTGCGCACGGTACAGCGCCCGCACGTCGAGCGTAGCTTGCTGGAACAGCGCCGCGTCACGGCTGCCCGTATAGGGCGCGCGGTACGGCGGCGCCGGCAACGCGCCGGGCCCTTCGAACACGCGCGTGTACTCGTCATGCACGGCACCCAGCGCACGATCCGCATCCTGGGCGGCAAGCTCGTCTAACAGCTTCGCCAATCCGGCCATCTGCTCGCAGTCCTGCGCGTACGCCGAAACCGCCGCGCGCGTGCACGGCCCGCAGAGCTCGACCAACAGCTCTCGGCTAGGCTCGCCGCCCAAGCACTTGTGCGCCAGCTCGTAAAGCCATGCCCGCGCCGCAAGCAGCTCCGCCGCGCCGGCGGCTTCGGCCTCAAGCGTGCTCACAGCACGACCTCGGTAAACGCCGGATTCGCTGCCGCATCGCTCGGGCGCACCAACAGGTTCGGGTGCGTGCGGTCGGCGCTGCCGAGCACGGGCAGCTCGCTGACGCAATCGCTTCCGTATTCGCGGCGCAGCTCGTCGATGTCGCCGAACTTCAGCGCGCGCGTGGGGCACGCGTCGACGCATGTGGGGTTCATGCCGGCTTTGCGCAGGTCATAGCATGAATCGCACTTCACGATCATCTGCGCGTCGGCATCCCATTGCGGAGCGCCGTACGGGCACACCGTCATGCAGTTTTTGCACTGCACGCAGCGCGCGTCGTCATGCAGCACGATGCCATCGGACGTCTTGTGCATGGCAAGCGTCGGGCAGTTCGCCACGCACGCGGGGTCATCGCAATGGTTGCACCCCACCGACAGATGAAACATCCCCACCTGCGGGTAGGTTCCCATCTCAAACGATTCCACGCGGCGCGGGCGCGCGCCGGGGGCCTGGATGTTGCGGCGGTCTTTGCACGCAACCTGGCACGTGCGGCACCCGATGCAGCGCGTTGCGTCCAAGTAAAATCCCAAAGCCATATTCTGCTCCTCCTACCTTAACGACGCTCGGCGTACACAACGGACTTGTCGGCGACGTAGGCCGGCGTGTCTTCGGCATCCACGCCCGCAGCCAAGAACGGTGCGCGCTCGTAGTCTTCCTCAAGCGCCTCGCCGTCGTACTTCTTGATGTCGATGAGCAGGCTGTTATAGCCGTCGACCTGGTTGAAGTAGTTCGACTGGGTGCCGTCGGAAAGCATCTGCTCCGAGCCGCCGCGGTCGATGATGTCGTCGGGGTTCGTCTCGTCAAGCACCGAATGCACGCCGTGCGGGATGGCCACGGTGCCCGGCATCATGGACTCAAGCGGTTGCGCATGGCGCAGCATCTTGCCGAAGTCGTTGAAGCACATGACCGTGTCACCGGCCTTGATGCCGCGCTCGGCCGCATCAGCGGCGTTCATGAACACCGGGTTGCGGAACGCCTCCTGCGTCCACGGCATGTTGTCGTAGCAGCTGTGCGCACGGCGCATGTAGTGCGGCGTGTACGCCTGCAGCGGGTACTTCGCCTTCTCCTTCGTATCCCAGTTCGCAAACGTCTCCTGGTAACCGCGGCGCGGCACGAAGTAGTTCGCGTAAGGCTTGATGGGCTCGTCGGCCAGGCCGGTTTTGTTCACGTTGTCGGCCTTGAACTGGCAGTAGATCTCCAGCTTGCCGGACTGCGAAGGACGCGGCCAGGCAGGATCGATCACGGTGACGTTGTCATCCTCGTCCATGCCCAGCTTGTCGTCGCGATAGCCCACGTAGTTGCGTCGGTCGCCCTCGGAGCGGCGCACCACGAACGAGCCTTTCTCCATGAACTCGTCGAAGCCCATGAGGCCCTGCTGCTCGGGGAAATCGGCGTGGTACTTGGCGTTGTCGGCGGCCGTCCAGGTGAGCATGGGCTCCCATGCGGAAAGGTCGTCGCGCAGCACGCGCTTGCCCAGGAAGTAGCCCAGCCACTGGTCGTAGTTGGTCTTCGGGTAGGCCTCATCGGGGTCGTAGCCCATGCGTTCGATGATCTCGCGGCAGATACGCTTCTCTTCACGCGCCTCGTACATCGGCTTGATCAGCGGTTTCCACGCCAGGATGGCGTCCTTGCGCTGCTTTTGGCCGTTGCCGTCGCCGAAGGCCGAAGGCCAGCACAGCTCGCCCCAGCTCTCGTCGTCGTTGCCCTCCCAATGCGCGGCGACCGGCAGCAGGATGTCGGCGAACTGGGCGGTCAGCGAGAACTTGATCTCAAGCGAGATGCACGTGTCGGCTTGGCGCATCACGCGGATGGCCGTGGGCAGATCGCCGCGCGTCTGCATGAAGTTGCTGCACGTTTGGAACAGAAGGCGCGGGTTGACCGGCATGCGGCGCGCCTCATGATACGTGGGCGTGTTGTTGCGCAGCTTGGTCTTGTCGTCGCCCGACCCCAGGTCATAAGGGCCCTCGGACGTGGAGATGTACTCGCCCTTCTCAAGGGAGCTCCACCAGGAGTTGCCCTCGATGCAGCGGTTCGGGCCCGTCGCCTTCGGGGCCGCCACCAGCGCATCGATGTAGCCGTAGATGGGGTTGGACGACTGCGACACCATGCGGTAGCCCGAATCGCCGGCATCCCACGTGTAAATGGCGGCCGAGCCATGGCCCGACTTGCCGAAATGCCCGCCCATGGCAGAGACGGTCATGAACGCCTGCGAAAGGTTTTCCGCGCCAAGGTAACGCGACGCGGCATAGCTGTGCAGGAACATGTCCTTGTTGTCCTTGCCGGCCATCTCGGCGTACCAGGTGATGTCCTCGACCGGGGTACCGCAGATCTCGCTGGCCCACTCGGGCGTTTTCGGCACGCCGTCGTACTCGCCCAGGATGTAACCGCGCATGTTCTCGTCGGTGCTGGCGTCCTCGGGCATGGTCTCGGCCGTGAAGCCCACGCAGCGCTCGGCCAGGAAATCCCAGTCGATGATGTTGCCGCGCTCGTCGTCCAAACGCAGCATCTCGTACATGACGCCCAGCAAAAACGCCGTGTCGGTGCCGGGACGCACGCGAATCCAGCGCGCGCCGAGCGCCGAGGCGGTAATGTTGTAGCTCGGGCCCACGTACACGAAGTTCACGCCGGCTTCCTTGGCATGCTCCAGCGACTGCATGGCGGTATGCTGCGCCCAACCGGGGTTGCAACCGTACAGGATGATGTTGTCGGCGTTGGGAAGGTCGTACTTGTCGGGCGCCATCATCAGGTCGGGATGGTCGCCCCAGCTGTACATGCCCAGCGCCTCCGTTTGAAACGCCCAGCAGCCGAACGACTCGGTCTCTGTGTTGTACACCGCGCCGCCGATGACGGGGAACATCGCCGATGCCGGAGCCCAGCGCCAGCCGTTGCAGATGACGGCGTTCTGCCCATACTCGCGGTAGACGCGCTTAAGCTCGTCGGTCACGTACGTGAGCGCCTCGTCCCAGCTGATGCGCTCCCACTCGTCGCGGCCGCGCAGCTCGCCATGGGCGTTCTCGCCGCCGCCGGGCTGCCAGTGCTTGCGCTTCATGGGGTACTTCAGGCGGTCGCCGTTGTACACCTGCTGGCGCAGCGAGCGCCCGCGCAGGCAGCTGCGCTGCTGCGGGCAATCCCAGCTATCCTCGCGGCTGTCGTCGGTTTTCTGGCGCACCACCACGCCGTCCACCACGTAGCCCATGTTGTTGCACATCTGGTTGCAGTTCTGATGGCAATGGATGGGCACCCATTGGCCCGCCCCGCTTGTGACCTGGGCATCGCTTGCCACTTTGTCGTAGCCGTCCGCTTCGGACTGCGCGGCGGCGTAAGCCTTCGACACGCCGACGGCCTCATAGGCGGCCATGGCGGCAACGGCCCCGGCGCTTGCGCGCAAAAAGCTGCGACGACCCATGCTCTTATCCAGCATCGACATGGATTCGCTCCTCTCGTTTCGTGCTTACCCTCTGAGACGGATTATGCGAGCGTGCGCAGTCGATTGAAATTGCCTATAATGTACGTCGTACCATGCCTGCAAGGCATAGGTCGAGGTCGGAAAGGATGTTAACCGTATGGAACTAAGAACGCTTGAGTACTTCCTGGCCGTCGCACGCGAAGGCAGCATCACCGACGCGGCCAAGGCGCTGCACGTCACGCAGCCCACGCTTTCGCGCCAGCTTGCCGCGCTGGAAACGGAATTCGGCCGGCAGCTGTACACGCGCAACCACAAGGGCATCGAGCTGACCGACCACGGCATCATGCTGCAACGCTACGCGCGCAGCATCATCGACTTGGCGAACAAGGCCGCCGAGGACATGAAGCCCGCCGACTCGGAGGTGCGCGGCGTGGTACACATCGGAGCGGGCGAGACGTACCTGATGGGAATCGTCGCCGAGGCCATGCGCCGCGTGCACGCCCAGCACCCCGGAATCACCTTCAACTTGTCGAGCGGCACCACCGCCGATTTGAAAGACCGCCTGGTCAAAGGCTACTTCGACGTGATGCTCGAATGCGAGGTGCAAGACCACGCGAAGCTCAACGTGCTGCGCTTCCCCATACCCGACACCTGGGGCGTGCTCATGCGCGCCGACGACCCGCTGGCAAAGAAGAGCGCGGTGCGCGCGGAGGACCTGGTGAAACGCGAACTGATCACGTCGAAGCAGGGCATGAAGTTCGGCAAGCTGGCCGAGTGGTTCGGGGACCTGCGCGCGCAGACGCACGTGGTAGCGGAATACCAGCTGGGTTTAAACACGCGCTACCTGGTGAAACAGGGGTTCGGTATAGCGGTGATCTACCAGCGTCTGGTGGACTATCGCGGCGATGCCGACCTCACCATCCGCCCGCTTTCCCCCGCGGTGGAATCGTGGCAGGGTCTTGTGTGGCGCGAAACCCTTCCCAACAAGCAAACGCTCATCTTCCTTGATGAAGTGCGCAGGGTATGCCGCGAGATGGAAGAAGGGAAGCTGACGCTGTAGCAGCGGAAACGACGGGGTCGACGGTCGGCGATCGGCGAGGGCAACGGCACGCGACGCCCATCGTGGCAAATGCACCGGCTGCGTCCAGCCCCGTCCTTATATCGCGCCCAAAACCACGGCGAGCGCGAGCAACGCCGCCAAGAACGCAACGTTGCTCGCGGTGAACACCAGCAGGTAGCGGCCGCGGATGCCGAGGCGGCCCACCATGACCGCCTTGAACGTAATGAGGCTTGCCATGGACGCGATGAGCGTGCCCAAACCTCCCAGGTTCGTGCCCACGATCAGCGCCTGCCACTGATCGGTGAACCCCGAAAGCAGCACCGCCACCGGCACGTTGCTGATAACCTGGCTGCCCCCTACCGCAGCAAGCAGCGCGTTGCCGCCCACCGCCGCGGAAAGCGCCTCGTGGAGCACCGGAACGCGGCCCATGTTCCCCACGAACACGAACAGGGCCGCAAAAGTGGCCAACAGCCCCCAGTCGACGCGCCGTAATAAGCTTGCATCGGAAAGAGAAACGCCCACCAGCACCAACGCCAGCAAAACGCGAACATCCAGCACGCCCAAAACCGCAGCCAAACAGCACGCGAACAAAACGCCATACACCGCCAACCGCTTACGCGAGCGGGCGGTGAAGCATTCAAGGGAAGCGGATTCAATCGACGAGGACGCCGGCGAAGCCCCGTTCGCTGAGCGGGCGGGCATGCAATCAGGCGCGGAACCTTCCGGGGTCGTCCAGCGCGCGGGCGAAACCTGCATCGCTGAATTATCGGCGGTGTCACCGGACGCAAAACCACCCGATGATGCAAATCGACCAACGTCGCCAGCCCCGCGCACTTCGCCGCCTCGAAAGCACAGCGCGCAAGCGAGCGCAAGCATCGCCGCCGACGCAGCGGTATACGGCCCCATGAGCCGGAGAAACTCCCCAACACCCATGCCCGAGGCCGTGAACAGGTATAGGTTCTGCGGATTGCCCACGGGCGTGAACATGCTGCCGAGGTTCGCCGCAATGGTCATGAGCGTGGCCACCAGGCACATGCGGCCCTCCATACCCGCGCGGCGCAAAACCACCAAAGCCAGCGGCACGAACGTGATGAGCGCGACGTCGTTGGTCACCGCCATGCTGGCGAAGAACGCAAGCCCGACCAACACGCCGGCAACCGCGCGCTGCGTCCGGGCGCGCGCGACCAGCCATGCCCCCGCGGCATCCAGAACGCCAAGCGAGCGGAATCCCGACACTACCGCCATCAAGCAGAACAGCAGTGCCAGCGTATGCCAATCAACGTACACGGCATATCCAGCATCAGGCGGCACAAGGGCGCAAGACGCCAAGGCCGCCGCAACAGCAACAACCAGCACGGTCTCGCGCGCCGCAAAAGCCCGAATCACGCGCACAGCCGACCGAAACGATATGTTTTCCATTTCAATCATGAGATAAAAGATTAACACGCCGTCATCCAGCACAACAGGCAAACCCCCAGCAAGCGAGCTGGCGAAAGACAAGACCCAGCAGAACGCGAGCGGCAGTTTCCGGCATGGTGCAGTTTTACCCCGCCTGAAATATGGCCTGAATAGGAACCGCCCCACTTCCCCGACTTTTGCGGAAGCTTGAAGCTTCCGCAAACCCACGTCCCTCCCGTCGCATTATCGCGATTCCGTCAGCTTTTCGCCGATTGAAACATGACCCCGTTATGCTAGATACCCGTACGCGCAAAACGCGGTACGGCAATACCGTCCCGAAGGTGGTTCCCAAGCATGTTATTCGCCAAGATCAAGCAGCATTACGAGGCCGTGGTGGCCGTGTGCTGCTTCCTGATATTGTTCACGAACGTGGGCCTGCCCTCCACGTCGTTCTCCGTGTACCAGCCCTACCTGGTCGACTTGCCGGGCGTCGGGCATTCGGGTGGGTCGATCATCGTGTCGGTGCGCACGTTCGTATCGCTTCTGGCCATGCTCGTGGTTGGACGCTACTATGACCTGGTCGATTGCCGCATCGGCGCGTTCCTGGCAACACTGAGCGTCAGCGCCGGGTTCGCGCTGTACTCGTTCGCCGGCAGCAACTTCGGCATGCTGTGCGGCGCCTCGGCGCTGACGGGCCTGGGCTACGGCTTCGGCGGCATGATCGCCTCGACCATGCTGATCAACCGTTGGTTCCGAGCGAACGTCGCCACCGTGGCCGGCGTCGCCGCTGTTGGCTCGGGCGTGGCAGCCATCATCATCCCGAACGCGGCGGTGGCGCTCATCAGCGCTTTCGACCTGCAGACCGCGTTCAAAGCGGAGGCGGCGTTGGCCCTGGTCATCGGCGTGACCGTGTTCGCCCTGCTGCGAAACGACCCACGCGATATGGGCCTTACCCCCTACGAGGGAAGCCCGAAGGCGGTGAAACGCGAGCAAGAGAAGAGCGCCCAGCAGCTTGAACGCGTAAGGAAACGCCACGTCAACCGAGATCTTTCCCCGCGCGCCATGCCGCTTCTGTTCCTGGCCATGATCATCATCGGCTGCGTGTCGGTAGGCGGCGGCAACTACCTAGCCGTGCTGTTCACCTCCGAGGGCTTCTCCGCCGAGCACGCCGCCACTCTCGTGGCCGTCAACGGCGCATGCCTGACGGTGGCGAAGCTGGTCAGCGGCATGGCGTTCGACCGGTTCGGCACAAAACGCGGATCGGCGGTCTTCTTCGCCCTGTATATCGCCGGCACGGCAGTGCTGTGCCTGTCCGACATGGGAAACACCGGGCTTGCCGGGCTGGGCGTGCTCATGTTCGGCATCGGCATGTCGCTTGGCACCGTGGGCATTTCGGTATGGTCGATCGAGCTGGCACCGCGCGGCAAAGAGACGCGCACCATCAAGAATTTCCAGGTATGCTACGCGCTGGGCGGGTTCATCTTCACGTTCCTGCCAGGCTTTTTGACCGAGGCGTTCGGCACCTACCTGGTGTCGTACGCAGCGCTGCTGGCGATGCTGGTGGTGGCGGCCGTCATCGTAATCGGCGTCTACACCGCCACCGACAAACGCGCGAACCCAGAGAACCCGGACGCTTAAGGGACATAGCATTATGTGTCCGAAATCGCACATGAGACGCGGTACAGACGCGTAGCATGGAGCGGAGAAATGGAGCGAGGCGAACGTACGCGAGCACGTAAACCGGACGCCCGGGCACTTAGTCCTACGTCCCCAATCTGTCATGGACATTTTGGGGACGTAGCGTAAAGTGTCCGAAACGCGCTCAGCGCATGGCATAGCCGCGAACCGTTTACGCAATCGCCAGCGCCATGGATCCGCACTGCTCGTAGAGATACTTGAACCAGCCGTAGTTGACGGTCACGTAGCCCTGCGTGGGGTCCATGATGCATGCCCGGTGGCCCTCCACGCCCACTAGCACCACGCAATGCTCCAAGTCATAGAAGGAATTCGCCTCAAGTGGCTCGTCGAAGCACGGGTCCTCGAAATCGAGCGTGGTCCACACGAGCACCGGCTTTCCAAACGACGCCTTGCTGGCAAGCTCGTCGAAATCGGTGCCGGTGATGTTGGCGAAACGCTCGCTAGCACCCGCTTCCTCCAGGTAGGCGTTGCCCGCCGCCATAATGGCGGGCGGCATACCCTCGCCCGACCAGTACGGGTCGCCCCAGAACGCCGAGGCGTAAACGTCGCCTTCCACGTCGAAGGGCAGCTGGTTCGCCACGATGGAATCGGGGTCGGCGTCGTGGCCCATTGCCTGCAAAACCGCGGTGAGCGAATAAATCTCGCACCCTGCCGGCATGCTGGGATACTGGAACAGCTCGGGCACGCTCGCGCTCGTGCCGTTCAGCCCGGTGAAGTTGACCACCTGCATAACATTTGCGCAGCCGAAGCCTTCCACGGCTTCCTGCCCCATCGCGCCTAAGGCGTCACGGCGATTGCGGGAGAACCCGTCCGCGTCGTCGGGGCGCATGCCGGGACCAACTGCTTCCGCCGCTTCAGCGTCATGAGGCGACTGCTCCTGCTGCGCCGCCTCTGCCGAGTCGTCGGCGGCGTACGCCGTCTCTAGCGTTTGGGATTCCAGGGTTTCCTGCACGGCGCCCTGGTCGCCGCTGCCATCGACATTTGCGCCGGCACGGCCGTGCGTGACCAGAACGCCGACGAGCACCAAAACAGCCGCAGCCACGACAACCGCGGCCATCAGCGAACGTCCGCGCACAGACCAGCTGCTACCGCCGATCACCGCCCCGCCGCCGCTGATGAACGCGCCGTTGTGCGCAGCAGGGGAAGAGCCCGCGCTGTGCCGTCCTTCGCCACGAGAGCGGGCAGGACGAGGAATCGCCACGCGCGCATGACGGCCAGCCGCATGCGAAGCAAAAGCGCGACCGCGCTCGGCAGAAGCGTCTGCCTGTTCCTCAGCTGCATCTTGTTCGCCAAGCATCTCGACCGGAACGGCGAACAGCGCCGCTTCGGCTGCGTCGCCATGCGGACGATGTCTGACGGATATCTCGGCCGGTGCAGCTTCCGTCGCATGATTTAGCGGGCAGTGCTCGGCGCGCGATTCGACCGACGAAGCGGACGGTGCTGCTTCTGAAGCGTCGTCAAGTGCACGCGACACGGCAGACGTTTCGTTAACCGAACCTTGCCCGCCGGCCGCAACGCGCGCATGACGCCCTTGCGGCGTCTCCCGCTTATCGAAATGAGTGTCGATAGGTTCTCCCATCACGTTCTTCCTAGAATTGCGCACACGCAAAAGTGCGGCTCACGTTCGTTTCGGAACATGATACCGACCGCAGCTTAAGCCTTTCTGAAAAGTCACGACCTTGCTGCAGTTAAACCACAACTGGGGAACAAACGCTCACTCGAGCTTCTGCTGGACGCCCACATCCTCGGGCTGGATGTCGCGTACGATATGCATGGTGACGGTAGCGGTCAGACGCACGTTGCCCTGCTCGTCGACAATGCGCACATCGGCGATGGAGCTCGTGCGGCCCGTGCGCACGTCGCGCGCCTCGACGAACACGTGCTCGCCCAGCATAACGCCCCTGATGAAATGTACATCGCAGGTTTGCGTGACCACGTACTTGCCCAGCGTCCAAGGCGCCGCGCACCCGCAAACGTCCACCAAACTCATAAGGTAGCCGCCGAAGGCGTTGCCGAAGAAGTTGCAGGCCTTCTCAGGCACGACGACCGAATTGCGCACGAAGCCCTCTTCCATAACCTCGGGCTCAAGGTTGCCAAGCCACTGGCGGTTCGTCTCGTACATCTCCAGCAGACTCTCGCGCACAAACGCTTCCATGGGCAGCTTCCTCTCTTCAACCATCACCACGAACTGCCCGGATTGCCAGCGGAACCCAAACGCACCGCCAAGCAAATCCGAGCGCCACAAACACCGCACCCTCGAAATAGGGCAGAAACCAGCCAAACAAGTCAAACCAACCCAACCGGGGCAAGCACGCAGACGCACAAGCCGCCTGCGCGCACCCCAAAGCAAAATCCGGACACTTAGTTGCTACGTCCCAAACTGTCAGGGTTTGGACACTTTGGGGACGTAGGGTTATGTGTCCGGATTAGCGCTGTTCGCGCTGGCGTTTCTTTTCGGCGAAGTGCTCTTTGGTGACGATCTTGGTGATGAAGGTTCCCTCGGAAACCACATCGCCGGCATCGTCTTTGGCCACCACGTGCCAGAACTGCTTGCGGCCGCCGTAGCTGGGATCCTCGTGCTCAAGATCGGCGAAACCGTGCAGGATGCCGGATTTGCCCGGCTTCTTGTGACGAATGTCGGACTCCAAGCCGAACGGCAGCTCCTTGTCGAAATCGGTGCGCATCTCGGCACCGCGGCTTGCGCACGATTCCAGCAGGGCAAGCGTTGCGCCGCCGTGCAAAAAGCCATGCGGCTGGTAAATCTCCTCGGAAATGGGCATGGACATCTCAACATGCTCGGGAGTGACCACGTCGTAGGTGATGTGCAGAGTATCCAGAAGGGTCATGAAAACCTCCGAAAACGAAGGGGCCGCGAAAACCGCGGCCCGCAGCCTATTGTTTATCCGTTTCAGTATACGTTGGCGAACCCGGACCTTCCCCGGGCAAATCCCCCGACGTGACCGAAGGCGAAACCTCCGGAAGATCGGCAGCCCAATCGCCGGCTGGCGCATCGACAGCACGTGCGCACGGCGCATCATCCGCGGTTGCCGGCCGCGCCGCATCCAGCGGCACCGTCACGCTAGCGCGCTCGGACCCGACTCCTTCCGCGAAAGGCTCCGTCCGAGCGGCAGGCGCAGGCACATGCCCATCTGCAAAAGGCACCGTATCGGCGGCAGGTGCGGACTCGGCGCCCTCCGCAAAAGGTACCGTCTGAGCAGCGGCACCCGCCACCGCGGCACCGCCATGCGCCACATGCGCACCCGCCACGCCCGCCATACGTGAGCGCAACGCAGCCTCGCGCTTGAACCGCGCCGCATCGGCGCGCGCCTCTTCCTCCAGGCGCGCCGCAGTAGCGGCCGTGCCGGCGACGGCTCCCATATCCTGGTCGTACGCCGCCTGCTTCACGTCGCCCTTGAACGCCTTCGTGGTGTTGATCAGCACGGCACCGATGATGAACGGCATCCAGAACACGATGCCGCGATACACCAGGCCGATGGCCGTACCAGCCGCCGCCGACTCGCCGAAGCTGGTGAACGCCACCACGACGGCAGCTTCGACCACGCCCACGCCCTGTGGTGTGACCGAGATCATGGCGAACAGCGTCGCCACCACGTAGCCGCAAACCAGCGCCGGTGCTGTGTCGACGCCGAACCCGATGCCCACCAGCGTGAAGCACGAAAGCTCGCACAAACTGGCGATCAGCGAGCATCCGTACGCCTGCAGCGTGGGTTTGGGGCTGTGGCCGATCATGCCGGCGGCCTCGGAAAACGCCTGCGCGATGCGCTCGGCCCACGGCTCGAGCGGCTTTTTGCGCACACGCCCGACCACCTTGCGGCTCACGCGTTCGGCGGGCCGCAAAAGGCGCATAAGCAAATCGGGCTTTTTGTGCGCCAGGATAAGCAGCGCAACCATGGTTCCCACCAAGCACAACACCACCATGCCCATAAGGAACCACACAGGCGACAGCCCCACCGTGACGGCTAGGAAAATGAACGCGCACACCATGAGCGTGGAGAACGCACCGTCGATGGTGATCTGCATGAGCAGCGCCGCGCCCGTGGCCTTGCCGGCGGGAATGCCGCGCCGTCGCGCGTCGTCGACCACCAACGTGGTGCCCGCCAGGTTCATGGACGGCGCGATGGTGTTCATGAAAAACGTGCCGAAGACCAGCGGCAACGTGGATTTCGGCTCCATACGCTCGCCCACGGCGGCGAAGCTGCGCGAATAGGCGAAGCTTTGCGCGAAGTACTTCCCCAGCTGCGTAAGGATGGCCGCGACCAGCGGCAGGGGGCTTCCCTGCTTCATAGTCTCGCCCAGCTCCACCAGCTGGTCGCCACGCAAAAACACCACCGCAAGCACGATGATGAGCACCACGCCCATGAAAAGGTTCTTGACGTTGAATTTCATGCAGCCGCCTAACGTTGGCCCGCGGCGTCGTTGCAGCTCAGGAACTCGCGCAAATCAGTGTGCATCAGGAAATCGAGCTCGGCCTTGCCGCGTTCGTCAAGATCGGTTTCCACGAACAGGAAGCCGTAGCATCCGAACGTGGGCACATCGAACTCTCGCAGCTCCAAAACCCTATCGAAGCGCTCGGAGAACGCCGGGTAATCGAACTCCTCATTCCCCGTCACGCCCTCCGGCGGATTGAGCAGCGACATGGTGTACACATGGTCGCCCGCATACGCGAACGCCGCGTCGTAATCGGGCAGCGTGTCGGTCAAAAACGCCTCATACGTGCGGAAACCGTAGGCGTGCTGAGCAACATCGGTGCCGCCCAGGCCGGCGAATCGCAGGGGATTGAACTCGATGGGGCGAATGACGCCGCTACCCTGCTCGTCCACGCGAACCTCGACATGCACCGGGAAGTTCCGCGCCCCCACCAGGGCGTTCACGCGCGAAAGCCACTCTTCGAACGCAGGCGCCTTCTCGCGCACGATGGCCGCGGACGTGGTGTACATGCGGTCGGACGTGTCATCGGGACCGGCGAAATCATGACGCAGCACGTTGAGCACGTGCGCCGCGCCCTGCTCGTCGAAAAACGCGTCCAGGGCATATTCCTGCCCCGTGATGAACTGCTCCAGGATGAAATCGCTGCCGGCAACAACGCTGTCGGGGTACATGTCCGCCCACGCGGCAGCGTTCGACGCGAAATCGGCAAGCGCCTCGTCCCAATCGGCACGGCAGCGCACCGTGTGCACGCCCATGCTGCAGAACCCGCGCGCGGGCTTCACCACGAACGGCATATGCGGCTCAAGCTCGGCAAAGTCGAGTTTCCCCAGCTCATCAGCCGTGCATGCGCGGAAGAAGAAGCCCTCGTCCATCTGCGCCAGAAGCTTGCGCATGGCAACCTTGTCCTTGAACACGGTGATGGCGTGCGTAAGGCTGGGATTGTCCGCATGCGAGCAGATCCACTCGAGCGTGTTCTCGGAGTTGGTGTACACGCGCTCGCCCGCGGAAAGGCGCGAGGCAGCTTCGGCCTGATCGACCAGGTGCAACGCGCGCCCGGACGCAAAAGCCGTGCGCTCGGAGAACGCATTGCGAAGCACAGGGTGTTGCGAAGATTCAAGCCATTCCAACAATTGCGGCGAAGCATACGGTTCGTCAAGGATGACCATGGCAGACCCCTTTCGGCACTCGCTCAGCGCGCCCGGCGCGCACTACTTAAGCGAATAGTATACCCCCGCCGCGCAGCAAAAACGCCGCCTAGCGCATCCCTGCGTCAAACCCTCAGCAAGGGGTGGTTGAAAAAGCAACTGTTTTTCACAAGAGAGATAATTCGGAAGGGGCTGCGGCGGAAATCCTGGACCAAAAGAGCACCAGGATTTCCGCCGCAGCCCCTTACTGGAACGTAGTCTTGACTAAACGCAAGCGCCTGCTGAACGCCAGCCGGTCCTACGGCATTAAGGCGGTGATGGGGAACACGTAAATGTCGTGCTCAGCGTCGTAGCGACAGAAGGGCGAGGTTGCGGTGAGGACGGCCGAGAACGCAGGCTTCGGATTGCGCGCGGCAGGATTCGCCGCGACTTTCTGACGCAAGCGCTCGATGTTCCTGATGCCGTCGGGTACCTTGGTCTCGCCGAGCTTGACCTCCAGCGCCGCCCAGCGACCGTCGCGCAGCTCGATGATGGCATCGACCTCCAGACCGTCGGAGTCGCCGTAGTAGCGCAACGACCCCGGGTGGGCTCCGGGCATGCAGGCGGCGTAGGCCCGCAGATCGTGAATACACAGTGACTCGAAAAGCAATCCGAACGTCTGCCCATCGGACAACAGGCGCTCAGGGCCCATGCCAAGCGCAGCAGCAGGGATGGAAGGGTCGGCGAAGTAGCGCTTGGGCTTGGTGCGCAAGCGCGACTTCGCGCGTACGGGCGCATCCCAGCCGTGCAGGCTCTCGATTACGTACATGCTCTCGAGCATGTCAAGATAGGACGTCACGGTAGAGGTAGCCGGCGCACCGGCCTCGTCGCCAAGGGCCGCATCCTGAGCGATGGTCTGCAGGGTAGCCGCCGTGGCAACGTTGCGCGCAAGCGAGGACACGATGCGCCGTGCCATATCGGACGTGCCGCCCTTCCTGGGAACGCTGACCTCGAACATGGCGTCGAGGTACTGGTCGACGACCTCTGCGGCCGTTTGGGCGTTGGCCCCGAGCAGGGCGGGCCAGCCTCCGCAGCAGATGGCATCGGCCAAGGGCGCCAAGGAAGCATCGCACGCCGAGGGTTCAAACGAACCCTCGAACAGCCCTGACAGCGACACCGCGCCCGTAGACAACCCGCGCTCCCATAGCGTCATGGTGCTCATATCAACACGCGCTATGCGGCCTGCCCCGCTGTGGGTAACGGCGTCTTTGGCCGGGGTGGACGAACCCGTGAGGATGAACAGCCCGTGCTCGCCGCCGGCGGCATCGACCGCGCGGCGCGCGGCATCCCACGTGGAAGGAACCTCCTGCCACTCGTCGACAACGTGCGGGTGCGCCCCCTGCAGCGCCAGCGTGGGGTCTGCTTCAGCCAATGCCTTGACATTCGGGTCATCCAGGTGCACAACGCTCTCGCCGAACGCCAGCGCCGTCCAAGACTTGCCACACCACTTCGTGCCGCGGATCTCGACCGCACCGAAGGTATGAAGCAGCCGATGCAAGCGTTCGTCCACAAGGCGCGGCTGATACGTTTTCGGCTTCTCCGTCCCATAGGCTACCATAGTCAAACAATCCTCTCTGACATGGGCATACTGTGTTTTCGAGGATTATCATACTCGATTTTCGAGGACTGCGACACTCTGTTTTCGAGGAATTTATTCAGCGTTTTTCGAGATTCTGAAAAAGCACTGCGCCTATAACCTCACAAACCCATAGCGCTTGATCGACAACGCGGAAGACCACCAGCACGGCAGAAGCAGCCAGCCCGAAAGTCAACATGGCGCGGCGGGCGAAGAAACCGAGGATGCGAAGCGCGACGAACGAGAGCCGTTCGCCCATAGCAATGTAATCCTGTGGCTGCAAAAGCAACCAGGCAGATAAGCAACCCAAGCCCGCATCTTGCGGAGCACGATACCCAGCTAGCAGCTCGCCCCTTGCAGGCGGCGGTATACTGCTGCGCAGCGAAATCGATTCGGACAGGGGGGCATCAGTGCGCGGCAATATCCCAGATGCGGTGGACCATGCACTGCGCAGCCCTCGCTCCTTGGCGCCGTTGGTGCTGGTCATGGGATTTTTGGGCGCCACGGCGCGCTATGCCCTGGAGATGCTCCTGCCCGCACAATGCGGCTTCCCCGTCGCCACGCTTGCGGTGAACATATTCGGTTGTTTCACATTGGAGATCGTCAATCAATTCGTCGCACGCCGCACAAGCCTGCCGGCGCCGTTGGTGAAGTCGATGGGCATTGGGCTTATCGGGGCGTTCACCACCATCGCCGCGCTTTCCACCGAGAATCTGGCGCTTTTGCAGCAGGAGCGTTTCGGCATGTTCGCGTTGTATCTGGGCATCACCGTGTTCGCCACGTTCGGAGCCGCCTACGCGGGAAAGCGTGCGGCCGAGGCCATGGGACCGCGCTACAGCGCGCATCACCAGATCGCGGCCCCACGCGAAAGTACGCATCACCAAGTCGCGGCCCCACAGGCGGATTCCCCGCAAAACGAAGGCGATGCGCAATGAGCCCGCTGACGTTGATCATGGTCGGCCTGGGAGGAGCGGCCGGCGCGCTGTGCCGCCATAGGGCGCTTTCGTTCATGAAGCCCCGCTCAAACAGCTGGTTTCCCTGGCCCACGCTGCTGGTGAACCTTGCGTCGTGCACCGTCGCCGGGGCGGCGCTTGCAGGGGCCGCCGCGCTTGGGCAAACCGCCTACATAGCGCTGACCATGGGGTTTCTGGGCGGCTTCTCCACGCTTTCCACCATGAACTGCGAGGCCGTCGATATGGCCACGGAAGGGCATCACGGAGAAGCGGCCGCATATCTGGTGGTCACCTACGGCTCAACCCTAGGCGCCGCCGCGCTCGGCTTCGCCCTGGCGCACGCAGCCATAGGCGCCTAAAGCAGACCTGCCGCACTTCCAGACATGCAAACCTCGCGCTTTGCGCGAACGCACAAAGCGGCGCAGCGCGAGCACAATCGCCCGCGCTGCGCCGCATACCTACCGCAAACTCGCGCAACACCACAAGCTCACGCAGCTCCGTCAGCGACAAGCGCGCAAAACCCGGCGTGCGCCGCACGCCCGCGCCGCGTCTCTTCCCTACAACCCCACCTTCGCCGCTTGGTACGTGTGAATGCGGTCGCGGAGGTTCTGCACATCGAACAGCACCGACACCAAAAACGCCACGGTGAGCGGAGCGCCCACGAAGCCGTTGCGCGGCGCCAGCATGAAGATGAGCGGCGCGCCGAAGATCATGATGGGCACCAGCAGCATGACGAGCAGGCTGCCCATGCGCTTATACAGTCCGTAGATGATGGACGCCATCACGTACAGAAACAGGCCCGTCGCCGAGGAGCCCGCGATGGAGAGCACCGCAAGCGCCACCACCTTGGCGGCGACCATGAGCGCCTCGTCGCGCAGGCCCTTCTTCGCGCGGGCGAACACCTCTTCGCCGGTCTGCTGCTGCGCGTGTGCGGCACGAAACGGCGCAAACGGGTCGAAGGGGTCGTATTCCACGGTGAACCCGCCGAACGGCCACTCGGCGCCACCGGTGCGCTGACCTGCGCCGTTCTGCCCCGAACCCGATCGCTGCGAGCCCGCGGCACCGCTGAAGATGTCGTCCCAGCTGGTCCACACGTACGTGGTCTGGCCCTGGGCCGCGTCGCCGAACGGCCAGCCGGCGAACGGGTCGAAGGGGTTGCCCTGGCCGGACGCGCCGCCCTGCCCCGCCGAGCCCGTCGGGTGCGCATAGGGGTTGCCCGCATACGGACGCGGGTCGCGGCGCGGGTCGAACTCGGGCGACCAGCTGCGGTTGATCAGCACGTCGCGCGCTTCGTTGATCTGCTTGGTAAGCTCCTCGGCCTCGGCGTGCTCCTTCGAGTCCAGGGGGAACTTGTCGGGATGATGGGCGATGACGAGCTTGCGATGAGCCTTCTTGATCTCATCGTCGCTAGCCCCATCGGCCAAGCCCAGTATTTTAAGTGCTTCTGATTTCTTCATAACGCCGACTATACGGGACGATTCCCGCCGCACAACCAAAACGCCGGGGATGTCACGCATTCGTCAGAAAAAACCGGCGCGAAAACCGCACGGAACCACCGAAATCAGCGCATAAAGAAAGCGGCCCGCCGAAAAGGCGGACCGCTCGCAAGTTTCGCTTTCCCACGCCCTTACGGGCGCAGCGGGAGCAAACGACGCCGGCGACTCAGGCGCGGGCGGGCGCGCACCACACGCGGGCGCACCGTACGCATCACACGCACGCACGCCAAACAGCGCACCCGCCCCGCCCGCCAGCTTCGCAAACTAGTGGCGGAAGTGGCGATGGCCGGTGAACACCATGGCGATGCCGTGCTCGTTGCACGCCTGGATGGACTCCTCGTCGCGCACGGAGCCGCCGGGCTGGATGATGGCAGTGATGCCCCACTCGGCCAGCGTGTCCACGTTGTCGCGGAACGGGAAGAACGCGTCGGACGCGCAAACCAGGCCCTTGGGCTCCACGCCCATGCGCTCGCATGCCTCATGGGCGCGCTTGCACGCCAAAAGCGCGCTGTCCACACGGTTGGGCTGGCCCGGGCCCATGCCGATGCCGGCGTGGTCGCGCGACACCAGGATGGCGTTGGACTTCACGCCCTTGCACACGCGCCATGCGAACATGAGCTCGTGCATCTCGGCGTCCGTGGGCTTGCGATCGGTGGGAACGGTGAAGGTTGCCGGATCCTCGGACACGTGGTCGACGTCCTGCACCAGCACGCCGCCGTCGACGGAACGGACCTCAACGGCAGCCGGAGCGTCGATGCCGCCGGTGCGCAGCACGCGCAGGTTCTTCTTCTGCTGCAGAAGCTCAAGCGCGGCAGACTCGAACTCGGGGGCGATGAGCACCTCGACGAACTGCTTGTTCTCGTTGATGTGCTCGACCATCTCCAGCGTGACCTGGCGGTTCGCCGCGATGATGCCGCCGAAGGCGCTCTTCGGGTCGCAAGCGAAGGCCTTGTCGTAGGCCTCGGTGATGTTCTCGGCCGTGGCGGAGCCGCAGGGGTTCTGGTGCTTCAGGATGATGACAGCCGGCTCGTCGAGCTCGCGCACGAGCGACCAGCACGCATCGGTATCCAGGATGTTGTTGTAGGACAGCTCCTTGCCGTTGAGCTGCTGGGCGTTGACCAGGCTGTGCTCATGGGCGAACTCGTCCACGCGGTAGAAGACGGCCTGCTGATGCGGGTTCTCGCCGTAGCGCAGGTCCTGCTGCTTCTGCATGTACAGGGCGCACTCGGGCGGGAACTCGCCCTGGGCCTCGATGCCTTCCTCGCAACCGCAGCCGCAACCCTCGCCGTGCTCGTGCGGATGCGCGGCCTGGACCTGATCGAACAGGAAGTCGGCGATGGCGCCGTCGTAGGCGTTGGTGGTCTCGAACACCTCAAGGGCCAGCTCCATACGGGTCTCACGCGTGGTGGCGCCGCCGTTGGCGCGCATCTCGGCAAGGATGCCCTCATAGGTCTCGGGGTCGGTGACCACGGTGACGCTCTCGAAGTTCTTCGCGGCGCTGCGCAGCATGGAGGGACCGCCGATGTCGATGTTCTCGATGCAGGTGCCGAAGTCCGCGCCGGACTCGACCGTCTTCTCGAACGCATACAGGTTCACGACCACCATGTCGATCATCTGGATGCCGTGCTCGGCCGCCTCGGCCATGTGCTTTGCGTTGTCGCGCTTGGCCAGCAGGCCGCCGTGCACCATGGGATGCAGGGTCTTCACGCGACCGTCCATCATCTCGGGGAACTTCGTCACCTCGTCGATGGGCGTGACCGGCACGCCGGCCTCCGCGATGACGCGGGCGGTGCCGCCCGTGGAGATGATCTCCGCGCCGAATTCGTCATGCAGCGCGCGGGCGAACTCGACGACGCCCGTCTTGTCCGTCACCGAGATGAGAACGCGCTTGACCTTCGGATCTGCCACTTGCTCTCTCCTTACCTTGAACCGTTCCTTGTAAGTTCGTTCCTTATCGCAAAGCGGGGCTTTGCGCCGAAGCGCCGCCCGCAAGATGCCTGTTTCGGGGTTGCCCGCCGGGTCCTAGCGGCCCAGGCTTTCCTCGTGGCGCGCCCGCGCCTCGGGGCTATAGCGCTGCGTATATCGTACATCGACCAGTTCGGCCACGATAGAGATAGCCAATTCCGCCGGGGTTTTGGCGCCGAATTTCAGGCCGATGGGCCGCTTGATGCGTTCCCAATCCGCCTCGGAGGCGCCGCGAGCAAGCACCAGGTCGTGCACGGTGGAGTTCTTTCCCTTGCAGCCCATCATACCAACATAGTGAACGTTGTGCTTGACGGCCCACACGCAGCCATCGGGGTCGAACATGTGGCCGCGCGTGAGCACGCACACGTAGTCGCCGGGCGCGGGGGTGAGCTTGTCCAGCTCGTCGAAGTTGCCGCCGTCGAGCAGCACGCGCGTAGCGTCGGGGAAGCGCTCGGGCGAGAGGTACGCCGGGTCGTAGTCGACCGCGGTGACGGCGAAGCCCACGTGCGCGGCCAGCGCGCTCACCTCGGCAGCGGCATCGGAGGCGCCGAGCAGCCACACGCGCACCTGGTCAAACAACGGCACGGAAAGCCAGGTCAGGCCATCGAGCTGCTCGTTGTGCATGCCAGGGCCGCGCGTGATGTCCTTCATCTGGAACACGTCGCGCGGGCTGGGCGTGCGCGCGGAGACGATCTCCTTCGCGTCGTTGCAGAAGAACACCATACCGGCACCGTCGGCCGAGCCGGTGTCGCCGTACTTCTTCGTGACCTCGTTGTCGGTGTTGGCCTGCGCGGCGGCGGGGTCGAACACCACCTTGAAGCCCAACCACGCCAGGTCGCCTTCTTCCATGGCGCGGGCGGCCCGCTCGAAGGTGGGCGCGTCGGCGGCGGTGAGGGAGGAGGAAAGTTTCCCAAGGTCATCGGGAGAAACGTGCATGTTGCCCTTCAGCGCCTCGGCGGAAAAGCACGGGAAGTCGGCGGACGAAAGCTCCACCGCACGTCCCGCGCGCAGATCGGCGGCGATGCCCGCCAGCGTTTCCCTACTCAGCAAGGTGCACCTTGCCCTCCGCATCGACGCTCACGCGGCCGGCTGCCAGCCAGCCCAGCACGCGCGGGTACAGCTCGTGCTCCACCTGGTGGATGTGGGCTTCCAGGGTTTCAAGCGTGTCGCCCTCGGCCACGCGCACCGGCTCCTGCGCCACGATGGGGCCCTTGTCGTAGTCCTCGTTGGCGAAATGGACGGTGACGCCCGTGACCTTCACGCCCGCGTTGAACGCATCGGCGATGGCGTGCGCGCCCTTGAACGAGGGCAAAAGCGCCGGATGCAGGTTGAGCACGCGGTTGGGGAAGGCGTCGAGCATGACGGGCGTGACCTTGCGCATGTAGCCGGCCATGACCACGTACTGCGCGCCGGCTTCCTGCAGCGCGGCCACAATCTGCGCGTCGGCCGCCTCGGGGTCGGCGTACTTTTCGCGGTTCATGACCAGCACGGGGATGCCAGCGGCGTTCGCGCGCTCGATGCCGTACGCATCGGGACGCGACGCGACCACCTTCACCACCTCGACGGGCAGGCCCTTTTCCGCCTCATCGAGGATGGCCTGGAAATTCGTGCCGCTGCCGGAGAGCAGCACGCCGATCTTCAACTTTTCGGACACGAGACAGCCTTTCATCAAGCGGCGCCCAACCAGCCCCGCGATTCGCACTATGCAACCAGTATACGTGCAGGCGGCGAAGCAAGCCCCCGCTCTCGGCAAGCGCCATCAAGTATTCAAGCCGGGAAGGCGAACAGGTGAACAGGGGGTGAACAGGGGACGGAGGTGTGTTCACGAGAACGTCTCACGTTCCCAAGCGCTCCCGCGTGAACACACCTCCGTCCCCTGTTCACCGCGAGAGGCCTTTGCGAACACGCCTCCGTCCCTGTTCGTGCGCAGCTGGTGCGCGCGCAGTACCGCAACGCGGCGGCGAAGATCTTCCCCGACGACTCGTTCCTGATGCGGTTCTACAAAAACATAATCGGAGAAGACGGCGGCGAAATGAATCGCGCGGACATGATTTGCACCAGCCTGTTCGAGGACCCCACCCTGCTACGCAACGTCGACCCCAAAGATGCGCTGCGTAAGGAGAAGGGCGAAGCGACACGGACCAACTAGACGCGCGAGCGCAAAAGGGACACGCTCGCGTGCAGAAACCTAATCACCCACAAAGCGCAAGCCGAACTCGTGCACACCCTCACCTGGCCCAACTTCTCTCATCCAAGCTTAGGCAGGTTGCTGGAAGTACTGGGCAAAGTATTCCCTCAATGTCGGGTCCCCTACGTACACATGGGTTCCGAGAATCCCCCTCGTGAGCAATACGTAGTAGATGTTCTTGATATAGCGATCGAGCTCTTCCTTCGAGGCTTTTACTTTGCCGTTGCTGTCGAAGTAGCCCTCCTTATTCGATTCAGGCTTCCCCTTTTCTCCATCGAAGAGCAAATCACGACCGATAATCACGTAGGCATAACTGAGATCGTAGCCTTGAATCGAATGGATGCAACCAACCTCGCGAGCAATTCGGGGGTCCTCCACGCCAAGGCCTACCCAGTTCTCGTTGGTGCAGTTCCATCTTAAGCGCACGCCGTCAATCTCGATGTCGTATTCGGACGGGACTTCCCCCTCCTTCAACTTTCTCCCGGGCTTCGTCTTCCACTCCCAGGCGTAGCCCGCTACCATTCTGCTCAGATTGTGGTCCTGGTAGTCTCGCTCGAAGCAGTCCACGAAGTCGCCGAAGTCCTCATGCAGTTCAAAATCATAACCATCGAACTCCCGGAAGCCTTCGCAGCACCCATCGAGGATATCGCGGACATAGCGAAGATAAGCATCCCCGCCCTTGACGCGCATCTGGCTTTCGAGCTTGATGGGGCGCTCCACGGCCCCGCCGAGGGCGGCCCTCATCGCGTCTCTACGAACGCAAGATGGGCCGATGCTCTGAAACGGATCGTAGAAGAAAATCGGGAGTTTCGCCTGGTTGATGACCCAGTCCATCTGAGTGGCATCCCCGGGAAGCCCCAGCTTCTTGTTCACCTTGTCATAATTGCCGATCGAAGGACCCAGGGCGACACGCCTCTTCAGCTTATGCGCTTCGTCAACAAGAACGATGTCGAAGCACTTGCCCTTGCCAGGCTCGTAGCCCATCGCGGGCTTCACGAGGTCGCTCGGACCGATGACGTCGGACTTCTTGAACCCGCTCACGTTCGCCAGGGACCTTTGGAGCGTCTTTCGCAGTGAGGTCACTGGCTCGATGATGCGGATGCTCATGTCCTTGTAGCGAGGGTCGTCGCGCAACATCTTAAGCATGTATATTGCGAGGACGGTCTTGCCCGTGCCGGGCATCCCCTCGACGACTATCGGTTCGGCTGCGTCTATGCCGTTCCTGATGGCGGCCATAATCTTGTCGAGGGCAACACGCTGGTCGGCGTTGAGCCCCTTGAAGGGCGAGTATTTAAAAACCTCGGACTCCTCGATGTCGGCGATGGTGTGGTCTGCCAGCTCAAGTGCCCGCAGTTCCTCCCACAGGTCTTCGAACATAGCGGAGTAAACGCCCTTGCTGAAATAGTTCGAGTCCGTCATGCCCTCGTTTTTGTTAGTGAGTTTGTAACGGCCGTCCGCATGCATGTAGCCGATAAGTCGGTGCTCATAGTCAGTGATAACCGAGCCGTTGAATTCCTCATTGTAGATGACGTTAATCGTTTCGAAGTCGCGTTTCTCCTCGTTGGCGCCGTGCTGGTTCATGCGGGTCGCGACGCTGGTTGTCTGGCCGACGTACGCAGTGTCATTGTTTGCAAGGATGTAGACCATGGGCCAGTCGAAAACCTTGTCGTCGGCGAGGGTGAACCGCGCGACGTCGACCCGCTCGCCCGGCCGGAACGAGACCCTGTCCACGTAGAAGGGCGCACCCTTGGGCTTCTCCGCTCGATTTGACGTCGGTATGGTGATCATAGCTCGGTGTACTTTCTCGCGTTGCCGCGGGCCTTGTCCGCGGGGTACTTCCTGCCGTTGGCGTCTATCTTATCGCTAACCGCGCTTGCGAGGTCGATGCCGAGCGCATCGGCCATGTATATGCAGTATATGGCCACGTCAGCAAGCTCCTCCCTGGCCCGATCAGCCTCGCCGGGCACTTCGAGGTCCGATCCGGACCACTGGAACACCTCAAGCAGCTCGGAGGCCTCGAGGCTAATCGATATCGCCAGGTCCTTCGGATTATGGAACTGCGTCCAATCCCGATTGTCCCTGAACACGAGGGCCTTCTCTGCCGCATCCTCGAACGTCATCCTTGGTCCTCCTACTCGCCCTTGAGGCCAAACCGCACGGCATTACCAGCTGGCGTGCTATAGAAGTGCGGCGCCCTGTCAGCGAGCTCCTCCTCGAGCTCGGCAACCCTCTTGTGCCTCACGTTTTCCTGCGTCATCAGATCGTCCTTTTCAGGGACGAAGCTATCTCTGATTTTACCTAATCGATGCCGTTCGCGATGCCTCCATGCGAAGGGCGCCTGTCGAATATGTGCCAACGCCCTTAGTGCGACCTCTTCCTTGAGGCCCCTAATTCAGAGAAAGCCGTTTCTCGGCCCATGGAAGGATGTCCGCGCCGTTTACCCCGGCACGTTTCGCCTGATGGCCGCTTCACTCGTCAGCCAAGAAAACTCCTATAGACACAAATCGAGCCCCGGTGACTTGAATCAGAGGTCATTCCCGGGGCCATTGGCGCATAGCATACCCACAAGTAGCTGGTTTATCAATTGGACTTTCGGTATCTTGCTAACATCCTGAAGCTAACGATTGCTAACTGTACTAACTGGGCCTAAAAATGCTAACGCGCGCAAACTTAAATGAAAGATGCTATCCAATAGTGAACGGAAGGGTCGAGGGCGACTGCCATAGCAATACCCGCATCAAGCCCGACGCCCTCGGAAGCCGCGATTAGCGCCATCAGGAGCTTCCCTCTAGCGCAAACCCGTGCGCTACGAGGCGAAGCGGGCAGCGAACGGGACGGGAGATGCGGCCGCCGAGGGCAGAACCGTCACGCGCTGCGCCATGGCGGGCGCGTACGCGGCGTTGGCTTCGCGAAGTGCGCGGCGGATGCCGGCAACGACGTCGCCGCGACCCGCCATCTCAGGCGTCAGCGCGACATAGCCGACAGACTCTCCGGCGACGGAAGCCGACACGTCGGACGTGCGCACAACCGCGGAATTGCGATAGAAAGCAGGCCACCAAAGGCTTTGCGCTTCGCCGTTCGCCATATCGCTATGAGCCTCATCGGAAAGCAGCAGAATCGTACGGCCAAACGCGCGCTGAGCGCGGAACAGCGCGCCGGCGATGCCGTCGGCGACAGCTTCCGGATACGCCATAGCGCTCGGATCGTTCGGCATGCTCACGATTGCCAGCTTCGTGCGCGGGGTGAGCGCACACTCGAGCGCGACGAAGTCGGGCAGCATCGTTTCCTCATCAAGCGAAACCTCAACCAGGCGAGCGCCTCGACCCTCAACAAGCGTACGATACGTCTGGCCGCAAGGCGCAAACGCGATCGCTTCGTCTTCCGGCTTAAGCACCGCGTCCATAAACGCATTGATGCCGCTGTCGGCCCCGCCGGCCATGACGATGTCGGAAGCGGCATAGGAGGTGCCGAAACGACACTCCAGCGAAGCGGCAACAGCCGACGCCGCGCCAAGACGTTCTTTCGTGAACTGCGAAACGAGCATTTCCTCTTCCCTTCCTAGCGCAATCTGCGCACGATGAAACCGCCCCGACGCATACGGCATAGGGGACAACGTCGCCACTTCGCGACGATAACCACAACAATGGGGAAACATATAGAGCATCGAGGCATAACGCATGCCCGATGGGGAAAATCAGATACACTCGAACGAGCAGATTGCTTTCGCAACGATTGGGATTGTAGCGCACGCCACAAGAAGAAAACACCCCTGAGCGCCGATTTCCTCGCAAGCGGCGGAGTCGTGGTAACACGCCGTTTCCGCAGGTCAAGTGCCCCTATAACCCGAAAATAGTGAGGGGGTTTTTCAAAGATACCCCGATTCGCACGAGCGTCTGAGCATCGTAAAAAAGATTGCAACGCAGCCTTTTGAGCGCCCTGCCGCTTCTCGGACACGTGCGCAAACGGAGAGCGGCTGATGCGTTCACGCGAACGGTCGCCTGGCGAACAGGGGACGAGGTTTCGTTCACGGAACAGCGTTCAGGAGCGCGAAAGGTTAACGCGAACACGCCTCCGTCCCCCGTTCGCCCTCCGTCCCCCTGTTCGCGTGCGCAACCAACATCGACCGACCATTGCCGATCATTATTCAGCTTGCCGATCAACTTGCCAAACGGTTAGCAAGTTGATCAGCAGCCACAAGAAGCGCTCCCCGCCCTACGCGTCGCCCAATGCGGCGAGCAGTTCATCAGTGTTGATCACGTGGCAGTAGATGTTGTTGAGGATTTCCAACTCGGCGCGCTGAATCTCCTCGGTTGACGCGCGGCAAGCGTCCTCAATCAGCCACACCTTGAAGCTCTCGTCGGCAAGGGACCGGACGGTTCCCGACACGCATTGGTCGGTCAGCACGCCCGTGCACACCACGGTGTCGATGCCCATGTTGCGGAACAGAAGCGACAGGTTCGTGCCCGCAACCGCGCTGTCGGTCGTCTTCGTGAACACGATCTCGTCATCCTTCGGCGCAAGCTTCGGCACGATCTGCCCGACCGGATCGTCGAGGGGGACAAGCAGGTCGTTGTAACCCGAGCTCCGCTGGACAAGCGACCTGTCGGACCCGTCGCGCTTCATGCACGCGATTCGCGCGAAGTTCACGCTCATGCCGCGCTCGCGGAAGGCGGCAAGGATACGCTCGTTGTTCGGCACGACCACCTCGTCGATCGCCCGATAGAATTGCTCCCATCGCTCGGCGCGCTTGCACTGCTCCTCCGTGGGCTCCGCAATCTCGGGGCGGGTGATGAACACGTGCTGCATATCAATGACGAGCAGCGCCGTGGTTTCGGGGTCGATCTCCACCTCGCCCCAATCGTCGTCATCTTCGTAATAGAAAGAGCAGTAGCGATCGTTAACCTTCATGCTTCACCTATTCCGAGACGATGGCAGCAGGCTGCGCCGCCGCATTCCGAGGGGAAACCACCGTCTCGCTTCCCTGTTCCGCCAGATACTTCGCGCGCGAACGGCGTCCCACCAGGTAGTAATAGGCAACGCCCGCCGCACACCAAACCACGCCGACAACGATAACCTGGATACCCGAGAACGCGATCGCCAACGCGTACAAAACAATGCCGATGGCGGGGATCACGGGGACAAGCGGGCAGCGGAAAGGCCTCTCGAGATTCGGCCGCTTAACACGCAGGTAAATGAGCAGCCCGCATGCGAACATGTAGCACAAGCCGTAACCAAACACGCCAAGGAAGCCCGCAAGCGTCCAAGCATCCGGCGTCACGATGGGCAGGAACGAAACCAAGATCATGGAAACCGCCGTGACGAACAGCGCCGTAGTCGGGGTGCCGTTCTCATCAAGCTTTGAGAACGAACGCGGGAACCAACCCTCGCGCGCCATGGCGTACAGTACGCGCGTCTGGCCCATAACGCCACCATTTGCAGTGCTCATCGAGCCGGTGAAGCAATGGATGGTCATCCACATGATGCCCGCAAGGCCGAACAAAGAGCCGCCGACCACGATAAGCGGAGCATCGGTTCCCAGATCCGCGAAACCATCGGCCGGGAACAGGCCGTACAGGACCGTGGCGAAAGCGCCGAACAGCACAGTAAGGAAGATGGCCGCGCCGATTAACGCATGAGGGATATCCTTCGTCGGGTTCTTGGATTCCTCAGTAAGCGTAGCGACGACTTCGAAGCCGCAGAACGCAATCACCACATAAGGAAGCGTCTGCAGGAACGGCTCGACCGTGCCGTACGGGGCGAACGGCTGATAGTTAGTCGGATCGATCATCGTCGCGCCCATCACGACGAACAGCGCGCTCGAAGCGATGAGGATGACGCCGAACGCCGCTTCAACCAGCGCCGACAGCTTCACGCCAACCCTGTTGACTGCCAAAAACACAAGGGAGCAGACGACGGAGCCGACCCACTGAGGAATCGCAGGGACAAGCACATGGACGTAGATGCCGACGGACACAAGCTCGACGTTCAGGCCGAACAGCAACGCGAACCAATAGATCCATCCCAGCATGAAGGATACCGGATGGTTCTTCCCGAACACCTGCTTCGTGTATTCCCAAATGCCGCCGCATTTCGGGAACATCGTCGCAAGCTCCGAAAACACGAAAGCCGTTGCCAACGTCGCCAGACCGCCGATAACCCAATAGCTCAGGCTTGCCATAGGTCCCGCCGCTTCTGCCGCGCCACCGACGCCAATGGCAAAACCGGATGCCACTACCGTTGCGTAGCCCGTGAGCATGAGGACGCCCTTTCCGAGCACTTTCTTCAGTCCCATGATCTCTCCCTCTCACAGCCAGATTGAACAGGAAGAGAATATCCGCGCTTGATTTCTAGCAGATTTCGGTCACGTTGCATCAAAGTGACCGATGATCTGAACGCGAAGGTAGTTTCGAAAGCCGAGATTTGCACAAGCGCTTGAACATCGCAGAAAGACTGCACACGGGGCCATTTTGAGCCGCCAGGCGCTCCTCAGGCACGAGGCGAACGGAGTGAACAGGGGACGGAGGTGTGTTCACGCGTTAGCTCTTTACATTCCCGAATGCTCCCCGTGAACACACCTCCGTCCCCTGTTCATCCGTCCCCTGTTCATCCCCCGGCGCCCGGAAGCGCTCCAACCCGCAAATCGCGCGAGCGCAAAGTTTTCGCACATCAAAAAAGGACCGCGGAAGCGGTCCTTTCAGTCATGCAAGCTATAACGCCGATGCAGGGTTTACCCCTGGTGCCCGTACAGGTTGCCTTCGCCCGTGTACTGCACCTCGCCGGTACCGGAGATGACGCGGCCGACGCGATAGGTCTTCTCGCCGGCTTCGGCCAGAGCGGCCTCGACTTCCTCGGCGCGCGCGGGGTCCACGATCAAGATCATGCCCACGCCCATGTTGAACGTCTTGAGCGCCTGCGGCTCGGACAGCTCGGCGGCGTCGCACACGTACTTCGCCACAGCCGGCACGGGCCAAGTGCCCAAATCAACCTGCGCATCAACGCGCTCGTTCAGCGCGCGGTTGAGGTTCTCGGAGATGCCGCCGCCCGTGATGTGGGCCAGCGCACGCACGGCGCCCGGGCATGCCTTCAGCGTGCCGAGCACCTGCTTCACGTAGATGCGCGTCGGCGTGAGCAGCGCGTCTGCCACGGACTGGCCGTCCAGCGCCTCCACCGGCGCCAGCAGCTCTTCGCGGCTTTTGCCCTCCACGCACACCTTGCGGGCCAGGGAGTAGCCGTTGGAGTGCAGGCCCGAGGATGCCAGGCCGATGAGCACGTCGCCCTCGGACACGCTTTCGGGGTCGAGCATCTTCGGCTTGTCGACAACGCCCACGGTGAAGCCGGACAGGTCGTAGTCGTCGGGATCCATGACGCCCGGGTGCTCGGCCATCTCGCCGCCGATGAGCGCGCAACCCGCCTGGCGGCAGCCCTCGCCGATGCCGGCGACGACCTCGGCCACGTGCTCCTTGCGCAACTTGCCGATGGCGATGTAGTCCAGGAAGAATAACGGCTCGGCACCGCACGCCAGGATGTCGTTGACGCACATGGCCACCAGGTCGATGCCCACCGTGCCGTGCTTGCCGGCCAGCTGGGCCACCTTCAGCTTCGTACCCACACCGTCGGTGCCGGAAACCAGCAGCGGCTCGGCCATGTCCTTGGCCGCCGCGATGCTGAACAGGCCGCCGAAGCCGCCGATGTCGCCGACGACCTCCGGGCGATACGTGGAGTGCACCGTCTCCTTGATGGCGTCGACGGCGCGAGCGCCCTCGGCGGTGTCCACGCCTGCTGCCTGGTACGTAACTTCCTGCTTCGTCACTGGATGCTCCTTATCTGATAGGCGGGAACCCGACCGGCAAACCGGCCGGCGCTCCCGCACCGTTAACCTTCCAAAACCCGGACACTTGGGGACGTAGCCTTATCTGTCCGGTTTGCGCGAGCCGCGAGCCGCAAACGGCGAACACACCTCCGTCCCCTGTTCACGCTTGCGTTTGTTAGACGCTGACCTGGGTGTTCTCGGCTTCTTGCGCTTCCTTTTCGTAGGCGGCGGCGAAGTCGGCCTTCGTCATGAAGCTGTTGCGCGCGGTGTAGGCGGGGATGTCCACGGGGTACTCGCCTGAGAAGCACGCCTCGCAATAGCCCGGCGTGCGCACGTCGGGCAAGCTGTCGCGCAGGCCCTGCAGGCTGATGAACGCCAGAGAGTCGGCGCCCATCCACTCGCACATCTCCTGATTGGTCATGTTCGCGGCGATCAGCTGGTCGCGCGTGTCGGTGTCGATGCCGTAGAAGCACGGCCACATGACCTCGGGACTGACGATGCGCATGTGCACCTCGGTGGCGCCGGCGTCGCGCAGCATCTCGATGAGCTTCTTCGACGTGTTGCCGCGCACGATGGAGTCGTCGATGACCACCAGGCGCTTGCCGCGGATGACGGAAGGCAGCGGGTTGAGCTTCAGGCGGATGCCCAGCTGGCGCATGGCCTGCGTGGGCTGGATGAACGTACGGCCCACGTAGCGGTTCTTCACGATGCCGTCCGAATACGGGATGCCGCTTTCGAAGGCGAAGCCCATGGCCGACGGGATGCCGCTGTCGGGCACGCCGAGCACCAGGTCGGCATCGGCCGGCGCCTCGCGGGCCAGGATGCGGCCCATGTTGCGGCGCGCCTGGTAGACCGACTGGCCGTCCATGATGGAGTCGGGGCGGGCGAAGTAGACGTACTCGAAGATGCAGCTGGCGCGCTTGCGCGGCTCGACGCCCTGCTCGGAGGTCACGCCCTCCTTGTTGAAGCGCACGATCTCGCCGGGCTCGACGTCGCGCACGTATTCGGCGCCCACGATGTCCAGGCCGCAGGTTTCGCTGGAAACCACCCAGCCGCGATCATCGGGCAGCTTGCCGATGCACAGCGGGCGGATGCCGTTGGGGTCGCGGAACGCGTATAGCGTGTCGGGGCTTGCCAGCACCATGGCGTAGGCGCCCTCCATGTACTGCATGGCGTAGCGGATGCCCTCGCGCAGGTGGTGCGTCTTCTGCGTGACGCTGCCGATGGCCTTGGCGGCCACCTCGGAGTCGGTGCCCGCGCGCAGCTGGATACCCTCGTCGATCAGGCGGGCGCGCAGGCTGTTGGTGTTCACCAGGGTGCCGTTATGCGCCAGCGCGATGAGGATCTCGTCGATGGCCGAGATGTGCGGCTGCGCGGCCTCCCACGACGCCGCGGCGCCGCTGGTGGAATAGCGCGCGTGACCAACGGCTACGTAGCCTTCGAGCGCGGCCAGGCGCGACTCGTCGAACACCTGGGTCACCAGGCCCAGGTCCTTCGACACCATGATGGTCTCACCATCGCCCACGGCGATGCCGGCCGACTCCTGCCCACGGTGCTGCAACGCCTGCAGGCCGAAGCACGTCATACGTGCAACGTCCTCGCCAGGGGCGAACACGCCGAACACGGCGCACTCCTCCTCCAAGCGGTCGGGGCGCTCTCCCGGCAGAATCGAGGTGCTCATGCTGCTGTCTCCTTTGCCGCTTCGCTGACGGCGGCCACGTCCTCGGGGTTGATGTTGCTATCATCGGCAACGACGCTGCTGGCCGCTGCTGTTGAACCGGATTCGTACGCGAACAACACCCACCGGCCGTTGCTGGCCAGGTTGTCGCAGGTGGAGAACGCGAACGTGTGCTTCATATCGGCGGCGGAGGGAAGGCCCGCAACCGGAACCGCGGAGCGGTCGACCTTGTCCTGCACGTAGGCCTGACGCTCCTGCTCGCTGGCGAACGCCGTTTGAGCCAGGGGGTCGTCGGCCGCGCAATGCACGATGGAGAAGGTGGTGAGCTGGTAGTTCGCCGTGGGCGTGAACACGTACACGATACGGTGGCCGTTGAACGTGTCCGCGTCGCCGAAATCGGCGAAGGGCGAGAACATGGAGCCGTCGTTCATATGATGGCCGTACACGATGTTGTTCGCATCGGAGAAGTCGGCGGCATTGGCCGCGGACAGGAAGATGCTTCCGAACGACACCCAGCTGGTCTGCCCGTAGAAGTCGGTTTTGAGGTAGTGCTCATCGTCGGTGCCGTGCACTATGGGGAAGTTGACGGTGGTGCCGGGAACATAGATCCACCCCACCACATCGGGGTTGATGGCCCGCAAGGCGTCCCAATCGACGGTGAAGCTTGCAAGGTCCATACGTTGAAGCGCAGCTGCATCGGGGGCGTTGAAGCCGATCTGCTCGAGCTGCTTGTTGTTCTGCTGGCCGTGCCAATAGCCGTAGCCGATGAAGGCCAGCGCGCCTGCGGCGCATACGAACACGATGAGGGAGATGATGAACACCACGCGCCACACGCCGCCCGAGCGTTTGGGCTTACGCCTACCTTGGGAAACGGAAACGGGCCGCACGAGACCCTGCCCTTGCGGGGCTGCGTGCGCGCCGCGCGATTGCACGCGGTTATGCTGGTATTCGGACAATTCACGCCTTCCCAAGCGTCGAAGCGCGAAAAACACGCAAGACGCCTCCGCAGTAGCTCGGAAACCTCATCTACCTGTTACATAGTACGAAACATCCCCAGGTCGGGGGACATGCCGCCCGCGAAATGCCCCAAATCAACGCAGGATGTTCGAAAAACCGCCCAGCACCTGCACGGCGCAGCCGCGAACAGCCGCCCGACAGGCACCCAAGGCGCCTCCCCCTCAAAGCACGCCCTTTACGCGCTCGCAACCCTCGCAGTCCGCAAAAGCCGAACGCGATGCGCGACAGGCGGCGCGGACATCGCGCGCCAAAACGCAAGGGAGCGCACCGTGCACGACGCACGACGCGCTCCCTGACCTCGGACTGCCGCCAGGCATTCCGCGTTCGGCCTATTTCTTCTTCATCTCGTCGAGAAAGCCCTTCAAGATGAAGCCGATGATCACGATGACTATGACCGCGACTATGACCGGAATCGTCCAACTTGGCATGATGCAACCCCTTTTCATCTATATATGCGTCTGCCGACTCCTAAACCAGCCGACGCCCTGCACCCATTGTGGTTATCAAGCAATACTACCGCGCCTTCACTCGGCATGCAACCGCGCTTCAAGCGCATCGTTGATGGTCTCGAGCGCCTTAACGCGGGCGAAGCGCTTATCGTCGGATTCCAGCACGATCCACGGCGCGAACGGCGTGGACGTCAAGCGGAACATGTCCTCGACGGCGCTTTTGTACTGCGGATACTTGTCGCGGTTGCGCCAATCCTCGTCGGTGATCTTCCACTGCTTGGCAGGGTCTTCCTGACGGGCACGGAAGCGGGCCAGCTGCTCGTCCTGGCTGACATCCACCCAGAACTTCAGCAGCACGGCGCCCCAGCGCACCAGCTCCTGCTCGAACTCGTTGATCTCGTCGTAGGCGCGCGCCCACTGGGCGTCGGTGGCGAAGCCCTCCACGCGCTCCACCAGTACACGGCCGTACCAGCTGCGGTCGTAGATGCCCACGTGCCCCGCCTTGGGAAGGCGCGTCCAGTAGCGCCACAGGTGAGGATGGGCAAGCTCGGGCTTGGTGGGCGCCGGGCTGGGGAAGATGGTGTAGGCGCGCGCATCGAGGGCCTGGGCCACGCGCTTGATGGCGCCTCCCTTGCCTGCCGCGTCCCAACCCTCGAACATGAGCACGAGCGGGACGCGCGCCTGGTACATCTCCATTTCCAGCTTGTTCAGGCGCTTCTGCTGCTGTTTCAGGCGATCCCTGTATTCGTGCTGGTCGAGCACCAGGCCGTGATCGACCTCGTCAAGGCTGGGAACCCTGTCCACGATGCGGAAGCGGCTCGCTCGCGGGGCGTGCGCGGCCTGCGCAGCCGCCTGCTCTGCGGCGGCCTGCGCCACGGCAAGCTGCTGCTCGGGGGAACGGCCCTCCAGCGGGATCTCCTCGGCCGCACCGGCGCTGTTGGCCTGCGCCTTCGCGGCGGCGGCAAGAGCGGCGGGGTCCTCCTTCGCATGAAGCGCCTTGTCAAGCGCGTCGACCAGCGTCTCGGTGATCTTGAGGTTGGCGCGACGCTTGTCCTCGCCGTTGATCAGGTGCCATGGCGCATAGGAGAAGTCGCTGCCCTCGAGCAGGTTGTCGTATAGGCGGTACGCCTCCTCGTATTCGCCGATGGTGGCCATCTTGCCGTCGGACACGCGCCAGGCGGTGGCGGGGTCGCGGCGCAGGCGCGTCAGACGCTTGCGCTGCGCCTCCTTCGTCACATGGACGAAGAATTTGACCACCACGTAGCCGTCGTCGGTAAGCTGCTTCTCGAAGTCGGCGGAGCTGGCAAGGGCGCCGCGCAGCGCGTCGATGTGGCGCTCCTCGGCGGCCTCATGCACGGCCCGCGCCACGGTGGCGCGGGGGTGAAGCACCTTACCGTTTTTGATCCTCACCTCGCCGAACTGGGTGTAGAGCATGCGCTGCACGGCCGAGGTGTACCAGCCGCGGTCGTAGAACGTGATGGTGCCGCGGCCGCCGAGCGCCTTCCAGAACTGCTGCATCATGGGATAGAAGCCGCCCACGCCATGCTCGGCGCCCGGGAACGACGCCGCGTCGACGGCATTGAAGTTCTCGGTAACGTACACGCTGGTGGCGCGGGCGTCCAGGTTGTACATAAGGTCGGAGATGCGGCTGCCCTTGCCTGCGCCGTTCCAGCCCTCGAACAGCACCACGAGCCCCACGCCGGCCGCGCGCGCCTCCTGCTGCAGCACCACCAAACGCTCGGTCAGCGCATCGCGGCGTGCCTTGTATTCTTCCTTCGGAAGCGGTTCCTCAGAGAAATCGACGGTCTCCAGCATAGGCGGCCCTCCCCTTCGCGATCGATACCATCCCACACGGCTAGCGGCTCCGAAATGCGCAACGGCGCGTGCAGCATGGCGGGAATCTTGCCTTCATGCTAGCACACGCCGAAGCGGGAACGGAGACGACGGAGAATCGTAACCAACCGTTGACTTTACCTGCGACGCCGGCGCGTCGCGAAGGCCGCCGCAAGGGCAGCCACCGCCGCCGCAATGAGCGCCGCGACGTCGGTTGCCATGGCGCTGGTCTTAGCAGCAGCGTCGCCCGTTTGCCCAAGCGCTGCGACTCCGGAAGCGTTGGCGGAGCCGGTGCCGGACGACGAGCCGTTGGAGCCGTCCGGGTTATCCGAGTCGCTAGGATTGCCCGAATTGTCCGAATTCGAGTCGTCCGAGTTGCCGGAACCAGGTCCGGGGTTTTCGGAGTCCGAGCCCGGTTTAGACGGATCGGACGGGTCCGGCTCATCCGGGTTGTCGGGTCCGTTCGGGTTATCCGGGTTGTCCGGGCTCGGGCCAGGCCCGGGCCCGGGATCGGGCTTGCCGGGATCCACCGGGTCCGGCCCGGGGTTAGGTCCAGGCCCAGGCTCGGGGCCAGGTCCAGGACCCGGAGCCGGCGGGTTCGGCGGATCGGGATCGGGGTCAGGTCCCGGAGCAGGCGGGTTCACCGGGTCCGGCCCGGGATCGGGGTTGTCGGGGTTATCCGGCCCGTCTGGGTTATCGGGGCTCGGCCCTGGCTCAGGGTTGTCGGGGTCCGGCCGCGGCCCGGGACCAGGATCCGGGTTGTCAGGGTCTGGGTTATCAGGGTCGGGTCCCGGACCCGGCTCGGGCGGATTCGGCGGATCGACCGGGTCAGGATCGGGATTGCCGGGATCGGGAGCCGGACCCGGATCCGGATTATCAGGATTTGGATCGGGACTCGGACCCGGATCGGGAGTCGGACCAGGATCCGGCGGGTCGACCGGATCAGGGTTGTCGGGGTCCACAGGTCCCGGACCCGGATCGGGCTCCGGCTTCGCCTTCACCGTGAGCGTGCCCGGCACGACGGTCGCGGCGAAGTTGGGATCGTCAACGCTCGCATTAATAATGTAGTCACCAGCCGGAGACTTCTCGTCGGCATCGCACGAGTAGTTCACCTCCACCCCATCCGTGCTCGCACGGCTCACCAAGCTGCTGGTGAAGTCAGGATTGGCTTCCCCTTCCATACGCTCAACGTCGTCGACCGCCACCAGAAGCTGGGCAGGCGCCACTGAAAGGGTCAGCTCCACATCGTCGGCCGCAAGGTAGTTGCGGCTCTCAGCCGCGCGAGCGATCACGCGCGCGGCGCCGGCAGCGTTGATCGTGGCGTAGCAGCCCTGCAGCGAAACAGGCGCGTCGCCGTCGGCGTCCTGCACAAGCTCGAACGTCACCGGGGTCTTCGCCGTGTTCTGCAGAACGATGCCCGGGCCGCCGAACACGCCAGAATACGAGGTCGGGCCCGTGACGGCCTGCGACGCCTTCGCTATGGTGAACGAGGCCTTCTGCTCCCCGACCAGGTTGGGATTCTCCACGCGCGCAGTCGCAACATAGCTGCCGCTGTCGTGCGGAGCATCCGAGGTCAGACCGTACACAGTGCCGTCGACGCCCTCGTACGTCACGGAATAATTCTGCTCGGGCAACTCGTACGCATCCACCTGCACGCCATGGGCAAACCCGTCGTAGACGCAATCAGCCGCCGTGATGTCGAAGGAAACGGGCTTTTGCGCGATCGCAAACTCGGCGACGGCGCGCCCGACGTACCCGTTCGCGGCAAGCCTGGCCACCACCCGGTACGTGCCCGCATCCGTGGGAGCCGTGCTGCCGGAATAGCGGGTGTCACCCGTTCCCCTGAAGGACAGCATGACGGATCCGGCGCACTCAGCCGGGACACCCTTAAGCTCGGGGCCCTGCGGCTGGCCGTTGTACTCGAAGATCGCCTCGGCGAACGACATGTCCACCTTCTTCGGCGCCATCGTTAGCGCGAAGCGAGCGGTACGCGTCTGACCAGCGGAATCGGAGCAAACAATGTCGAAGCCGAACACCCCCGTGCTTTCCGGCGTTCCCGCGATCCGCACCGCGCCGTCCTCGGTAACCTCCAGGTGCAAGCCCTCGGGCAACGCGCTGTCAGGCGCAACCGCATACGTATAAGGCGCGGTGCCACCGGTAGCGGGCTTGATAGCCCCGACGTAATCGCTATGAGCAGTCGCAACGGGCAAACCGCACGCGTTGAACGCCAAGTCCTCGCGCTTGGCAATGGACACCTCGGCCCGATCGGTCTCGACGGACGTCACCGTGCCCAGATACGTTTGCGTAATGCGGCAATAGTACGAACCCGCATCCGCCGCCGCAGCACGATCGAACGTCAGCGAAGCAGACGTTTCGCCCTCAAGCGCCACATCCTCGCCGCCGTCGGTCACGCGGAACCACTGATAGCCCAGCTCGTGCGACGCCGCCGCCCCGCACGAAACTTCCTCGTGGGCAAGGATTTCCTCGGCGGCATCAGCCGCAACCGAAAGCGCCACTGCTTCGCCCTCATGCACGCTGGCATCTTGCGGTTGCACCTTCACCACCGGCTGGCCCGCGCGGGCGAACGAGAACGCCAGCCGCTGCGGCGCCTCGATGCCGTTCAAGGTAACGCAGTAGCTTCCGCCCTGGTAATCGGCTATGTCGAGATCGACGGAATCCGCGATCGAGTCGTCGCGCACATCGGCCACGGTCGCGCGCTCCAGGTAGCACCCGTCATAAGGCGTCGCCGTGAACGAGGCGCTGCCGCCTTGGGGCACAGCCGCGCTGGCCGGATCAACCGTGCCGTTGATCGCCGACGCCTTCACCTCAAGCTTCGGCGCCTCCGCAAACCGCGCCGTCACCGTCACGTCGTCTTCGGGCGTGAACGTCCAAGCCGCATCCGTGCTCACCGGCCTGGAACCCACGGCGCCGTCCTTCCCAATTGAATACCAGCCATTGAATACGTAGCCTTCATCGGGCACGGCGCGCAACGTGCACGAGGAGCCGTTCTCCACCTTTTCGACCAGGGCGCATCCCCACTCATCGTTTTCCGACGAGCCATAGATGTACCCGCCGTCGCGCGGGTCGACCGCCACGACGTTCCACGAATCCCTTACGTAATACGCCGTGTAGGTCTTGTTCGCCACCGCCGGCCGCACGATGATCGGGCTGAATCCCACCGGCGCACCGCGTTCATCGATCCAGTAGCGGAACCTCCAACCGGGGAACGGGATGGTCACCATCCACGTCGCCGTCAGGTAGCCGTCACCGGTGAAGGGGACCACCGTGGAGAAGCCCGCGCTGGCCGGATACGTGTCAACCTGCAGGTCGAAGCCCGCGTCGTAGAACACCGCCGTCAGCTGCATGTCCTGCTGGGCAATGCCCACGTACACGGCGTTGTAGCTCAAGATGGCGCCCGCGTCGTCAATCCAATGCGAGAAGCGGTAGGTCGACCACGGGATGGCCATTGCCACGAACGGGTCGCCCTTGTCGCAGGTCTTCGTCGCGCTTGTCAAACCGTTTCCGCTGGTCAGGAATGCCTTTCCGCGCAAAATTGAGCTTTGGGACGCGGTGATGGTGACCTGCCCGTCCGCCTCGAACTGCGCATAATACATCACATCGGACTTGGCTTCGAAGCTGAGCACCTCGTCTGTGCTGACCACGGCATGCCCCTCCCGGTCGGAGGTCCACCCGACGAACCGGTAGCCCAGACCCGCGACGGCGCTGAGCGTGACGGTCTCTCCCGCCTCGTAAGCGCCGGTGCCCTGCACGCGGCAACGGCGGTTCGTGGACTTGCCCTTCACCACCGGGGTCGCCTTGACCGCCACCTCGTACGGGTCGGCGAACTGCGCCTCAAGCTCCAGCACGCCGTCGTCCAGGGCCTCGACCAGGTCCTCGTCGAGCACGAACCAGGTGTCCGCGGCGTCGGCGAAATGCGTCTTCGAGCCGTCCGCGCCCACCAGCTGCCAGCCGACGAAGCGACGATCGTCGGTCTGCCGCGCCCGAATGTGCACCACCTGGCCGAACTCGTACACGCCCTCGCCGGACAGCTCGCCCACGCCCTCGACGTTCGAGCTCAGCGTCACGCCGTAGGAGTTGCGCTTGAAGCACGCGGTGTACGCGGCGTCGCCCGTGACGGTCACCGTGCACTCGGGAAGGCCGCTGACCTGCGCACCCTGCACGTCGCGCCAGCAATCGAAGGTGAAGCCGGGCTTGGCCGTGGCCGACAGCGTGGTGCGCTGGCCCTCGTCGAAGCCGCCGAAGCCGCTCACGTACCCCGCCTCCGTCGGGGAGGCCATGGTGCTCACCGTAAACGAGCCCATGCCGAACACGGCTTCCAAATCGATATCCGCGCTCACCGGGAAGCGGTACGTGGCGTCGGTGGACAGGCACGCGCCGCCGCTGAACCAGCCGATGAAATGCGCCCCAGCGGCCGGGACGGCGCTGACGCACGCCATCTCGCCCGCGGCGTAAGTGCCCGAGCCCGTGGCGCTGCCATAGCCTTCACCTGCGGAAACGTTCACCGTGAACTGTTTAGCCGCAAACACGGCAGAAAGCTTCGTGTCGCTGGAGGGCACGAAGCGGTAATCCGCATCGCGGCTCACCACGTTGCCCTTGGCGTCGGCCCAGTATTCGAATGTGTAGCCCGAAAGCGCATGTGCGGAAAGGGTTGCCGAATAGCCGGCGCCCACCGTCCCGGCGCCTTCGACCCAGCCGGCCGACCGGTTCTCTACCAAATTCCCGTCGGCATCGGCCACCGCCGGCACCGCCGAAACCTCGTACGAACGCTCCTCGAAATGCGCCACGTGCACATGGCTGCGCATCAGGCGGCACGTGAACTCGGGCTCGAAGGACTCCAGCTCGCCGGTAGCGGAATACCAGCCCGTGAATTCGTACCCGGGCGACGCCTGAGCCTTGAGCGCCACCTCCGCGCCGCGCTCGGTGAACACACGGCTGGCCCGCACCGACCCGCCATCGGCAGGGCTTGCCACGGGCAGGCAAACCACCTCGTAGGGTTTGAACGCCGCCGTGACCGTGCACCGCTCCGATTTGGCGGTCAACCCCTTCGCCACCACGTCGCATTCCATATCAAGGCTGGTGAAGATGCCGTTCACGTACCAGCCCCAGAAGAAGTACCCCGTCTTCGGCTCTGCCTTCAAGTGCAGCGTCTGGCCCAGCGAGAAGGAATCGGTCGTCGGGGTGACCTCGATGCCGTTGCAGGTGACCGTTCCGCCGAGCCACGAGTCGGCCGCGATCACCACCTCAGGCTCCGCTCCCTTGAACACCGCCTTGTACGTCTGGTCGCCCGTCACGCGCACGGTCAGCTGCTGCTCGGGATGCTTCTTGCGTTTGCCGTCCTTCCAATGGGCGAACCGAAAGCCCTCGTTCGGCTTCGCCTTGATGGTCACCGTGCTTCCGTATTCCACCATAACCGCGTCCGCGCCGGGATGCCCCTCGATCTCGACGGTGCCGCGTTCGACCAAGTGCGAATCGGTCTCCACGCTTATGCGGTAACGTTTGGGGACGAACACCGCACGAACCATCGTGTCCTGCTCGGGGGTGAGCTCAAGATGGTCGGGGTCCGTTCCCATGGGAACCCCGGAATCGCCCAGGTACCAGCCCTTGAACGTGAACTTGTCGCGCATGTCGTCGGCAAGCTTCACGGAAAGCGTGACAGGCTTGCCGCTTTCGCAGTAGCCGTCGCCGGTGACCGTGTACTTGCCGGCAAGCTGGTCGACGGGCTCGGCCACCACGCTCACCTTGCACAGGCGCTGGAAGCGGGCGGTCACCGTGCAGTCGGCCACCGGCGCGAACGTATAGGTTTGGTCGTGGGAAGCGAACGTGGGCGCCGCATCGGCGGCGCCGTAGCTGATGTACCAGCCGTCGAACAGGTAGCCCTCGCGGGCCTCCGCCGTGGCGATGACGCTTTCCCCTTCGGGCACGTCGAGCACCTCGCCGATGCTTTCCCCGTTTTTGAGCGTAGCCGTCCCGCCCTCTACAGGGTCGGCAGCCGCGCGGACGGAATGGCTGTCCTTGCCGTCCATCACGGCCGTGATGCGCCCGTTGCCGTCCACGCGGTACTCGCACACATCGCCGCGGTCGATGACGGTGCGTCCCGAATCGTCGGTTTTGCGCCACTCCACCAGCTTGTACTTCTTTTCCGGGTCGTCAGCGCGCGCCGCGGGCACCGCCGTGAACGTGAGGATGTCGCCATCGGCGGCCCTGACCACGCCGCCCTCCACGGGCACGCCGTCGCAGAGCACCTGCGCGCCCTCATCGGGATCGGCGCCCACCACGATGGTGCGGTCGGCCTTGCGGAACTTCGCCACCAGGTGCCTATCGACCTCGGCGGGGAACACGTACACGAGCGATTTCGAGACCTCGATGCCGTCCTCGAACCAGCCGACGAACGCGTAGCCCTCGCCTTCCGTGACGATGACCTTCGCCTCCTGGCCCTGCCGCGGCGTCTGTACATCGGGCGTGGCGTTGCAACCGGTGGGGATACCGGCATCGACGCCCGTCACCTCGGCGGACGTGGTGATGCGCACGTTGCGCTCGAACACCGCCGTCATGGCCACCACCTCGGGCGTGGCGTCGGTAATGCGGATCTGCATGCGCTGCGACACGGAGCGCTCGACGCCGTCCTCCTTCCAGCACACGAAGCGGTATCCCGGGTTGGGGATGGCTTCGAGCTCGGCGATGGTGCCCTCGAAATGGATACCGCCGCCGCGCACGATGCCGCCCTCCGTGGGATGGGCGGTGGCCACGATCTCGACCGAATGGTCGCCATGGGGCTTGTTCGGGTCGTTGTCGTGCTTGTGGTGATCGAAGATATCCTTGATCTCCTTGAGGGCGTTCTTGCCGATCAGGGCCAGATCCTCGATGGTCTCGGCGCCGGCGATGTCGATCATGGCCTGCGCGATGATGGGGTCGACAATCTCGCCCAAGCCGTATACGGCGGCGACGACCCCGATCGTGCCCAGCACCGCGAGCAGCGCGATTTGGAGCGCCTCGAACGCCTCGTCCTCATCTTCGGCCACGCGGAAATGCGCCACCAGCTCGGTGTCACCGGTCAGCAGGAACGTGTACGAGCCATCGGGCGCTGCGGGAACCGTGTTGCCCAGCGCATCGGTGGCGTAGTCGAACACGTAGCCCGGCTCGGGCACCGCGTTGACCGTCACCTGCTGGCCGACGCCGTACAGACCCGAGGTCAGGAAGTAGCCCGGAGCGTTGCCGTCCTCGTCGGTGCCGGCGACGCTCAGCACCACGCTCGCCGGGATCGCCGAGTACCAGGGCGTGAGCTCCATCTGCGCGGATTCGTTCGCGGGCTTCGCGACTTCGTATTCGCAGGTTGCCTGGTCGCTGATGGCCATGGAGTCGTCGCCGTCAGCCGCGTACCAGCCCACGAACTGCGCGTTGTCAAGCGTCGCTGAAAGTTGGACGGTCTCGCCGACGTTGCGGTAGCAGTTCGCCGCATCCACCCGCAGATGGGCGTACGATTCGGAGTGATCGGTTGTTTGAGCAGGGTTGATGTGCACCCCCACTTCCTTCAGGGAGAATCGCGCCTGCAGCGTGGTGTCGCCTGCGGGCGTGAACTCGTACACGGGGGATTCGCACACGCGCTCGCCTGTGGCGGCATCGAACCAGCCGGTGAAGACCGTGTCGTCATCGAGCATGCCCAGGGCCTTTGCGTCAAGCGTGACCACCTGGCCGCCTTCCGTGGAAAGACTGCCCGTCACCTGCGGGACCTCCACCCCTTCCATAAGCGTCCGGCCGCCTGTGTCGAGCGTCTGCTCGTAGCTCACCTTGCAGGAAATCGGCTCGAACGTAGCGGTGTAAATCGGTGACCGCTTCACCAATGAGTCCGACTGGTCGGCGCCCTCGGCGGTCACGACCAGACTCTCCCCGCCTTCGATGGGCTCGCCGTCGCGCAACCAGCCGGAGAAGGCGTAGCCCGCGTTCGGCGTTGCGGTAAGCGTGACCTGGGTTCCTTCCTCATACATACCGGCACCGGAGACGCTGCCCCGATCGGGCTGCGCCGACGCGGCGCGCACAGCCACCCACGTCTGCGAGAAGTCGAACGCGAACCAGCCGGTCACCTCGTCGAAGTCCTGGGCCCGATACGCATACGAAGCCTCGGTGGACATCAGCTCGCCGCGATGCATCCAGCCCAGGAAGCGGCACCCCTTCTCCGGGATCGCCGACAGCTTGACGGTCTGCCCCAGCTCGTACGTGCCCGAGCCACTCACCGTGCCGAGCGCCAGGCCCGACGCGCTTTTCGCGGACACGTTGACCTGCCCGTACTCCACCAACACGGCGATGGGCGTCTCGCCGGCAACGGCTTCGTATTCGATGGTGTCGCCGGGGCAGCTTCCCAGATAGTGCTTGTCAAGCGAGCTCTCCCAGTGGTCGAAATGGTACTTCGACGTATCGTATTCGCAGGTCAGCGTCACATGCTTGCCCGCATACGTGGTGAAGCTCCTGCCCATGTCGCGTCCATCGACCACAACGCTCGCCCGCGCGCCGATGACCTGCCGCCTGTCGGCGCTGCCCAGGCGGACCTCGGGCGCCACTTTTGCACTGTCAGCGAACACCGCCGTCAGCAGCGTGTCGCGTTCCACCGTGAACTCGTACCACTGGTCCTCGGAAAGGATGTTCCCTTCCTCGTCGGTCCAATAGGCGAACGTCCTGCCGGGCGTGGTGGCGTTGGCCACCACCACGCAGGTTTCGCCGGGCTTGTACTGGCCCGCGCCGGTGGCGCTGTCCCCGGAGGAGAGCGCGCCGTCGTAGCGGATATCCACCGCCAGGTCGGTGTTGCCCCGCTCACGCATGGGATCGGCCGAGTACGCGTCAAGGTACACCTCACCGTCGTCGTAGGTCATATGGATGCGCTGGCCGTGGAAACTTGAGCGGAACAGGTACCCGTCATCGGGGTACACCTCGATGAACTGGGCGAACGCGCAGTTCTTCAAGTCCTCATAAGCGAACGAGCTCCTGCCGTACCCGTGGTCGAACGTGACCTTCATGCCGGCAAGGGAAACCTTATCGTCCTCGGCGTACTCCATGACGTTAGGGTCGTGCTCGATTCGAAGGTCCTTCAGGCACTCGGCAATGCTGACGGGGGTTTGGCCGTTGCAGCTTTCCCAGTTCCGCTCCGGAGTGCTCGACCGATACAGGCCGACCAAACTCGACGGAACCATCACCTGCATCCCGCGCCTGGGGAACGTGTCGCTATCGATGTACACCGCATGGTCGCACCGGAAGTACGCGTAGTCCAAATTCGCGTCGGCGAACGCCCGGCTGGGCAGCTCCTCGATCTGCGAGCCGCTCGGCAAGACCAAGCCGCCGTCAAGGTTCGACCCGGAGAAGCACGCGTCGCCCAGCTGGCTCACCGACGTGTTCGTCTCAAGGCCCGTCACGTGCAGGTTGGGGCAGTTGGCGAACGCCGCGAAGCCGACCGAGACGATCTGCTGGTTTTGCCCCAGGCCCGTGTCGGAAAGGTTTTGGCACCCCTCGTACGCGTCGGCCGGGATGGACGTCAGGCCCTTCGCATTCCCCAAACCGGTGGACTCAAGGCCGCTTTTCATGAAGCAGGCTTCCCCCAAAGCGCCGATTTCAGCGGGCTTCTTAATGGAAAGGCTGGTCAACGAGGAGCAGCCGGCAAACGCCTGCGCACCGATCGAACCGATATGCATATCCGAGAAGCTGATGAAGGAGAGCTTCGCGCAGGCGGCGAAGGCGAAATCGCCTATGGAATCCAGACGGTCGTTCTCGAAACGCACCGACGTCAGGCTCGTCGAGCCCTCGCACAGACCCTTGGGGATATTGGCAACGTGATAGTCGATGATGAGATTCGTGACGTCGCGCGCGGAGATGGCGTTGCGCTCGGGATCGTCCTCGTCGACGGGTTTCGTCAGATTGCCCCGCTCGTCGCAGGCGTACACGTACCCGCTGGCCATGAGCTTGCCGAACGGGTACAGGACCCCCTGCTGCGCCGGCTCATCATCGGCAGCACGCTCGGCCGGGTCGTCCGCCGCATCGGCGGCATCGCGCTGCGCCAGATCGCCGGCCGCCTCGGCGGCCTTGGAACCCGTTTCGCCATCTTCGGACGATGCGGCATCGGCGGCGTTGGAGCCAGTTTCGCCGCCTTCGGGCGATGCGGCGGCTTCAGCGCCTTCGCCAGCAGACGACGAGGCATCGGCGGCAGTATCGCCGCCTTCGCCAGCAGGCTCAACAGCACCGGATGCTTCGCCGGCAGGCGATTCAGCATCAGAACCCGAAGACACGTCCCCGGCACCCGCCGCGGCGCCCGCAACCTCAACGGCGGCGCCGCCGGTCAACGCCGCTTCGCCCAAGCCCCCCGACAACGCAGAACCCTGCTCGCCGACCGAGGCGGAGGGGGATCCGCTGGCAACCGTCGCGTCCTCGGCGGCGCTGGCGGGGATGGGCGTGAACGAGACCACGAGCGCCACGGAAAGCAACACTCGGAGAAGGGCATTGAAAATACCGACGCTCTTCATGGAAGGCACCTTTCAACTGCGTCTCAGACCTGCGGAGCGCAAGGGAATGCATATCTTATATTGTAAGGGATGGCAGGGCCCCGCCACACGGGAATCGGCAGCTGAAGGCAGCCGCCAACCCATCCCGTCACCTTCCCCTCCCCGACGCGTGAACAGGGGACGGAGGTGTGTTCACGTTTGAGCTTCGCGCTCCCACAACGTAACGTGAACACACCTCCGTCCCCTGTTCACGCGGGAACCCGGTAGCCGCAGGCAGCTGCCAACCCGCCTCGCCGCCTCCTCCGCCCCGAAGGCGGCAACGTTAAGGGAGCGTAAAATCTTCGCCCAGAAACCGTCGGCGCGGCCCGCGCGCGTCAAGCGAAGGCCCGCAACCTTTATCATGGGTAAGGTTCACTTCATGCCGACGCATCGCGCCGGCATCATCGCAAAGCGGGACCGGCGCGCAGCGCCATCGAGGAAGGAAAACGGCAATGCCCACCTACGGCGTCATCGACCTGGGGTCGAACTCCATTCGCCTTGTCATATACGAAGTGAAGGACGATTGTCGCAGCACCTATTCCAGCAAGGACTTCAAAAGCATCATCAACGACAAGGTGATGGCTGGCCTTGCCGCGTTCGTGGAGGATGGCGTGTTCACGCCCGACGGCGTGGACCGCGCCGTCAACGTGCTGAAAAGCCATATGAAGCGCGTGCGCTACTTCGGCTGCAAGCGCGTCGACGTGTTCGCCACCGCCGTGCTGCGCAACGCCGCGAACTGCGTCGAGGCCGTCGCGGAAATCGAGCGGCGCTGCGGGCTGGCGGTCACGCTGCTGTCCGCACGCGACGAGGCGCACCTCGGGTTCGTCGGCGCCCGCTGCTCCACCCCGCTCGAGCGCGGCACGCTCGTCGACATCGGCGGCGGCTCCACCGAGCTCACCCGCGTCGACGGCGGCCGCGACAGCGACGACGTTAGCCTCGGCCAGGGCTCGCTGTCGTCGTTCGCGCGCTTCGTCCGCAACATCCTGCCCGCGCCCATCGAGATGGACGCCATTGCCTGCGAGTTCCGCAGCAACCTGCGCAAGCTTCCCAGCCTCGAGCCCTACAAAACCCCCACGCTCTACGGCGTGGGCGGCTCCACGCGCGCCGCGGCCAAGCTGGTCCAGCAGCTCGACGAGCTGCAAACGCGCCCGCGCGAGGTCCAAGCAGAGCAGGTGCTCCAGATCCTGCGCGCCTGCCGAGAGAACCCCTCCGCGTTCGGGCACGCGGCCCTGAAGGCGTCCGCCGAGCGTGTGCACACCATGGTGCCGGGCTGCGTCATCTTAGCGGAGCTGTTCCGCCACCTTGGCGCCGATAAGCTGGTCATATGCAAGCACGGCGTGCGCGAGGGGTACCTGATCGAGCGCATGCTCGGGGCCGTGTCGGCACCTCCTCAAGTGGATTAGCCCCACCCGAAACCAAATCGTTACCTTTTTCACCCCATTATTTCCAGCCTGGTGGCGGATTCGGCCGGTCACAGCATCAAAACAGAGTAAAATATGAGTTGAGGGGACGTGGTTGTTGGGGAACCCCGTCGCCTTGGCGTCGCACGTTATGCAATCATCGATTCCACTTGGCCGTCCGCAAGCGGCCGCACGCACATCGAATCAACGAAGACGCATCGCCCGACGCACGTTTCATCTATGACGTCGAGGGAAGGGAACGCCATGAAAGCAAACGAATCCACAACGCATATAGGTTCCACGCCCTATATGCAAAACCGCGAGCTGTCGTGGCTCACGTTCAACGAACGCGTGCTCGACCAAGGCGCCGATGAGACCGTCCCGCTGCTTGAGCGGCTGAACTTCATCAGCATCTTCTGGTCCAACCTCCAGGAGTTCTTCATGGTGCGCGTGGGCAGCCTGACAGACCTGTCGCTTCTGAAGAAGCAGGTCCTCGACTCGAAGACGGGCATGACGCCGGCGGAGCAGCTCTCCGCCATCCACAAGCGTTGCCATCAGCTGTATCCGGTGCAGGAACAGACCTACGCCGAGGTACGCGAGGCCTTGGTCGCGCACGGCGTGCGCCATCTGCGCCCTGCCGATCTCAACGACGAACAGCGCGCCTTCCTGGCCGACTATACGGCAGCCAACATCATGCCGTTCCTGTCCCCGCAGATCATCAATTCGCGCCACCCCTTCCCCCACCTGGAGAACGGGTCGCTCTACGTCATCGTGCGACTTGACGAGGAAGTGGGCCCGAAGAAGCCCAAGAAGAAGGACAAGGCCAAGGACGGCAAAACCGTCAAGGCCGCGAAGATCCACCCTTCCGCCGAGGAAAGCGAGAACCTGGGCGCCGAGGGCGTCACCGTGGGCATCCTTCCCATGCCGCGCCAGTGCGCGCGCGTCATCAAGCTGCCGGGCGAGGGCTTCCAGTTCATCCTGCTCGAGCACGCGGTGGAGATGACCGCCGAGCAGGTGTTCAGCATGTACACCGTCAAGCACACCAACGTCCTGTGCGTCACGCGCAACGCCGACCTGGACGCCACGGAGAACACCGACGAGTCCGACGAGGATTATCGCGAGCACATGAAGCGCATCCTGAAGAAGCGCGGCCGTCTGGCGCCGGTGCGCCTGGAGTCCGAGCGCCCGCTTTCCAGCGTGCTGCAGGAGCTTCTGCTCGATCGCCTGAACCTCAAACCGCATCAGACCTACGTCACCAGCGTGCCGCTCGACATGAGCTGGACCTGGGGTCTTGGCAGCAACCTGCCCGAGCAGGAGCGCATGGCGCTGTCCAACTCCCCGTTCACCCCGCAGTGGCCGGCATGCCTTGACCGCAACCGCTCCATCATCGACCAGGTCTGCGAGCGCGAGGTGCTGCTCAGCTACCCCTACGAGTCCATGGACGCGTTCGTGCAGCTGCTGCGCGAGGCAGCCGCCGACCCCACCGTCATCTCCATCAAGATCACGCTGTACCGCCTGGCGCGCCAGTCGCACCTGGCCGAGGCGCTCATCGCCGCCGCCGAGTCCGGCAAGCAGGTCACGGCGCTGTTCGAGCTGCGCGCACGCTTCGACGAGTCCAACAACATCGAGTGGTCGCAGCGCTTCGAGGAGGCCGGCTGCAACGTCATCTACGGCTTCCGCGATTACAAGGTGCACAGCAAAATCTGCTGCATCACGCGCCAAACCGACAACGGCCTGCAGTACATCACGCAGCTGGGCACGGGCAACTACAACGAGAAGACGGCGAAGCTCTACACCGACCTGAGCTTCATCACCGCCGACGAGACCATCGGCCGCGACGCCACCGAGTTCTTCCGCAACATGCAGCTGGAGAACGCTTCGGACAACTACGACATCCTGTCGGTGGCCCCGCTGCAGATCAAGCCCGGCATCATCGCCAACATCGACAAGCAGATCGCCCTTGCGCGCGAAGGCAAGCCGTGCGGCCTGTTCTTCAAGACCAACAGCGTCACCGACAAGGACATCATCGTCAAGATCGCCGAGGCAAGCCAGGCCGGCGTGCCGGTCACGCTTCTCGTGCGCGGCATATCGTGCCTGGTCCCGGGCGTGCCCGGCTATACCGACAACGTCCGCGTGGTCTCTATCGTGGGCCGTTTGCTCGAGCACAGCCGCATCTACGGCTTCGGCCCGCGCGAGGACATCAAGATCTTCCTGTCCAGCGCCGACCTCATGACGCGCAACATGGAGAAGCGCGTCGAGATCGCCTGGCCCATCCTCGACGAGGGGCTGCGCAACCAGGTGCTCGACTACATCGACACGTGCCTGCGCGACACGGCGAAGCTACGCGAGCTGAAGGCCGACG
>NZ_CABQJR010000007.1 GCF_902464545.1 uncultured Senegalimassilia sp.
GGCGTTGCAAGATGGCCCGTTGGCCTGCGTGGGGCAGGCCAACGGGCCGTTGTCGGTTTCGGGGCGTTTTGCGGGGTGCGTCGGCGATAGCCGTCCTGTGTATTCGCGCTATTTGCTGAAAAGTGCAGTTTATGGCGATTTCTATTTGCGAAAAAGTGCAGAATTAGGCCGATGCTATTTCCCGATTCGTGCATTAGCGCTGGTAAAGCCGTTGGCAAGCGATAACTTTATTGCGAGTAAGGGGTGAAGCGCTTGGCGGTGTTAAGGGTGCCGCCGCCAAGTGCCGTCCCGTACTTTTGTGTTCAAGCGTCGCATGCATTCGCCGCCTTACCCCAGCAGGTTGGGCAGCAGGTAGAGCAGGGCCACCAGCGCGCAGCCGATGGCGGCTGCGGCGATCCAGATGTGGAACTCGCGGTCCATCTTGGCGCGCTCGGCGGGGGTGGGCTCGCTGGTGTCCTGCACGGCGTTCACGTCGATGGTGCGCGTGCCGTACACCTTCGCACACACTGCGTAGATGACAAGGCCCACCACGCAGTAGATCACGCCGGTGACCAGGGCGTCCGTGTCAAGCTGCGTCATCATGACCAGGTAGATGACGATGCTGATCACCGCGCCGGGCACCATGCCGCGCACCTTGAATGGGCGCTTTAAATCGGGCAGCTTGCGGCGCAGGCCCAGGCACGCCACCATGCCGATGGCGTAGTAGAACAGGTCGGCGAACAGGGAAAGCGACGCGATGTAATCCAGCGTCGACGTGGCCACCAGCGCCACCGTGAGCACGCCGAGCGTGATGACGGCCACATAGGGCGTGCGGTATTTCGGGTGCAGCTTGGCGAACGCGGCGGGCAGGCTGCCGTCGCGGGCCATGGTGAACAGGTAGCGCGGCGGCACCGCGATGGATGCGTTCAGGGTGGAGAAGTCGCCGCCGAACGCCACGCCCAGTGCCAGCAGCGCAAGCGGCAGGCCCAGGATGCCGGCGCTCATCATGGCCTCGGCGTAGGGCGCGGAGGATTCGGCCACGGCGGCAAGCCCGTCGGCGGGCACGATGCCCACGAGGAACCACTGGAACAGGGCGTTCACCACGAAGATGATGAACGGCGAGAGCATCATGGCGCGGGGGATGTTGATCTGCGGGTGGCGGATCTCCTCGCCCATGGCGCAGCACGTCTCGAACCCGGCGAAACACCACCAGATCATGGCCACGGCGGCGATGAACCCGCCGGCGCCCAGGTCGCCCATGAAGTCGGGCGCGGTCACGAAGTTCGGCAGCTGTACGTTGGGGATCATGGTGAGGAACCAGATGGCGGCCACGCCCCAGAAGAAGAACATGAAGCCGTTCTGCAGCTTGCCCGTCAGCTCCACGCCGCGCACGTTGGCGATGATGAATCCGATCAGCGCGATGATGGCGATGACCACGTCGTCGACGGGAAGCTCTATGCCGAACGCCAGGAAGATGGTCTTGAAGTAGTAGCTGAATGCCAGCGCCTCGCCGCCGGTGACGGCGATGAGCGACATGATGAAGTTCCATCCGGCAAGAAAGCCCGCGGGGCGGCCCAGGCCCAGCGACGCGTACTGGTACGTGCCGCCGGCGAAGGGTAGCGCCGCGCCCATCTCGCCGTACATGAGCGCCGGGTAGATGCTGATGAGCGCCGCAAGCGCGGTGGCCAGGACCACGAAAGGGCCCATCTCGCCGACGACGTTGCCGCCGGTGGTGAACAGGCCGACGCCGATGACGGTGCCGGCGGTGATGGTGATGGCCTCGCGCAGGCCGAGCGTGCGCTTGAGGCCGACGGCAGGCTCCTTCTGTGCGCCGCCTTCGTTCGGTTGGTTGCCCATGGGCCTTCCTTTCAGCGTGCCGACCGTGCTGGCAGGCCGGCGCGCTGTCGCATGCCCGATGCTTATCGGGCATGCGACAGCGCCATGCGGATACGATGAAATCACTTTATCACTCTACCGTACTAAAGCAATAGGGATTTTCGGGTGGCGAATGATTGAGGGCGAAGGGGTTTGCGGGCGAGAGGGCGCGGGACGGCAGGTGGGGCGGTGGCCTCGCGAGGGTGCTGAGGGCGCGCGGAGGAAGGCAGGGCTGCGTGCGCGAGGGTGGACGGAGCGAAGGGGGTGCGAAAGGCGCAAACGGGTGCGATTTTCCCGTTCGCGCCTTTTTTGCTCTCCGTCTCCGCCGCTTGCTCCGGCGTTTGCCGTTGTCGCGGCCCGCGCGGCTATTTCGCCAGCTTGGCCACCGCCTGCTCCAGGCGATCGCAGGCTTGTTCGATCAGGGTTTTCGGGCTTGCCAGGTTCATGCGCACGAACCCGCTGCCCTTGGGGCCGAACATGGTGCCCAGGTCAAGCCACAGCTTCGCGTCCTGCTCCACCAGGCGTTTGATGCCGGCGTCGTCCAGGCCCAGGCCCCTGCAATCCAGCCACGGTAGGTACGTGCTCTCAAGCGGCACCAGGCTCATGCCCGGCATGCGGTCGACGGCAGCCTGCAGCACCGCGTAGTTTTCGTCCAGCACCTTCTTCAGCTCGTCGAGCCATTCCCCGCCGCGCTCGTAGCACGCCTGGGTCGCCGTGATGCCGAGCACGCTCGGCTCGTCGTAGCCCGTGCGGTTGCGGGCGCGCTTGAACGCCGCGCGCAGGTCGGGGTCGGGGATGAAGATGTTGGACAGCTGCAGGCCCGCCAGGTTGAACGTCTTGCTGGGCGCCGTGCACACCACGGCGTGGCGCGCGTAGCGCTCGCCGAGCGAGGCGTACGGCACGTGCTTGAAGCCGGGGCGCGCGAAGTCGGCGTGGATCTCGTCGGCCACGACCGTGACGCCGTGGCGCAGGCAGATGTCGCCGATGCGGCGCAGCTCGTCGACGGTCCAGGCGCGGCCGACGGGGTTGTGCGGGTTGCACAGGATGAACAGCTTCGCGCCCGTCTTCTCCAGCTGGTGTTCGAAGCCCTCGTAGTCCATGGTGTAGCGCCCGTCCTGGTAAAGCAGCGGGCTTGTGGCCATTTTGCGGCCGTTGTCCTGGATCATCAGGCGGAAGGGGTAGTACACGGGCGGTTGGATGATCACGTGGTCGCCCGGCTGCGTGAATGCGTTGACGGCTACCGCCAGGGCGAACACCACGCCCGGCGTCATGACGAGCCACTCGCGCTCGGGGCGCCAGCCGTGACGGCGCTCGAACCAGCTTTGCACCGCTTCGCAATACCCGTCCGTGGCCATGGTGTAGCCGAACACGCCGTGCTGCACGCGCTCGGTGAGCGCCTCGATGGCGGCAGGCGCCGTTTTGAAGTCCATGTCGGCCACCCAAAGCGGCAGGTCGTCGGGGGCGTGGCCGCGGCGGCTCCACGCGTCCCATTTCAGACACCCGGTGTCGCGGCGGTCGATGATGGTCTTGAAATCGTACTTGGTCATTTCCTTCTCCGTTCCGCTTCCCGTCCTGTGCTACGCGAGCGCCTGGTCAAGGTCGGCCAGCAGGTCCTCCACGTCCTCGATGCCCACCGACAGGCGCAGCAGGCGGTCGTCGATGCCCAGCTTGTCCAGCATGGGCTTGGGGATGGCGCCGTGGGTTTGCACGAGCGGGTAGGTGATCAGGCTTTCCGTGCCGCCCAGGCTTTCGGCGAACAGGATGAGCCTTGTGCGCTCGAGCGCATCGATCGCGCGCCGATGCGTGTCGGTCTTGAACGATATCATGGCGCCGAAGCCCGCGGTCTGGCGCTTCGACAGCGCGTAGTCGGGATGGTCGGGGTCGCCCACGTAGAACACGTCCGTGACGTGCGGGTTCGCCTTCAGCGCCTTGCAGATGCGCTTGGCGTTGGCCTCCTGCTGGCGCAGGCGCACGCCCAGCGTCTTCAGGCTGCGCAGCATCAGCCAACTGTCGAAGGGGCTGAGCTGGTTGCCCTCGCTCATGGTGGCGTTGAACAGCGGCTCGAGCAGGCTGTCGTCGCGCAGCACCAGAAAGCCCGACAGCACGTCGTTGTGGCCGCACAGGTACTTCGTCCCGCTGTACACCACCACGTCAGCGCCCAGTTCGAAGGGCTTTTGGAAGTACATGGTGAGGAAGGTATTGTCCACGGCAAGCACCGCGCCGCGGCTGTGCGCCAGGTCGGCGAGCGCCTGGATGTCGGCCACCTTCATGGTGGGGTTGGTGGGCGTTTCCAGGAACACCAGGCGGGTGCTGGGCGTGAACGCCGCCTCGGCGGCTTCGAGATCGGTCAGGTCGACGTAGCCGAATTCTAGCCCGTATTGCGTGTAGATGTTGCTGAACAGGCGGTAGGTGCCGCCGTACAGGTCGTCGCTGACGAGCACGCGGTCGCCTGAGCGCAGCAGCTTCAGCAGCGTGGCGATGGCCGCCATGCCGCTCGAGAACGCCATGCACTTCTTCCCGCCTTCCAGAAGCGCGATGGTGTTCTCAAGCTCCAGGCGCGTGGGGTTGCCGCAACGCGAATAACAGTAGCCGGTCGATTCGCCCCAGGCGGGGTGCGCGAACGTGGCCGACTGGTACAGCGGATAGCTGATGGACCCGGTGCGCGCGTCGATGCCCTCGTATCCGCGCACGGCGATGGAGTCGGCGTGCCAATCGGCATGTTTTGCCTGGTCGATGCCGAGCAGGCCGTCGATCTCCTGCGCCATGGCCTCGAAGCTTGAGTCGTTCATGAAGCGGCGTCCCTTTCTTCGCTGTCGTGATGGCGGTAAGCCATACTATATTTCTAGGGTTTATTTCCAGGTGGACAGTTTACCGGAGAATGCGGTGTAGTGCGCGTGAAACCAGATAGCCTGGATATCCGAATTTCCGAACGATGGTTATCGGGGATAGGCGGCGGGTGAGGCGCGCGAGCTGGGGCCCGGACGGCGAAACGCGATTCGTTCGCGCTGCGCGTCCTTCGCCATGCGGTCCGCTGTGTGACGGGTTTGTGTCTTATCCCTCGGGTTCGCCGACGGAAATTTCGAAACCCAAAGCTAAGTAGTATGATTTGGCGCCGTAGAACGATAGGTGTTACGAAACAGGCTCCTTGCCGATGCCCGAAGCGATCCTTCGGCCATCGGCAAGGAACCCGCAACCAAGAACGATGAATCCGCTCGTCGGCTGCACGCTAACCGCATTGTTGTTAGCCGTGCATGCCCTCGTGCGGATTTTTTTGTTCCGGTTGCAGGCGGAAGCAGAAGGGGAAGATATGTCACAAGCAGGCGAAACCGCGTCGAGCGGGCAGGTGGGCGAAGGCGTCGACCGCGCCGCGCAGCTCATGCATCGCATGGACGCCACGCAACCGACGGCGACGTTCAAGAAGGTGATGGCGCTGACTTCGGCCGGCGTGTTCGTGGACGCCATGGACGTTTACCTGGCGGGCGGCGTGAAGAGCACGCTGGCCGAAACCGGGTTCGCCACCAACGAGCAGACCGCGGCGTTTCTATCGGCGGGCTTTCTGGGCCTGTTCATCGGCTCGTTGATCGCCGGCCTGATCGGCGACAAGCTCGGGCGCCGCAAGGCGTTCCAGTTCAACCTGCTGCTGTTCGGCTTCGCCACCATCTTAGGCGCGCTTTCCCCGAACATGACGTTCATGATAGCCATGCGCTTCTTCGTGGGCCTTGGCCTGGGGTCGGAGCTGGTGACCAGCTTCAGCATGATCAACGAGTTCGCGCCGGTCGCGCGCCGCGGCCGTTGGTGCGCCATCGGCTCGACCATTGCCAACTGCGGCTCGCCCATCGGCATGTTCCTGTGCCTGTTCTTCATCACCATATGGAGCCCGCTTGGGCAGGAATCGTGGCGTCTGGTGTTCGCGGTCATCGGCGTTGCGGCCATCATCGTGTGCATCGCGCGCCAGGCGATGCCGGAAAGCCCGCGCTGGCTCATCCAGCACGGCCGCTTCGACGAGGCGGAGCGCATCATCTCCCGTATCGAGCGCGAGATGGCGGATTCCGGCATCTCGCCCGCTGAACAGGTGGTATTCGAGAAGAGTGCCATGGATTCCGATGCGCATCTGGCGCGCAACCTGTTCCTGGGCATCGTGGTGGTCATCGGCACGTCGCTGACGCAGTACACCTACACCACGTTCGGCCCGTCCATCCTGAAGAACATCGGCCTGGCCACGCAAACCTCGCTGCTTTCCACCACCATCACCATGCTCGCGGCGCCGCTCGGAGCGCTCATCGGCGCGCTGCTCATCGAGAAGCTCGGCCGTCGCGTCGAGGTTTCCGGCGCGTTCATCTGGGTTGCGGTGTTCGCGTTCGCCTACGCCATGGCGCTCAACGCCGGTTCGACGGCGCTCATCACCGTGCTGGGCTTTTTGATGACCATTGGCTTCTATGTGCTGAACGCGTCGGTGATCAGCGTGTACGTGGGCGAGCTGTTCTCCACCAGGTACCGCTTCCGCGGCGCGGGCATCTCGCAGGGCGCCGGCAAGGCGGTCAACGTGGTCATGCCGTTCGCCGTCACGTGGATTTTGGCGAACCTGCAGCCCAACGTCATCTACTTCGGCATCGTGGCCATCGCGCTGGTGGCGGCCGCGGTCACGCTGGCGATCGGCCCTGAGACCAAGTCGCGTCGCTTGGGATAGCGGATCGGCGAGTGGGCATCGCTTGATGCTATTCCAATTCGACTCGTAGTCTTTTGCGATAGGTGCGTGGCGTCGTGCCGTAGGCACGCTTGAATGCGTCAGTGAACGCTCCCTGGTTGCGGTAGCCCGCGCTTTTGGCGATTTCGCTGATTTTGCGGCTTTCATCAAGGAGAAGGCGTCGTCCGTGCTCCAGGCGCCGTGCGCGGATGTAGCTTTGCGGGGTGTCCCCCTGCACATTGCGAAACGCCGATATCATCTTCCCCTCGCTTACATGGGCGATGTCGCACAACGTTTTCGTGCTGAGATCGGATGATAAGTTGTCGTCGATGTAGGAGCAGAGGCACTCGACGCAGTCCCTGTCGCTTATGTTCGCGGCATCGGCTGACGCGACCCTTTCGGGAATGCTGCTTGCCAGCAGCGCGAAGCATTCAATCACCTTGGCGTGATAATACGAATCGGCGACCGATGCGGCGGGGTAGGTGATGTCGAGCCCTCGAAGCGCCGAGGGCAAGCCGGGCACGCCCTCCGACGTGGTGAGCCGTCCGATGGCGCGGTGCAGTTTCTTCTCATCGCAGTGCAAGGCATCCGCATAGCGGTGTATCGCTTCAGGGGCTATGGTGATCGACGCCGATGACAGCCGCTTGTCGGGCTCGAACGAGCTTATGTAGGGGCCGCCATCCCAGTCATGTCCCATGAGCATGCAGTTGGATGCGGCGCACTCGGGCGAGCAATACATGGGCATCGCATGTTCATAGAGGCCGAATCCCAGATAGGGAACAGTTTCCATAGCCGATTCCACGGCGCGTCTGTACGTGATGTCCATCGACACGACGATGGTGTCACCGTCCATGAGATAGAACCAGTAGGAGCCCCTGCCGTATTGGGGGTCGACGAACCATGTCTCGCCGATGCTTCGCACCAGGTCGGCCCGTCCGAATCCGCGCGCGAGCGCTTCCTTCGCGCATACGGTGTGCAGCTGCGAAAGCTGTGTGACGAACATGTCGTAAAGCGGGTTTCCCTGTCCTGCGGCGTAGCTTCCGTTTGATTTTTCGGCAGAACTTGAATTCTTTTCGGCGTAGTTTTCCATCTTCCCGTTCCGTCTTTCGCATTGCCTTATTGAACGGTATTTTACCGTAAAGAGTTACATATAGCTAACTAGCAGGAAGAAGGACGGTAATCGCATGGCTCTTTCGATGGGCGCGCCTTTGCCCTTGAACGCGGTAGTGCAGACGCAGCCTTCGACGTCTGCCAACGCCGCACCGCGCCATCTTGACCCGCGTACGTCGCTTGCGGTTCTGGCGGCGATCAACGTGCAGATGGCGCTTGCGCAAAGCCTGTTCGCCGAGATGGGCGTTTTGGTGCTTACCGTTGTCGTGATGGCGTATTGCCGTCGCTTCTCCGCAATCGTGCGCTGGCTTGCCTTCTATGCGCTGTTCGCCGTGACGGCGCAGCTGTTCGTGGCGAGCGGGAACACCCTGCTTTCGCCCTTTGCGGCGTCGCTTCTCATGTACCGCCATGTTTTGCCCGCCTTCATGTTCGCTTTCAACATGATCGCAACCACGCGTCTCGGCGAGCTCGCTTGCGCACTGCAGGCGATGCGCGTTCCCGCGAACGTGTCGGTTGGCGTGTGCGTGGCGTTTCGTTTCCTTCCCACCATGGGACGCGAATTCTCCGCTGTCGCCGATGCTATGAAGACGCGCGGTATCGCGCTCACGCCGAGGTCGGTCGTGCGCCATCCTGCGAAGACCGCCGAACATTTCCTTGTGCCCGTGATCGCGCGTTTGGGCCAGATCGCCGACGAACTGGGGAATGCGGTCGTCGTTCGCGGCGTGGGGGCGAGTGCGCACCGCACCTCGTATTACCACTTAAGGGTGCGCGCTATCGATGTTGCGTGTCTCATCGCTGCGATGGTGCTCCTTGCGCTTTCCGTTTGCTTTAGAGCGGGGGTGCTCTGATGATGGAAAATGCCGCCGCGGCGAAGGCTTCGCCCTATGCTATCGAGCTCGATGGATGCACGTTTTGCTACAAAGGCGCATCCCGTCCATCGCTTCGTGACGTTTCGCTGAAGATCCCTCGCGGTCAATGCGTTGTTGTGACCGGGCAGTCAGGATGTGGCAAGACAACGCTTACGCGCCTCGTTAATGCGCTTATTCCTCTTATGTACGAGGGGGACCTTCAAGGCGAGGTGCTTGTTGCGGGAAAACCCGTTTCCGCATGGACGATGGGCGAGCTTTCCGCGCATGTCGGGTCGGTGTTCCAGAACCCGCGTAGCCAGTTCGTCAATCTCGACGTGACCTCGGAAATCGCCTTCGGATGCGAGAACTTCGGAATCGATCGCGAGGAAATGGTCGAACGTGTGGCGCAGGCAGCGGCAACGCTCGGTGTCGAGGGCCTGCTCGGGCGCGGCACCGAGGCGCTTTCCGGCGGGCAGAAGCAGTCGGTTATCCTGGCATCGGCCTATGCGGTGCATCCTGACATCTTCGTGCTTGATGAGCCGACCGCGTCGCTCGATGTGCACGCGATGCGGAATCTTGCGCGCACGGTTGCGCTTCTGAAGAGTCAGGGGAAGACCGTGCTTATCTCCGAGCATCGCCTGTGGTGGCTTGACGGCATCGCAGACCGCTATGTGGTTATAAGCGATGGTTCGGTTATAGGAGACTGGGCGGCGGCAGAGTTCCTTGCTATGCCGTTTGAAACGAGAACAGATATGGGGCTGCGCGCCGCCTCTCTTGCTGAAATCGACTCCGTTGTGGCGGTGTCGCCCTTGGGCGACGCGGTCGCATCGAATGCCTCCAGATCACCTTCTTGCGGGAAACCCGTCGTACGTATGAGCGGCGTAGTTGCTGGCTACCGCGGTGCGTCTGCGGTCTTGAACGGTCTCGATTTCTGCCTCCTTCCAGGTAGCGTCGTCGGTATTGTGGGGCACAACGGGGCTGGGAAAACGACGTTTGCCCGGTGCATGGCCGGCCTTCTCAAGGAAAAGGCGGGGGTGATCGAGGTCGACGACGTGCCGCTTCGCGCAAGGAAACGGGCGGGGCGCGTGTACCTGGTTATGCAAGAACCGGGATACCAGTTGTTCAGCAGCACCGTCGACGATGAGCTTGCAAGCGCGTGCTCTTCGGATGGCGCGGAAGACAGCCTAGGTAATAAGGACCGGATTGCAGCAATAAAGGCTGCGCTTGCTCTCGAAGGTCTTGCCGACAGGCACCCGCTCTCCCTTTCAGGCGGGGAGCGCCAACGGCTTTCCATCGCTGCCGGCTTGCTTTCGAGTGCCCGCGCGATGATTCTCGACGAGCCTACGAGTGGCTTGGATTATCGCAACATGCGTCGAATAGATGCCCAGATCGCGCGCATGCGCGATGCGGGAATCGCCGTCTGCGTCGTCTCGCACGACTATGAGTTCCTCTGCTCGGCATGCGATGAGATAGCCCTGGTCGAAGACGGGCGCATCGCCGAGCGCTTCCCCTTAAACAAGGCAACGCTTCCGAAGTTGAAGCTCAATTTCGGGTTTGCAGAAATACGGTAACAAGAGAAAGGTTTCACAATGACAAGCAAAGCAACAATCGGTTCTGCCGCCAAGGAACGTAATGGCTTGAGCCCGAAAGACTTCGTCTTCATCGCCGTGTTCGGCATCCTTTTGTTCCTGGTGTTCATGGTGTTCTCGATTATCTTTAGCGCGAATGCCAACCTGTGCTGGTTTACTCACACGGTAGGCGCGTTGTTCGCCGGTACCGTGTTCATGTACCTGGCCTATCGCGTCCCGAAGCGTGGCGCGATCGCCATCATGGGCATCATCGTTGGTGCGGTCGGACTTCTGATGGGCATGTTCTGGAGCGGTCCTGTCGGCATTGTCGTGGGCGGTATTGTGGCAGACCTTATCGCAGGCGATCCGCAGAAGCGCACCAAGACCAAGCTTATCTGTGCCTTTGCCGCGTTCACGTTCTGCTTCTGGCTGGGGCAGATCTCTCTCATCCTTATGATGGGCGAGGCTTATGCCGAGATGTGCGTTCAAGCCGGCATGACCCTCGAGTACGGCCAAACGCTTGTTAACTCGATTCTAAGCCCAATGGGCGTCGTTACCGGCGCTGCCACCATCGCTGGCGGCCTCATCGGCGGCTTCATCGGTACCAAGGTGTTCTCGAAGCACTTTGCCAAGCTTGGCATGTAGATTAACGGCCGGGAGGTAAATATGGCAATGACCAGGGAAGACGGTACTCTAACGGCAGGAGTAGGAAAGGACGTGGGGAAAGAAGGTCCTGCCAAGAAGAAAAACGCGATTCTCGAGCTGTTGGGGTTTGCTGGCAAGCGGCGGGTCTTGGCGTATGTAGGATGCGGCCTTTCGGTGCTGAACGCCGTGCTCACCGTGATGCCGCTTGTTTGCGTATGGTTCGTGGTTCGCGACTTGGTTTCGGTGTACCCGAACTGGGCAGAAGCATCATCTGCCGCGATGTGGGCTGTGCTTGCTGTGGTTTTCGCCGTGTTGGGCATCATCGTGTATTTTGGCGCGCTCATGGCCTCGCATCTTGCGGCCTTCCGTATTGCGGCAAATATGCGCAAAGCGATGGTTCGCCACGTGGCGCGGATCCCGATCGGGTATTTCAGCGCGCACTCGTCAGGGGAGATGCGGCGCGTGATCGATGGGTGCGCGGGTCAGACTGAAGACCTCATCGCCCACAAGCTGCCCGATTTCGTTGGTTCTTTCGCCACCCCGGTGATCTTCTTCGTCGTGGCGTTCCTGTTCGACTGGAGGATGGGCCTTCTATGCCTTGTCCCCATCGCCGTTTCCTTTGCTGCGATGTGGTGGATGATGGGCCGCGAGGACGCGAAGGGCGGCCGCCATTTCATGGAGCTGTACCAGGCGGCTCTCATGCGCATGAGCGCTGCGGCAACCGAATACGTACGAGGCATACCCGTGGTAAAGGTATTCCAGCAGACGGTGCTTTCGTTCAGGGCGTTCCACGAGGCGATCATCGGCTATCGCGACATGGCGACGAACTATACCGAGTATTGCCGACGACCCCAAGTCGTGCAGTTGGTTGCGATCAACTCGACTTTCGCGGTGCTCGTACCTGCGGGTATTGCGCTTGCAGCCGTCTCACCTGATTTCCCAGCGTTCCTGATTGACTTCCTGTTCTATGCGTTCTTCTCGGCGATGACGACGACGATGATGTCGAAGGTCATGTATTCGTCGGAGGCCGTCATGATCGCCGAAGACGCGCTGCGGCGGATGAGCACGATCATGGAAGTCGCTCCCATCGACGAGGTGGAGTCTGCCAAAGCTCTCCATCCGAAGGAGGCGAGCATCGAGCTTGCGGGCGTCAGCTTCTCGTATCCGGGGTCCAGGGAACCGGCGCTTTGCAACGTGTCGCTTTCCGTTCCCGCCGGGGCGACGGTGGCTCTTGTCGGGCCGTCGGGCGGAGGCAAGTCGACGCTCGCGTCGCTCGTCCCGCGCTTTTGGGACGCAGATGAGGGTGTCGTTCTTGTGGGCGGGGCGGATGTGCGACGCATTCCTGCCGAGGAACTGATGGGTGCCGTTTCTTTCGTGTTCCAAGACGATCGACTGTTCAAGCAAAGCTTGGCTGATAACGTGCGTGCGGGCCGCCCTGATGCGAGCGATGCCGAGGTGCTCGCGGCTCTTCATGCGGCCCAGTGCGATGACATCATTGCCAAATTCCCCGATGGCGCGAACACCGTAGTAGGAAAAGCTGGCGTGTATCTTTCCGGGGGAGAGCGTCAGCGTATCGCGCTTGCGCGTGCCATATTGAAGGGAGCCCCAATTGTGGTTCTCGACGAGGCGACGGCGTTTGCCGACCCCGAAAATGAGGCACTGATCCAAGCTGCTCTTGCAACGCTTTGCGAAGACAAGACGGTGCTTATGATCGCACACCGTCTGTCAACCGTTGTGAATGCGGATCGCATCTTCGTCATCGACCGTGGTTCTGTCGCGGAACAGGGTACCCATGAAGAACTCGTCGCGCAAGGTGGACTGTATGCGCGCATGTGGCGAGACTACCGAACGAGCGCGACGTGGAGGATTGAAGGGGGTGACAGCCATGTGGCGTAGGATTCAAGATGCTTTTGCCTTGACCGATCAAGGCATGAAGGATTTTATGCGCGGTGCTGGGTTCTGTGCGTTGGCGAACCTGATGCTGATGCTGCCCATCGTGGTGCTGTACTTCGTCGCAAGCGATTTCATAAGGTACTTGGACAACCCTTCAGTTGGCCTGCCAGGCATGGCGCTCTACGCAGCGGGCATTGTGGCGGCACTTGTTGTGATGTTCGTCACGCAGATGTGGGAATATCGCGCGACGTACACGGTGGTCTACCAAGAAAGCGCCCGCAAGCGTATCGCCATAGCGGAGCGTTTGCGCCTGCTTCCGCTCTCGTTTTTCGGAAGGCGCGATTTGTCCGATTTGACGAGCGTTATCATGAAGGACTGCTCCGATCAGGAGCGCCTGTTCTCGCACACTATGCCGCAGATTTTCGGCATGGGCGCTTCGACGCTGGTATTCGCCGCTATGATGTTCGCGTTCGACTGGAGGTTGGCGGCATCTGCCCTCTGGCCCATTCCCGTGGCGCTCGCGGCGTTGCTTCTGACTGCGCGCATCCAGAAGTCGCATACCGCGAAGAAGAATGCGGCGTCCCTTTCGTTTGCCGATGGTCTGCAGGAATACCTTGAATGCCATCGTGAGATACGCTCTCTCAACAAGGTGGGCGCATTTCAGGATGAGCTTGATTGCCGCATCGATCGTTTCGAGAGAGAGAAGATCGATGCCGAGCTGGCTATGGGTGTGGCGGTATGCTCTGCCCAAGGCTTTCTGCGTCTGGGAATCGCATCCGTCATCGTGGTGGGGACGATGCTGCTCGTGACGGGACAAGTCGACTTTCTCGTGTTCTTTGTATACCTGTTGGCGGTGACGAGGGTATACGATCCCATCAACGTTGTTTTGCAGGCTGTAGCCGAGCTGATGGACATGAGTTTAAGTCTGGAGCGCATGCGCGCCATCGAGAACGAGCCGGTCCAGACGGGCAGCACCTCGTTCGAGCCTCAGGGCTATGACGTGGTCTTCGAAGACGTGGGCTTCGCATACGCCGACGGCGAGGACGTCTTGAGCAGCGTATCGTTCAAGGCGCGGGAAGGGCAGGTGACAGCGCTTGTGGGCGCGTCCGGTTCGGGCAAGAGCACGGCTGTCAAGCTCGCTTCGCGTTTTTGGGACGTAAGCTCTGGCGCGATCTTTGTGGGCGGCGTTGACGTCTCTACTGTCGATCCGGAAACGCTGCTTTCTGCATTCTCCGAGGTGTTCCAGGACGTGGTGCTCTTTGACGACACCGTGCGTGAGAACATTCGCCTCGGGAAGAAGGATGCTACGAACGAGGAGGTTCTCGCTGCGGCGAGGGCGGCGCGCTGCGACGAGTTCGTGGAGCGTTTGCCCAACGGCTACGACACGACGATCGGGGAAAACGGCAGCAGGCTTTCCGGTGGTGAACGCCAGCGCATCTCGATTGCGCGCGCCCTGCTGAAAGACGCTCCGATCGTGCTGCTCGATGAAGCAACGGCCTCACTTGACGTGGAAAACGAGACATACGTGCAAGCTGCTCTTTCTGAACTGCTTCAAGGCAAGACGGTCCTCGTTATCGCACATCGCATGCGTACGGTTGACAATGCCGACAAAATTGTGGTGCTCGAAGGCGGTTGCGTGGTGGAGCAGGGAAGCCCGGCAGAGCTGCGTGAGAAGCCCGATGGTAGATACCGCCGCATGTTGGAGTTGCAGCGCGAAAGCGAGGCGTGGGTGCTCTAACGCAAAGGCGATGCCAGGCGGGGCAGACGAGTGTGTGCCGAAGCTCCGCCTGGCATATCTGCGAACCAGTGGCACGGAGGAACCTTTGATAGCGATATGTTTTGCCTCTTGAAACCACGAGAGCCGACCGTACGTGAACTGCGCCCCAAAACTTGGACGGCCTAAATAAGAACTACGCAGCAAGGGACTGATTCCGGAACTCCTCCGGGGTCAGTCCCTTGCGGCGTTGTTCTGCGCGATGCTGTCAGGTTGCCCGTTTCTGCGAGGTTTGCCCCTGTGCCCGATCAGGCTTTGATCTGCGTTTTGCGGCAGCAGACGGGCGCGTTTGGGCGTAGGTGAGCCGAATGTGCGACGCATGGCGCATGGTGCCTGGTCGTGGCGTTTGCGAGGGGCTTGCACGCCGGGTTTGTGCCGGCGGTTTCCCGCGTGTGCGCGGGCTCAGTGGGCGCCCCCGGCGGCTCTCGCCGTTTCGAGCACGAGGTTGCGGGCGGCGTCGTCGGGGCCGATGACGGTTACCTTGCCCCAGTGCGGCTCGAAGCGTTTGCGCGCCTCGTCGAGCAGCGTCTCACGCACCACGGCTATGGCATGGGGAAACTGCGGCGTGGGGCCGGCATCGAGGATGGCCAGCGCGTTGGTCAGGCCGCATCCGCGCAGAAGCTCGAGGCGGCCCAGCTCGTCCACCACGAGCATCGCATGCGGGGCGAGTTTGGTTTCGTTGGCGGCCTGTTTCGCCAGCATGGCAAAATGGGCGTTGACCTGCGCTATTGCGGTGTCGGAGATGGCCCAGCCCAGCTTCGCCGCCTTCGCTTGCGTCCCTTCCGCGAATGCCTTGCCCCCGGCCGCAAGGTCGCGGCGGCGGGCGAACTCGATGCGTTCGCCCTGCGGCAGCAGCACGTTGTCAATGCCCAGCTTCTCGAAGCGCCCGGCCCCGTCGAAGCCGTGCTTGCCGCCGGGCTGGCCTTCGGGCCGCGGCACCCATTGCCCGGGTGCCACCACGCCTGCCACGCACGTGCCTGCTGCTTGCAGGCTGGCGCACAGGTCCTCCAGCCATCTGGTTTTCCCGATCTGCACGTCGCCGGTGAGTAGAAACAGCACGCTGACCCCTTCTTTCGTTCTTGTGATGCGTTACATCATAGGCAAGCGGCAATAATACTGATAAAAGAATAGCCGTAAACTGGCATTTCGATGTCATTAAGGAAGGGGTGTTATGACGGAGCGGCAGGAACAGGTGGGTTTGCGGGAGTCGGCGACGATCGCGTTTCCGGGCACGGAAGTGCCGGGGACCGCGTGGGATTTGTACAACCAAATGATCGCGGGTATTCCCGAGGGCGTGCCGGTGCGCGATTACTGCTTAGGGCTGAACTGGTCCTATGTCGATGCGGATTGCGGCATGGGCGTGGCGTTCACCGTGCGCGGAGGCGGGAAGCGCACGTATAAGATGGATTTGCGCGGCATGGAGCTGCGTCAGGTGGCCGAGCTTTCGAAGTCCTGGTGCTTCCAGGAGGCCACGCTGGGCATCGTGAGCCTGAAGGCGGAATAGCGGGTCGGCGTTACCCCTGATAAACGTTGTGAAATTCGAAAAAACGAACGCTTGTATTGACAGTACAGGCGTTCGCTTTTATACTGGTTGCAATGAGCCAGTGCGAATGCTCGGCGGTCTGCCGTGCCCAAGCTGGCGAAGGGTCCCGCCTTCGCCCATACCACGTTCGCAAGATCCTCTTCATCACGGGAAGGCGGCGTGCGCCGCCTGGGAAGGGGACGGGTATGCCCGAGCTCAGCAGGTTTTACGGGATCGTCGTGAGAATGTATTTCGACGACGATCAGCAACACTCATTGCCTCATATCCATGTGTACTACGGTAGTATGGACGCATCGTATTCGTTGCAGGGAAAGCTGCTTGGCGGTAAGATTCCGCCAAAGCAAGAGAAACTGCTTCTGGCCTGGATAGCCCTTCACGAACAAGAATTGCAAGAGAACTGGTATCTGGCCAATAGCACCGGCGAATGCTATCGCATTCCGCCTTTGAGATAGGGGATTCGCCATGAAATGGGTTTGCGGTTTAAAGATTCTGTCTGTCGAACCTACCGAAAAGGGCACCCTTGTCATGAAGTGGTCCGATGGCACGACACGCGTATTCGATCCTATGCCGCGATTGCAGGGCGAGTTCATGGGAAGGTTGAGGGACTTCGGGTATTTCAAGAAAGTTCGCATCACAGAATTCGGCGATGCGGTCGAATGGCCTGCTGGCCAGGATTTCGCGCCTGAGTCGCTTTATGAGAACTCGGCGTTGTTGAGCGCCGGCGAGTAGAGGGCCTCCTTCGGAGAGCGGTTCTTCTTCGCAGGGGCGTTTGCTTGTGCAATCGCGATACGATTTGCATTGGACACACGAGCGTTCGATTTGCTGCTGCAGCAAGTCAAATGCATTAGATTCTGCATGCTTTGTAAAGGAACTGCCCTATGGCTGATATTCATACGTTCGAAGGCGAGGACATCGTTGAGACGCTGGCCGCGCAAGCTGAAGGCCACGAGCCCGGCGAGCTGGGCGCGCTTGCCTACCATCTATACGACACAAACCCGGAGCTTACCGAGGAGGAGGCGTTCGAGGCGTTCACCAATTGGGTTGCTGACCGCGGCATCGAGCTGTGGCCCCACCAGGAGGAAGCGCTCATGTCGCTTATGGTGGGCGATCACGTCATTTTGGGCACGCCCACGGGTAGCGGCAAAAGCCTGGTCGCACTGGGTATGCACTTCATGGCCATGTGCTTCGGGGAGACCTCGTACTATACGGCGCCTATCAAAGCGCTGGTCAGTGAGAAGTTCTTTAACCTGGTTGAGCTACTCGGCCGCGACAACGTGGGCATGATCACGGGCGATGTCCATATCAACACCGAGGCGCCCGTCATCTGCTGCACCGAGGAGATCTTGGCGAACCAGGCGCTGCGCGAAGGGCCGGATGCCCTCGTCCACAGCGTTGCCATGGACGAGTTCCATTTCTTCAGCGATACCGACCGCGGCTGGGCATGGCAGGTGCCGCTGCTCACGCTGCCGAAGACGCAGTTCTTGCTCATGAGCGCCACGTTGGGCGACGTCACGCAGATCGCCGATCTGCTGCGTCGCCAAACCACGCGCGATGTCTCGAACGTCACCGACGCCCCGCGTCCGGTGCCGCTATCGTACGAATACGCGCTCACCCCGCTCGAGGGAACGGTCGAGCTTGCGCTGCGCAAGGACGAGGGCCCGCTGTACGTCGTCCATTTCTCGCAGGATGCGGCGCTCACCAGCGCGCAGAACCTGGCAAGCTACGGCGTGGCAACCAAGGAGCAGCGTGAGGCGGTCAAGGAGGCCATGAAGGGCGCGCAGTTCTCCACGGCGTTCGGCAAAACGCTGAAGCGCCTGCTGGGCTGCGGCGTGGGCGTGCACCATGCCGGCATGCTGCCGCGTTACCGTCTGCTGGTGGAAAAGCTTGCGCAGCAGGGCCTGCTGCCCGTCATCTGCGGCACCGATACGCTGGGCGTCGGCATCAACGTGCCCATCCATACCGTGGTGCTCACGCAGCTCACCAAGTTCGACGGTCGCAAGATGCGCCGTCTGCGCAGCCGCGAGTTCCATCAAATCGCCGGTCGCGCAGGCCGCTCGGGCTTCGATACCGAGGGCGTGGTCATTGCCGAGGCTCCAGAGCACGAGATTGAGAACCACAAGGCCGAGGTGAAGGCCGCCGGCGACCCGAAGAAGCTCAAGAAGATCAAGAAGAAGCGCCCGCCCGAGAACTTCGTGAACTGGAACGAGGACACGTTCAACAAGCTCATCGAATCGGTTCCCGAGCAGCTGACGCCGCGTATGCGCATTACACATTCCATGGTGTTGGCCGAAGTGGAACAAGGCGGCAACGCTCGTGCCCGCGTCGACCAGCTTATCGAGGATTCGCTGCAGCCGGCGGAGGAGAAGGTCAGACTGCACGTGCGCGCCGCCGAGGTACTGCAAACGCTCATCGATGCCGACGTGGTGGTGCGTGAGGTGGACGAGAACGGCGAGGATGTGTACTCGGTCACCATGGACCTGCCGGAGGACTTCGCGCTCGATCAGCCGCTGTCGCCGTTTTTGCTGGCGGCGCTCGAGCTGCTCGACCCCGAAAGCCCCGAGTATGCGTTCGACCTGGTATCCATGGTCGAGGCAACTTTGGAAGACCCGCGGCAGGTGCTGCGCGCGCAGGAGCGCAAGGCGCGCGATGCCGCCATGGCGGAGATGAAGATGGACGGCGTGGACTACGACGAGCGTTTGGAGCGCATCGCCGATGTCACGTATCCCAAGCCGCTGGAGGACCTGCTGGATGCGGCGTTCTCGAAGTACTGTGATGCGGTGCCGTGGGCGCGCGATTACTATCTGCGCCCGAAGTCGGTGCTGCGCGACATGCTGGAAAGCGCGGCGGACTTCAAGGGGTACATCCAGAAGCTCGGTATCATGCGCTACGAGGGTATTTTGCTGCGCTACCTGTCCGAGGCGTTCCGCGGCCTTGACCGCACCATCCCCGAGGATAAGCGCACCGAGCAGCTGAAGGACATCATCGCTTGGCTGGGCTTGATCGTGCGCAGCGTCGATAGCAGCTTGGTGGACGAATGGGAGAACGCCGGAGCGGTGCTGGACGCCGCCCCGCCCGACGCCGCCGGCGTCGAAGCGGTTGTGCGTGACCGACGCGGGCTCACTGTGCTCGTGCGCAACGCCCTGTTCAGCCGCGTTCGCATGGCGGCTCATCGCGATGCGGCGGGGCTTGGCGAGGCTGATGGCGATTGGGGCTTCGGCGAACGTGCCTGGATGCAGGCCTTGGACGAGTACTACGAGGCGCATGAGGAGATTCTACTGGACGCCGATGCGCGCTCGAAGGCCTATCTCATGTTCGACGAGGCGGATGAGGAAGAGCTGCACGTGTGGCACGTGCGTCAGATCTTCCATGACGAGGCGGGCGATAACGATTTTGTCATCGTTGCCGATGTGGACCTGGATGCCACGCAGGAAGGCGACGGCGTGGTGTTCGCGAACTATCGCGTGGGCTTTGCCGACGAGCTGCTCGACGAGCTCTAGCCGGTTCGCCGGCTATATGCTTGCCGTCGTCGCTGCTGTGTATGTGGGCGAGCGGCGGGTTTCGAGCGCTCATCGGCGGCGATTTGCCGCTGCCAGACCCGCTAAGCGCCGGTAGCAACGAATTGGCACCGTTTGCGTGGCAAATCGATGCGGCTTCCTAGAGGCGTGCTAGGCTTATGGCGCGGGACCCCAATCCGGTCTCGCGTCATAAGCAAGTTAAACATACGCGCGGATCGGAGGTCGGATATGACTATCAAGAACGTTGTCGTCGCTGGTGGTGGAGTGCTGGGAAGCCAGATTGCGTATCAGGCGGCATACAAGGGCTTTAACGTTACGGTGTGGTTGCGCAGCGAAGGGTCCGTCGAGCGCGCGAAGCCGAAGTTCGAGCAGCTGCGTCAAACCTATCTGGTAACGCTTGAGGCGATGAAGAGCGACTCTGCGGCGTATTGCCGTGGTTTGGCCGACACGCCCGAGCTTTCCGTTGACGAAATCGAGCAGTTTAAGCAGCGCGCGCAACAGGCGTTCGAGAGCATCGTATTCACCACCAGCTATGAGGATGCGGCAAAGGATGCCGACCTGGTGATCGAGGCTATTGCGGAGGATCCCAAGCAAAAGGATGCGTTCTATGCGGAGCTGGCAAAGTATCTGCCGGAAAGCACCATCCTCGTCACCAACTCCTCCACGCTGCTGCCTAGCCAGATCGCGGCATCCACGGGTCGCCCCGAGAAGTTCTTGGCGCTGCATTTCGCCAATCGCATCTGGCGCAACAACACTGCCGAGGTCATGGGGCATCCCGGAACCGATCAGGCTGCTTACGACGAGGTGGTTCGCTTCGCCGCTGATCTGGGCATGGTTCCGTTGCAGCTGCACAAGGAGCAGCCCGGCTATATTCTGAACAGCATGCTCGTGCCGTTCCTGAACGCTGCTGAGGCGCTGTATGCAACCGGTGTCGCCGATCCGGAGACCATCGACAAAACGTGGATGCTGGGCACGGGAGCGCCTTTGGGCCCGTTCCGTATCCTGGATATCGTGGGCCTTACCACGGCGTACAACATCGTGGTGCTCGACCCGCGCACGAAAGACCCTGATTCCGTTCCCGCGAAGATCGCGGCAGCGCTCAAGGAGCGCATCGACGCAGGCAAAACGGGCGTTGACGCGGGCGAAGGGTTCTATCGCTACAACTAGGCTTCTGGGACTTGCGCGAGGTCGTCTTCAGCTACAGCTAAGCTTGTGAGGCTGCTTCTTTATGAGGTTGCTTCCTGCGACAACTAGGTTTGTGAAGGTCGTTTCTTTGCGGGCTCGCCTCCTGCTACGGATAGGCTTGCGAAGCTGTTCGCCGTATAGACGGGCGTTGCAATCGGCATTCATGGGGGACTCGAGAAAAACCGGCGAACTTTTCTCGAGTCCCTTATATGGGACACTAAAAACATCGAGACGGCGTACCATGCGAAGCATCAGCTAAGAAACGCGCAGGTAAGGAGCCTGAAATGTTCGCCAAGAAGCACACGTCCATGTTCGGAGCATTTGCAATCGATTCGAAAGCGTCCCGTGGCCGCCATGCGCGTGTGGAGGGGCGTGTGCAGTCCGCACGCCGCGCATTCGGGAGTTCGGCCGGGCGGGTTCAGTCCTTTGCGGGCCACCGCGCCCCACAGCCCGCACGTTGCGCAATCGAGGGGCAGGTGGAGCAGGTTCGATCGTTTGCAGACCAGCGCGCCTCGCAGCCCATCTGCTTTGATGAAGGCGAGTTTCTAATCGATGGGTACGGTGCATACGCGCCGTACGATCAGGCAACCGAGCGGTATGCCGCTGAGGATCTTCTGCTGGGCGAGGACTCGGACGAAGCGGTAGACGATGAGCCGTCGTACGAGAAGGCTTCCTCCTCGCAACTCGAGGACATGTTCCAGGAGTTTTTCCGCATGGGCGCTGCCGTTGCCATCGGCGAGCTGTACGACGAGGGCATGCTGGGCGACAAGAACGCTGTGGCGTATGATGTGCGCGATTATTTGGAAAGCTTCGGCATCGCCAGCTTCGACGAGGTTTGCAAACTGGGCATAACCGGTCCGTACCTTGAGGACTTCAAGCGGATTTTCGCCGCAAACGCCAGTTTCCCGCCAGCAGCATAGGGTTGCCTGCGTGACCATCACTCACTCACTCAAATCGCCTATCATATGCAGATGCGCAATGTGCGCGAAGGAAGCTGCGTGAGGGGTCTGTATGGCGAAGGAAGTCAGCAAAGAGCGTTTGTTGGCGCTGTTGAAGATCATGTTCGAGAACACCGACGACGAGCAAGGGCTGACGCTCGAGCAGATCATCGAGGAGCTGGAGGCAGCGGGCGTATCCGCGGAGCGCAAGGCCCTGTATCGCGATTTCGAGGCGCTGAACAACGCAGGCGTTGAGATTCAGCGGCAACACGTCAAACCCGTGCGCTACTTCCTTGCCAAGCGCCCGTTCACCAAATCAGAGCTGCTGCTGCTTATCGACGCGGTGCAGGGAAGCCGCTTCATCACGGCGCGGCAATCGACCTCGCTCGTTCGCTCCATCAAAAGCCTGGGTTCGAAGCACCAGGTGAAAGGCCTGGAAAAACACGTGCATGTAGGCGGGCGCGTGAAAAGCCAGAACGATAGCGTGTTCCGCAACGTCGACGTCATCCAAGAGGCCATCGCCGCCAAGCGCATGCTGTCGTTCAAATACACCGGCTACGATTGCTCCGCTCGGGTGCAGTTGCGCCACGGTGGCCAGCCGTACACCCAAACGCCGGTGCAGCTGATGTACTCCGACGGCTTCTACTACCTGGTCTGCTACAGCGAGAAGTACGACGACTTCGCCAACTACCGCGTCGACCGCATGTGCGACATTCGCGTGACGCAGCAGCGCGCTACGCGAAACGCCCGCATTGCCACGTTCGACGCGGACGAGTACGACCGGCGCGTGTTCGGCATGTTCTCTGGCAGCTCGGTGCGCGCGGTTTTGCGCGTGAGGGAAAGCGCCATGAACGCCGTGATCGATCGCTTCGGGAAGGACGCGCGCGTGAGCGACATGGGCGACGGCACCGCCCGCGTAAGCGTGGCCGCCATGGCGACGCCGGTGTTCTTCGGCTGGATATCCCAGTTCGCCGGCCAGATCACGGTTGAGTCGCCGTCAAGCTTGCGACAAGGGTATGCCGGCTACCTGCATAAGCTCCTGCAGGACTACGAATAGCGGCATCGCGTTCGTCCCGTTCCCTTCTGCGCACAGCGGCTTCGGGCCATCCTCGTTGATTCTCTGCTATGGTGGAAGGGTATATCTCGAAGGGAACCACATGGACCTACGCAATCTTGACCCCTCATACGACGAAGCGCGCGACAGCCAGCAACGCGGCGGCTTGTCGTTGGATATCGGCGCGCGGTTTTACAACGACGGGCTTGCCTCCGATGACAAGCGGTGCTTCGAGGCGGCGCGACAGTTCTATGAGAAAAGCCTGAGCTTTGGCAATCCTCAAGCCGCGGTGAACCTTGGCTACATCTACGAATACGGTCGTTTGGGCGAGGAGGATGCTGAGCAGGCACTGGAGCTGTTCGAGCAGGCGGCGTTTTGCGAACATCCGGAGGCGCTGTACAAGCTCGGCGACATGCTGTATTGGCGTAATATCGACGTTGCGGATGAATCGGCTGCAGATATCCAGGCGTTTGCGCTGTACGGCAAGGCGCATCGGCTTGCCCAGGGCCGCAACGAGCCCGATTGGCTGGGAAGCTCGGCCTTTAGGCTCGGGGGTTGTTTCGAATACGGGCGCGGCTGTGCACGGGATTATGCGCTGGCGCAGGCGTATTACGTGCAGGCTGCGGCGAATTTCGAGGCAGCTCTTGACGATGGGTTCGACTATTACCGCGGCAACCTGGAGAAATGCCACCGCGCATTGCAGCGCCTTGGCGAGCGTTCCGACTCGTACGCGCAATGGAAGCCGCTGCCCTCGGGTGCGAAGTTCGATGTCGACGGCATTTTTCGCATCGATGGCGACTCGCTGGTCCCGGCGGGGTGTTACCGAGCCCGTTCGGGCGAGCAGCTTATCGTGGGCCAGCACGATGTGGATGAGGGCATGCGCGTGGACCGGCGTTTCGAGGTTTTGCGTTGCGCGCGCATGGTGGAGTTCAACCTGGCGATGCGCGGCTCTGTGGAGAATCGCAGCACTGTGCGCATCACGTTCGATGAGCTGGGCGCAGCGCTCGAGCAGGAGCTGGGCGTGATGGGGCAGCGCGAGTTTTTGCAGCTGGACCCTGAGGACGCCGCCGCATTGCGCGGGCAGCTGCTCGGCTTCGAGCTTGCCTCATGGGAGGAGGCCTATCAGCCGTATACCGCTCAGGACGATAGCTTGGAGTGGAGCGTCGAGGTGCTCAGCGATGTGCAGGGCTTTTCCAGCAAAGGTTCCGGCGCGTGGCCGTATTACCTGCCGTTTCTGTTCGAGGAGCTGCAGCGTTTCGGCGTGGCGAACATGTGGGTTCGTGGGCATTAACGCCGGAAGCGTCCGATTTCGGCGCACGGCGGCGTCGGACGTGCCCGGTGGCGCTACAATGACCAGGTTGCATATTCTAGGAAAGGACCGCCATGTCGTCGTTCGATTTCGAAGGCCACATCACCGACATCGTCGATTATCCGAAGCCGGGCGTGGTGTTCAAGGACATCACCACGTTGTTGAAGGACCCGGACGGCTTCGAGGCCACCATCGATGCCATCGCCGAGCACTTTAAGGATGCGGGCGTGACCAAGGTTGTCGGCGCCGAGGCCCGAGGCTTTATGATCGGCGCGCCAGTTGCGTATCGTCTGCATGCCGGCTTCGTGCCCGCTCGCAAGCCGGGCAAGCTGCCGCGCGAGGTGCGCAGCGAAAGCTATGACTTGGAGTACGGAAGCGACGAGCTGCAGATCCACGCCGACGCCATCGACCCTGAAGACGTGGTGCTGATTGTGGACGACCTGGTTGCCACGGGCGGCACCGCCGAGGCGCAGGCCAAGCTTATCAAGCAGTTCGGCGCCTCGCTGGCGGGCATGGGCTTCCTCATGGAGCTGGCGTTCTTGAATCCGCGCCAGGCCATCGCCAAGGTCACCGATGCCGAGGTCTTCTCCCTTGTGCAGGTGCGCTAAAAGCTAGCACCGTTTCAACAAAGCAAGAGGCCGGGATGCGCAGTTGCTCTGCGCATCCCGGCCTCTGTTTGTTTCCGGCGCCTTCGTCCTTGAGCTTCGAGCCGCTTTGGCGACGTAACCCTGACTGTCATTCCGTCAAAGCACGCTGGCGGTCCGTGCGCTTTGCGCGGACCGCTTCGGGGACGTAGCGCTAAGCGCCCGATTCTGTCGGCGCGCTAGCGATCCATGTCCTCCAGTCGGCCATGGCGCTCGTAGCGCGTGATGCGCTCGGGGCGGTTGTCGTCGTCGACGAACACCACGCGCGGCGGGTTCGCATCGGCTTCCTCGGGGGTCATCAGGGCGTAGCACATGATGATCACCTTGTCGCCCACCGAGACGCAGCGAGCGGCGGCGCCGTTGAGGCAGATCATGCCGCTGCCGCGCTGACCTGCGATGACATAGGTCTCGAAACGCTGGCCGTTGTTCACGTCGACAATCTGCACCTGCTCGTACTCGCGGATGCCCGCGGCATCCATCAGGTCCTCGTCGACGGTGATGCTGCCCACGTAGTCAAGCTCGGCCTGGACGACGGTGGCGCGGTGGATCTTGCCCTTCAGCATGGTAGAGAACACGGTTGTTGGTCCTTTCGTAGGTTTTGAAAATCGAAGTTATTCGCCGAAGATGAAGTTGTCGATAAGGCGCGTCTTGCCGATGTAGACGGCCATGGCCACCAGAACCGGGCCATGGACGGTCTCGACGGGCTTGATGCCGTCCCACGACACCATCTCGACGTAGTCGATGCGCGCCAGGGGCTCGGCCTCGATAAGCTGCTTCATGGCGTCGAGCACCGTGGCGGCGGAGCGCTCGCCGGCTTCCATCAGGCGCTGGCCCTCGGCCACGGCGCGCGAGAGCACGAGCGCGGCTGCGCGCTCTTCAGCGGACAGGTAGGTGTTGCGCGAGCTTTTCGCCAGACCGTCCTCCTCGCGCACGATGGGGCAGCCCACAACCTGCACGTTCATGTTCAGGTCGCGCACCATGCGGCGGATGACGGCCAGCTGCTGGGCGTCCTTCTGGCCGAAGTAGGCGCGGTCGGCCTGGGAGATGTTCATCAGCTTGTTAACTACGGTGCACACGCCGCGGAAGTGCGTCGGGCGCGTCTTGCCGCACAGCTCGGCGGTGATGCCCTCGACGTTGACGTAGGTGCACGCATCGGGGAAGTACAGGTCGGCGGGCTCGGGATGGAACGCCAGCGTGGCGCCGGCTCCCTCGATCAGGCGCTTGTCGGCCTCGAAATCGCGCGGGTAGGTTTCCAGGTCCTCGCCCGGGGCGAACTGGATGGGGTTGACGAACACGCTGACCATGACGCGGTCGTTCTCGGCGACGGCGCGCTTGATCAGGCTCTCGTGGCCCTCGTGCAGGTAGCCCATGGTGGGCACGAGGCCCACGGTCAGGCCCTGCGTCTTCCACTCGCTGATAACCTGTTTAGCCTGTTCAGGGGTAGTGGCAACGGTAAGCATCTTAGTAGGTTTCCTTTCGGGTTCGGTAAATCGTGAGACGGCGGGAGTCGAGGTGCCGTGGACGCAGCACATCTGGGCGCTTCGACGCGCGGCCTGTCGTGTTAGGGCCCTGAACGACTCGCGGCGCATCCGGCCGCGTCGGCGTTCGTCGCGCCGCGGGATGCAGGGTGTCTGCGAATCGTTTGGGAAGGCGGGCGCGGCGGGGCATCTCGGCCGCGCCGCGCCCGCCGGTTATGGCTAGTACAGCTTCTCGAGCACTTCGTCGTCGATCTTGAACGTGTGCTCGGCGGAGGGGAAGGAACCCTCGCGCACCTCGCTGATGTAGCTGGCGAAGCCGTCGCGCATGGCCTCGCCCACGTTTGCGAAGCGCTTGACGAACTTCGGGCAGAAGTCGCTGAACATGCCCAGCATGTCCTGGTAGACGAGGATCTGGCCGTCGCAGCCGGCGCCGGCGCCGATGCCGATGGTGGGGACGCCCACTTCCTTGGTGACCAGGGCGGCAAGCTTGGCGGGCACGGCCTCGAGCACGATGGCGAACGCGCCGGCGGCCTCGAGCGCCTTCGCGTCGGAAATCAGCTTGCGGGCAGCTGCCTCGCTTTTGCCCTGCACCTTGAAGCCGCCGAACGCGTTGATGGACTGCGGCGTCAGGCCCAGGTGCCCCATGACGGGGATGCCGGCGGCCACCATGGCGGCAACCTGCGGGCACACCTCTTCGCCGCCTTCCAGCTTCACGCAGTTCGCGCGGCCTTCCTTGAGCAGGCGGCCGGCGTTGCGAACGGCGTCGGGCACGCTGACCTCGTAGGACAGAAACGGCATGTCGCAGACGATCAGCGCGTTCTTGGCGCCGCGGGCGACGGCGGCGCTGTGGTGGATCATGTCCTCAACGGTCACGGACAGGGTGTCCTCGTAACCGAGCACCACGTTGCCCAGCGAGTCGCCGATGAGGATGCCGTCGATGCCGGCCTCGTCCTCGAGCTTGGCGGTGGAATAGTCATAGGCCGTGAGCATGGCGAGCTTGCGGCCCTCGGCCTTGGCCTGGGCGAACGTTGCCACGGTGTTCTTCATGGGTCTTTCTCCTTCGCTTTACCTGCGGGTTTGTGCTGATTCCAGCAGATTCCTCATCGGGGCGTGATCGCGCTCGGGGTGGCGCCGCGCAGCAAGTTCGCAAACGGAAAGCGACAGCGTGGCGTAGGTTTCGCGCGCCTGCCCGTCCAATGCGGCCAGATGCTTGCGCACCGTTTCAAGGTCGTTGCGCTCGATAGGGCCGGACAGGGCGTTTTGCGGGCCCTTTTGCGCGATGGCGGCGCAATTGCCGGTGAACAGGGGGCCGGCTGCCTGCAGGGCCTGCTCGGGCGTGAACCCGCAGCCCTCCAAGATGCCCAACCCCTCGGAGGCAAGGCCGCACACCAGATTGCTCAGGAACACCGCCGCGGCGTGGTAGCGCACCTTTGCGTCGGCCGCGATGGTGCAGTGCGGATTGCCCGCCGCATCCAGCAGCGCGCCCGCCGCGTCGACCGCGGCCTGGTCGCCTTCAAGCGTGAAGAACATGCCGGCAAGGCGATCGGGCGCATCGGCGCTGGTCGGGACGTCGGGCACGGCGCACAGCGGGTGAACGCTCGCGCAGGCTGCCCCGGCTTTTCGGCATGCGTCGAGCTCTTCGGAGGTCAGCGCGCCGCTTGCGTGGCACACCAGTTTTCCGGAAAGGCCGCCTGCCGGCGTGCTCGCCGCGGCGTCGGCCAGCTGGCCTGCCGCTTCGGCGATGGCGCCATCGGGCACGGTTATGAAGATGAGGTCCGTGGAATCAAGAAGCGCTTGCAGCGAGGAAAAGGAAACGGAATGCGTGCACTGCGATGCCCAAAGCGCCGCCTTTTGCGTGCGGCTTGCATAGCCTGAGACCTTCGAACCGTGTTCGAACAGATGCGTTCCCAGGGCGAACCCGATTTTGCCGGCTCCCACGAACCCCACGCGCAAGCGCGCGTCACGTTCTGCGGGGCACGAACCAACCGATGCGGTCACGTCAGTGCCTTTCGTTTCTTTGCTGCGAGGCTGGATGCCTGGACTTGTTCCGGGTCACCCGCGCTCCTTTACGAGGGGGCAGTATACGCCGTGGCGAAGCGCCGATGCAAGCATCGTGGGCATTCGATTCCGAATCCAAATGAAAGGCACGCAAACGCATGAAGTTGGACTATAGTTCGGGTTGTATTCAACCGAGAATAGCTTGCCGAAGGCAAGCTCTCGGCGTAGGCAGGTGACGCGCGCTGCGTCTCGTCGTCATCCGGGCGGTCGGGTGCCGGGTGGCGGGTTGCGTGCGCGCAATGTGCCGGCTTCGCGCTGAGCATCAGGGAAAGAGGCGGCCATGAGGGACCATTCGCAACATATACAGCTGTCGCGCGAGGAGGCGGTTGCGGCGACGTTGGCGGCGTTGGACGCGCTGCCGGAGGGTTTCGGCTGGCGCGGCGTGCAGGCGCAGGCAAAAGGCGCCGATGCCGGGAAATTCCATGCGCGTGAGGTTGCGCGCAAGCTGGTGGAGCGCGTTTCCCTGGCGGAATCGGTAGGGCGCGTGCTGGCGTATGACGTATGCGCCGTGAACGACATGCCCAGCGCGCTCACCTGCGCCATGGATTCCATCGCGCTGCACTGGTCCGATTTTGCCGACCTGGCAGATGGCGAAGTGCCCGACACCAGCGCGTGGGTGCGCGGCCGGGACTGGGAGTTCGCCAACACCGGTGTTGCCATGCCGGAAGGGTTCGACACGGCCATCGTCATCGAGCATGCGCAGGTTTCCGCAGATGAGCAGCATGTGGCCATCGACGCGGCGCCGTCGAAGCCCGGCGCGGGCACGCGTCCGGTGGGCAGCACCATGCGTCGCGGCGACGTGCTGGGCCGCGCCGGCAAGCTGATCACGCCCGACCTGGCGGCTCGCATGGGTTCGGGCAACAACGGGTCGGTGCCGGTGGTGCGCCGCCCGCGCGTGGCGTTCATCCCCACGGGCAACGAGCTGGTGGCCCCCGGCGTGCCCTTCGACCCCGAGCGTGCCGCATCCTTCGCCGCCCGCGGGCGCAACTTCGAGACGAACAGCGTGCTCGTGAAGGCGAAATGCGAGCAGTGGGGCGGGCGTTTCGTCCCGTTCGATATCGTTCCCGACCGCCGCGACGCCATCGAGGAGGCCATCGCGCAAGCCGTCGAGCAGGCCGACATCGTGGTGCTCAACGCCGGGTCCTCGAAGGGAAGCGACGACTGGTCTTGCGAGGTCATGGAGCAGATGGGGCAGATGATCTGCCATCAGACGAACCACGGCCCGGGGCACCATTCCAGCTTTGCAATCGTCGACGGCACGCCCATTGTGGGCATCTCGGGCCCCAGCGCCGGTGCGTCGTTCACGCTGAACTTCTACCTGCGTCCGCTCATGCGCGCGTTCTCGGGCCTGGATCCCGAGGTGCCGCGCACGCCCATGGTGCTGGCTGAGGCGTTCCCGGCGGGTGGGCACGGTCCGAAGGGGCATGGCGGCCCGGTCCGCGGCGAGGACAGGCCCGCGGAGCATCCGGCGCACAAGCCCGGCGAGCCCGAGTTCTTCGGCATCAAGCTGCTGCGCGCCGAGCATGCCGAGGACGGCACGCTGCGCGCTTGGCCCGTGCCCGGGCGCCCCGGCAGCCCGGAGAGCTTCGAGGCCAACGCCTATTACATGTTGCCCAACGGTCCGGGCATCGAGGCCCCCAAGCCCGGCGATGTGATCTGGGCAGAGTGGAGGTAGAGGCCGGCAACTAGCAACCTGAGCAGCGGGCGGCCACGCATGGCGTGTGGCCGCCCGCGCATGTAAGAGCGAAAATACGTTCTGCTTTCGCTTGCACGAACATCTGTGCGTGTGCTAGAATCCTTGCATCACATGAGCCAGTGCAGATGCTTTCCCCTTCGGGCGTTGTGCCTGCGGGAATGTCGTGGCCGGCATCCGTTTCCGGGATGCCCTTTCCTCTTCTGTAAGATCCTCGAAACCACGGAATGCAACGATAGTTTTCGCAGGTAAAGCCTGTTAGAATATCGTTGTACGAAATTCGAGGAATTAATGGATGACGTACAGATAGATGCGCATGCTTTCAAGCATGGCGTCACAAGCGATGAGATCTTGCAAGTATGGAACAGCATCGTGGCCATGAGACTCAGAACGGCACCATGCGAGGAAACGATCGTCGCAATCGGCCTTTCGGCAAAGGGCGAGGCCATCGAATTGGTTGCCTCGCTGAAATGGCAAGGTGTCCTTGTCTATCATGCGATGAAGCCGCCTACTGAAAAGGTCTTAAAGGAACTGGGGCTTGTAAGGAGGAAGCGATGACGGTGGTAACTGCTGAAGAAGTTGAAAAGCGGTTCGGATACACTCCTGAACAACTCGACAAGATGGAAGCTGATGCAACGGCGGGCGTTTTCCATGGCGAGCCCAGCGGTCCTGTTGTATATGCGCCGGGTTACGGTCCCGGCCGCCCTCTTATGTTCGATGAGGAAATGAAGCAGGTGGGGTTTAAGGAGCCGGTGAATAAAATCCTGCTCATTGATATTCGTGCGGCGCAGCTGGGAATGAAGCGGTCGGAATATCTTCGCCATCTGGTAGATGAGGACTTGAAGCTTGCTGGCATCGCGTAGCGGTCAGCGTCGCGATGGGGCTGGGTTCCGTGTCTATCGAATCGCTGTCGCCTGAGGGTTCGCGGCCTGATGGGCGGGCTTGTTTGCTATCATAGCCAAGTTAACGGTCTAACCGCTTTCAGCGTGCGTGGAGCTGGGTTGCGCCGGCTTTCCCGGCGTGTCCGCGGGTGTCGCCATCGTGTCGGCTTCCCCCGGGCGCGTCCGCAAGTGTCGCGATTGCGGTGGCTTCCCCGGGCGCGTCCGCAGGCGTCGCGATTGCGGTGGCGGCAATCGGATGTGGGGTGGTCGTCGTTTTGCAGCGTAGCCGCTAACACGTGCGTTGGAATCGAAAGGAAAGAAACCAATGACCCAATACCTTACCGAGCGCGAGGTCCGCGGAATCGCGGAATACGCGCGCATCGGCCTTTCCGGGGAGGAGCTCTCCGAGATGACGGTCGATCTGAACAACATCATTGAAACGCTGCAGTCCATCAAGCAGCTGGACCTCGAGGGCGTGGAGCCTACGTTCCATCCCATCGGAAGCCTGTCCAACGTCATGCGCGAGGACGTGGAAACCGAATCGTTCACGCAGCAGGTTGCGCTTGAGAACGCGCCGAAGCAGCAGGACGGCAGCTTCTTGATCCCGTCCATCCTGGGCGAAGGGGGCGATGCGTAATGGCCATCTCCGATATGGGCATCGCGCAGATCCGCGAGGGTCTGGCGTCCAAGCAGTTCACCGCCTGCGAGGTCGCGCAGGCAAGCCTCGACCGCATCGCGCAGGCCGATTCTCAGGTGCATGCGTTCCTGGAGGTCACCTCCGAGGCCGCCATGGCCGCCGCGCAGCGCGTTGATCAGGCAATCGCCGACGGCACGTTCGATACGCTCGGCCCGCTGGCCGGCGTGCCGGTGGCGTTCAAGGACAACATGAACATGACGGGCACGCACACCACCTGCTCCTCCCGCATGCTGGAAAACTACGTGTCCCCGTACACCGCAACGTGCGTGCAGCGCATCATCGACGCCGGTGGTCTGCCGCTGGGCAAGCTGAACATGGACGAGTTCGCGTTCGGTTCCACCACCGAGTCCTCCGCGTTCGGCCCCACGCGCAACCCGTGGGATCTGGGTCGTGTTCCGGGCGGCAGCTCGGGCGGCTCTGCGGCGGCGGTCGCCGCGGGCATGGCGTGCGTCACGCTGGGCTCCGACACGGGCGGCTCCATCCGCCAGCCCGCCAGCTTCTGCGGCATCGTGGGCGTGAAGCCCACGTACGGCACGGTCAGCCGTTACGGCGTCGTGGCCTTCGGCAGTTCGCTCGACCAGGTCGGCCCGTTCGCCCGCAGCGTCGAGGACGCCGCTGCCGCGATGGACGCCCTGTGCGGCCATGACCCCCTGGACTGCACGTCGCAGGACGTGAAGGCCGGTTTCCGCGCCGCATGCCAGCAAGACGTTGCAGGCATGCGCATCGGCGTGGTCCGCAGCTTCATGGGCGCTAAGGGCCTGTCCTCCGAGGTTTCGGAGCGCGTGTCCGAGGCCGCTGCCAAGCTCGAGGCTGCCGGCGCCACCATCGTCGAGGTCGACCTGCCGCATATCGATGCCGCCATCAGCGCCTACTACGTGTTGGGTCCGTGCGAGGCGTTCTCCAACCTGGCCCGCTTCGACAGCGTGCGCTACGGCTACTGCGAGGAAGGCCACAAGGACCTGGGCAGCCAGTACGAGGCAAGCCGAGCCCATGGTTTCGGCGAAGAGGCGAAGCGCCGCATCATGCTGGGCAGCTACCTGCTTTCCGCCGGCGTGTACGAGCAGTACTACTATCCGGCCCAGCAGGTCCGTACGCTCATCACGCAGGACTACCGCAACGCCTACGAGCAGTGCGACGTCATCTTGGCGCCCACGGCCCCGGCTACGGCGTTCAAGTTCGGTGAGATCGCCGATCCGGCAACCATGTACCTGTCCGACGTGTTCACCATCTCCATCAACATCGCCGGCAACGGCGGCATGAGCGTGCCGTGCGGTTTGGGTGCGCAAAGCGGCATGCCCGTGGGCGTGCAGCTGATCGCCCCGCAGTTCAAGGACGAGAACATGTTCCGCGCCGCCATGGCGCTCGAGGCCGCCTACGGCAAGGCCCCCGTGGCCCCGAACTTCGCCGACGGGAAGGTGATTGAGTAATGCGTAAGCTTGAAGAAGTCCTCAAGGATTGGGAGGCGGTCATCGGCTTGGAGATCCACGCCGAGCTGACCACGTTGAACACGAAGATGTTCTGCGGCTGCAAGCTTGAGTTCGGCGCCGATCCGAACACGCACACCTGCCCGGTGTGCCTGGGTCTTCCGGGTGCTCTGCCCGTGCCGAACAAGGCTGCTATCGAGTCCATCGTGCTTGCCGGCCTGGCCACGAACTGCGATATCGAGAAGCACAGCATGTTCTACCGTAAGAACTACATGTACCCCGACATGGCTAAGAACTTCCAGACCACGCAGGGTCCGGTCGCGTTCTGCATGCGCGGACATCTCGATCTGGATGTCGACGGTCCGGCAGCCAAGGAGCGCGGCGATATCGCCGGCCTGAAGCCGGGCGAGACCTGCGAGAACGTCACCGTCACCGATTCCGGCTACACGGCGCACGTTGGCATCACGCGCATCCATATGGAGGAAGACGCCGGCAAGATGATCCACATCGGTGGCGACGAGGGCCGTATCGCGGGCGCCACGCATTCGCTGGTGGACTACAACCGCGCCGGCACGCCGCTCATCGAGTTGGTCACCGAGCCCGACCTGCGCACGCCTGAGGAGGCGCGCCTGTTCATGCAGAAGCTGCGTCAGATCTATCTGGCCATCGGCATCTCCGACTGCTCCATGGAGGAAGGCTCCATGCGCTGCGACGGCAACGTCAGCCTGCGTCGCCGCGGCTCCACGAAGCTGGGCGTGAAGACCGAGCTGAAGAACATGAACTCCTTCAAGAACCTGCACGATGGCTTGGCCTATGAGATCTGCCGTCAGGCCGAGGTTCTGGAAGAGGGCGGTCAGATCTATCAGGAGACCCGCCATTGGGACCCCACCATGAAGCACACCATCGTCATGCGCGTGAAGGAAACCGCTGACGACTACCGCCTGTTCCCCGAGCCCGACTTGGCGCCCTACGACCTTTCCGACGAGTTCATCGAAGGCGTCCGCGTCAAGCTGCCCGAGCTGCCCGACCAGAAGGCCGCCCGCTTCGCCGATGAGTTCGGCCTGTCCGCCTACGATGCTCGCCATCTGGTTGATCATCGCGCTACGGCCGATTTCTTCGAGGCGTGCATGGAGGTTGCGGGCAAGGATGCCGCCAAGCTGGCGAAGCCTGTTGCCAACCTGACCATCAACGACGTCACCGCATGGCTCAACGCCAGCGAGGATGCTGACCTTGCGCAAAGCCCGCTCACGCCCGCCCGTGCGGTGGAGCTGGTGAAGCTGCTCGCCGAGGACGCCATCTCGTCCAAGCAGGCCAAGCAAGTGTTTTCCGCCATCATGGACGAGGACAAGGATCCCTCGGCCATCGTCGAGGAGCGCGGCATGAAGCAGGTGTCGGACACCGGCGCCATCGAGGCCGTTGTGGATGCCATCATCGCGGCGAACCCCGACGAGGTTGCCCGCTACAAGGAAGGCAATACGAAGGTCATCGGGTTCTTCGTGGGTCAGTGCATGAAGGAGATGCGCGGCCAGGGCAATCCGAAGATCATCAACCAGCTGTTGGCGAAGAAGCTGGCAGAATAGCGTAAACGCAATCGCAAACGTAAACGAGGGGCCGCTGATGAGCGGCTCCTCGTGCGTTATAGGACGTGCAAGCAATGCGAGCGATGATGCGCGTGGGTCGATTCGGAGTAAGTGAATCGACTCACACAGACATGGTCAGAGTGTACCGTTGGCAGTTGCGGCGCGCGGTTTGAGCGCGCCGGCAAGCTGCAAGGCGCAGCGCTAGCAAACGCAGAGGGCTCGCAGTGCGCGGCCTGCAAGCCGTGGGGCGCAGCGATTGTTTGCATCCTGCGTGTAGCGTGCGCCGGCAAGCTGCAAGGCGCAGCTTGCGCCGCACGCAGGCAGTCATCTGCGCTCTGCGCGCAGGCGCCCTTATCGCATTACCTTGGCTAGCACCTTCGCGAGCTTCGCCGGGTCGATGGGCTTGGAGACGTGGGCGTTCATGCCGCTGGCAAGCGAGCGCTTCACGTCCTCGGCGAACGCGTTCGCGCTGGTTGCCACGATGGGCACGTCGGCGGCATCGGCACGGTCAAGACCGCGGATGCGGTGCGCGGCGGTAAGCCCGTCCATGACCGGCATCATGACGTCCATCAAGACGATATCGTAGCGCCCAGCGGGGGATTGCTCGAACGCGTCCACCGCTTCCTGGCCGTTCATCGCCTTATCCACGGTGAACCCCATGTCGTCGAGCACGTACGCGATGATCTCCATGTTCAGCTCGTTGTCCTCCGCGACCAGGGCGTGCTTTCCGGTGAAATCGACTTGCTCGGCGTCTGCGCCCACCGGCTTGCCGACCGCGTCGGTTATCGGCAGCGGTATCTCGAAATAGAACGTGCTGCCATGCCCCAGGCGGCTGTTCGCGCGGATGCGATCGCCCATCATGAGCACGATGCGGTTGCTGATAGCAAGTCCCAGCCCCGTGCCCTGTTGGCGGGCGTCTGTGGTGTCTACCTGTTCGAATTTGGCGAAGATGCGATCGATGTCCTCCTCGGCGATGCCTACGCCCTCATCGGTGACGGCGAAGTACACGTTTGCCGTTCGGATGTCGCTCGCCCGGACGCCGCTTCCCGTCGCCTGCGTGCCGGCATCAGCAGCTTCGCAGCCCGCCGGCGGCATACCCGCCGCCGCGCCTTCCGTCGCCCGTGCGTCAGCCCGCGCGGCCTCGCAGCCAGCCGGTAGCGCACTCGTCGTGCCGTCTTCCGCAGCCTCGCAGCTCGTCGGCAGCGCCCCCGCGGCGCCGGCGGCAGCCCGCTCCTCGATGGTCACCGTGATGGTACTGCCGTCATCGGAGTACTTCACGGCGTTGCCCACTAGGTTGATGAGCACCTGGTTAAGGCGCAGCGCGTCGCCCATGAACCAATCGTGCTGCAGCCGCATGTCCACGACCAGCTTCTGGTTGCGCGCGGCAAGGCGGCCGGCGCTTACGGCGTTGAGCTCCTCGACCACATGGCTCATGCTGAAGGGCGCATCGCCGAGCAGCATCTTGTTGTTCTCGATCTTCGTCATATCCAGGATGCCGTTGAGCAGATCGAGCAGGTACAGCGACGACGCGTGCACCTTGTTCAGGCAATCGACTCGGCGCTCGTCGCTCTGCTCGGGTTTCAGGGCTATTTCGGTCATGCCGATGATGCCGTTCATGGGCGTGCGGATCTCGTGCGACATGCGCGCGAGGAAGTCGGACTTCGCCTGTGCCGATTGGTCAAGCTCCTCTTGGTTGATGCGGTTTTGGATGATCGTGCCCACCTCGCGCAGGGTGTTTGCGGTCTCATCGTCGTCGAAGGCCTTGCCGGCGTTGCTCAGGAAGAACACGGCCCCCGAGTATTTCCCCACGTTCATCATGGGGAACGCGACGCCGTTGGCGTAAGCGCGCGTTTCGGCGGACATGGCGAAGATGGGCATCTCGCTCACGGGATGCACAAGGCCTTGCTCGCCGAATCGCTGCAGCGTGTCGACGGCCTCCCGCGAAAGCGGGAACACGGCGCCCTCGTCGATGCCCGGGATGGGGCCGAAAAAGTAGCGCACTGATGCCGTTTGATAGTCTTCTTGGAACGACGTGATGAACAGGTTGGTCACGTCGAGCCTCTCGTTCAGCTGCCGCATAAGCAAATCCATACCCGCCGCCAGCGAAAGGCGTCGGTCGAGCAGGTTCAGCGTCAGGGCGGGTAAGGTCAAGTCCTCGACGTGGTTGAACGAGGATATGGGGTCGAACGGCCTTGGCTCGAACGCGCCGTCCATGGACGGGTCCCAGCATGCGCAGGCCGCGCGATGCCCCATCGATGCCTGAAGCGCCGTGCGCGCCCGGCAAAGCAGCTCGGAGGTGCTCCTGATGCCCTCCGCCGATGCCGTGCCCACGTGGAAGCTCAGCTCCAGCACTCCGGGGCGCACCAGCCGCGCGAACCGGCGCTGCAGCTCGGCCGCCTCGTCGATCGCATCGTCGGCGCATTTGCCGGGAAGCCAGCAGACGAACTGCCCAGCGCCGACGCGCACCAGGATGGCGTCGTGGTTGCCTTTGTCGCGGTTGAAGGCGCGCATGACCTTGGCCAGCTCATTGAGCAGCACGTCGCCGAAGGGGATGCCGTAGTCGCGCACGATGTTCGCGAACCCGTCAATCTCGATGATGGCGAGCTGCCCCGCGTTCGCGCCTGCGCGCGCCGCCGCAATGGCGTCCATGCCGGGCTCGAAGCGATATGCCGATGTCGCGGGGTCGAGCGCCTGCTTGCGCGCGGCTTCGATCTCGCGGCGCTTCCTGCCGTCGATGTCGTGGATGACGCACACCATGCAGTCCTGCCCGTTGTCGGCGTCCTGAACGCGCGATGAGCTCACCTCGAGCCAATGACCTTGCGGCGAGCGTTCGGTCACGGCCTCCACCTGGATGCTCGTCTCCTGCATCAGGCTTACGGCCTGCTCGATGGCGTCCACCGCCTCGGGGTTCGCGCTGTCGTGGCGGAACAGGTCCCAGAAGCGCGTGGCATCGTACTCGCCGTCGTCGAGGGAGTTCACGATCTCGATGGATCCTGTTTCGGGATGGAAGGTGAAGAAGGCGTCGTTGGTGCCCTTGACGGCCAGGCGATAGCGCTCCTTCTCCTCGTTGAGCTTGCGCTGCTTCTCCAGGCCGTCCTCGGTGAGGTCGAGGATGACGCCATGGAGTTGGTCGACCTCGGCGACGGGTGTGCGGAACGCGCGCAGCTTCTCCATGCCTCCTTGGACGCTTTCAATCAGGTCCCTGAGCGGCCGGTTGATGGCGCGCGAGACCAGCGCCACCAGCACCAGGCATCCGAGGGTGGTAAGGCCGATGGTTACGCCTAGGCGGTAGTACAACGAGTTGCCCGTGGCGAAGATGGAGTCCTCGGAGAACAGGACGACAACCGCCCAGTTCGTGTCGTCGTAGGGCACGATGCCGGAATACAGCTTGAGCGGTTCGGCGATTGCGTACACCTGCTGATCGCCCATGTTGATGCCTTCGACCTGCATAAGGCCCGCATTGCGCGTTTCCTTGAGTGCGAAGGCGGGCCCTTCGGCGTTCACCGCGTTGTAGAGCACGCCGTTTCCCGTGATGACCTGGTACGAGCCGTTGCCGTCAGCCAGCGCAAGGGCGTACCCGCCGGCTTCGCTGCCGTCAAGCTCGGAGATGGGGAAGCACGTGTCCGCCAGGTACGCGGTGGACACCTCGATTCCCAGCACGCCGTACACCTGCCCGTTGAGCATGAGCGGCACCGAGTAGGCGATCATGCGGTAGCTGTCGCTCGGATTACCCTCCAGCACGAACGGCTGCGACCAATACGCCATGGCATTCGCATCGGCGCCCGGGTTTTGCAGGGCGGCCTCGTAGGGTTTGTAGAAGAAGTCGTCGGCGCCGCGCGCGCCGTTGCCGGCGAGGTGCAGTTTCGGCGCCCAGGTGTTGTCAAGGGCGATGGACGCGTCGCGGGCGATTTCCTTGTCTCCTCGCTCAAGCAGCAGGTCGGAATAGGAATCCGACCTGCCGGTGGGGTCGGAATCGCGCAGGAACGCCCCGATGTGGTCCTGCGCGGCGGAAAGGTCACCGTCGTTTCCCAAGATCAGGTACGCGCCGCTGGCGGTGTTGGCCCCTATGATGGAGAGCAGCCGCGGGAAGGCGGCGGCTACGAAGGCCTCCTTCTGATCGTTATCGGCAAGGAACTCCGACACGTCGAGGCCCGATCGGGCAAGTTGGTCGGAGAGGGCGGAGTTGAAGATGACGGTCTCGCGGGATATGCCGGACCAGCTTTTGACCATAGCGCTTTCCAGGTTCACCTTGCGGTTGTCCACCGCGCGGGCGTCGATGGAGATGGCGTTGTCCTCAAGCGTGCTCTTCACTCCGCTGAACGTGAGGACCGAGATGGGCAAGGCGCTCTGGATCAGGACGATCGCGGCAAGCGAGATCATGAGCACTCGAAGGAAAGATACCTTTCGCTTCCCCTTTGCGGCGTTTTTGCCCGTGCTCGCGCCTGCGCCGGCGCCCGTACCCGCATCTATGTTCTTGCGTTCGTTTCGCACCTCTTGCTACTCCGTGCCCTCGGCTGCGGCTTGGAGTTGCTGGCAGAAGGAGGCGTACCATTGCTCGAACGCGGCATCGCCCACGTACGGCTCAAGCGCCTCGGTGCGCGATTGGCCGGCGGCTATTGCCGCCTGAACAGCCGCTTTGTCGGCGGTTGCCTTATCGTCGAGCGAATGGTCGAGTACCTTGCGCGCGGCATAAGCGTTGTCGAAGCTCTTAAGCGAGTACAGCTCCACGTCGTCGAAGGAGTCCATGGCCATGGCGATGCAGTCGCGGGTCTTGGGGTTTACGGAGAGGTTCTCGTTCTGAATCGCGTTATCAAGCTCTTCGACGCTGTTTGCATCAGTTCGCACGGGAAGATACGACGCCGCCGTCGCGAAGCGCAGGTTGTTCTGCTTCTCGGTGAACCACTTCAGGAACTCGTAGGAAGCGTATTCGTGTTGCTCGTCCGACTTCGCCACCGCCATGCCGGCGCCTTGCTGAGGGGCCACGGCGTTGCCTTCTTCGAAGGTTGGCGGCATGATGATCTGATAGCCGATCTCGTGCGTTCCGTTGTCGTCGACCACCTGGTCGGGGAAGTACGCCGCCGATGCGGTGGAGCCCGTGTAGCAGATGATGTCGCCCGTCTTCATGTCGTCGGAGCGGAACTTGCCCTTGGCGTCGAAATATCCGCTGACGAAGGGTATGTAGTAGTTGTCCCACAGGCGGCGGACCTTTTCCTTGTCGGCGTTGACCGCGGTTTTGCCGTCGGCGTTGGGCGCGAGCAGATCGACGCCCATCTGCCTCATGCCGATGATGAAGTAGTTGGACAGGGAATCGCGGCCGTAGAACGCCTTGCCGTCGTTGGGGATGTCGGGCGTTAGCGCATCGGTGTACTCGTAGTAGCGCTTCGCGGTGGCCGCGATGCCTTCCTGCGTTGCCAGGTCATCGACGGTGCGCCGGTGGCCTGGGCGAACGGCTCCCAGTCGGTTTCGTCGAGTATGGTCACCTCGGTGGATTTCGCCACCGGCAGCAGGTACAGGGAATCGTCGCCGTCGAAGCGTCCCTCGTCAAGGTAGTCGGGCACATAGTTGGACAGCTCATCGGGCGTGAAGTAGTCCGTCAGATCAACGAGCTTGCCCTGTTGTTGCACGTTGTAGGCCGTGTCGGCGTAGGAGGAGAACACGTTGGGCATCTGGTCGGCGCCGACCTCGCCTGCCGACGAGTTCGAGATAGCCTTCTCCAGCTCGGCGACCGACCCTTGGGTCTTGCTTTTCACGTAGATGCCTTTCTCCTTGCCCACGGTGGAGTTGAACTCGGACACCAGGCTGTCGAAGGACGCCTGCTGGGCTCCGTTGTAGTAATCCCATACGGTGATGGTGGTGGGGTTGCTCGGGTCCAGCTTGACGGCGGTCTTCCCGCTATCGCCGGCGCAGCCGGTGGATAGCGCAGCGGCAAGCACGCCGGTAAGGGCGAATGCGGCCAGCGCGGCTTTCCGGGGGCGGATGCGGCCCGCGCTGCGGCTGCGGCGGTTGTCGGTTGCGCCGTCTTCCTGGGTGACGCCTGCGGCGTGGCGGTTGGTGCGCATATGCATACTGGATTCCTCCTAGTGCTCGGCCGGCGTGGTTTCGGCGCTGGTCGAAGGTTCCGTATCGGTTGGGCGAGCTTCCGTGGCCTCGATGGCCGGGCGGGCGGTGGGGCCGCCGCCCGCGTCGTCGCTCGAGCCGTCGCCGCCGTCATCGGCGAGGTCGGCGCCTGCGGCGTCGGCCCCATCGGATTTGTCAGCGGGGTGCCAAATTCCATCATACCCGTTAATGCCGGCGGAATCGGCGATTCGCCCTGCTTCGCCGGCGGATTTTGCGTTCGCGGCGGTATTCGGCTCGCTTGTCGGCGGTGCGACGGAGTCTTTCGTGTCCACGCGGTCGACGACCACGGTGGACGGCGGCTCGACAGTTCGTCGGTGCGTTGCCGGTCGTCGAGCAGGCGCTCGGGCTCGGCGCTGTGATCGCGGGCGAGCTCGATGATGCCCTTGATGGCGCGCCGAGGGCGCTGCGTGTTCATCGAGGATCGCGGCGCCGCTGCGCCGTCCGGCGCGCAACTGCGCTGATGCTGTCGGGTTCGCCCGCTTCGCCGGCGTGTCGTTTACAATGGCGGCATATGCAGGAAAGCCTGGTTGGAGGGCGGGCGGAGGCCCGTGCCGCACCGGACGGAAGCCGGCCGCGTGCAGAGCGCATGCCCACGCCGCGCCCGATCGCGTCTGCGCAACCGGGGAGAAACCGCTAGAAGCGAAGGAAACCTTATGAGCGATATCGATGTGCGCGCCGAGCTTGCGCATTGGATTGAGAACGTGCAGGATGCCGATCTGGCGGCCGAGCTGGCCGACATGCAGGCGAAGGCCGACGCCGGCGATGACGCCGCGATGACCGACGCCTTCTTCCAGAACCTGTCGTTCGGCACCGCGGGCCTGCGCGGCGTGCTGGGCGCCGGCACGAACCGTATGAACATCTACACGGTGGGCCGCGCCACGCAGGGCTTCGCCGATTATCTGAACGCGAACTTCGAAAACCCCTCCGTCGCCATTGCCCGCGACAGCCGCAACAACGGCGAGCTGTTCGTGCGCACCACCGCCGCCATCATGGCAGCCAATGGCGTGACGGCGTACGTGTACCCGCGCATCTCCCCGGTCCCCACGCTTTCGTGGGCCGTGCGCGACCTGGGCTGCTCGGGCGGCATCTGCATGACGGCCAGCCACAACCCTGCGCCGTACAACGGCTACAAGGCCTACGGCCCCGACGGCTGCCAGATCACCAGCCAGGCTGCCGCCGCCATCTCCGCGGCCATCGCCGGAACCGACGCGTTCACCGGCGTGAAGTCCATGGATTTCGATGAGGCCGTGGCATCGGGCAAGGTCAAGTGGATCGAAGACGCCGTGCTCGAGCGCTACTACGACGCGGTGCTGGCGCAGTCGGTGAACAACCTGTCCGACGAGCAGATCGCCGCCGCCCCGCTGAAGCTCGTGTACACGCCGCTTAACGGCACGGGCCTGGTCCCCGTTACCACGGTGCTCGCGCGCGCCGGTGTCTCCGACGTCACCGTGGTGCCCGAGCAGGAGCAGCCCGACGGCAACTTCCCCACGTGCCCCTATCCTAACCCCGAGATCCGCGAGGCCATGCAGAAGGGCATCGACCTGTGCGAGCAGGTGCATCCCGACCTGCTGCTGGCCACCGACCCCGATGCCGACCGCGTGGGCGTGGCCTGCAAGGACGGCGACGACTACACGCTGCTGACCGGCAACGAGATGGGCGTGCTGCTGCTGGATTACGTGTGCCGCATGCGCGCCGAGCGCGGCGAGGACCTGACGCGCAAGGTGGCCGTGACCACCATCGTGTCGTCGGCCATGGTCGATGCGCTGGCTGCGGAATACGGCTTTGAGCTGCGCCGTTGCCTGACGGGCTTCAAGTACATCGGCGACATCATCACCGAGCTGGCCGACGCGGGCCAGGCCGACCGCTTCATCTTCGGTTTCGAGGAGAGCTACGGCTACCTGTCCGGCGACCACGTGCGCGACAAGGACGCCGTGAACGCCAGCCTGCTCATCTGCCAGATGGCGCAGGAGTACAAGCTGGCGGGCAAGAACCTGGCCCAGGCCATGCGCGACCTGTACGCCAAGCACGGCTGGTGGCTCAACCGCACCGTGTCGCTGTCCTATCCCGGCGCCGACGGCGCGGCGAAGATGGCCGACCTCATGGCGGGTTTGCGCGCGAACGCTCCGGCCGAGCTGGCCGGCCGCAAGGTCGAGGCCGTGGTCGACTACCAGGGCGGCGTGAACGGCCTGCCTTCCGCCAACGTGGTGGAGTTCGACGTGGAAGGCGGCAACAAGGTCATCGTGCGCCCGAGCGGCACCGAGCCGAAGATCAAGCTGTACGTGTTCGCGAAGGACGCCAGCCGCGAGGCAGCCGACGCGCTGCTGAACGCGCTTGAGGAGGCAGGTCGCAAACTGTTGGCTTAAGGCCGCGTGACGGGAACGGATGGGTCAGTGCCTTCGGAAGGTTTTGACTCGCTAACTTTTGCGAGGGGCTCGCGGTTGAAATGCCGCGGGCCCTTTGTTGCTTTCTGCGCCGGGTACGGCTGCATGATGGGCGGGGCGCGAAGGGCGTGAAGCGCGACAGGGGGCCGGATGCTTTGCCAGGTTTGCTGCGAACAAGATTGCTTGCAAGAAGCGCTTCCGAAGCGCTGGTTTGGGGAAAGGCAGCCGAGCGGGTCGCCTTTCTTGTTTGGGAAAAATATGACCCTGTGTTTACAAAAAGCTGCGCAGTGCGATAATGAATTAGATAAAGGTAACTTTCGGTAGCAAATGTTACCCGGTGGTTGGTTTCGGCGCGATGGCGGGAATGGCTGAAGCGACGGTACCGCCATGTGCGGCCGCATGCATACGAGGCTTGCGCGGGGGACGTTTGCCAGGGCGACGAGCGTAGCAAGGAGTTGGTGGGTCGCATGGAGTTTACGCAGGATCTTATTCGCTCGCTGCATTCGTCGGCCGTGTTCGAGGGCATTCCCGTGAAGGACCTGCGCGATTTGCTGCGCGAAATCGATGCGCGCGTTATGGAGCTGTCAGAAGGCCAACTGCTGCGACGTGCTGGCGACCGTATGGATTTCTATCCCGTGGTTGTTTCGGGCATCGTGCAAGCAAGCATGCCGCAAGGTGGGCAAGACCGCCCGGTGGCGCAATTCGGCTCGGGCGAGTCGTTCGCCGAGGCCGTGCCGGCGACGCTTAAGCATGCGCCGGTGAATATTCGCGCGCTTGAGCCCACGAGCATACTGTGCATCCCCGCAAAGCAACTCGAATCGTGCACGAGCCCGCATGCGTTTCTGCTGCGCGAAAACCTGTCGACCGAAATGTCGAAGAAGATAGGCGTGCTTACGCAAACGCTCTCCGTGGTTGGCGAGCCGCGTCTTTCCGACCGCATCATGGCGCATTTGCGCACGCTACCCCAGGACGCGGACGGTCGCGTAGAGGTTCCCATGAATCGCCAGGAATGGGCCACGTATCTGCGTGCCGCCGACAAATCGCTCATTCGCGAACTAAGCACCCTGCAAAAAGAAGGCGTGCTAGAAGTGGATGGCCGCTTCATCCGCATGCTGTAGGTAGTAGCCCCTCGGCTAGGGGGAACGCCAAGCGCGATCTGTATCACCAAACATCCGTTCAGAACACAAGAACAAATGTTTGGGAATCTTTACGAGTTGACGTGTTCGCCGACCGACGTACCCCTCTGACCTGGGGTAACATATGTTACCCTTGGAGAAGATTTTGTCGAAAAAGGAACCCATTTCGAACTTTTTTCTTGTAATTTCGGTAACCCCAGGCTTACAATAGCAGCCGTCAAGCCAGTTACCCGCGTGTTACTTGCCGGCTGGAGCGCCCTTTCAACCAGGGCGAACGCCGAGCTCGCGCGGGCAAGCGCACAACCCCTGCAACAACCCAATCCCACACGCAACGCGGGCGCGCGTCTGTCTTGTCGTACCCAGATTCCACATGGCGGGGCCCGTATCGGCCCGCCTCGGGATGCCTTGGGAGCCGAGGATGCGGCATCGGCGCTCAAGGTTGCACCACCAAATATAAACAAGCCGCAAAGAAAGGGTGATTCGCTATGAACACCGAAATGATTTACACGCGTCGAGGTTTCGTCAAGATGGCGGCCGGCACCGTTGCCGCCGCCGCGCTGGTTGCCGCCGGTGCTGAGTCGATTGACTTCAGCAAGGCGTTTGCGGTAACGTCGCTGGACGGACTGGATAAGTCGAAGACTTACACGATCACCGCAAACCTTTACGTGCCGGCTGAATTGAACGCGGTTATCCATATGGATGCGTATCTGACCAATTTGACCACTCCTACGTTGTTTGGCGCTCGTCCGACTACTCCCGTGGCGGACAATGCGGTGCTGTCTTTCGATGCTGACAAGAAGCCGGTCATCACGATTAATCAGCTCAACAATACCTTTGGCCTGTACTATATCGACCCCGCTTCAAGCAACGGTGGTGCGACGGTGACGCAGCAGGGCGAATACCTTTGGAACAAGGGCGGGCATGTAAATCGCATTCAGCCGATTGGGTTCACCATCAACGATGTCTCGCTCGAGAATTACGAGTTTGGCGCAAAAGAATATGCTGACTTCTCTTTGGCGCGTGGAGACAAGGAATGGAAGGTCACGCTGATTATCGATTGGGACTCCATCAAATAATTAGCGACGTTTAGCAGACTGGGCAACACTTCTGTATTGGAAGCGTTGCCCTTGTTTGCGATTAAGAGAAAGGAGGATAGAGTGAGTTTTGCGAACAAAAAGCAGCGCCTGTTGGATGGGTTTATGCGGATTGCGTTATCCGTTTTGCTCGTGGTTTCGTTCTGGCCCGCTTCGGGGGCGCTTGCTTTTGCTCAGTCGTCTGAGGATGACTCCGTCGGCGCGACTGCATCCCAGGCCCGCGACTACAACTACCTCAACGACCTGTCGAAGCTCCACACGCCCAACGGCGGGTTCGTCTGGATGCTCGGCGTCAACACCGCCGACGCGGACATGCCGTCCCCGCTCGACCTGGCCGCCGGCTCGTACGGCGAGTTCTTCGACTTCGCCGCGCCCGCCGACGCGCAGGCCGCCCGCGACGCGGTGGCCGCGCTCTACGACGGCGTGGACGAGTCCAACGTGTCGGTGGGCACCTTCGAGCTGCCCGGCGGCAAGCAGATGCCCGCCGACGCCGAGCTGACGGCGTGGTGGCTGGGCGGCGAGAACGCCGACCCCAAGGTGGACCCCTCGAAGGTGCGCGCCTTCAGCTGGGACGGCTCGTCGCTGACCGAGCTCGCGGTGACCGTGGGCGAGGAGCCCACCGGCGCGTTCGGCGGCGCGAAGCTGGCGCAGGTGTCGCCGGAGCCGGGGCGGGCCCTGGTGCTGGTGGACACCACCTCGCTGACCGAGAAGTCCCAGGCCCGCGACTACAACTACCTCAACGACCTGTCGAAGCTCCACACGCCCAACGGCGGGTTCGTCTGGATGCTCGGCGTCAACACCGCCGACGCGGACATGCCGTCCCCGCTCGACCTGGCCGCCGGCTCGTACGGCGAGTTCTTCGACTTCGCCGCGCCCGCCGACGCGCAGGCCGCCCGCGACGCGGTGGCCGCGCTCTACGACGGCGTGGACGAGTCCAACGTGTCGGTGGGCACCTTCGAGCTGCCCGGCGGCAAGCAGATGCCCGCCGACGCCGAGCTGACGGCGTGGTGGCTGGGCGGCGAGAACGCCGACCCCAAGGTGGACCCCTCGAAGGTGCGCGCCTTCAGCTGGGACGGCTCGTCGCTGACCGAGCTCGCGGTGACCGTGGGCGAGGAGCCCACCGGCGCGTTCGGCGGCGCGAAGCTGGCGCAGGTGTCGCCGGAGCCGGGGCGGGCCCTGGTGCTGGTGGACACCACCTCGCTGACCGAGAAGTCCCAGGCCAAGGCGGGTGTGTATTCTGTTACCGCAAATCTTTATATTCCTTCATATGCCAATCAGGTTCTTCCTGGCGTGCAGGTATATATGCAGTGCCCGACTATGCCTCCGACCGTGCCCGTTTCCCGCAGCGCAACGCTAACTATCGCTGAGGACGGGACGAAAACCGTTCATATCGAGCTTAGCAATGAGCCGGCAGATGTTTTCACCTTGCAACAGATTAGCGGCGCTCCTGGCGAAACCGAAATAGTGAGCACACCTCGAATCAAGGAAGACCACCTGTTTGGCACGGACATGAAAACGCAATCTCAGGTGTATGGTCGAATTGGCTCGCTGGATGTCAAGCTGCTCAACGATAGCGGTGATTATTCCTTTACCGGCTATCAAGAGTTCCCGACCATTCTGGGCAACTACATGAACATGGAGGTGCGACTGTCCGTTGACTTCTCCAGCGCGGTGCGTAAATACATTGCTCCTTCCGATGGATCTCAGGCTGTTACGAAGACGCTTACGGATGTTGGTACCGGGTTGAAAGCAACGGTTTCCACTTCTGAAAAAGACGTTGCTCAGAAGCTGCAATCTGGTGCGCAGCTTGTTGTTGAAAAGCGTTCTGATGGCGAAACGTATGAGAATGCGCTGTCCGATTTCGAAGCCATGCATACGGGCGAAGTGTCCCTGGAGTACTTCACGTACAAAGTCATTGACAAGACTGGTGCCGAGATTGCGCTTGACGGTAATACGGAAGTATCCGTTGCGTTGCCAACGTCTAATTCGGGAATTTGCGATGTCTATAAAGTAAATGAAGGCAGCTATGACCAGTTGGTGAGTAACACGGCTGCGGATAACGGGTTCTTCTCGTTGGTCGGCATGCCGTCTTCGGGTTCGTTTGCCGTAATCGACAAGACCAAAGCAAACAAGTGGACTTCGAAGACCGTGGCTAATGTCGAACTTGGCATTAGCTGGACCGAGTCGCTTACCGATGCTCAATCCAAATATGACTCCACGGACGGTGGTCCTTATGCCGCTATGGCAACCAGGTTCGTAAAAGTTGGCAGCAGCAAAGTTTCTGATGCCGCAACGCTCGACAACGCTCTTGCTGCAATTAAAAAGCTGACTGGTACCTTTACCGACGCGGCGGTACTCAGCGGTTTCTATTGCTCTCCGATTTCGATTGCTGAGCAGCAAGTTCAGGATGCTTGGGTCCAGGACGAAAGCAAAGACTCTATTTCCGTGCCGCGCGCGAGCAACGATGGCGTTACTGCGGATACGAAGGCGTTTTTGATTAGCGTATCTGGAAAGAACGTGAGTGCGGTTCCTTTGGGAACGGTCGTTTCCGATGATGCGGTTTCGATTGATGTGCTTCCGTCTTCAATGACAAAGTCCGAAGCATATGCCCGTTATGTCGCTTTGCACAACGGCGTGATTGAAAACGATTCGTATGCAGATTATCCGACGTCGTTTATCGTTCTTGCTAATGGTGCAGAAGTGGGACAAGAAAGCAAGACGTTTGCTGACGAATCCGTTGCCGACGTTGCGGTTACCGTTGCGTCCAGTCGAGCGGAAGTTGTTGATAAGTTTGATTCTGCTCGTGCAACGTTTACCGAATATGGGGAAAGCGATGCTGCTGCGAAAGCTATTCGCGATGCATTTGATTCCCAGCTTTCGTGCGACCCCGTGTTTCGCGCATACGCCGTTTCGGTGATTGATGCTGACGGCAATGCATTGCCGGTTGCGTCCGATGATACGCTTTCACTGAACATCTCAAACGCTTTCGAACAGTCTGAACTTTACGTTTGGAATGGTGAAAAGCTTAGCAAATTGGATAGCAATTCAAACGGTTCGGCTTTGACGGCTTCCATTCCTTCGTTTGGCACCTATGTGCTTGTTGACAAGTCCACGATGGGCGAACGCGAATATCATGCAACGATTTCCGATCCCGAAACGGGTGCTACGCTTGATATCGTGACGACGCATTCGGCATTTGGCAAAGCGATTACTCAAGATGGCGTGACGTTAAAGGTGTCGAAAGCAGCCGAGGATAGCGACGAGCATTCGTTTGCCGAATCTCACCTTGATAAGGAATATGAGCAGGTTCCCGATTTTGGTGTATATTCCTTTGGCATCTATGGACCGGATGGCCAGAAAATCAGCTACGAGTCCTGGAAACTCAAGCAATCGCATTTAACGCTGCCTTCCAAGGTCGTAAAGCCAGCCCTGTTCTTTATATCGGACAGCTATGGTGGTGAACTTAGCTGGGTTAACAACAACGTTGTGAATATGCCTATCGCTACTTCCGATGGCAACAGCGTTGCTATTGATATGGGCTCTACCAGTATGGGCCTCTATCGATTCGTTATTGCCGATGAAGACGGCGTTGCGGCAAGAGAATGGATTACTCGGAATTACGAGGACCCGGCAACGGGGCTAAAGGTTTCCATTAAGTCCCGCGAAGCTTCCGTGTCGCCGTTTTTGAAGGATGAAGGGTCGCGCATTGAAGTGACCAAATACTCCGCTGGTGATGCTCAGTACGATGCCTTCTTGGAAATCATGAAGAAGGAGTGCTATAAAACAGTCGACTTCGAGGGCTTTTCGCTTCAGCTGAAGGACTCGCAAGGCAACACGGCTGTTTCAAATGACTCCGAAAATACGGTAATAACGATCAACCATTTGTCTACGCCCTCTACCTGGTGGTGGAATGCTAGCGATTATCCGACTTCGTTTACGGGCGCTAACGATGTGGCTGTTTTCAACGGACCGGATGACATCGAGAGCATGGAATATTTGAGGAGCCCGCAAACAGGTACGTTCTCCATGGTTGCGGATGACGTAAGTTCAGATGGAAAACGCTTGCATGGCGTCATTCAAAATTGCGTGCTGTCCGGCTTTGGCGATTTTTATACCGTGAACGAAAACATGCGCTATCTGAAATGGACGGATATCGATGTTCCTACGGTGAATGATTTGGTCTATACGGGCAAGCAGCAGACAGGTGTGCGCAAGGGCTCTCGCATTGACATTACTTACTATGATGTTATCGATGGCGTGTCGCGAGCTACCGATGCCGGAACGTATACGTGCACGATTTCGCTGCAACATTCGAACTTGAGATGGGCCGGCTGTGAGGGCGATGAGACGACTTCCGACAAGAAGATAACGTGGAAGATTGTGGAGGCTGGCGACGTCAGCACGCTTGAGCAGCCCATTGCCGAGGCGCAGGCGCTGCTTGACGCTACGACGGTTTCCGCTGACGGCAAGGATGTTTTGTCCAACGAGCAGTGGGTTTCCCAAGCTGACCACGATGCGCTTGCTTCTGCCATTGCCGATGCTCAGGCGCTTGCCAGCAGCACGAAGGCGGTTAGCAAAACAGCGGTAGAGGACCAGGCAGCAGCCCTGGCCGCTGCCGTGACGGCGTTCAAAGTCGCGCAAAAAGCAGGCCTGAAAGACGCCGGCACCGCGTACACGGTTACTGCTAACTTGAGCATGCCGGGTGAGTACAACCCGGTGCTTGCAAACGTAACGGTGTATGTGAACAACCCGAACAACCCGTTTACGGACAAGGCGGGCAATAGCCCCGTTCTGGACGGCAACGACCCGGCTGGTGTTGAGGCTTCGGCTCCGACTACGCCGGTTGCGAACAACGCAACTATCGCGGTTGCCCCCGACGGCACCAAGACGCTGACGCTGAAACTTCCCAACCCGGTGTTCACGTTGCAAGAGCTTGGTACGTGCGACCAGCTTCCCAATGTGACAGTTGACCGCGTTTCGCCTGTTGACAAGAGCGTGTGGGATTACGGTAAGTATGACACGCGTGTTGGTAGCATAACGGTGCAACTGCCCGAGGGTGCCGATTCCGGCCAGCAGCAGTTCGTGTTCAAAGGCAGCAAGCTGTACGCGGTGCCCATTAACACCGACATTACTCCTGATGCCAGCAAGGATGCGCTGATTCTGGACATCGATTACTCGTCGGCCAAGGCTGATGCCGTGGTTGATCGTTCGGCGTTGACTTCTGCGGTGGCCGATGCCGAGCAGCTTGCTGCTGGCGTGGCTGTTTCCGCAGACGGCTCCGATGTATCGACCGAGGGCACGTGGGTGACTGAGGAAGCTATGGCGGCGTTCAAGGACTCTATTGCTCAGGCTTCTGCGGTGATCGATGCCAACTTGGTGTCCAATCAAATGGTGGCCGATGCTGCCGATGCCTTGCGGGCTGCGGCTGACGCGTTCCGCGCTTCCATGAAGCCGGGCACCAAGGACGAGCGCGTGAAGGTTGCCAAGCCTTCTGCGGTTGCTGGCCTCGTGTACACGGGCGCCGAGCAGGCGGGCGTTGAGGCTGCGGAGGGCTTCGCGCTTTCCGGTGCCACCGCCACCAATGCCGGCTCCTACACGGCGGTGGCTACACTGAAGACGGGCTTTGTGTGGGACGACGGCTCCACCGACCCGGTGGAGATTCCCTGGTCCATTGCCAAGGCAACTTTGACGGCCGCGTATGTGGGCGAAACGGTATCGGTTGGCATTGCGCCGCAGCTGGGCGTGGAGGTTACGGGCTTCGTGGGCGGCGAGACGGCTGTTTCCGCTGCGGGCTATGAAGCCCCGACGGTTTCCGCACCCGCAACGCTTGAGGCTGGCAAAACCTACGACTTGACGCCCGCTGGCGGCAAGTCGGCCAACTACGACTTCGTGTACGTTGGTGGCAAGCTTACGGTTGAGGCTGCGTCCACGGGCACGCTGAAGCCGGGCACGTACACCATCACGGCAAATTTGAGCATGCCGGGCGAGTACAACCCGGTTATCCCGGGCGCTACGGTGTACGCCAACAACCCGAACAACCCGTTCGCCGACAAGGCGGGCAATGAGCCTGTTTTGGACGGCAACAACCCGGTAGGCGTGGCGAGCACCACGCCTACCACCCCGCTGACGAAGAACGCCACGTTGGTGGTTGCGGCCGATGGCTCCAAGACGCTTGAGCTTGACGTGCTGAACCCCGTGTTCACCACGCAGGAGCTGGGCACGTGTGCCGAGCTGCCGAAGGTTGACGTGACGCGCAAGGCTCCGGCCGACGCATCGGTGTGGAGCTACGGCAAGTACGATACGCGCATCAGCCATGTGTCGGTGCCGCTGACTGACGACATGGTAACGGGCGTGAAGTCCTATACGTTTGCGGGTAGCAAGTTGTATGCAGTGCCGCTGGACATGGACATTGCGCCTACCGGCACGGTGGCGCTGCAGCTGACGGTGAACTACTCCAGCTTGCCGGCTTCGGCGCTGCCCGATGGCGTTGACCCGGTGCCCGATCCGGACCCGGAGCCCACGCCCGATCCTACGCCCACGCCGGACCCGACGCCGACGCCTTCGCCGAGCCCCAGCCCCACGCCGGGCGGCTCCACCACGGTGGGCACCACGACGAGCGGTCACTTCGCTGCTGGTACGTACACGGTTTCGGCCAACCTGTGGTTCGACAAGGCCACCACGGGCCTGCCGCTGAACCCGCACCTGACCAACGGCGGCTTCCCGCCCTCGACGCCGGTGAGCAACAACGCCACCATGACGGTGGACGCTTCCGGCCATGCGTGGGTGAGCGTCCCGGTTGTTATCCAGGACAAGGTGATGACCGTCAACAACGTGTGGGGCAGCGGTGTGAGCTACGACGGTTCCACGGTGACCATTGACCTGGGCACGCCCACGGCCGATCAGACGCAGTTCGCGGGCACGTGCACTTCCAGCGTGACCATAGGCTGGCTGGCTCAGACCATCGCCGCCGGCATCTTCAACGGCGTGTGGGACCACACGTGGTCCACGAATTGGGAAGTTGACCTGGTGGCAGGCTCGCTGCCCGCAAGCGGCGGCGGCGAGCTGCCGGCCGCGGCGCAGGCCATTTTGAATGGCGAGAACGGCGTGGCTGCTTCTGGCGACGCTGCGGCTGCTGCGCTGGCGGCGGCCGAGGACGGTGCGGCTAAGAGCGGCGACGCTGCCAAGAGCGGCAAGGCTGCCGACGGCAAGTCGTCCGGGTCCGCGAAGTCTGGCGTGGCCGGTGCGGTTGAGGACCTGGCCGACGCGGCCGCGTCCAACCCCGCGGTTGCGATTGCGCTGGGTTGCGCGGTCGTGCTAGCGGTTGCCGGCGCGGCTGGTGGCGCGTACGCGTACCGTCGCAAGAAGCGTGCGGCTGCGGCTGCCGACGGCGCGGCAAGTGATGTCGTAAGCAAGTAACGGCTGCTGCTGAGCAGATGTCGGCAAGCCCGCCGCCGTCGGCGGCGGGCGAGCAGGTGGGACGGCGCACGGGGTGCGCTGTCCCACTGCCTGATGCGCCCTGCAGGTTCGAAAGAGCCTGCAGGGCGTTTTTGTGTTCGGGGGACGGCCGGAGTGAGTTGGCGGCTCCGTAACGTTTTGACTCGCTAGCTTTTGTGGGGCCCGCAGCCAAGTGCTGCGGGCTCTTCGCGTTTTTCGCCTTTCGTGTAAATCAAGACTAGAACATATGTTTGTTTCTGATATGATTAAAACAAACACATGTTCTATATGAAAAGATGGTTGGCAATGTGAGATTTAGCGGATTTTGGTTTGAAAAGGGGCGAGGATGGACAAACAAATTAATGGGCACATCACAGCACTTGGAGTGCAAATTTGCGTTGTGGGCGATGGGACACAAGATGATTTTATTTCGATAACGGACATCGCAAGGTACAAAAGCGATGAGCCGAAGATGGTCATACAAAACTGGATGCGCAATCGTAACACCATTGAGTTTTTGGGTGTTTGGGAGGAAATTCATAACCCGCGTTTTAAAGGCATCGAATTCGATGCCTTTAAAAAGGAGGCCGGACTCAATTCGTTTATTCTGACGCCGACGAAATGGATTTCTGCTACACAGGCTATAGGCATCAGGTCAAAGCGTGGCCGCTATGGCGGAACGTATGCTCATATGGATATCGCTTTCGAGTTCGCATCGTGGATATCACCGGAATTCAAGTTGTACGTTATCGAAGATTATCGACGGTTGAAGGCTGACGAAAGTAGCAGGTTGTCACTTGGTTGGAATGAGAAGCGGCTGTTTTCAAAAATCAATTACCAAATTCATACGGAAGCAGTAAAGAGCAATTTGATTCCGGATATTGCTGGGAAAGGCGCGCACTTTACGTATGCAACGGAGGCCGATGTGCTTAATGTTGCATTGTTCGGGAAAACGGCGAAGCAGTGGCGCGACGAAAATCTTGGCAAACTAGGGAACATACGCGATGCGGCAACGCTGCGTCAGCTTGTGGTGTTGGCAAACTTGGAAAGTATGAACGCGCAGCTTATAAAGGCGGGGGCAAGTAGGGAAGAGCGCGCAGAATATTTAAATGCCATGGCCAGGGAGCAGTTTGCGGCGCTCGAGGGAAATCCAACGCTGAAAGCTCTTGAGCGAAAGCTACAAATCGATGATGCAGATAGCAAAAAACAGTGATTGAGCACTGGCGAAGATATTAAATACGCATGGGAGCATTACGGGATTGGCGCAGTGCGTGTACCGGGCGAGTGAGAAGTGAGAATCGGTCTTGGTTTGGACGGCAGTGAAATAGAGATTGTGGGCGCGTTGCTGGAGAACGGCGAGTGGCTTGCGTACCATGCTATGACACCTCTAACTAAGGAAATGATGCACGAGATAGCGTGCGCGCAAAGGAGGTTGTAGCTATGGCTGATTGCAAACTTGCGAATGGGCAAACACTCTCTGCGGAAGATATTGAGCACGAGTGTGCGGAATACGAGTCGGGCACGTGGGATGGTCGGCTTGACTGCATACCTGTTGGTCCTGCAGCAATTGCCGACGAGCCGCTGGTAACGGTTACGGTAAAGTTTCCGGCATCAATGATAGCCGCAGTAGATGAAAGAAGCTCCGATCGTTTCGACTACATCCGCCGGGCAGTTGCGGCAGCCATTTTTGCCGATGCCTGTGAAATGGCTGCAGAATGGTTGCAGGGTGAGTGTGAATATCGGGCAATCCACGATGAGCCTTTTCCGAAGCAGACGTTTGGCAACCAGCCGAAAAATGGCGGTAAGGTTGTTATTGTCGCGGTCAATGCCGACAAAGGCACTGTTCGCAAAGTTAACGCATCGCGCGCGGCTGAAATGCTCGGCGTTACCAAGGGTCGTGTTTCGCAGATGGTCAAGGCGAATCAGCTGGAAGCTTTTAGGGATGGGGGCACTGTTTGGGTGACGCTCGATAGCATAGAGGCCCGCCTTGTCGAAAAGCCTAAGGCCGGGCGTCCTGCAAAAGCTCAGGCAACGGCATAAGCGCAAGAAGGGTTGCGGCGATGGAAATAAAGAAGATTATAGAGCCATAAAGATGAGGCAAGGTATGCCTAATGCAATGTTTTCTTCTGTGATCACCGGTCCGTGAATTTCCCTTTGCAAACTTTTCGTGAAGTTGTCTATAGGTAACATAGGTCACTGACAAATTCGCCTCGTTTAACTAAACTTGTTAGCCGTATATAAAAGCGGCTTTGACAGGGCATTATGATTAGCGGTGATTAATCCGGGCGCATACATTGGCTGGCTTTCCACGTGTTGCTTCCGTCAAAGCCTTTCCGTGTGAAAGGCGGACATATATGGCTAACTTCTTGATGACGCGGCGCAGCTTCACCGCGCTTGCGGGCGTGGCGGCGCTTTCGGCGTTGGGGCTGGGCGGATGCTCGTCGGGCGAAGGCGCGAAGGGCGGCGTAGCAGCGGGCGGCAGCGATGTAAACGATGGCGTTACGTTCTCCACGTACACCGAAGCGCGCGAGCTTATGGGCAGCGCCGATGCGTGTGATGTGCGCGTCGGCCTTATCATGGGCCCGCCGTCTATGGGCCTGTCGCAGTTCATCGTGGCTGCTCAGACGGGCAAAACGTTCAACAACTTCACGTTCGAGCCTAACGGCGTGGACTATGTGGGCCTGTCTGCTCTGTTCAACAAGGGCGACTACGACATTTGCACGTTGCCTAGCAATATCGGCCCTATCCTGTACAACAACACCGAGCTGAAAAACCAGTACGAGGTTATCAGCGTGAATAATCTGGGCGTGCTGTATGTTATGACCAACGACGAATCGGTGTCCACGCTCGACGACCTGCGCGGCCGCACCGTATACAGCTACGGCGAGGGTGGCACGCCAGAGTACACCATTGAGGCGCTGTTGGCGAAAAATGGTCTCGAGGGCACGTTCAACCTGGAGTTCAAATCGAGCCCGCTTGAGGTGCTGAACATGATGCAGCAGCAAGATGGGTGCGTGGCCATTTTGCCGCAGCCGTTCGTGTCGCTGGCAAAAATCCTGGTCAACCCGCTGTATATTCCCATCGACCTGACGGTTGAGTGGGACCGCGCCTTCGCCGACACAGGCAGCCAGGCCGTCACCACCACAACCATCGTGAACAAGCAATTCCTGGAGGAGCACGAGCAGGCCGTCGTCGAGTACCTGAACATGGCGGGTCAGTCGGTGGCGTGGACGCTTGAGAACATGGGCGACGCCGCCGCGCTGCAAGAGGAGCTGGGCACGTTCTTGAACAACTCCGTGGCGCTTGACGCCATGCCCTACATTTCCATGGTGAACCTGACGGGCGAGGATATGCGCACGGCGCTGTCGGGATTTTTGCACGAGTTGTATCTGGCGAATCCCGATTCTATCGGCGGCAAGATGCCCGGTGAGGACTTTTATTACCTGCCGCCTGAAGGTCAGCTGGACGAGCGCTTCCTGCAGGCGGGCTTGGAGCAGGCCACGCAGCATGAAAGCAGCGCCGGCACCGGCAACGGCGGCGTGACCGCTAGCGCGGCCGACGCGCAGGCCGCCGTTGAAGCGCTTGGCGGCAAGTAGCGGAAAAGGGAACCATGTTCGAAAAGTTGAAAGGCCTGGTGGGCGGCATGGGCGCGCGTGGTGCCGTCGCCACCGATGCGCCCGATGAGCTGCCTCGTATGCAGTTCGCCGCCATTGCCGCGAAGGTGGGCATGCCTGAAGAAAAAGTTGCCATGATGGCGCAAATGGTGCGGCAAAACGGCATGGCCGACGCGCAGATGGGCTTCACGATGCAGACGGCAACCGCTAAAGGCGTCACCTGCGAGGAGATCATGAGCATGCTCACCAGCATGGGCGTGGCGAAAAGCCAGGTGGTGCGCGTGATGTCGGCGCAAGGGCTCATGGCCGAGGACGAGGCGCAGCGTATTTTGGACGCCGAACGCGCTGCGGCCGAGCGCCGCGCCGCCGCCAGCAAGACCAGCGTGCGCAAGCAGTTCGCCCGCAAGGCGATCATCATTGCGTTTTGGCTGGTGGTGTGGGAACTGCTGGACCACGTGGTCGACAACCGCCTTGTGCTTGCCGGGCCTATCCGCACCTTGCAGGCGCTGGCCGACCAGGTGGTTATGCCGAACTTCTGGATGATCGTCGGCGCAAGCTTCGGCCGCATCGCGCTGGGCTTTTTGCTGTCGTTCGTCGTGGGATTCCTATTGGCGTTGGTGGCGTGCCGTGTGCGCCTGTTTCGCGACTTCGTTGACCCCATCATCAGCCTGCTGCGCACCATCCCCGTGGCGTCGTTCATCATCTTGCTGCTCATCTGGGTAGGCAACCAGGCGCTCACCGTGTTCCTGGCGTTCTTCATCGTGCTGCCGCTCATCTACACGAACATGGTCACCGGCTTCGAAAGCGTGGACAAGCAGATGCTGGAGATGGCGCGCGTATACGGGCTGTCGAAGTGGCGCACGTTTCTGTACGTGTATCGCCCGGCGTTCATGCCGTTTCTACTGTCCAGCACCAAGATTTCGCTGGGCATGACGTGGAAAAGCGGCATCATGGCCGAGGTTCTGGCCACGCCGAAACCCTCTATCGGCAAAGAGATGGCCACGGCGCGCACATTTTTGGACACGCCCGATTTGCTGGCGTGGACCGTGGTGGTGATGGTGGCGTCGGTGCTGTTCGAGAAGGCGTTCATGGCGCTGCTGAAGCGCGCGAACCGTCCGCTTGGCGGATTCATCGGGAAGCGAGGCAAGTGACGTGGGGCTATTCGGGAAGAAGAGGGCGGCGGGCTCTGGCGTGGCCGTGGGTGAAGGCGCGTTCGCGGGTGCGGCGTTATTCGGCGCGGCCGACTCGCTTGCCTCTGGCGGCGCGTTGTCGGACGTGGAGTTTTGCCACGTGTACAAGGCGTATGGTGCCAACGAGGTGTTGCGGCGCGTGACGTTCACGTTGCCGGGCGGCGGCGTGCGCTGCCTGATGGCGCCGTCGGGCAGCGGCAAGACCACGCTGTTCCGGGTGCTGTTGGGCCTCGAACACGCCGACTCCGGAGAGATTCGCGGCATTTCCCCTGGTCGCATCAGCATGATGTTCCAAGAAGACCGCTTGTGCGAAACCTTGACGCCGGTGGAGAACGTGGCGCTGGTGCTGCCAGCCGAGACGCGGCGGGCCGACGTCGCCGCGCTGCTGGCAGAGATCTTGCCGACGGATTGCCTGGGGCAGCCAGCCATGGAGCTTTCCGGCGGCATGCGCAGGCGCGTTTCGCTGGCGCGCGCGGTGGCGTTCCCAAGCGACCTTATCGTGCTTGACGAGCCGTTTACCGGTCTGGATCAAGCAACGAAGGAGAACGTCATCGCCTTCGTGCTGCGCCATCGCGCCGGTCGTACGCTGTTGGTGACAACACACGGCGAAGACGACGCGCGCCTGTTGGGTGCCGATCGCATCAACCTGGCCGATGTGCAAGACGGTGGTGCGGACGCTGCGGTGGGGTTTGCGTGGCTGCAGGCGGCGGTGTGACGAAAGCTAGGTAAGTCGTCCGCGGCGGGCGAGCCGACGGCGCGCCGGCATCGCGGGGTACTTGCGGGCGCATACCTGATGGGGCGGCAGTTTCGTGAGGCCGATCATGTTCCGAGCCGCCCAGAAACGTTATCGATCCTCTGAAAGGATTTGCATATGGACACAACCAAGACCATGCGCCAGCTGTGCGCGGACGAGCCGAAACTCGAAGCTTTCCTGCAGTCGAAGGGGTTCCCCTTCTCGCTGGACAACCCCATCGTCGACTTGGTCACGTTCGAGGACGTGTGCCAGGTGCGCAGCCTTGATTGCGACGAGTTTTTGGGCGAGTTCGAGGCATACAAGGCCGGCGCGTAGGTTTTGCGCGCGAGATAGACGAGAGCAGCTTGAAGGAGCAGAGCGTGTATTACATGGGAATCGATATCGGTGCGTCGTCGGTGAAAGTGGCGGCGGTTGACGCAGGTTACACCGTGCTGCGCGTGATTCGGCGTGCGCACAAAGGCTCGCCGTTGCCGTGTTTGCGCGCGATGCTGGCCGAGCTGGCCGATGGGAGCGCCGACCGATCCCTGCCGCTGTCCGCTCAGGCGTGCGGCGGTGTGGTCGCTACGGGCAGCGGCGCGGACATGCTGCGTGCGCTGGTTCCGGGTTTGCGTGTGCTTGAAGAGGTTCCGGCCCTGGTCAAAGGCGTGCGTGCGCTGAATCCGCAGGCGGCGTGCATCATCGGCATGGGTGCACAGTCGGGCGTGTTCGTTACTGGCATCGCCGATGGTGTGGCTCCGGAATTCGCCATGAACGAAAGCTGCGCGGCCGGCACCGGCAGCTTCTTTGAAGATCAGATGCAGCGCCTGGGCCTGCCGCTCGAGCGCTATTCCGACTTGGTCGCCGGTGCGCGCAGCGTGCCGCGGCTGTCGGGGCGCTGCAGCGTGTTCGCCAAAACTGACATCATTCACCGTCAGCAGGAAGGCGTGCCGGTTGAGGATATCCTGCAGGGTTTGTGCCACGCCACGGTCAAGGCGTTCAAGGCCACTATCGTGCGAAACCTGCCGGTTGAAAAGCCGATGGCGCTGGCTGGCGGCGTGCTGGAGAACGCTGGCGTGGTTCGTGCGGTGCGCGAGGTGTTTGACCTGGCGGAAGACGAATTGCTCGCGGACGAGAAGCTTGTGTGCGCGCAAGCGGTGGGCGCGGCGCTGGCAGCGGCGGAAGGCACGGGCAGGCGCGATGACGAACGCATTGCTGCGGGCGATGGCGCGGGTTTGCATGTTGCGGGCGCGGGCGCGGCAAGTAGCGCGTCCGCGGGGCTTGCGCCGCTTGATGCCTTGCGCTCTGCGCTTGAAGGAACGCAGGCTGCGCAGGCCGACGATCTGCCGCGACTGCCTCAGCTGCCGCGGGTCGATTGCGCGCCGAATCGCGGTTTCGCCTTGGCCCCAAGCCCGTGGAACCCGCAGGGTTCGCCCGCCCGCGAAGGCGGCGCGATGCCGCGCTCGGCGGTGGTGGATGCGCTGGAACAAGGTGCTCCCGTGCCAGTGGCGCTGGGCGTGGACGTGGGATCTACCAGCACAAACCTTGTGCTTGTCAGCACTGACGGCGTGCTGCTGGACGCGCAGTACCTGCGCACGCGCGGCAACCCCAAGCAGGCTGTGCGCGACGGGCTTGCCTCGTTGGCGCAGCGCGTGGGCGATCGCGCCTGTGTAGTGGCCGCGGGTGTGACGGGCAGCGGGCGCACCATGATCGGCAAGCTCATCGGAGCCGATGCCGTACGCGACGAGATCACCGCACAAGCGCGCGCTGCCGCTGCGGCTGACTCGCAAGTGGACACCGTGTTCGAAATCGGCGGGCAGGATTCTAAGTACATCAGCCTGGTTGCTGGCCAGGTGGCCGATTTCCAAATGAACAAGGTGTGCGCGGCGGGCACGGGCAGTTTCGTGGAAGAGCAAGCGGCGCGCCTGGGCATTGCGCTTCCCGATTACGGCTCGCTGGCGCTTTCGGCGGAACATCCCGTTGAACTGGGCGAACGTTGCACGGTGTTTATGGAAACCGCTATTAATGCCGCTTTGGCGAAAGGCGCGACCAAGTCCGAGGTTGCTGCCGGCCTGTGCCTGTCGGTGGTGCGCAACTACCTGCACAAAGTAGTGAACGCCAAACCAGTGGGGCAGCGCATTGTGCTGCAGGGCGGCGTTGCCTACAACCCCGCCATCGTGGCGGCCTTCCGCGCGTATGCGGGCGAGAGCCTTACGGTCAGCCCGTGGTTCGCCGTTTCGGGTGCCGTGGGTGCAGCGCTGCTGGCTGCGGAGTCCCAGGGCGTGCTAGAACCGGTGCAAAACGGTGAAAGTGCTGGTGTGGCGCATGGTGCAGCCACAGTGTCGAGCTCGTGCGTTTGCCGACGGGAAAATGTGCTCTCTAACTTCAAGGGCTGGGACCTTTTGGGCGTCTCGCACGAAACCCGCCGCATCGACCCGGCTGAAATCGCCGCAAACCGCGCGTTCTTCCATAAAGTCGACGAGATGTTCCTCGAAGGCTACGACCCCACGCGCGACCCGGCGAAGAAAACGGTGGGTATCCCACGCTGCTTGATGTTGCACAAGCTATTTCCCATGGCTAACGCTTTCTTCAAGCAGCTCGGCTTCAACGTGGTGCTGACCGACGCATCCGATGAGGAGACGGTGCGCCTTGCGCAGGCAAGCGCACAAGGCGAGACATGCTACCCCGTGAAGCTGGTGCACGGTCACATGGCGCAGCTGCTTGATATGGACGTCGATTACGTGTTCATGCCCAGCGTGCACACCATTCGCCATCTGAAGTCGACGGTGCCGCACAACTACGCGTGCACGTATATGCAGTCCATCCCGGCCATCGTGGCGTCCGAACTGGACTACGAAGGCCACGGCATCACGCTGTTGAATCCCCTGATGAACCTTGATTTCGGACAGGGTGCCATGGCGGAGGTCATGCTGCAGGTCGGAGCGCAACTTGGCCGCACGCCGCAGGAAACGGCGCGCGCCATGCTGGCCGGCGGGTTCGCCGTCACGGAGTTCACGCGCAAAACCGAGGAGCTGGGCGATCAGCTGCTGGCCGGTCTGAAACCAGGAGAGCGCGTTATCGTGCTGGTCACGCGCAACTACGGCATCGTGGACCCGGCGCTGAACATGGGTATACCCGACATGCTGCTCGATCGAGGCTGGAAAGTTATCACCGTAAGTCACCTGCATGCGCATGACCTGGGCATATCCGCGGATTATCCTGGCGTGGTGTGGCCGTTCGGCCAGCATATCCTTTCAGGCGCGAAGCTCGTTCGCCGCGACCCGCGCCTGTTCGCCGTGTACCTGACCAACCACGGTTGCGGCCCCGACGCCATGATCAGCCATCTGTTCGCCGAGGAAATGGGGAGCAAGCCGTACCTGCACATCGAGATGGACGAGCATTACTCGAAGGTGGGCGTGGAAACGCGCGTGGAGGCGTTTTTGAACGCTATCGAGCATTACGAGGCGGCGGATTTGCGCGGCGCGCCTACGTCGCGGCACGTGGTGAACTCGGCGTGCGAGCCGCTGCGCGAAGGCGAGTTAGCGGGCTTGCCATCGTTCGGGCCGTATGGTCCCCTTGCGGCGCAGTGGTTGCGTGACCAGGGCATTCCCGTGCGCGAGCTGGTGCCCACGCCGACAACGCTGGAGCTGGGGCGTAAAGAGTGCACCAGCAAGGAATACTACTCGTTCGCCAGCTTGCTGGGCGTGAGCTTGGCAGCTGTGGGCGAAGGTGGCGATGGGGAGGCTGCTGCCGATGGTTGTACGGCCGTGCGCTCTGAGGGCCCGGCGCAAGCATACGGCGAAGGTGCTGGTGCTGTTGACGGGCCGCATGCCGAACGTGATGTCGCTGCGGCTGCAGTCGCGAGTGCGGAAGGTGGTTGGCGCGTCGGCCAGTTGTTGCTGCCGTCGTCGCAGGGCGGCGAAGCCGATGGGCAGTTCGACCGCGTTATCCGTAGCGTACTGGATGCGAAGGGGCATGGCGACGTGCGTGTTGTGGCACCCGATGTGGAGCTGCTGCCGTGCAATGTGGCTGATCTCGAGGGCTTGTTCGTGCATGTGCTTGCCGGTGATGTGGTGTGGGCGGCCGCGCCTGCTGCGCGTCCCGCGCTGCAGGAAGCGTTCGCAAAACCGCATCTGACCTTGGAAGACGTGTTGACGGCGGCGAGCGCTGCCCGGGAAAGCTGGCAGGATGTGCCTGTAGCGCCTCGCAAAACCCTTGCGCTTGTGGGCGAGTGGCCGCTGGTTGTCGGCGACGAGCTCACGGGCGGTCTGTTCGCCCGCTTGGAGGGCGAAGGCTACCGTGCGATGCGCGCCCCGTTCGCCGAATACTTGCTGTTCGTCTGGGAAGACGGCTGCGACGAGGCAAGGCACGGCAAAGTGGTGGGCGGCCTCATGCCCATGTTGGGAGAAACCGGCGCACCGAGGGTGGTGGGCCTGCCGGACGTGCCGGCGTCTCAGCCTGAATCCGACCGTGATCAGACGCTCACGCTTTCGGACGTGCAGGCGCTTGCTGTCGGTTGCGAAGCAGCATGCGCTCACGCGCTTGGCGGCTGTGACGGTTCGCATGAGCACGCGGCGGCGCAGCCGCAGCTGGCAACGGAGCCGCTGGAAGTGAGCGCGGCGGTTGAGGCTGACCCGCTGTTCGGCGCGGAACAGCGCACGCTGCCACAAGACCAGTGGCACGCGGTGCTTGAGCGGCTTGGCGGCATGATGCAGCAAGTGGCTGACGCGTTGGGTGATATGTCCGCCTATGCGTCGGACCATTCGCAGCTTCGCCAGATTGCAACCGATGCGCTGGGTCAGTTTGCAGGCGCGAACGCGCGGTATCGGTACGCGAAGGCAGTGCAGGCGGGCCAGAGGGCCGACGGCGTTGTGGCGGTGGCGTCTATGTACGAGAACGCCGACATCATGCTGCGCTTGAAGAGCGTGCCTTGCCAGGCACCGCTTTTTCACTTGGCGTTCGACGGCGCGCTTGACCAAAGCGTCGAAGAGCGCCTGCGATCGTTTTTGTACTACGTGTAGCGCCGCCTGCCAATAGGCGGCGCTACACGGCGCCGAGTTGCCATTTTCGCTACATGATGGCATTGACAAGCAAGATTCGCTTATATTCGCAATCGAGGCAACGCAACTCTTAAGGCCACGAACGAACGGAGGCTTTTATGCCGCTTCGCAACTTACCAACTGATGCCGCAACGTCGCTGGCTCAGATGATCGATATTCGCCCAGGTCAGGTGTCGAGCATGGCGCTTACGCGCAATGCTGGGTTCGACCTTACGCTGCTGGCGTTTGCACCGGGTGAAAGCGTGAGCGAGGAAGAATACTTCGGCGATGTGCTGTATTACCTGGTGGAGGGCGCGGCATGCGTTGTGCTGCCGGAAAGCCGCATTGTGCTTGAGGCTGGTCAGGTGTTGCGTGTCCCCGCGCATGTTGAACATGCCGTGGAAGACGCGGGCGGCGAAGGCTTCAAGCTGCTGCAGCTGAATGCGCACGAGTAAGCGTTTGCTGGAGCTGGCCCATCCTTAAGCCGGTTTATATCGGTGACCGGAAGGATAGAGGTAGTGAGAAACACAGGCATCGTGGCAGGTCAACGACGTGTCACGATGATGCAGCAAGAAAGGAAATCCCATGGCAGAACTCATTAAAAACGTGGAGCATGCAAGCATTTTCACTCTGAAGGACCTGGTGGAAATCGAACCGGGCCGCGTGAACAGCCTTACGTTGTCGCAGACGCCGGGCTGCAAAATGACGGTGTTCGCCATTGACGCCGACGAGGGCATGTCAAGCCACGCAGCGTCGGGCGACGCGCTCATCACAGTGCTCGAGGGCACGGGCGAAATCACCGTTAACGACGTGCCGCACCAGCTTTCCGCAGGTCAATCTATCGTCATGACCTCGGGAAGCCCGCACAGCGTGCGCGGCGTTACCCCGTTCAAAATGCAGCTTACGGTGGTGAAGCCCTCAGAATAGCAAAAGCGGGACAGACTTGCTTGAAGCTTGACCGCGCTCTCGGGCTTAAGTTGGGTGCGTTCGGGATTACTATTGCTCGAAGTCCACGTCCTTGCTTTCGCGGAAGAACACGAGCGCGACCAGGGCGATTGCGGCCATCGCGCCCAGGCACCAACCAAGCGCCTGGATGCCGAAGTTCATGACCATGGCCGCGTTCTGTCCGCCGAGCAGCAGGCTGCCGAGCGGGCGGGCCAGGAAGCTCACCGCGAAGGTGACGAAGGCCAGCAGCGTGGCGAGCACCGGGTCGGACTTGGCGACATTGGTGAAGAAAATGAGTCCGAAATAGCTTGCCGCGGCGCATGGCCGCCAACCGTTCGATGACCGGTTTCGCAGTATCGGAAGTTGTTTGAGAAAAACGGCGCAGCTTGGTATATGGTGAGGTGATTTGTTTTGAGGGGGGGGGAGACTATGGCCTCGAAGAAGAATCGCTCTTCTTGGGCGAAAGAGAAAGCGCAGTTCAACGCACAGCTGGGCGGTTTCGATGCGCTCGACGACGTGTTCGCGCGGGAAGATTCGCGCCATGCTCACCTTGCGGAGGAGCGCGACAGCGCCCAGCGATATAAGGCGTGCGAATCAAAGAATCGTTACGCCACGCTGGCAGAGGCGCAGGAAAACCTTGCCTGGTGCCAGAAGCAGGGCAAACGCGGCCTGCAGATCTACGAGTGCCCCTATTGCGGCGGCTGGCATCTAACTTCCCATCCCTGGGAGGACGCCCGTTAGCGGTTTCCCTATTCCGGACAGTTAGTGCTACGTCCCCAAAGTGTCCGGATGTATGGGCAGCGACCTTCCGCGATCCTTCGGCTTTTGCCTGCTGCGCCGTTGGTTGGGTATACTGCGGCGTGGTAAGGGAAGGGGTGCGCGTGTTCAGCGATTTCGCTATCTGGTATTTGTTTCTCGCCGGCACGGCCGGAGGCGCTTTCCTGTGCGCCACGGTGATGGATGCCCGCGCGAACCCCGGCTGGGATGTGCGCCGCGTGCCGCTTTGCGCGCGATGCGGCATGTTCGGCGCCTTCGGGCTTTTGGCGCTGGCGGCGCTTATGCTGTTCTGCGATCTGGGGAACCCCTTCGATATATGGTACCTGTTCGAGAACCCGCTGCGCTCCATCGTGTCGATGGGCGCATGGCTGATCATGCTGGGCTTGGCGCTCTCGTTGGCGGCATCGGCAATGATCGCCGCAAAGGTGGACGTGCCGTATCTGTTCCGCTTCCTGGAAATCGCCGGTGCTGTGGCGGCCGTCGGCGTGATGGGCTATACCGGCGTGCTGCTGTCGTCGATGGCGGCCGTCGAGTTTTGGAACACCTGGCTTCTGGTCGCGCTGTTCGTCGTGTCCGCCGTAAGCTGCGGCTGCGCTTTTATCTCGCTCTCTGCTTTCATCCTCTCGGGATCAGCGCAAAGGTTCCCGGCGCTGAAGGGCGCTGCCCGCCTGTTGCGCGCGGCGGAGCTTGTCGAGCTGGTCGCGTTCCTTGCGTCGCGGTGGTTGGCGGGCGGCGCGGCGCAGCGGTCTTGCGAACTGCTGTTTTCGGGACAGCTTGCAGGGATCTTCTGGGGCGGGCTCGTGCTGTGCGGCTTCGTCATCCCAGTCTTCGCGGACTCGATCGCGCGCGTGGCCCCCGTGCCGGTCTTGCGGCAGATAAGCGCCGCTTCGACGTTGGCCGGCGGGCTGTGCCTGCGATATTGCGTGGTGCTCGCGGCTTCGCACACCCCGATTTCGCTGATTGTGACATAATGATAGTTCATTAGGTAAACTATGCGCTGGCGCAAGGCGCTTCGGGTCCGCGCGAAAGCAGGAAACCGGGCATGTGACGGCTCTAAGCGCCTTAAGCGAAACGCATCGATACGGAACGGGGCGGGCCATGACGGCGATCTCCAACACAAGGCAAACCGGCGAATCCGTGCTGGTCGCCGATAAGGATCTCATCACCATCGACGAGGAGAGCGGCATTCCCATTTGGATGCAGCTGCGCAACAGGCTGGTGTACTTGGTGGTGTCGGGCACGTTCCCTCCCGGCATGAAGCTGCCGACGGTGCGCGACCTGTCCTCGTCGCTGAAGGTGAACTACAACACGGTCAGCAAGGTGTATCGCGATATCGAGAAGGACGGCTACGTCATCACGCGCCGCGGCAAGGGCACGTTCGTGGCCGAGATCAACTCGAGCGGCTACGAGGCGCAAGACGCGAAAGCCGCGGTGGATATGCTGATCGACAAATTCCTGGAGCAATGCAAGGAGCTGGGGCTGTCCGAGGCGGATGCCGCCGCGGCGGTGGCGAAGCGGGCAGGGGGGATGTTCGTATGAGAAGGTTCGGACCGCAGCGCGGGCATCGCGGAAGCGAGCAGGCGGACGTCGCGTTCGCCACTGTGTCGCACGAGTCCCCCGACAACATCATCACCGAAAAGGACGCAAGCCGCGTAGGCGTGTACAGCTTCGCCCTGCTTATGTTCGCGGTGGGCTTTGCCGCCGTTTTCGCCCTCTCGTCGCCGTGGCTGAGCGTGTTCACCGTACTCGGTTCGGCGGCGGCGGGGCTTCTGCTCGCGTCGACGCTGCGCGTGGCGGCGCAATGGGAGCACGTGGCGCTGCTGCGCTTCGGCAGGTTCCGCAAGATCGCGGGCCCGGGCGTGTATGTGGTTGTGCCGTTCGTGGACTCCGTGGCGATGCACATCGACCGCCGAACCATCACCACGGCGTTCTACGCCGAGCAGGCGCTGACGTCCGACCTGGTTAGCGTGGACGTTGACGCCATCTTGTTCTGGATGGTCTACGACTCCGAGAAGGCGTGCCTCGAGGTGGCGAACTTCCCGCAGGCCGTGCGCCGCGCGGCGCAGACGGCGGTGCGCGACGCCATCGGCCAGGTAACGCTCGCCGAGCTTTCCGTCCGCCGTCGCCAGCTCGATCATGAGCTGCAGGAGTTTATGGCCGAAAAGTGCGAGGAGTGGGGCATCAGCGTCATCTCCGTGGAGATCCGCAACATTAAGATCCCGAAGGAGCTGCAGGACTCGTTGGCGCGAGAGGCCCAGGCCGAGCGCGAGCGCGACGCCCGCGTGCTGCTGGCAGACGTCGAGCGCGAAATCTCGGAGATGTACGTGGAGGCGGCACGCGTGTACAACGAGGAGCCGGGCGCCATGCAGCTGCGCGCCATGAACCTTTCCTACGAAAGCGCCCGCGACGGCAAGGGCGTCCTCCTTGCGCCCAGCAGCTTGGCCGACGGCTTCGTCGACCTGGGCAAGGATATGGCGAAGTAGCCGGAAATGCTTCGGGCTTGCACTGCTGCAGCTGCCGATTCGATGGACTCAAAAGGCAAACAAGTCGGGAAATCACCTGCTGCAGCAGGTAACAAGCAAACGTTTCCGCAGGTAGAAAATATTCTTTGCAAAACATAACCATTGAACTATTGAACTAGTTCAACATAAGAGTAATATACGGCTCGAGAGGTTGGCCATCCATGGTATGCACGAATGGGGGAGCTTGATCTCGGGCCGTTTCTTTCGCGCGGTTGCAAACGGGCGGAGGCGCGCGGTACGGGGTCGATGCTTTCGGAGAGATAACCGAGGAGGAGAGATGACGGGAACGCAAAGCGCAAGCCGCGGTTTGACCCGTAGGGATTTTCTCAAGGTCGGCGTTGCGGGAGCGACGGGCTTGGCTGCCGCCGGTTCCATGACCGGCTGCGGCGCCTGGCTGGGCGCCGCCACGCAGCAGGCTGCCGATGAGAAGACCGTATACACGCTGCACCAGTTCATGTGCACGGGGCGTTGCTCGCTCAAATGCACGGTGCGTGACGGCCGCTTGGCCATGATCCAGCCCAACGACACGGTCGATCCGTACTACCGCCACGTATGCGTGAAGGGCATTTCCGAGATCCAGCACGTTTACAGCGATGAGCGCCTGCAGTCGCCCATGCGCCGCGTCGGCGCACGCGGCGAGGGTTCGTTCGAGGTGATCAGCTGGGACGAGGCCATCAAGACGGTGGGCGACGAGCTGAGGAAGGCCTGGGACAAGTACGGCAAGCAGTCCGTGTACATGTCCGCTTCCAATGAGCCGCGCTTTGGTTTCCTGCCTGCGCTTCTGGGCTGCGCCACCGGCGTCGAGCCCGGCATCGACCGCGGCACGGGCAACGGCTCCGCGCCGGCCATCGGCGGCGACGTGTTCGGCGGCGGCACGAACGAGACGCGCGACTGGGTGAACACCAAGACGCTCGTGATCTCCGGCACCAACCTGCTGGAAAGCTCCATGATGCAATCCAACACGTTCCTGGACGCGAAGAAGGCCGGCTGCGAGATCATCGTGCTCGACCCGCACTTCTCCACCACGGCCGGCAAGGCCAGCAAGTGGATCCCCGTGATCCCGGGCACCGACGCGGCGTTCTACCTGGGCATGGTCAGCTACATCCTGGACAACAAGCTGTATAACGAAGCTTACATGCGCGAGCATACGTCGTTCCCGTTCCTCATGGACGAGGCCACGGGCAAGCTGCTGCGCACGGGCGCGGCTTGGGGAACCGACGAGGAGACCGGCGAGCCGGTCGATCCCGGCGATTTCATGGTGTGGGACGCTGCCAAGGGCGCGGCGGTCCCGTACGCCGAGGCCGTTGCCACCGCTGCGCTCGAGGGCTCGTTCGACGTTGACGGCAAGAAGGCCATCACCGTGCTCGAAAGCCTCAAGCGCAACCAGCGTCCGTACACGTGCGAGTGGGCCGAGGGCGTTTGCGGCGCAAGCGCCGAGACGATCGCCGAGGTGGCGCGCAAGTACGCCACGAGCGGCCCGGCGTACCTGGCGTTCGGCCAGGGCGGCTCCGACAAGTACTCCAATCCCGACATCATCGGCCATGCCGGCATGGTGCTGGTGTCGCTCACGGGCAATATCGGCAAGCCCGGCTGCGGCATCGGCCACGGCATCGGCGGCGGCGGTTACAGCGTCGCGCTGGGCGAATGGGAGCTTCCCGAGCAGTTCAAGCCCGCTAAGCTGGACGTCCGCTCCGACCGCTTCCCCGATCGCGATGGCGGCGTGCATGTGATCATCTCGTTGGGCAACACGTTCCAGCAGTACTGGGCGAACATGAACAAGACGCGCGGATGGATCGACTCGCTGGACTTCATCGTCCACATCGGCATGTACTACGAGGACACGGTGAAGTACGCCGACATCGTGCTGCCGGTGTGCAGCAAGTTCGAGGACACCGTCGAGCACTCGATCGTGCGCAGCGACTACAACCATGTGAACCTGCAGACGAAGTGCATCGACCCGCTGTTCGAGAGCAAGCCCGACTTCGACGTTATGCGCCTTATCGCCGAGGAGATGGGCGTGGGCGAGTATCTGCCCAAGACCGCGGAGGAACTGGTGCGCTACCAGATCGAGCACTCCGAGGACCTAGCCGAGCAGGGCATCACGCTGGCCGAGCTGGAGAAGAACCACGGCAGCATGAAGATGGCCGACGTCGACGAGCCGCGCCGCGCCTACACCGACCTCAAGTTCGAAACCCCCACCACGCGCATGGAGCCGTACTACGAGGCATGGAAGCCTTGCGAGCAGGCATGGCCGAACTGGGAGGAGAACAACGAGGCGTACGTCGGCAACCCGCTGGCGGAGAAGTACCCGCTGCAGTTCACGCAGACGCGCACCCGTTTCTCCAACCACTCGCACTTCAAGGCGGCGAAGTGGGTGCAGCAATTCGCCAAGCCCACGCTGGAGCTGAACCCGGCCGACATGGCCTCGCGCGGCATCGCCGACGGGGACCTGGTGGAGGCGTTCAACGACCGCGGCTCGTTCAAGTGCGTGGCGCGCGCGAACAACGCCGTGCGCCCCGGATCCTGCCGCACCTGGGAAGCGGGCTGGAGCAAGTACATCGAGGAGGGGAACACGCAGAACGTCACGAACGATCACGTGAACCCGCGCGATGAGTACCTGCCCACCGGCGCGCCCATCCCGTACAACGACACCCTTGTCGAAGTGAAGAAAGCGTAGGTGATATGCCATGACGAAACTTGCAATCGGTATCAACCTTGATCGCTGCATCGGCTGTCACACCTGCGCGAACGCTTGCAAGATGCAGAACAACGTGCCCGACGGCATGCTGTGGAACCGCGTGATCACCGAGGGCTGCGATGCCATCGACGGCGCCGTGGGCGAGTATCCCAACTTGACGCGCACCTATGTGCCCCTGGCGTGCCAGCACTGCGAGAACCCGGCTTGCCTGAAGGTGTGCCCGACCGGCGCCACGTACAAAGACGAGCAGGGCCGTGTGGAGATCGATTACGACCGCTGCATCGGCTGCCGCATGTGCATGGCCGCCTGCCCCTTCAACGCCCGCGTGTTCAACTGGGAAGACCCTCAGCGCGACGGCGATTTCAACTGGGGCGACGCGCGGGTGCCCGTGCGCACCCGCGGCGTGATGGAGAAGTGCACGCTGTGCAAGGAGCGCACCGATGCCGGGGAGGAGCCGATGTGCGTGGTGTGCTGCCCGACGCACGCCCGCGTGTTCGGCGATCTGGACGACCCGAACTCGGAGCTGGCGCAGCTGCGCGCCACGAAGGGCAAGAGCGTGCATATTCTGCTGGAAGAGAAGGGCACGAAGCCCCAAGTCTTCTACTTCGACGAGTAAAGGGGTGCCGTTATGAAACTTTCGGCTCAGTCTAAGATCGGCGTCGGCGTTCTGGCGGCGATCATGGTGATCGGCTTCTGCGCCTACCTGTTCCAGCTGACGCAGGGCCTGTGCGTGACGGGCATGTCCAACGGCGTGTCGTGGGGCCTGTACATCACGTGTTTCATGTTCTTCGTCGGCCTGTCCGCCGGCGGCCTGATCGTGGCAAGCTCGGCGCACGTGTTCGGCATCGAGTCGTTCAAGCGCGTGTCCATGCCCGCGGTCATCACCTCCACGGTGTGCATCCTGTGCGCAGGCGCGTTCATTCTGATCGACCTGGGCGGCATCCAGCGCATCTGGAACATGTTTATCCACTTGAACTTCACCAGCCCGCTGGCGTGGGACATGTGCGTCATCACGACGTACCTGGTCATCAACGTGCTGGACATCATCTGGCTGCGTCGCGGCGATGAGCGCAAGGTGAAGATGCTGTCGTACGTGGCGCTGCCGGTCGCCATCCTGGTGCACAGCGTGACGGCGTGGATCTTCGGCCTGGAGATCGCCAAAGAGGGCTGGTACTCGGCCATCATGGCCCCCATCTTCGTGGCATCGGCCTGCGACTCGGGCTTGGCGCTTCTGATGGTGGTCCTGGCGGCGGTGCGCAAGGCCGGCGTGTTCGATTGCGGTCGCGAGCTGTTCGCGAACCTGGCGCGCTTGCTGGCCACGTTCATCGCGGTGGATGCGTTCTTCATCGGCTGCGAGCTTCTGACCACGGCGTATCCGGGGACCGAGGGCGCATCCCATGTGCTCGGCATCATGACCTCGGGCGCGACTGCACCGTTTTTCTGGTTCGAGATCCTGGGCGGCCTGTTGCTCCCGTTCGTGCTGCTGGCGTCCGCTAAGCGCCGCGAGCGCACGGGCGTGGTGGTTGCCGCCAGCGCCCTGGTGATGTGCGGCGTGTTTTGCAAGCGTGTGTGGCTGCTGTTCACCAGCTTCGCGGTCACGAACGTGTACGGCGCGCCGGGCATTTCGTCCGGGTCGACCGCGGCGCGCGGCGCCGACGGGTTCGACATGTGGGCGCTTGCCGGGTCGTACATGCCGCAGCCGGTCGAGTTCGCCGTGGTGGCGGCGGTGGTGAGCTTCTGCATCCTGGGCATCGCGCTTCTGTCGAAGAAGCTGGTTGCGAAGGCGTAAGGCCATGTTGCGCGGCGCCCCATACCGGGGCGACGCGGACGGCGCTTCTTGATGGCGTAACGGGTCGTTTGGTTTGAAAGGACGGGAAATGCGTTCGATGACGGGCGAGGAATGGATGGTCGCATCCCAGCTGTATGCGTTTTTGGGCAATAGCCTGCTGTCTCCTATGAGCCGTACGGAATCGGTCGGCCTGGATCCGGCGTTCTGGCGCGAGCTGGGCGGCCTGCTCGATGGCGCGCTGGCCGATTCGGCCGAGTCGTTGGCGTCTTGGGCCAAGCGCGCGTCTGCCGATGCCGCCCGCTCCGAGGTGGTGCAGCGCGTGTCCGTCGAGTTCACTAAGCTGTTCGTCGGCCCTCCGAAGCCGGCGGCCGCACCTTGGGAGTCCGCCAACGGCCCCGTTGATTCGCATGTCGGCTTCGGCGAGGCGACGTTCGCCATGCGTGAGCGCTTGCGCGCCCTCGGCCTGGAGCTGTGCAACGAGAACAACCAGTACGAGGACCATGTGGGTATCGAGTTGCTGTACCTGTCCGAGCTTTGCCGCCGGGCATCGGAAGAACCCTCCGGCGCCGCCGCCTGCGATGTGGCCGCACCGGATGCGGAGGAGATCGCGTCGTTTATTCGCGAGCATCCGCTTGCCTGGGTGCCCCGTCTTCGCGAGAAGGTGGCGGCGTCGCAGCCGGAGGGCTATTTCGTTCGCTTGCTTGATTTTGCGCTGGCGTTGCTGAAGCGGCAGGCGTGATCGGTTGACCCGCGGCGGGTGTTCCCGTTCCAGGGATTCGCGGCGCGCGAAGCCAGAAACTGCCGGTTAGGCGGTGCGTCCTTCGGGGCGCACCGCCTTTTGCGTTTTAGCGGGCGGTGGTGAGGCGGGCTTGGTAGCCGCAGAGGGTTTCCGCGTAGCAGCCCGCATCGCCGAGCGCCGCCTCGAGCGTGCGCCTGGCCAGGCTGTAGTCGTTGTTGTTCTGCGACACGTGCATGGCAACCACCGTTTGCGGCAGGCGCTGGCCCGCTGCGCGCGATTCGGCTACCAGCGTGCTGAGCTCGGCGGCCGCCTGGCCGTTGGACAGGTGGCCGCTGTTCGACGCGATGCGTTGCTTGATGACGTACGGGTAGGGCCCGGCGGCCAGCATCTTCGGGTCGTGGTTGCTCTCCAGCGCCAGGATGCGCACGTCGCGCAGCGCCGCGTGCGCCTGCGCCGTGACGATGCCGGAGTCCGTCAAGTAGCCCACCGCGTCGCCATCGGCGGCGTCTTCGATACGGAAGCCGAACGACGCGGCGGCATCGTGGCTGGTGGCGAAGGGGATGATGCGCATGCCCGCTGTCTCGACGGCGCCGGGGCCGGTCGCCATCTCGCGGACGTCGAACGCCTCGGCCACCTTCGCCAGCGCGCTGCTGTTCGCCGTGCACGCGCCCGCCGCGAACACCGGCGGCACGTTGCCGATTTTCGCCAGCCCGCGCAGCACCACGCCGAGGCCCTTTACGTGGTCGCCGTGCTCGTGCGTCACGAACATAGCCTGGATGCGGCCGGGATCGAAGCCGGCCGCATCGCAGCGGTTGAGGAAGTCGCGCTTGCAGATGCCGCAGTCGATCAGCACGCCGGCGCCGGTGGCGGTGTTCTCGACCACCGCGGCGTTCCCCGAGCTTCCGCTGGCCAATACGTGCAATGCGAGCATGTCGATCCTCCGTGATCCGCTATCCAATCAAAACGTTCCCCATACTAGCAGCATTCTGCGGGGCACGTTGGCATCACCTGTAAAGGGCAGGCAATCCCCTTGCGTGCCCGCTTGAAAACGCGGGAGGGAAGGCCGGCTCTGCGTGAACAGGGGGACGGAGGTGCGTTCAAGGTCGATCCTCGCGCTTTCGGCAACGTATCGCGAACACACCTCCGTCCCCTGTTCGCGTTCGCGCCCGCATGCGCAAACAAGCCCCGCCCGGATAACCGGACGGGGCTTGAAAACCAGGTCAAACGATAAAGCGCCAGCGCGGCGCTGCGGCGTTATTCTGCCTTCGCGTCCTTGCCGGCGGTGCGGGCCAGGATGTTGGCGTAGATGGCGCCGGAGATGTTGTGCCACACGCTGAACACGGCGCCGGGCACGGCGGCTAGCGGCATGGTTGCGAAGTGCATGGTGGCAAGCGAGGTGGCAAGGCCGGAGTTCTGCATGCCGACTTCGATGGACAGCGTGCGCATCTGCGCCTTCGACAGGCCGAGCGTGCGGCCCACGAAATAGCCCAGCGCGTAACCGCAGACGTTGTGCAGCATGACCACCACGATGATCAGCGCGCCGACGGTCGCCAGCTTGGCGGCGTTGGCGGACACCACGGCCATGATGATCAGCGAGATGGCGATGACGGAGACGAGCGGCAGCACCTTGGAGCAGGCCTGGGCAACCTTGGACGCCACGGCGTTGATGACGAAGCCCAGCGCGATGGGCACGAGCACCACCTGCACGATGGACAGCAGCATGCTGACATAGCTGACGTCGACGCTCTGGCCGGCAAGCAGCAGCACGAGCGCCGGGGTGACGACCGGGGCCATGATGGTGGTGCACGCGGTCATGCCGACGGACAGCGCCACGTCGCCCTTGGACAGGTACGTCATGACGTTGGAGGAGGTGCCGCCGGGGCAGCAGCCGACAAGCATGACGCCCACGGCAAGCTCGGTAGGCAGCTGGAAGACAAGGCACAGCACCCAGGCGATCAGCGGCATGATGATGAACTGGGACAGGATGCCGGTGATCACGGCCTTCGGCTTGGTGAACACCACCTTGAAGTCGCCGAGCTTGAGCGTCATGCCCATGCCGAACATGACGATGCCGAGCAGCGGGTTGACCCAGCTGGTGGGCAGCGCCGCATGCACGGGCGCGGGCGCGACGAAGGCGATGATGGCGACCGCAAGCGCGATGATGGCCATCCATTTGCCGGCGAAGTCGCTGATCTTCTCAAGGACCTTCATGATGAAACCTTTCTAACGTGCGCGCGTTGCTGGGGAAGGGGACGCTGCGCCGACGAAGCCCGCATATGCGGCGTTTGACCGGTGAACAGGGGACGGAGGTGTGTTCACGATGCCTTGTCGAAAACGCGAGGATCGACCGTGAACACACCTCTGTCCCCTGTTCACGAGGAGCTCGGTCTGCGGCATGTCCGCTGCCCCAGAAACGCAAATGAGCCCCGCCCGGGTATCCGGGCGGGGCTCGAAAAACTAGGACAAACGCGAGTATAGCCATTCGTCGGCAAAATGTTACCGACAACCGAATAATTCCCTACTTGTTGAATAGGGAATGGGACCGGCGAGAACGAAACGCCCGGCGAACAGGGGACGGAGGTGCGTTCACGACGCTTTGCCCAAAACGCGAGGAATAACCCTGAACACACCTCCGTCCCCTGTTCGTCCACGTCCCGTAGCTCCGTTCCCCGCAAAACCAAAAAAGCCGGGAGGGGCTAACCCCTCCCGGCTTTGCGATGGCGGTTTCGCGCTCCTATTCGCCGATGATCTCGGACAGGGTGCGCCAGCCCAGCTCGGCGCACTTCACGCGCGCGGGCATGTGGCTGATGCTTTCCAGCTGGGCCGCCTCGTCGAGGTCTTCCTTCTCCTCGTCGGTGAGCGTCTCGCCCTTGACCATCTTCATGAACAGGCCGCACAGACGGCGCGCCTCCTCGACGGTCTCGCCGGTGACCAGGTCGGCCATCATGTCGGCGGATGCCTGCGAGACGGCGCAGCCGTGGCCGGTGAACGCGGCCTCCTCGATGACGCCGTTCTCGATGCGCAGCTTCAGCACCATCTCGTCGCCGCAGCTGGGGTTCACGCCCTCGTGCTCGTCGGTGGCGCCCTCCATGTCGTACTTGTAGTCGGGATGCGCGTTGTGCTCCATGAGCGCGGCGGTGTAGATGTTAGCCATTGAAGGTCCTCCAAACGTTGCCGAGGCCCTCGATCAAGGCGTCGACGTCCTTCTTGTCGTTGTAGAACGCCAGGCTGGCGCGGCAGCAGGCAAGGTTCTCCACGCCCAGCCAGGTGAGCAGCGGCTGCGCGCAATGGTGCCCGGCGCGGATGGCAACCTGGTCCATGTCCAAGATGCTGGCCACGTCGTGCGGGTGGATGCCGTCGACGTTGAAGCTGATGACGCCGTGGTGCATGTCGGGGTCGGGGCTGCCGATGATGGTGACGAAGGGCAGCTTCGCCATTTCGTCCATGCAGTAGCGCACGAGCGCCTGCTCGCGCGCGGCGATGACGTCGAGGCCCACCGACTCCACGTAGGCGATGGCCGCCGCGGTGGCGTAGATGCCGGCGGCGTCCTGCGTGCCGGCCTCGAACTTCTCGGGCACGGGCGCCCAGGTGGCGTCCTGCTCGGTGACCGAGTCGATCATCTCGCCGCCCGTGAGGAACGGCGGCATGGCGTTGAGCAGCTCGTCGCGGCCCCACAGCACGCCCATGCCGAACGGGCCGAACAGCTTGTGCGCGGAGAAGGCGAAGAAGTCGGCGCCGATGGCCTGCACGTCCACATGGATGTGCGGCGTGGACTGCGCGCCGTCGACCACCAGGTAGCCGCCCTGCTCGTGCACGCGGCGGCCCAGCTCCTCGACGGGGTTCTGCACGCCAAGGACGTTGGACACGTGCACCACGGACAGGATCTTGGTCTTCGGGCCGATCTTCGCGTCCATCTCCTCGGGCGTGATGACGCCGTTCTCGTCAGGGTAAAGGTAGACGAGCTTCGCGCCGGCCGCGCGGCAGGCCTGCTGCCACGGGATGAGGTTGGAGTGGTGCTCCATGATGGTGATGCACACCTCGTCGCCGGGCTTAAGCACGGTGGGGGCGAAGGCCTTCGCCACGATGTTGAGCGACTCGGAGGCGTTGCGCGTGAGCACGATGTCGTGCGCGTCGGGCGCGCCGATGAACTTCGCCACGCGCTGGCGGGCGATCTCGATGGCCTCGGTGGCCTCGACCGACAGGCGGTACAGGCCGCGCAGGGCGTTGGCGTTCATCTCCTCGTAGAAGCGGCGCTGCGCGTCAAGCACGGCGGCGGGGCGCTGCGCGGTGGCGGCGCTGTCCAAAAACACCAGGTCGGGATGGTTGGCAAGCAGCGGGAAGTCGCGCTTGTAGGGGTTCTCGGCGATGTTGGCGGCGCACACGATGTCGCCGGCCGTGGCCGAGGCCTGGGCGGCGTGCGCCGCGTCGGCCACGGCGCACGCCGTGCGATCGAGCTCTGCGTTGTTTGCGGAAGCTGACATAAGCTAGCCTTCCACCTCCTGATAGGGAATGCCCAGGCGGCCGGCCAGGCGGCCGACGCCCGCGCGAACGGTTTCGTCTTCGATGGTAAGCGCCGTTTCCTCCAGGGTGGCCGTGGCGAACAGGCCCTCGGCGGCTTCCTGGGAAAGGCCGCGGCACTTCAGGTAGAACAGCTGGTCGGCGGCAACGTGGCCGATGGTGGCGCCATGGTTGCCGGCCACGTCGTCCTCGTCGCACAGGATGACGGGGATGGTCTTGTTGTCCACGCGCTCGTCTACCAGAAGCACGGTCTCGCGCTCGGTGCCCTCGGCGCCCTTGCAGCCGCGCACCAGGTCGATAGTGCCGCGCAGGACCTTCTTCGACTCGCCCATGAGCGCGCCGTTGGCGTCGATGTTGCAGCGGGTCTTCTTGCCGCGATGGCGCACGACGTAGTTGAAGTCGCGCACGTCCTGGCCGGCGGCCAGGTAGCGGGTGTCCACGTCCACGCGCGACAGGTCGCCGCGCAGGTCGGTGGCCAGGCCCGTGTAGGACTTGCCGGCGCCCAGCATGCGGTGGCGAACGGTGACGAACGCGCCCTCGTCGCAGACGATGCCGGTGTCGTCGAGCGCCATCCACGTTTCGTCGAGCGTATGCACGGACGTGACGTTGACGTGGGCGTTCTCGCCGGCGAACACGCGCAGCACCACGCCCACCACGCCGCTGCCGGCGGCGGGGGAGTCAAGCGACACGGTCAGGTCGAACGCAGCGCCCGCGGGGGCCACCACGTCGATGGCGGCCACGTTGGCGGCACCGTCGACGCCGGCGATGCGCACGGTGGCCTGGCCGCGCTTGCCGGCGGCCGGCGCGAACACGGTTGCGGCGGCCTTGCCGGCGGCCTGGGACAGCCACTCGGTGGCCTGCTCGCCCATGCCGCACTCGAACGCCTCGGCCACGTTGTTCGCCATCTCCTGGCGCACGGCCTTGTGCTCGTAGGTGGAAAGCGCGGGGATGTCCAGGTCGGCGGGGTCCACGTCGGGGTCGACCGCCTTCAGGATGGCGCGCGTATCGGCGGGGCCGGCGGCGCGAGCCGCCTCGACGCGCTCCTGCCGCGCGGCCCCGGCGGGGGGGCCGGCGGCGCGAGCCGCATCGACGCGCTCCTGCAGCGCGGCCACGGCCGCGTCGAAGGCGCCCGCTTCGCCGATGAGCTCGGCGGCGGCCTCCACTTCCGCCTGGGCTGCGAAGGACAGGCCCTCGGGCAGCTCCACGGCGGTCTCGTTCATATCAAGGCGATGCCAGGTAGGCGCGGGCATCGCGTTCACGTTGCTCAAAACGTCGGCGCCCATTATCCGATCGCCCCTTCCATTTCCAGCTTGATGAGGTTGTTCATTTCCACGGCGTACTCGAGCGGCAGCTCCTTGGAAACGGGGTCGGCGAAGCCGTTCACGATCATCGTGCGGGCCTCTTCCTCCGAAATACCGCGGCTCATCAGGTAGAACACCTTGTCGTCGCCAATGCGGCCGATGGTGGCCTCATGTCCGATATCGACGTGCTTGCAGCGGATGTCCATGGCCGGGATGGTGTCGGAGCGGCTGTGATCGTCGAGCATCAGGCTCTGGCACGACACGCTGCACGCGGAGTTCTCGGCCTTCGGCGTGGCCACCACGCTGCTGCGGAACGTGGACACGCCGCCGCCCTTGGAGATGGACTTCGTCTCGATGGACGCCGAGGTCTCCGGTGCGGCGAGCACCACTTTGCAGCCGGTGTCGAGGTTCTGGCCCGTGCCGGCGAACGTGATGCCCGTGAACGTGCACGTGGACTTGCGGCCGGCCAGGATGGACATGGGGTACAGGTAGCCCACATGGCTGCCGAAGCTGCCGGACACCCATTCGATCGAGCCGCCTTCGTCGCACGTGGAGCGCTTGGTGTTGAGGTTGTACATGTTCTTCGACCAGTTCTCGATGGTCGAGTAGCGCAGGTGCGCGTTCTTGCCGACGAACAGCTCCACGGCGCCCGCGTGCAGGTTCGCCACGTTGTACTTCGGCGCGCTGCAGCCCTCGATGAAGTGCAGGTCGGCGCCGTCTTCCACGATGATGAGCGTGTGCTCGAACTGGCCCGCGCCCTTCGCGTTCAGGCGGAAGTAGCTTTGCAGCGGGAAGTCGAGCTTGGTGTCCTTCGGCACGTACACGAAGCTGCCGCCGGACCACACCGCGCCGTGCAGGGCGGCGAATTTGTGGTCGGTGGGCGGGATGAGCGTCATGAACTTCTCGCGGATGAGCGGCTCCCACTGCGGGTCGTGCAGCGCCTCCTCGATGCCGGAGTACACGATGCCCATGCGGGAGGCGGTGTCCTGCATGTTGTGGTAGACCAGCTCGGAGTCGTACTGCGCGCCGACGCCGGCCAGGTAGCTGCGCTCGGCCTCGGG
>NZ_CABQJR010000008.1 GCF_902464545.1 uncultured Senegalimassilia sp.
GCGGGGCTCGTCGGGGTGGGATGCCGGGGCCCTGGCAGGTAAGGCGGCTTGTGCGGATGCGGACCGATATGATCTTCCGCTTGCGACGTTGCGCGGAGACCGGCTTCTCGGCGGCGCGGTTTCGTGCGTTGGCGGTTTTCGGCCAAGAAAAGGGATGGGCCGCAAGTGAAAAGGGGGAAACTTGCGGCCCGAAAGGAGGGGAGGAACGATGCTTTAGCATCGCGATCTGCTATGGGGAGCAGACAAGCGGTGGAAAGGGGATGTCCCGCTTGCAAGGCTTACTATACCGGCCGATGTTGAAGCGGGCGTGTCCGGGGAGTGGCTTTGGGGTGATGCGCTCGTGAACGGAATGTGAATGCCCAGGAGACGCCGTTACCGTTCCGTTGCCAAGCAGACGGGAACAGGGTGGTAAAACAGCGGTTTTCCCTGATGAAAGCAGATGTTCTCTTCCCGTAACCTTATGGAGCGCAGATGTGGGTGGCGCTTGTGTGCCTGCGATGCCCCTTTGCCTGGCTCCTTGGGCCCTTTGGTATCATGTTCAGGTCGAAAGGAAACATCCATGCCTGATATCCAGCTGCGGTTCCACCGCGATATGCTCGTGCTGTCCAGCCCTGTCGCCCCCGTGCTCGCGCGCCAAGGGTTCGAGCTCGACGGCGATGTGGAATATGCCACGCTTATGGAGCCGGAGGCCGTCGAGGACGCCCTTCGCCTGAACCTTGTGGCGGGCGTGCAGTGCCTTGTCACTGAAACGGCCGGCATGACCCCGGCGCGCCTTGCGCATCAGGGCATGGCCGAGCGCCTACCCGAGCTTGCCCGCGCCGCCGTCGCGTGCGCCGCGAAGCTGCGCCCCCAGCATGTGCTGGTGGAGCTTGGGCCGTGCGGTTTGCCGCTCGATGCGTCTAGCAAGGCGTCGCTCAACGAGAACCGCGACCAGTATGCCCGCGCGGCGCGCGCCTTCGAGGGTCTTTCCCTTGACGGCTTCTTCTTGAACGGGTTTACCAACCCAAGCGACCTGAAATGCGCGCTTATGGGCCTGCGCCAGGTTAGCGGCCTGCCCGTGTTCGCCTCCGTGAACGTGGGCGCCGACGGCATGCTGGCAGATGGCCGCCACGGCTTCGACGAGGCGCTCGACGTGATGGCCGAGTTCGAGGCGAGCGTGGCGGGCTTTTGCACGCAGGCGCCCGTCGAGCGCGCCTGCGAGCTTGCGCGGCAGGCGGCGAAGCTGCCCCTGCCCGTGCTCGCGCAGCTCGACGTCGTGGAGCACAACCCCCGTCAGCGCCAGGCAACGCCGGAAAACCCGTATCATCGCCCCGATGTCATGATGGAGGCGGCCCAGCACCTTCGCGCGGCCGGCGCGCAGTTCCTGCGCGCAACCGGCCAGGCCACGCCCGCTTATGCCGGCGCCCTGGTCGCGGCGACGGAAGGCCTCGATGCGCATCGACCCGACGTGGAGGCGTAGCCGCTATGGCGAAGTTCGCGACGAACACACGCCGCAGCGAGCACTACGGCCAGCTGCAGCGCGTCGTCGATTCGGTGTTCGCCGACGGCGGGAAGTTCGTGCGGCGACTTGACGTGGTCGTCACGGCCGAGTCGTTCGACCTGCCCGACGACCTCGACGAGATCATCGCCTTGCTGCCGCCGGGCACCTATACGCGCCAGCGCCTGTGCGATCAGCTGAACTCGGCTATCGACGGGCATGCTTGGGGTCAGGTGTACGGCACGGTGGAATAACGGTTCTTGCGGGGCCGCGTCCCGGTTCGGGCGTGGCCCCGTGGTTTGAAGCGGGTCATCCCGCGGAAGGGGCTTTCCTTATATGGAGGATTTCGAGCACGGCATCATATCGGCGGTGGGCAACGCGTGGCTGGGCACGCTCATAACCGCCGTAGTCATCATCACGGCAACGGCGGTGGTGGGGCATCTGCTCACGAAGTTCCTGCGCCGTGTGCTCAACTACTCCGACGATCTGCCCTCGTCGTCGATCTTCATCAACATCGGGCGCGCCATCGTGTGGGTGGTGGGCGGATCTGTCGTGCTGTCCACGTGCTTCGGCGTGGACGTGTCGGCCGCCATCACGGCGCTGGGCATCGGCGGTATCGCCATCTCGCTGGGCTTCCAGGACACCATCTCCAATCTCATCGGCGGCGTGCAGGTCAGCCTGCTGCGTATCGTATCGCCGGGCGACAACATCTCGGTCGGCGGCGCTGCGGGCGTTGTGAAGGACGTGAACTGGCGCCATACCACCATCACCAACTCCAAGGGCGAGACGGTGGTCATCCCCAACTCCATCATCAACAAGACGTCGCTCGTGCATCTGCCGCCTACGGGCAAGGTGACGCTGTCCCTGGTGGTGGAAGGCGGCGGCGAGGATCTTGACGAGAGGGCCGGGCGCATCGAGCAGGCGGCGCTCGCCGCGGCGCGTCGGGTGGGCGCGGTGGAGGCGGCCCCGCGCCTGTGGTTCACCGAGGTCGTCGACGTCGGTTTCGCCGGGTCGCTCATCTTCACCATGGCAAGCGGCGAAGACGCCACGCCGGCGAAGGATGCCGTGCTACGCGCTATCGCGCCCCTGACCAGGCAATAGACGGATATCGTATACGAACGGGCCGAGGGCCTCGGAGGCGGATGCTTCCGGGGCCCTCGGCCTGTTCGCGCTTTGAAGGGGCTGCGCTCGTTCATCTCGGCGGCGACGGCGCCGTTTTTTCGCCTCGTATGTTCTGGCTGGTCCTGGCGTCCGCCCCGTTTCGCCTGCTCGCGTGCGGGTTTCGCAAAACGCCCGCCGCTTCGCCTTTTCGTGCGACAGGCGAGGGTAAAGCCTTCGCAGCGAAGCAAGCGCTTTGTAAAGCACCCCGGTCCGGCTTGTAAACCGCGCGTAAAACCCTGTCACGCTTCGGTCATGGACTGCGCTTGCGGTCGTGCGCTCCCCGACGAAGCGCGTACCATCCTCACCTGCAAGCTCGTTTTGCATGAGAAGACATCCGAAGGGAGTATACGTACTATGCAGGGTTCTTACATCAGCCGCCGCAGCTTCATCGGCATCGCCGGCATGTCCGCGTTGGCCGTCGCCGGTTTCGGCCTGGCAGGTTGCTCGGGTTCCAACGGCGGCTCCGCCGAATCCGGTAACGCCGCCTCCGGTAAGAAGGCGCTTTCCGGCACCATCACGGCGGTGGGCTCCACCGCGCTGCAGCCGCTGTGCGAGGCGGCCGCGGAGCAGTTCATGGAGGAGAACCCTGGCGTCCAGATCACCGTCCAGGGCGGCGGTTCCGGCCAGGGCGTCACGCAGATCGCCCAGGGTGCGGTTCAGATCGGCAACTCCGACGTGTTCGCCGAGTCCAAGCTGAAGGATTCCTCCGACATCTCCAAGATCGCCGACAACAAGGTGTGCATCGTCGGCATGGGCCCGATCGTCAACGCCGACGTCGCCATCGACGACATCAAGCTCGAGGACCTGAAGAAGATCTTTACGGGCGAGATCACGAACTGGAGCGAGGTCGGCGGCGCCGATTCCCCGATCACCGTCATCAACCGCGCTTCCGGCTCCGGCACGCGCGCCACGTTCGAGGACGTCGTCCTGGCAGGTACGAAGGTGCCCGATTCCTTCAAGCCGCAGGAGCAGGATTCCTCGGGCACTGCCGCCAAGATGGTCGCCGGCACCCCCGGTGCCATCTCCTACGTGGCCTTCTCCTACTTCGACAGCAGCTTCAAGGCTCTCAAGGTCGACGGCGTGGAGCCGGATGCGCAAAACGTCGAGGACAACTCCTGGAAGATCTGGTCCTACGAGCATATGTACACCGCTGCCAGCCCCGACGAGGCCACGAAGGCGTTCCTCGAGTATATGATGGGCGAAGAGGTGCAGGGCGGCCTGGTGGAGCAGCAGGGCTACATCCCCATGTCCGGCATGAAGGTGGAGAAGGACGCTTCCGGCAAGGTTTCCAACAAGTAGGTTCGCCATACCCGCATCGAGTCAACTAGTTTCGAAAGGAGACGCGCGCATATGGCCTTGATGGCGAAAGCACGCGTCGAGCGGGTCGGTCAGGGCGTCACGGGCGCGTGCATCGCGCTCGTGGCGCTTCTTGTCGTCACGCTTGTCGCCATGGTCGCCGGACGCGGTATCGCAACGTTTACCGCCGACGGGATCGACCTCGGTTCGTTTTTGACGGGGACCACATGGAACCCGCATCAGGAGGACGCGAACGGCATGCCCACGGTGGGCGCGCTTCCCATGATCGCGGGCTCGTTCTCCGTCACGCTGCTGTCGACGCTGTTCGCGCTGCCCATCGCATTCGGCAGCGCTATCTTCGTGGTGGAGGTGGCGCCGCGTTTCGGTCGCCGCGTATTCCAGCCGCTTCTAGAGCTTTTGGTGGGCATCCCGTCGGTGGTCTACGGCCTTATCGGCCTGACGATCATCGTGGCCTGGGTGCGCGATGCGGCGGGCGCCATGGGGCAGACCATCACCGGCTTCGGCATCTTCTCGAGCGCCGTGGTGCTGGCCATCATGGTCTTGCCGACTATCACCAGCCTGTCCATCGATGCGCTGGCCGCCGTGCCGCACGAGTATCGCGAGGGCAGCTACGCGCTGGGCTGCACGCGCTGGCAGACCATTTGGAACGTGGTGCTCAAAAGCGCGGCCCCGTCGCTGATGACGGCGGTCATCCTGGGCATGACGCGCGCCTTCGGCGAGGCCCTGGCGGTGCAGATGGTCATCGGCAACGCCATCCAGATGCCCTCCGGCCTGTTCACGCCCGCGTCCACGCTGACCAGCGTGCTGACCATGGGCATGGGCAACGAGGCCATGGGCACGGTGCACAACGACGTTCTGTGGTCGCTGGCCCTGCTGCTTTTGGCCATGTCGCTCGTGTTCATCATGATCATCCACCTCATCGGGCATAAGGGGGCGGCAAAACGTGGCTAACTTCGATATGTCGGCGCACGTGCGCCGCATCAACCGGCAGGACCGCATCGCCACCGGCGTGCTGGTGGGCATCGCCGCCTTCGTCATGCTCATGCTCGCGGCCATCGTTATCTACATCCTGGTGGCGGGCGCGCCGAAGCTGTTCGACCTGAACTTCCTCACCGGCAAGCCCCAGCAGTTCAAGGAAGGCGGCGGCATCGGCCCCGAGCTGTTCAACAGCTTCTACCTGCTGATCCTCACGCTGCTCATCAGCGTGCCGCTATCCTTGGGCGCGGCCATCTTCCTGTCGCAGTATGCGCCCGACAACGCGGCCACGGCGATCGCCAAGACCGCCATCGAGACGCTGTCCAGCTTGCCGTCGGTGGTCGTGGGCCTGTTCGGCTTCTTGTTCTTCGTGCTGTACATGGGCTGGGGATTCTCCATCATCGCCGGCGCGGTGGCGCTGACCATGTTCAACATCCCCATCCTCGTGCGCGTCATCCAGCAGGCGCTCGAGGACGTGCCGCGCAGCCAGCGCGATGCGGGCCTTGCCATGGGTCTGACGCGTTGGGAAACCACCATCCACGTGCTGCTTCCCGCTGCCATGCCCGCCATCGTCACCGGCGTGGTGCTCTCCGCGGGCCGCGTGTTCGGCGAGGCCGCGGCGCTGATCTTCACGGCGGGCCAGTCCGCCCCGGTGCTCGACTTCGCGTGCCTTGACTTCTCCAGCCCCTCGTGTCCGTGGAACGTGTTCCGCCCGGCCGAGACCCTGGCCGTGCACATCTGGAAGATCAACAGCGAGGGCGTGGTGCCCGACCTGACGGCCATCTCCAACGGCACCGCGGCGGTGCTCATGGTGTGCATCCTGGCGTTCAACATCCTGGCACGCGTGATCGGCAAGTATCTGGAAAGGAGGCTGACCAGCGAATGAGCAGGGAAAACGAAATGGTAGGCGCTTGTGCGCCCCAGGCGGGCGACGGTCGGTCCGACGGTGGGACGCTTCTGAGCACGCGCGATCTTACCGTATGCTACGGGAGCAACGAGGCCCTGCATCCCACGTCGCTCGACTTCGCGGCGGGGCAGGTGACGGCGCTGATCGGCCCGTCCGGTTGCGGCAAGTCCACGTTTCTGCGCTGCCTCAACCTTATGAACCGGGAAATCCCCAAGTGCAAGATCGGCGGCGAGGTGCTCTATCACGGTCGCAACATCAACACGCGCAAGGAGAACTTGTTCGAGCTGCGCAAATCCATCGGCATGGTGTTCCAGCAGCCCACGCCGTTCCGCAAGTCCATCCGCGACAACATCTTGTTCGCCCCCAAGCGCCACGGCCTGGTGAGCGGCAAGGAGGATTGCGATGCGCTGGTGGAACAGAGCCTGCGCGCCGGCGCGCTGTGGGATGAGGTGCGGGACAAGCTCGACGAGAGCGCCTATGCCCTTTCCGGCGGTCAGCAGCAGCGCCTGTGCATCGCCCGCACGCTGGCCATGCATCCCGACGTGGTGCTGTTCGACGAGCCGTGCAGCGCGCTTGACCCCATCTCCACCTTCACGGTGGAGGAGACCATCCGCTCCATCGCCGAGTCAGGCATCTGCGCCATCATCGTGACGCACAACATGGAGCAGGCGACGCGCATTTCCGACAACACGGCGTTTTTCTATGTGGGCGATATGGTGGAGACCGGCCCCACCAAGCACCTGTTCAGCCAGCCGCAGGATAAGCGTTTGCAAGACTATCTGACGGGAAGGTTCGGCTGATCATATGACCGATTTCGTAAACGAGCAAGGCGCGGCGGTGCGCGATGCGGGTGCCCAGGTCGACGAGCCCATGATCTCCATCCGCGATTTCAACCTGTGGTACGGCGATTTCCAGGCGCTCAAAGGGGTCACGCTCGACATCCCGAAGAACCGCGCCACCGCGTTCATCGGGCCTTCCGGTTGCGGCAAGTCAACGCTGCTGCGCACCTTCAACCGCATGTGCGACTTCGTTCCCACCGTGCGCACCGAAGGCACCATCGAGGTGGCAGGGCGCGACATCTTCGGCGGCGATGCCAACGAGCTGCGCGTGAGGGTGGGCATGGTGTTCCAGCATCCCAACCCGTTCCCCATGTCCATCCGCGACAACATCCTGTACGGACCGCGCCGCATGCGCAGGCTCGGTCGCGCCGAGGCCGACGAGTTGGTGGAGAAGTGCTTGCGCGACGCCGGCCTGTGGGACGAGGTGCGCGACAAGCTGGGCCAATCGGGCTTGGGGCTTTCCGGCGGCCAGCAGCAGCGCCTGTGCATTGCGCGCGCTTTGGCCACGAAGCCCGAGGTGCTGCTCATGGACGAACCCACGAGCGCTCTCGACCCCATCTCCACGGCGCTCGTCGAGGAGCTGATGGTGCAGCTCGCCCGCGAGCGCACCGTGGTCGTGGTCACGCATAACATGCAGCAGGCCACGCGCGTGGCCGACAAGACGGCCTTCTTCTACCTGGGAGAGCTGGTGGAATCCAGGCCGACCAAGCAGCTGTTCGGCGGCCCCGTGCAGCAGAAGACGAAAGACTACCTGACAGGAAGGTTCAGCTGATGAAGACCCGTACCCGTTATATCAACAAGCTGGAGGAGCTGGGGGCGCTGGTCAATCAGCTGTCCGAGAAGACGGTGCTCGATGTTCGGGCCGCGGGTCGTGCGCTTGCCGGCGATGCCGATGCCTCCGAAAGCGTGCTTTCCGGCAGCAAAGCGGCGCGCAGGATGCGCGAGGCCATCGAGGACGGCTGCCTTGACATCATGCTCATGCAGCAACCGCTGGTGGCCGATGATCTGCGGGAAGTGACCGGCGCGTTTCGCCTGGTCAGCGACTTGGCGCATATCGACGAGATGACGCGCGACGTTGCGTACCTCTCCCAACAGCTTACGCCGAAGGCCGTCTCGCACCTGCAGAGCGAGTTCGCCGAGGCGACCGACAAGGTGTCGAACATGGTCTCGCTTGCCACGAAGGCGTTCTCCCAGGCAGATGCCGCGCTCGCGCAGCGCGTGTTCGCCATGGACGACGGGGTGGACGACCTGTACGACCGCTGCGAGCAGGTGGTGGTCGATCTGATCCGCAGCGAGACGCAGGGCGCCAGCCATCTGCCGGAGCTGCTCATGGTGGCGAAGTACTTCGAGCGCATGGGCGACGATGCCGAGCGCATTGCAAGCTGGGCCGTTTTCCGCGCAACGGGCGAGCATGCGCTAAACTCTGCGGGTAAGGAAAACGCCGAAGCGTAGCGCAGCGCGGCAGCGGGGCGCAGGGTTCGCGTCGCGCCCGGCGCTTCGGCTGTGGAAGGGGTGCGTGACAGGTGACTGTCTATTATGTCGAGGATGATGAGAACATCCGTCAGCTGGTGCTGTACGCCTTGACGCAGTCGGGCATCCAGGCCGAAGGGCAGCCCGATGACACGGCTTTTCGCGCCGCATGCGCCAAAAGCATCCCGGATGTGGTGGTTTTGGACATCATGCTGCCGGACGTCGATGGCCTGGAAATCCTCAAGCGCATCCGCAGCACGCCTGGCAAGCTTTCCCGCGTGCCCGTCATGATGGTCACGGCTAAAAACTCGGAGCTGGACATCGTGCGGGCGTTGGATGCCGGGGCCGACGAGTACATCACGAAGCCTTTCGGTATGATGGAGATGGTGAGCCGCGTGCGCGCCATGCTGCGCCGTGCTCCCGATTGGGGAGGCGGCCGTTGCGAGGACGTTCTGAGCCTGGGCGCCCTTTCCCTGGATTTCCAGGCGCGCGAGCTGCTCGTCGACGGGGCGCCCGTGGCGCTTACCATGCGCGAATTCGATTTGCTGGCGTATTTGATGCGCCATCCCGGCGTCGTGCTGTCGCGCGAGAAGCTGCTGCAAAACGTGTGGGGCTGGGATTTCGGCGGCGGCAGCCGCACGGTCGACATGCACGTGCTCACACTTCGGCAGAAGCTCGGCGAGCATGCCGATGTCGTTGAAACGGTGCGTGGGGTCGGTTATCGCCTGGCGGGCCCGCGTCCAGACGATTCGGTTGTGGAATAACGAGGTGCAAGCATGATCTACTACTTGGAAGACGACACGAATATCCGCGATTTGACGGTGTACGCGCTCAAGCAGGCGGGCCTTGAGGCAGCGGGCTTCGCCCATGCCGGCGACTTCTTCGATGCTTGCCGGGAATCGCTTCCCGATCTGGTGTTGCTCGACATCATGTTACCCGAGATCGACGGACTCGAGGTTCTCCGCCGCCTGCGCGAGGACCCGGCCACCAAGTTCCTTCCCGTCATGATGCTCACGGCGAAAGGCACCGAGTTCGACAAGGTCAGCGGCCTTGATGCGGGCGCCGACGATTACCTGGCCAAACCCTTCGGCATGATGGAGCTGGTCAGCCGCGTGAACGCGCTCTTGCGCCGCGCCGCGGCGCCAACCGCGCCCGCCGGCGATGTGCTGGAGTGCGGGCCCATCGAGCTGCGCGTGCTCGAGCACACCGTTTCCGCAGGCGGCATCCCCGTCGAGCTCACGCTCAAGGAGTTCGACCTGCTGTGCGCACTGCTTCGCAACGTCGGGCGCGTGCTGTCGCGCGGTCAGCTGCTCGAGGACGTATGGGGCATGACGTTCGTGGGCGAGACGCGCACTGTCGACGTGCACATCCAAACGCTGCGCCAGAAGCTTTCCGCCGCATGCCCGGGTGCCGATGCCTGCATCAAAACCGTGCGCGGCGTGGGTTACAGCATCAGACAGCCGGAATAGAGGTTTGCCGCATGAGCCCTTCGCCCGATCACGTTAAAAGCCTTGCCGGCCGCATCTTCACCACCGTTTTGGCGTTTTCCCTGGGGATTCTTTTGGCCTTTTCCGCGGTGATGGTCAGCATCTTTTATTACTCCTATGAGCATGATGCCGAGCAGGCCCTGGTCCAGGAAGCCAGCCGGGCGGCGACGGCCCTTGACGAGGCCCCGGCCGCCGATGTGACCACCGTCTTGTCCCAGCAGTTCAGCGGTATCACCCGCTACACGCTTATCAGCGAAAACGGCCTGGTGCTCTACGATAGCCAGGCAGACGCCGGTCAGATGGATAACCACGCCTCCCGTCCCGAGGTCAGCAAGGCCGCGCGCACGGGCGAGGCGGTGAGCATGCGCTATTCGGAAACCTTGGGCACCGATACGGTGTATGCCGCCGAGAAGCTCTCCGATGGGCGCATCGTCCGCTTGTCTGAAACCCGTCATTCCCTGTTCGCCTTCTTGGGCGAGATGCTCGTGCCAACGCTGTTCGCGCTCGTGGTCGTCGCCGGATTGGTATTCTTGCTGTCCCGGCTGCTCACGCGCCACATCATGAAGCCTATCGACGCCCTTGACATGGCGGAACCTTTGGAAAACGACATCTACGGGGAAATGGTGCCCCTTCTTCAGCGCATCGACGATCAGCAGACGCAGCTCAAGAAGCAGAACAAGGAGCTTGCCGAAGCCGAAAGCATGCGCCGCGATTTCTCCAGCAACGTCAGCCACGAGATGAAGACGCCGCTGCAGGTGATATCGGGCTACGCCGAGCTTATGAAGAACGATATGGTGCTGCCTGAGGACCGGCAGAAGTTCGCCGGCCTTATCTACGACGAGGCGCAGGCGATGCGCGGCCTTATCAACGACGTGCTCACGCTTTCGAAGCTCGACGAGAGCGCGTTCGCGCGCGAGGAGCGGCCCATCGACGTGGCGTCCGCTGCCCGACGGATGGCCGGACGCTTGGAGTCGTTCGCCGCTGACGAGGGCGTATCCATCTCCGTAAAGGGCGGGTCCGCCCACATCAACGGTAGCGAGACGCTTGCCGAGGAGATGCTATACAACCTTATCGAGAATGCGGTGCGCTACAACCATGCCGGCGGAAGCGTGTCGGTGCGCGTGTCGCAGGGCGCTGCGTCCGAGGAGGTTTTGGAGGCGCTGCGCGCGGCAGGGGCGGAGCCGGACCCCGAATCGGTGGTCACGGTGCGCGTGAGCGATACCGGGGCGGGCATTCCCGAGGAGATGCGCGAAAAGGTGTTCGAGCGGTTCTTCCGTCTGGATAAAAGCCGTTCGAAGGAAACAGGCGGCACGGGCCTGGGGCTTGCCATCGTCAAGCATGCGGTGCAATACCACCACGGCACGATCTGCGTGGAAGGGGTGCAAGGCGAGGGCACCACGTTCGTGCTCAGGCTGCCTGCGGCGTAGCTGCTTTTCGCAAGATGGTTGCGGGTATGATGGCGGGGCGGGCTGGATTCGGGCATGAAAAAAGTCCCACCCCCGGCCGGAAGGATGAACCCACCTCAACAAGGTGGGTGCTCGCAGCTTGCTTCCCGGCTTTCGTGCCAACGGGCGCGAATCTCCGTTTCACTTGCTATCTTGAGCTCCCTCGGAAATAGCATCGGTCCATCGCAAAAAGTACGGCGACAAGGGTGGAACCTGATATCGAGTATATGGGACCTCAAGGCAAAGTAAAGTCTTGACAGAATCGGTGAAGCAGGTGTAAGCAAGCCGTTGCTTTTCGAGCTGAGCGAGACGCCCCGTTTTTCTCTAGGCAAACAAACGTTCGCGTGCTATCATGGTTTGCCAATCAACAGGCAGGGGTGGTCATGGACACGCTATTCACGGCAATGGAGAACGAACGCAAGCAGCAGGTGGCGCCGCTGGCGGTGCGCATGCGCCCGCGAACGCTGGAAGATGTGGTGGGGCAGCAGGATGCCGTGGGCCCGGGCAGCTGGTTGCGTGCGGCCATCGAGCAGGACAACGTCAGCTCGGTCATCCTCTACGGCCCGGCGGGAACCGGCAAAACCTCCATCGCTCACGTCATCGCCGAATCCACGAAGGCCACGTTCGTGGAGGTGTCGGCCATCGGCGGCACCGTATCCGACCTGCGCCGGGAAATCGACGCCGCCGAGAAGCGCTTGGCGCTCAACGGCTCGCGTACCATCCTGTTTGTGGACGAGATCCATCGATTCAATCGCAGTCAGCAGGATGCGCTTCTCCATGCGGTGGAGAACCGCACCGTGGTGCTGGTGGGCGCCACCACTGAAAACCCGTTTTTCGAAGTGAACTCCGCGCTGATCAGCCGTTCGCGCGTAGTCGGTCTCAAGGGGCTCTCCGACGGCGATGTGGCGCAGTTGGTCGATCGGGCCGTTGCCGACTCTCGCGGGCTGGACGGCTTGTATAAGCTCGACCCGGCTGCTCGCAGCGCTATCGTGCTCTTGGCGGGCGGCGATGGCCGCGCATCGCTTACCACCCTCGAGCTTGCGGCGGGCATGCAGCAGCCCGGCACGCGCGAGGACCCTGCCGTTATCACGAAGGCGCAGGTGGAAAGCGCTACGCCGCATCGCGCATTGCCGTATGACAAGAACAAGGATATGCATTACGACATCATATCCGCATTCATCAAGTCCATGCGCGGTTCCGATCCCGATGCGGCGCTGTATTGGCTCGCCCGTATGATCGATGGGGGAGAGGACCCCAAATACATCGCGCGCCGAATGCTCATCCATGCGTCCGAGGACGTGGGCAACGCCGATCCTCAGGCATTGCTGGTGGCCGCGGCAGCGTTCAAATCAGCGGAGGTCATCGGGTATCCCGAATGCCGCATCAATTTGGCGCAGGCGGCTACCTATATAGCTCTTGCGCCGAAAAGTAACGCGTGCGAAGCAGGCATCGATGCTGCCTTGGCGGAAGTACGCAACGGGCCCAAGCGCGATGTCCCCGACTACCTCCGTGACAGGCATCGTCCCGGCTCCGAGCATTACGGCGCGTACAAATACCCGCACGATTATCCTGCAGGCTGGGTCGACCAGCGCTATCTGCCCGAAGGGCTTGAGCGCGGTTGCTTTTATCATCCCTCCGAGCGCGGTTGGGAGTCGTATCGCGTAGATGCCGCGGCGCGCGATCGGGCGCAGGCTATGCATACGGCAGCCCGAGATAGGGCGCAGGCTGCCCATGCGGCGGTAGGAGGCAATCATGGGGCTGGGTTGCCGAAGGGCAAGCCGGTCGATGTCGAGGCGAACGGTTTGCGCAGCGGGTCGAAGAAGCCGGGCGCGCGGGATGCTTCCGAAGGCTAGGAACCGGGTGCCCGTTAGGCGCTTCTTCTTAAGGAGCGCAAGGCAAAACCCCACGTCTTTTCGAAGGTAACTGCATTGCAACCGCTATGAACGGCGGGTGTAAACGCATGCGTCGGCGGGGTAGAATCCAAGACCGCATGCTATAGTTGGCGGCGTATATGGATATATGAAGGAGGCGTCTGGTGGATTTCGGCGAAGTTATGGGCGTGGTTTTGCCTATCGTGTACGTGGTGCTCGGCGTGGCTTTGGTGTGGTTCGTGATCGAGCTTGTCATCACCGTGCGCAAAACGCGCACCACGGTTGACAAGATGAAGGAGCAACTCGACCCGACGCTTGAAAGCGTGCAGCGCATCACGAAATCGCTCGAGCCCGCTATGGACAAGGTCGATCCGCTCGTCGATCGCGTGTCCTTGACCGTGGATGCGGCGAATCTCGAGATCATGCGCCTCGATCAGATCTTGGAGGATGTCAGCGACATCACCGACTCCGCCTCGAATGCGGTGGGCGCGGTTGAGGCCGCCACGAACGCTCCCATGGAGATCATGAACAACGTCACCTCCAAGGTTCGCGAGAAGCTCAAGTCCAAGCATGCCAGCGATGAATCGGTCGCTCTTGGCGAGGCGAAGGCGAAGGCCCAAGCCGCAGCATTGGCAGGCGTGCCGGACGAGGGAGACGATGCTCAGGGCGGCACCCCCTCCAAGGTCCAGGCAAACGACGACGATGCGCCCCAGCAAGTCCAGCCTGATGACCAGCCTGAGCAGCCTGCGTACTTCACGTATGCTCCCCAGGGCAACGATTCCTCCCAGGAGCGCTAGGAGCTGGTATCCATGGCCACCAATCCCGATGTCGCGATGGAGAAGGCACGCCGACGGTTTCTCATGGTATGGACCGCAGTAGGCGCCATCCTGCTCACAGGTGCAGCGGTCTACCTCATCAACATCCTCAGCGTCCCGATCGGCATCTTGCTCTGGACGCTGGTCATCGTGTTCTGCCTGCGTGGCACGGTGAACAAGCTGGAATCCAAGGGCGTGCCGCGCCCGGCGGGAACGGGCATCGCCTATCTGCTCATGTTCGCCGTGCTGGCGATCGTCAGCTTCCTTATGCTCTCCCCGGCGTTCGGCTTCGGCGAGCAGTTCACCGACCTGGTTCAGAGCATCCCCGGCTACATCAACGACTTCATGGGCTGGGCAAACGGTGTGTATGCTCGCTATTCCGATGTGTTCCAGAACAACACGGTGCAAGCTTATATGAACGAGGCCTTGTCCTCTATGGGCTCGGCGGCATCCGATGTGGCGCGCCAGAGCGCCACGGGCGTGGTCGCCGTCGGCGCCGGCGTGGTGAACACGGGTATAGCGATCGGCTTTGCCCTGGTCATAGCGTTTTGGATTCTCATCGAGCTTCCTGCGCTCGGTCGCGAGACCATGCGGTTGGCGGGTCCTTCCCGTCGCGAGACCATGGATATGCTGCATGTCACGTTCACGCGCGTCATGGGCGGCTATATCAAGGGCACGCTCATCCAGTGCGGCGTCATCGGGGTGGCATGTGGCGTGCTGTTCGCTATCTCGGGCATTCCTAATTACGCCGCGCTCGGCATCATCGCCGGCATTTTGAACATCATCCCCATCGTGGGCCCGTGGCTCGGCGGAGCGCTGGCGGCGCTTGTGGGCGTGTTCGTCAGCCCGTGGATCGCGTTGGTGGCGCTTGTGGGCACCATCATCATCCAGCAAGCGGTGTATACGTTCGTATCCCCGAAGATCATGGCATCATCGGTGGACATCCATCCGGCGCTCACCCTTATCGCCTTGGTTGCGGGAAGCGCGATCGGCGGGGCCATGAGCGGGTTCACCGGCTCGCTTGTGGGCATGCTGGCCTCTATTCCCGCCGTGGCGGTTATGAAGTCCGTTTTCGTGTATTATTTCGAGAAGCAAACCGGGCGCCAGCTGGTTGCCGAGGACGGTGTGTTCTTCCAGGGCACGCCTCGATCCGACGGATCGCTCGACCCCATCGCCGATGCAACGTCCCCTCATCCGGACGCTTCGACGGGCTTCTCCCTTCCGAAGGTGGGCCGCGGCAAAGAGCAACGTCGCGACGGCGATCGGCAATAGGGCGCACGCGCGCCGATTTAAGGCAAGGCATAGTTAGAAAGACAGGCACATGGAGTACATGACTAGCGCGGAAATCCGCGAGAAGTACTTGAAGTTCTTCGAGAGCAAGGGCTGCAAACGCATGCCGTCCTCCTCTCTTATCCCCGATGATCCCTCGCTGCTGCTTACCAGCGCAGGCATGGTGCAGTTCAAGCCCTACTTCCTTCACCAGAAGGAACTCGACTCCGCATATATCGGCACCACCACGGTGCAGAAGTGCGTGCGCACCAACGACATCGACAATATCGGCGATGCTCGCCACCTGTCGTTCTTTGAGATGCTGGGCAACTTCAGCTTCGGCTGCTACTTCAAGCACGAGATGTGCTCATGGGCCTTCGAGTTCTCCACGGAGGTGCTCGGCCTTCCGAAGGACAAGCTGTACTTCACCGTGTTCGAGGACGACGACGAGACCATCGAGATCTGGAAGTCGCTTGGCGTGGCCGAAGACCACATCTCCCGTTTGGGCGAGGACGACAACTTCTGGCGCGCCGGACCTACCGGCCCGTGCGGCCCGTGCTCCGAGATCTACTTCGATCAGGGCCCCGAGGTGGGTTGCGGCAGCCCCGACTGCAAGCCGGGCTGCGATTGCGACCGCTTCCTGGAGTACTGGAACTGCGTGTTCACCCAGTACGACGGCCAGGAGGACGGCACGCTGGCCCCGCTTAAGACCAAGAACATCGATACCGGCATGGGCCTGGAGCGCATGGCCGCCATCATGCAGGGCGTCACGAACAACTACGACACCGACGTGCTTCGCAGCCTGGTCGGCGTGGGCGAGCGTTTGGCCGGCGTCGAGTACGGCAAGGACGAGGCTGCCGACCTGTGCCTGCGCATCATGGCCGACCACAGCCGTTCTGTCACGTTCATGATCGCCGATGGCATCCTGCCCTCCAACGAGGGCCGCGGCTACGTGCTGCGCCGCCTGCTGCGCCGCGCCGTCATGAAGGGCCATATGCTTGGCCTGGACAAGCCGTTCCTCAACGAGTACGTTGACGAGCTGGTCAAGCTCATGGGCAGCGTGTATCCCGAGGTCATCGATAACCGCGAGCTCATCCGCGGCATCATCTTGTCCGAGGAGGAGCGCTTCGGCGCCAACCTGCGCCAGGGCCGTGCGTTCCTGTCCGAGTCCCTTGATAAGCTCGAGGGCACCACGCTTCCCGGCGAGCAGGCGTTCACCCTGCACGATACCTACGGCTTCCCCGTGGACATCACGCGCGAGCTGTGCGAGGAGCGCGGCGTCGTGGTGGACATGGAGGGCTTCGAGCGTTGCATGGAGGCGCAGCGCGATCGCGCTCGTGCGGCCAACGTCAAGGACGCCGAGGCGGCCTGGTCGACGTACGGCGGCATCCACGCCGAGCTGCTCAAGGAGCTTGGTGCCACGAAGTTCGTCGGTTACCAGGAGCTTTCCGCTCAAGCAACGGTCAGCGCGCTTATCGCCGACGGCGAGCGCGTGAGCGAGCTGCAGGCCGGCCAGACCGGCGAAGCGGTTCTGGACGTAACCCCGTTTTATGCTGAGATGGGCGGCGAAGTGGGGGATACGGGCGTCATCGAGGCCGATGGCGTCAAGGTCCAGGTCGTCGACACGAAGGCTCCCGAGAAGGGCCTTGTCTGCCATGTGGTGAAGGTGCTCGAGGGCACCCTTTCCCAGGGTGCTGCCGTCACGGCCTCCGTGGATGCGGACCGCCGTGCGCGCGTCACGCGCAACCATACCGCCACGCATATCTTGCACGCCGCGCTGCGTCAGGTCCTTGGTGAGCATGTCTCCCAGGCCGGCAGCTACGTGGGTCCCGACCGCCTTCGCTTCGACTTCACGCACTTCGCCGCGGTCACGGCGGAGCAGCTGGCGCAGGTCGAGCGCGTTGCCAACGAGTTCATCATGTCCGCAACGCCCACCAACATTTACGAGACCTCGCTTGATGCGGCTCGCGAAAGCGGCGTCACCGCGCTGTTCGGCGAGAAGTACGGCGATCAGGTGCGCGTCGTCGAGTGCGGCGGGTTCTCCCGCGAGCTGTGCGGCGGTTGCCATGTCGCCAACACCGCTGAGATCGGCATCATGAAGATCACGTCCGAAACCAGCGTGGGCGCGAACGTGCGCCGTATCGAGGCCGTCACCAGCTATGGCGCCCTCGATTACATCAACAAGGTCGAGGCAGAGCTGAAGGAAACCGCCGAAGAGCTGCGCGTCCCGCTGTTCGACGTGTCCGAGCGCACCGCCGCCAACGTCAAGCAGCTGCGCGAGTTCCAGAAGAAGGCCAAGCAGACCAAGGGCATCGTGTCCGACGACAACATCACCAAGCTCGTCGACTCCGCCGTGAAGTCCGCTGCCGGCTACCCTGTGGTCATCTCCCGTGTGAAGATCGCCGATGCGGGCGGCCTTCGCAACGGTTGGGACGTCCTGTCCGCCCGTATGGCCGAGCCCGGCGCATGCGTGCTCATCGGCGAGAAGGACGGCAAGGCCGTGCTGATGGCCGCCGGCACGCCCGAGGCCGTCGAGGCCGGCTTCAACGCCGGTGCCGTCATCAAGGCCATCGCGCCTTGCGTGCAGGGCGGTGGCGGCGGCAAGCCGGCCATGGCGCAGGCCGGCGGCAAGAACGCCGCGGGCATCGATGATGCGCTCGAGGCTGCTCGCAAGATGCTGCTGTAGCTTTTGATGCAGCTTTCACGCCCCGCTGCCCTTGGCTGCGGGGCGTTTTTCTTATCCGTTCGTTGCGTAAGGTTAGGTCGACAATGAGGATTCTTGCACTGGATATCGGTCAGACGCGCATCGGCGTCGCCATCAGCGACCCGCGCGAGCGCGTGGCGTCGCCCGTTTGCGTGCTTCCCGCGAACGAGGTGCTTTCCAATGCGAAAAGCTGGAAACGCGTGCTCGAGGACTGGGAGCCGGAGCTTATCTTGTCAGGCCTGCCGTATACGCTTTCGGGCGAGGAGGGGCCTCAGGCCGGCCGTATCCGCGGTGTCGCGGCAAGTATCGGAAAGGCCGCCGGTTTGCCGGTGGAGTTCACCGATGAGCGTCTCAGCTCGCAGGAAGCGAAGCGCAGTTTGCGTGAAAGCGGCATGTCGGAGCGCGATATGCGCGGCAAGATAGATATGATTGCAGCAAGTGTGTTCCTTCAGGCGTGGCTTGATGCCCGCCATGCAGGCGAAAGGTAGTGTAAATGTCCCCTCGTAGGCAAGTGACCTATTCCCGCCGCCCGAACCATGCGGCACGCTCGGCGCACGCGCGCGGCGACCGTATGTTCCGCACGTACGATACCAGCTATATCCAACCCAAACGGTCCAACGTTCCGCATTACGTGTTCCTTGCGGTGCTGGCGCTTCTCGGCATCGGCATCCTGTGGTTCGTCGGCTCCTCGGTTGCCAGCTGCGTGTCGCCGAAGGTCGAGCTTCTGGCGGAAGGCCAGCAGGCCACCATCACCGTCAACGAAGGCGCATCCGCCAACACCATCGGCTCCTCGCTGGTGGATGCTAAGCTGGTGGGGTCTGCCAAGGAGTTCACCGAACGCGTGAAGGACTTGGATGCGGGGTCCGATCTCAAGCCCGGCACGTACACCTTTGCCGGCGGTGCGACGGTCGACGACATCATTTCCGCATTGCGCAACGGTCCGGTTTCCGATGCCGTGCTCACCATTCCCGAAGGGTATCGCCTGACCGAGATCGCGTCGGCGGTTGACAGCGCCACGAATGGGCGCATCAGCGCCGATTCCTTCAAGCAGGCGGCGTCGGATGCCAGCGTGTATGCGGGTGACTACAGCTTCCTGAAGTCTGCGGGCACGAATAGCCTTGAAGGCTTCCTGTTCCCGAAAACCTATGATGTTGCCGCCGATGCTACTGCCGACAGTCTGATTCGCGCCATGCTCACCCAGTTCCAAACCGAAACGGCGGGGCTTGACTGGTCCTACCCCGAATCCCAGGGCCTTTCCGTGTACGATACCGTCAACCTGGCGTCCATCGTGGAAAAGGAATCCAGCGGCGACGAAACGGTTCGCGCCCAGGTGGCGGCCGTGTTCTACAATCGTCTGACCACCAAGGGCGAGCCGAGCAACGGCTATCTGCAAAGCGATGCCACCACCGCCTACGAGGTCGGACACGATCCCACGGCGGACGAGGTGCATGCGAGCAGCCCGTACAGCACCTACACCAACGCCGGGCTTCCGCCCACGCCCATCTGCTCGCCTTCCATCGAGTGCCTGCAGGCTGTGTGCTCGCCTAACCAGGATGCGCTGGGCAAGTACTACTTCTTCTACTTCCAAAACGATAAGTACACCTTCAGCGAAACCTACGACGAGCATCAGGCCGCATTCTCGTAAGGGGATTCATGCCATACTTGCAGCCGGAGCGCTACTTCTCCCGCATATCGCATATCAACATAGAACGGGACCTGCTTTCATGCGGGTTCCGCTATGTATTGCTGGATATCGACAACACCATCCTCTCCCGTGCAACGCATGACGTTCCGCGCGACGTGGGCCTGTGGCTTGCGCAGGCGCGAGACGCCGGCGTGAGCTTCTGCCTGGTGTCGAACAACTGGCACAAAAACGTGCACGAGCTTGCGAATCGCCTGTCCATGCCCATTATCGCCAAGGCCATGAAGCCCTTGCCCGTGGCGCTGTTCGCGGCGTGCTCCTTGTTGGGGGCGAAGCGCAGCGAGACCGTCATGGTCGGCGATCAGCTGTCCACCGACGTGCTTGCCGCGCACAACGCCGGCATGTCGGCCTATCTGTTGGCGCCGCTGGCGGAGCAGGACCTGCGGCATACGAAGTACGTGCGCATGGTGGAGCAGGCCATCTTAGGCGGGGCGGTGCCCGAGGGCGCACCTCAGCCGGCGCAAGCGCATATGGCCGACAAACCTGCTGCCCAAAACGCCCTGGCGCAGCAAAAGTAGCGAATCCGCCCATTTGATGGGCGCTGCGGTCGAATTAACCCCTACAAAAGTAGTCTGCATTGGTATGATGAAATCCCTGCTAACCTGCAGGCCCTTGATCGACCAGGAAGGACTTTCATGACCGAGCAGAGCGAAGGCGAGCGCCTCTATATCCTGGGGCATCCGGTCGCGCATTCGAAATCGCCGGTAATGTACAACGCGTTATACGAAAGGCTGGGTCTGCCTTGGACCTATGCCCTTGCCGATTACGCCGAGCTGGACGATGCCCGCGCCTTTTTGGATGCGCGGGATTTCCTGTCCGTGAACATCACCACTCCCTATAAGCCGCTGGCCTTCCAGGCCGCAACGCGCAAAGCAGCTAGCGCGCAGCTGGCGCAAGGCGCCAACGTGCTCGTCCGCAAGGACGATCAGCTGATCGGTTTCAACACCGATGGCGATGGGTGTGTCAAGTTCCTGGAGCTTGCGGGCGTGACATTCAAGGGCAAGCGCGTGGTGGTGTGCGGAACGGGTCCTACGGCCCTCTCCATCCTTCACGCGTGCGCTATCGCCGGCGCCGACGTGCTGTTGCTGCTCTCGCGCGACAAGGAGCGCGCGCGTAGCGTGCTCGACGCCTATCTCGAGCGTTTCGGCAAGCTGGCCAACGCAACCATCGATTTCCCCGCTATCAAGGAGGGGTATCGCAGCTTTCGTGAAGCTTACACGAAGCCGACGTTCAAATTCGGCAGCTATACCACCTCGACGGGGGCGCTGGGCTCTGCGGACATCGTTATCAACGCCACCCCGGTGGGCATGAAACCCGACGACCCGGCTCCGTTCGATACGGGGCTTTTGCGTCCGGGCCAGGTGGTTATGGACGCGGTGTACGCATCGGGGCGTACGAAGCTGGTGGCCGACGCCCTGCAAGCTGGTTGCAAGGCGGCTTTCAACGGCGGGGGCATGCTGGTGGCGCAAGCGGTTGCTTCGGCGCTCATCGTGTCCGACGTAGCGGAAGTGAAGATACCGTATTCCGAAGCGGAGCTGTTCAACCTTATGGCGGACGCCGCCGGGTTCGATTGCCCGCGCGCGTGATCGAAGCATAGTCATCCGTATCGGCGCGGCGCAAAGCTCAAGCCGCGCACTAGCACGAAAAGAGAACAGCATGCGCTACTACACAGCAGGAGAGAGCCATGGACAGGGCCTGGTCGCCATCGTCGAGGACGTGCCGGCGGGCCTGAAGATATCCGAGGAGCAGATCAACGTTGATCTGGCGCGCCGCCAAGCAGGCTACGGTCGAGGCGGGCGCATGAAGATCGAGCATGACACGGTGCAGGTGATCTCCGGCGTGCGCTTCGGGCGCACCATCGGAAGCCCCGTGGCCATGCTCGTGGCAAATAGGGATTGGGCGAACTGGACCGATCGCATGGCCCCGTTCGGCGAGCCGCCGCTCGATCTGGTTCGGGAGGTGACTCCTCGTCCGGGTCATGCGGACCTGGTGGGCGCGTTGAAAACGAACACCGACGACTGCCGCAACATCCTCGAGCGCTCAAGCGCCCGCACCACTGCGCCGCGCGTTGCAGCGGCGGGCATCGCGCGCGAGTTTCTTGCCGATCTTGGCGTGGAGATCTTCTCCTACGTTACCGGCATCGGAAGCGCCGTCATGCGCGAGGGCGATCCGTTCATGAACGCGGCGCGCTATACGCCGCTTGAGATCGAGACAAGCGAAGTCCGCTGCCCTGATGCGGAGGCCAGCGAGGCCATGAAGCGCGAGATCGACCGGGCCATCAAGAACAAGGACAGCCTGGGAGGAACGTTCCGCGTGATCGTGCGCGGTCTTTTGCCGGGCGTGGGCGGCTATGCCGTGCCCACCGAGCGCCTGACGTCCACCATCGGCGGCGCCCTGTTCAGCATCCCCGCCATCAAGGGCGTGGAGTTCGGCATGGGCTTCGAAGCGGCCCGCAAGCCCGGTTCGCAAGTGCACGACCCCATTTTGCTCGATCGGGCGAAAGTCGAGTTCACGCGCGCGTCCAACAACGCCGGCGGCCTTGAGGGCGGCATGACCACGGGCATGCCCCTGGTGGTCACAGCGGCCATGAAGCCCATTCCCACGCTCATGCAGCCGCTGCAGACCGTGGACCTTGACACGCTCGAGGTGGCCCAGGCCTCCAAGGAGCGAAGCGACGTGTGCGCCGTGCCGGCATGCGCGGTGGTCGCCGAAGGGGAGGTCGCCTTCGCCATAGCCGATGCCTATATGCGCAAGTTCGGCTCCGACAACATGGCCGACATCAAAGCGGCCATCAAAGCCTACAAGCAACGTTTGAACACCGTATCTCGTTAAAGCAGCCAGGAGGACCATCATGGAACAGCAGGAAGTCAAGGGCGATGCCATCACCCCGGAAAGCAACCCGATAGCCTACACGCTGTCGGTCACCACCCCCGACGAGGTCGTCGCCGTCGTCAACAACCCCGAGATCAAGCCCCATGCGCGCCCGACGTACGAGTTGACGCGCAACGTGTTCTTCGTGGGCTTCATGGTCGCGGGCAAAACCTCCACGTCGCGCCGCCTGGCCCGTCAGTGCGGTCTTGCCACCATCGACCTGGACGCCTACATCGAGCGTCGCGAGCGCAGGGCCATCAACCAGATCTTCGCCGAGCAGGGCGAGCAGGCGTTCCGCGATATGGAAACCCAGGTGCTCGACGAGTTCGCCCACAAGGGCCCCATGCTCGTGTCGTGCGGCGGCGGCATCGTGCTGCGCGAGGAGAACCGCGAGATCCTGAAGAACAACGGCTTCGTAGTGTATCTGCAGGTCACGGCCGAGCAGGCCGTCGAGCGCGTCGGCGACGTGTCCACGCGCCCGCTGTTCAAAAACCTCGAGACCGCGCGACAGACCATCGCCGGCCGCCTGCCCATGTACGAGGACGTTGCCAGCGTGTCCATCGACACCGTGGGCAAGTCCATCAACGTCGTGGCTCAGGAAATCCAGGAGATTTTGGAGAAGGAAGGCGTGCTGTGCCTGCGACAAGAGTAGTGGTGAACATCCCCGGCGAAGACGCGTACAACGTGCGCATCGGCGCTGGGGTGCTCGATACGCTGGGGTCGTCCATGCGCGGCGTGCCGGCCGTCGCTGATGCACGGCAAGCGCTTGTCATCACCGACGCCAATGTCGGCCCGCTGTACCTGGCCCGGGCGAAGGCATCGCTCGTTCAAGCGGGGTATCGCGTTTCCGACATCTGCGTTCCCGCAGGCGAAGAGGCGAAATCGCTCACGGTGCTCGGCGAGGTGCTCGAGGCCATGGCCGCTTTGGCGCTTGAGCGCGACTGCGTGGTGGTCGCGCTCGGCGGCGGCTGTGTGGGCGATTTGGCGGGCTTCGCCGCGGCAACCTACATGCGCGGCGTACAGGTGGTGCAGGTTCCCACCACGCTTCTGTCCATGGTGGATTCAAGCGTGGGCGGGAAGACGGGCGTGAACCTATCCGCCGGAAAGAACCTGGTGGGCGCGTTCAAGCAGCCTGCGTTCGTGTGCGCCGACACCGAGGTGTTGGCAACGTTGCCGCCTCGCGAGTGGGCATGCGGTTGCGGCGAGGTGGCGAAAACCGCGCTCATCGACGGCGACGAGTTCTTCTTCTGGCTTTCCGACCAGGCGTCGGCCGTGGTCGACCACCAGCCCGATGCCGTCTCCGAGGCCATCGCCCGCTGCGTGGTGTTCAAGGCCGACGTGGTGGCGCAGGACAAAACGGAAAGCCGCGGCGTGCGCGAGTGCCTGAACTACGGCCATACCCTGGCACACGCCATCGAGAAGCTTTCGGGCTACGGCACGTATAGCCACGGGCATGCGGTCGCCGAGGGCATGCGCTTCGCGGCCCGTATGGGTATGCGGCTCGCCGATATGCCGGCAGAGCTCGCCCAGGCGCAAGGGCAGCTGCTCGACGATCTGGGCTTGCCCGAGCTTGATTGGATCGCTTCCCCGGCGCAGGTGCTCGATGTCATGAAGCGCGATAAGAAGGCGCGTCGCGGGCAGGTGCGTTTCGTGTGCTTGCAGGATGTTGGGAAGTGGCAACTCCAGGATGTGGCCGATGGCGTGATCCTGGAAGAGCTGGAGGCGTATTTCGCGCAGAAGCGGCGGTGACGTTGCGCTAGCATAAGGTTGAGCGTATGGGAAGAAGGTCGCCTTGCGGGTTGGCTTGAAAAGCCGCCGCGGCGACCATCTTCGTTTCAAGCTGCTGTCGAACACGGCGACGGAAAGCAACGAAAGGTATGCAACATGAAGAAGATCCTGCTGATGAACGGGCCTAATCTGAACATGCTCGGCATCCGCGAGCCGGGCGTGTACGGCAACGATACCCTGAAGGATTTGGAGGCGGGCTTCTGCGAATATGCCAGCACGCACGGTTGCGAGGTGGAGTGCTTCCAGTCCAACCATGAAGGCGACCTGGTCGATAAGATCCACGCCACGCACGGCACGTGCGACGGCATCGTGTACAACCCCGGCGCGCATACGCACTATTCCTATGCGCTGCGCGACGCTCTCGGCAGCGTGAGCACGCCGTGCGTCGAGGTGCACATCTCCGATGTCAGCACGCGCGAGGCGTTCCGCCATATCTCGGTGATCGCCCCGGCGTGCGTTGCCCAGGTCAAGGGCCGCGGCTTCGCCGGCTACAACGATGCGCTCGATATCCTGCTCGAAGGCACGAACGAGCGCTTGGGCGAGGGATTCGAGGGGCGCTACGCGCCGGGCCAGGTTATCGTGGCAGGTCGTGATCTCATTGACGAATAGCATGAAAGCCCAGGCCGCAGGGCGTTTGGAGCGGTTGCGCAACGCGGCGGCGGAAAACGGCATCCGCACGTTTTTGGTACGTGACACGGCAAGCATCGAATGGTTGACGGCCTTCGACGACGTGTTCGACGACGAACAGGCGCATGCGCTCCTGGTCACGCCGCATGACGCGGTGCTGCACACCGATTCCCGCTACAGCGGCGCGGCGCGAAAAGCGGCGCAGGGCGAAGGCGTTATCGCCATCGATGACGCGCGTCAGGGTCATGGCGAATGGGTTGCCGACGTGTTCACGGCCCGGCATGCAAACGCTCCCGCCGGCTCGCCGGCGCCCGAGAGCATCGTGCTCGGCATCGAGGACTCCATGACGCTTGCGGCGTTCCGTGCGCTCGAGGTCGCGCTTGCCAAGGCGCCGGCGTCCCCGCAGCTGCGCGAGACTTCCGACTTCGTCCGCTCGCTGCGCGCGGTCAAGGAGCCGTCGGAGGTTTCGCGTATGAAGGCGGCCCAGGCCATCACCGATGCGGCGTTCTCCTATATCGTCACCTACATGAAGCCGGGCATGACCGAACGGCAGGTGCAGATCGAGCTTGAGGACTGGATGCTGCGTCATGGCGCATCCGGCCTGGCGTTCTCATCCATCGTGGCTTGCGGCGCCAACGGCGCAAGCCCGCATGCCATTCCGGGCGAGGCAAGGCTTGAAGCGGGGCAGTGCGTGGTCATGGACTTCGGCGCCCGCGCCCACGGGTATTGTTCGGATATGACCCGCACCGTGTTCGTCGGCCAGCCCGATGCGCGGATGCGCGCTGCCTATGAAACGCTGCGCGAGGCCAATGAGCAGGTGGAGGCCGCGATAAAACCCGGCGTCACCGGCGCGCAGATGCATCAAATGGCCGAGGACGCCCTTGCTGCGGGCGGATTCGCCGGCAAGATGGGCCACGGGCTGGGTCATGGCGTGGGCATCGACATCCATGAGGAGCCCGTGCTGTCGCCTCGCAACAAGGAGCCGCTCGTCCCCGGCAACGTGGTCACGGTGGAACCGGGCATATATCTGGAGGGCGATTTCGGCATGCGTTTAGAGGATTTCGGCGTGGTTACCGAAACGGGATTCCAGATTTTCACGCAATCTACGCATGACATGGTTATAATTTAAGGGTTGAACTAAAGGGGCGGCCTTGGTCGCCTGAACGGTTGAAAGGATCTACCAGTGGCTATCTCTACCGCCGATTTCAAGAACGGAATGTGCATCGTCAACAACGGCAAGATGTGCACCATCGTCGAGTTCCAGCATGTCAAGCCCGGCAAGGGCGGCGCCTTCGTCCGCACGAAGCTTCGCGACATCAAGACCGGCCGTGTGGTCGACTACACGTTCAACGCCGGCACGAAGTTCGACACCGTGCGTCTGGAAACCCGTAAGATGCAGTATCTGTACAACGACGGTTCCGATTTCTACTTCATGGATCCCAACACCTTCGACCAGATGAGCATGCCCGCGGAGACCGTCGGCGACACCGCCAAGTGGCTCAAGGAGAACGACGAGGCCAGCCTGCTGTACGCCGGCGAGGAGCTCATCAGCATCGAGCCGCAGATGTTCGTCGAGCTGGAGTGCACGCACACTGAGCCCGGCTTCAAGGGCGACACCGCCACCAACACCACCAAGCCGGCAACCTTCGAGACCGGCGTCGAGCTGCAGGTGCCCACGTTCGTCGAGATCGGCGACGTGCTGCAGATCGACACCCGCGACGGCCGCGTCATCAAGCGCGTCTAGTTCGCATCGCCTTGGCGGTCGACGACCGCGCTTTCTCATCGAGCGGCTTTTGCTGCGCGGTTGAAGCATGGCAAAAGACGTCTGCGGAAGCCGGTATCTGCCCATGTTTGGCGAGCCGAAGCATACATCAAGGTTCGTCAAGTGCGACGATATCTCCGAATGCGCCCGTTCAGGGCGCATTCGCTGTATTCGGGGCAGTTCCTTCGAGTGTGCGCGGGTCTCCGCCGTATGTGCGGATCATCGAGACTGCAGGGCTTGCGAAGCGCGCCGCCTGGGCGGCGTTTCTGTTTCTTGCCCGTGAATTCGCCGTGTGCGCACGGTATCGGCGCCGGCATCTTCTATAATCCTGGTTTCGATCAATACGGTCTGTATCACTTGAAAACGAAGGGGGTGCGAGTTCATGTCAAGGCTTCAGATCATGGATACCACTATCCGTGACGGCCAGCAAAGCCTGTGGGCCACGCGCATGAGCATCGGCGACATGCTGCCGATCCTGCCGAAGATGGATCGCGTCGGCTACTGGGCCATCGAGGCATGGGGCGGCGCGACGTTCGACTCGTGCATGCGCTTTTTGGATGAGAATCCGTGGGACCGCCTGCGTTCCATCAACGCGGCAACGCCGAACACGCCGTTGTCCATGCTCACCCGAGGTCAGAACCTGGTCGGCTATAAGCATTATTCCCGCGAGATCGTGAACCGCTTCATCAAGGCGTCCAAGCGCAACGGCGTGCACGTGTTCCGCGTGTTCGACGCGCTCAACGATATCCGCAACGTGGTGGATACCGCCGAGGCCGTCAACGAATGCGGCGGCCACTTCGAGGGCGCCATCTCCTACACCGTCTCCCCGGTGCATACGCTTGACAGCTATCTTGAATATGCGCAGCAGCTCAAGGAGCTCGGCGCCGACTCCATCTGCGTGAAGGACATGGCCGGCCTTATGACGCCGTACCGTGCCGAGCGCATCGTGAAGGCCCTCAACGCCGAGATCGGCCTGCCCGTGCACCTGCACTGCCACTATGTCGGCGGTATGGCCCCGGCCAACTACCTCAAGGCGGCCGAGGCGGGCGTGTCCATCGTCGACACCGCATCCGCTCCGCTGGCCTTCGGCAACTCCCAGCCCGCCGTCGAGATGATCGTGGCGGCGCTGCAGGAAAGCCGTTACGACACCGGCCTTGATCTGGACCTGCTCTTCGAGATCGCCGAATACTGGGAGGAAGTGCGCAAGCGCAGCCACTATAAGCGCGGCGTGTCCTCGCTCATCCATATGCAGGTGTACTCGCATCAGGTGCCCGGCGGCATGATGTCCAACCTCATGAGCCAGCTCGAGGTGCAGAACGCATCCGATCGCCTGCCCGAGGTCATGAAGGAGATCCCGCGCGTGCGCGCAGAGGTCGGCTATCCGCCGCTCGTCACGCCCATGTCGCAGATCGTGGGCACGCAGGCCGTGTTCAACGTGCTCACCGGCAAGCGCTGGGGCGTCGTGTCCAAGGAGATGAAGGATTACATCTGCGGCTACTACGGCAAGGCCCCGGGACGCATCGACCCCGAGATCATGAAGAAGGTCGCGGGCAACTCCCAGGTGCTGCCCGACGATGTGGCTCCGTCGAGCCTGGTCACCACCACCTATGACGAGGTCGTCGAAGAGATCGGCGATCTGGCCCAAAGCGAAGAGGACGTGCTTATGTACGCCCTGTTCCCCAACGAGGCGCGCACCTTCCTGAGCAAGCACCGCGCATCCGAGAAAGTCGACTTCCTCATGCAGGAGGAGTCCAGCAATACCAAGGAGGACGATTACGTGGATATCAATCAGATTCGCGAATTGGTTCGCGTTGCCGAGGAAAGCGGCGTAGGCGAGATCGTGGTCGAGGACGGCGGTCAGCGCATCGCCGTGCGCATGCCCGGCGCCATGCCGGCAGCCGCGCCGGTTGCAGCCGCTCCGGCGGTCGCCGCCGCACCTGCAGCTCCCGCAGCCGCGCCTGCTGCTCCGGCCGCCGCTGCTGCCGAGCCCGAGCGTCCTGCCAACTGGTACGCCGTGAAGGCCCCCATGGTCGGCACGTTCTACGCCGCTCCCGCACCGGGCGAGCCCGCGTTCGTGAAGGTGGGCGACGAGGTTGCCGCCAACCAGACCCTGTGCATCGTCGAGGCCATGAAGCTCATGAACGAGATCACCGCCGAGGAGATGGGCACCGTCCGCGAGGTGTGCGTCAAGGACGCCGACCCCGTCGAGTTCGGCACCGTGCTGTTCTACATCGAGCCCCATTCCGTCCAGCCCGTTTCGGAGCAGTAACATGTTCAAGAAAGTACTCATCGCAAACCGCGGCGAGGTGGCTCTGCGCGTCATGCGCGCCTGCAAGGAGCTGGGCGTCAAGACCGTGGCGGTGTACTCTACCGAGGACGAGAACACCTATCCCGTGCAGTATGCCGACGAGAAGGTGTGCATCGGCCCCGCCCAGGCAACGAAAAGCTACCTGGTCATGTCCAACATCATCGCGGCGGCCAACATCACCGGCGCCGACGCCATCCACCCCGGTTACGGCTTCTTGGCGGAAAATGCCGACTTCGCCCGCGCATGCGCCGACAACGACCTGGTGTTCATCGGCCCCTCCGCCGAGTGCATCGAGCGCATGGGCGACAAGTCCTCCGCCCGTGAGACCATGAAGGCTTGCGGCGTGCCCACCGTCCCCGGTTCCGATGGCTGCATCGACACCGTGGAGGAGGCTCGCCAGTTCGCCGAGAACGTGGGCTATCCCGTGCTCATCAAGGCGACCGCCGGCGGCGGCGGCAAGGGCATGCGCGAGGTTCACGACCCCGCCGACCTTGAGTCGCACTACAAGGCCGCCCGCGCCGAGGCCGGCGCCGCGTTCGGCAACGACGAGGTGTACTTGGAGAAGCTCGTGCTGCGCCCGCGTCACGTCGAGGTGCAGGTGCTCGCCGATGACTTCGGCAACAACGTGGCCCTGTGCGAGCGCGACTGCTCCGTGCAGCGTCGTCACCAGAAGCTTATCGAGGAGGCGCCTTCTCCGGCGCTGACCGACGAGCTGCGCCGCGCTATGGGCGTTGCGGCCATCAAGGCCGTGCGCGCTGTGGACTACCGCAACGCCGGCACCATCGAGTTTCTGCTGGACACCACGGGCAAGTTCTACTTCATGGAGATGAACACGCGCGTGCAGGTGGAGCATCCGGTATCCGAGCAGATCACGGGCACCGACATCATCAAAGAGCAGTTGCGCATCGCCTCAGGCGAGCCCATGAGCTGCGCTGATAGGGCACCGTTCACGCCGTTCGGCCATGCCATGGAGTTCCGCATCAACGCCGAGGATCCCGAGCACGGCTTCCGTCCGTGCCCCGGCACCATCACGCGCTTCGAGCCCCCGGCGGGCCCGGGCGTGCGCGTGGAAGCCTATGTGCATTCCGGCTCGAAGATCAGCCCGTTCTACGACTCCATGGTGGCCAAGCTCATCGTGTACGGCCAGGATCGCGAGGAGTGCCTGGCGCGCGGTCGCCGCGCCCTTGACGAGTTCGTCATCGAGGGCATCCCCACCACGCTGCCGTTCCACCGCCGCGTGCTGGATAACCAGGTGTTCTGCGCCGGCGAAGCCACCACGGACTTCATCGAAACCCAGATGGGAGATGTGTTATGAGCGATTTGACCGTTGACGGCATGGCGCTTGCGCCGGGCGTCGTCGAGACCATCGTCTCCATCGCCGTGGCAGATGTGGACGGCGTCGCCAGCGTGGGCAACGCCCCCGCGGCAAGCCGCGGCATCCGCGGCGTGCTCGGCGGCAAGCCCTCCACGTCCGGTATCGAGATCGCAGCGGACGAAAACGACAAGCTGCAGATCTCGGTGCGCATCGACGTTTATTATGGACATGTGCTGCCCGACGTGGCGGCTGCGGTTCGCCAGTCCGTGGCGGACGCCGTGGCAAGCCAGGTGGGCGCGCAGGTTGGATCGGTCGACGTCTACATCGACGGCGTCCAGTTCAACCGTTAGGAACAAGAAGAAGCACAGGGGATTATTTGCACATGGCATCGAAAAGACACGAGCGCACGACGGCACGTCGCGTCGCGCTGCAGGTTCTGTACACCGCCGAGATCAAGGGCGCATCCGCTGCTCAGATCGTGGCTGAAGGCGTCTTCCCGTCCGAGGAGGGCCCGCTTTCGGAGTATGCTCAGGACCTGGTGCGCGGCGTCGAGCAGAACCGTATCGTCATCGACGGCAGCCTGAAGGCCGCTGCGGAGAACTGGTCGTTGGGCCGCATGCCCATCGTCGACCGCTCCATCCTGCGCTTGGCCGCCTACGAGATCATGTTCGTGGAGGACGTGCCCACCAGCGTCGCCATCAACGAGGCGGTGGAGCTGGCGAAGGATTTCGGCGGCGAGGATGATTCCCCGCGTTTCGTCAACGGCGTGCTGGGCCGTATCGCCAAGGACGTCGACGGCGCTGCGGCGGCTCCCGCCGGCGATGACCCGGCGCAGCCCCTCGTGCTGTAAGGGCGCGATTCGGTGGCGTTGGAATCGTACGGGTCCTTCGAGGAGCTCAAGGGCCGCCTCGATGAGATCGTCGAGGCGGTAAACGACAAGGATCTGCCCTTGGACCAGGCGCTTTCCCTATATGAGGAAGCGGTTGGCCTGGGGCTTCGCGCAAGCGATCTGCTTGAGCAGGGCATCGATGAGGCCAGCGTCCAAGAGGCGCTGGCCTCCGATGCCCCGGCAGAGCTTGCCGATGGCACGGCGCAATCCGCGGCATCCGCGGCGGATGCGCATAAGGAAGGTCAAGCGGGCGGCGGCACGGCGCAGCAAGGCCAGGCCCCCGTTTCCGCCTAGGTCGCGCAAGGCGATCGGATGGCATGACAAAAGGAAAGGCGCAGCATGAGCGATAAGCGCATTCTGGACATAATCGCATCCCCTGCCGACCTGAAGCTCCTCAGCAATGAGGAGCTATCTATACTTGCGGGCGAGATCCGCCAGGAGATCGTGACCACCACCTCGAAAACCGGTGGCCACGTCGCCTCTTCTTTGGGTGCGGTGGAGATCATCTTGGCGCTTCACAGCCTGCTTGATTGCCCCAAGGATAAGATCGTGTTCGACGTGGGGCATCAGGCGTATGCGCACAAGCTGGTCACCGGGCGTTTGAAGGATTTCGGCACGCTTCGCACCTACGGCGGCCTTTCCGGCTTCCCCAAGCCCAGCGAAAGCCCCTATGACGTGCATTATTCCGGGCATGCATCCGATTCGCTTTCGGTGGCGCTCGGCTTGGCGGAGGCCCGCGATCTGGCGGGTACCGATCAGAAGGTCGTCGCCCTTATCGGCGATGCGGCGCTGTCCGGAGGCATGGCCTTCGAGGCCCTGAACAATATCGGCCAGGCGCAAACGCCCATGGTCATCATCCTTAACGACAACGAGATGTCCATCTCGCACAACGTGGGCGCGCTCATGAAGCATCTGGGCTATATGCGCGCATCTTCGCAGTACCGCCAGGCACGCGATAACGTGCAGGAGCATCTGGAGAGCAGCGGTCCGGTGGGCAAGGCCATCACCAACTTCGGCCGCAGCATGAAGGAATCGATGAAGCAGTTCGTCATTCCGCATTCCATGATCTTCGAGCAGCTGGGCATCGTGTGCACGGCGCCTATCGACGGGCATAACATCGCGCAGCTGAGGGAAACGCTGCGAGCCGTCCTGAACGCCGATGGCCCGGTGCTCATGCACGTGGTCACGCGCAAAGGCCAAGGCTACATGCCCGCGGTGCGCAACCCTGAGAAGTTCCACGGCATCGCGCCCTACAACATCGCAACCGGCGAGGTCATCAAGTCGGGCAAGCCCTCTGCGCCGAAATACACGAACGTGTTCGGCAAGGCATTGGTCGCCGAGGCGGAGAAAAACCAGGATATCGTGGCTATCACCGCCGCCATGAAGGGCGGCACCGGCCTTGACGAGTTCGCCGAGAAGTTCCCGAAGCGCTTCGTGGACACGGGCATTTGCGAAGAGCATGCCGTCGGTTTCGCCGGCGGTTTGGCGGCGAACGGCAAAAAGCCCGTGGTGGCGCTGTACTCCACGTTCATGCAGCGCGCCATCGATCAGATGATCATCAACGTGGCGTTGCCTAAGCTGGACGTGGTGTTCGCCATCGACCGCGCCGGCATCGTCGGTGCCGATGGCCCCACGCACCATGGCGTGTTCGACCTGGTGTATGCCCGCATGGTGCCCAACATGCGCGTCCTGGCGCCCTCGAACGAGGCCGAGCTCGTGCATGCGTTGCATACGGCGCTTGCGATGGGCGGCCCGTTCGCCATCCGCTATCCACGCGGCGAGGGCGAGGGCGTTGTGCTGCCCGAGGCTGCCGAGGTGCTGCCGGAGGGCAAGGCGTGCGTGGTACGCGAAGGCGAAGACGTCGCCATTTTGGCGTTCGGCCGCATGGTCGGCCAAGCATTGGCGGCTGCCGATAAGCTTGCCGAGCAGGGGGTTTCCGCTCGCGTGGTGGACATGCGCTGGGTCAAGCCGCTGGATGTGCAGGCTATTCAAGCTGCTGCCGAAACGAAGCTGGTCGTCACGGTGGAGGAGGGCGTTATCGCAGGCGGCGTCGGTGAAGGCGTGCTCGGCGAGATGGCCCGCATGGGCTTGCATACCCCGGCAATGAACTTGGGTATCAAGGACGCGTTCGTCACGCAAGGCGGGGTAGGCCAGCTGCTTCACGAACAAGGGCTTGATGCCGAGGGCATCGCTGCCAGCGTGCAAGAACGCTATCGGGCATTGTAGCCCGCAGCTTTATTAGCTTCGTAAACAGCAAAAGGCCCCACGCCATTCGGAATCCGTTCACGCTAGCGCCATGTGCTTGCGTTGCCGCTGCGATGTAACGAACGGAGCTGAGGGCGTGGGGCCTTTCTTGCGCCGTAAAGCCGTTCGAGGCTTCACGGTAGATAGGCGAAAGCGCTTACGCTTCCTTTTCCATCACGTAATCGTCCATGGCAAACCCGTTGCCGATGTCGTTCTTGACGGATTCGATGGTCACGAACCCTTTGCCGTAATAGGCTCGAATGCCCAGGTCGTTCTGTTTGTTCACGGTCAGATACATGCTATGCAGGTCGCGGGAACGGCAGATATCGGTATAGAAGGCGATGATCTGCGATGCATAGTGCTTACCACGCTCTTCGGCGAGCAGGTAGATCTTCGAGATGAAATAGCGGCTGGTCTCGGGTTCCTCGCGGCCGCCGGTGTAGCCTACGGTTTTGTCGGCCTCGTCGACCACGAACCAGTATTCGTAGGCATGCTCCGCCATGTCTCGCTTGATGGTTTCCAGGCTTTGGAACTTCTCGACCATGTAATCGGTTTGCGCATCGCCGATGATCGCGGGCCAGTATTCGTGCCAAATCTCGTCAGCAAGCTTCGCCAGCTTTTCCTGATCTTCATCCGTTTCGACGGCAACGAATCGCACGCCCATAAGCCCGTTCCTTTCAACAAAGTTCGCCTGTTTCCACATTGTAACACCCGCGTCTCGTGCTCGTTACAAAGCGTTTCCCAGAGCGTTAACAATGGCATATTACGCAAAAGGCCAGGTCAATCGGTGGCAGTATTGAATGCGTAAGAAAAAGGTGCTCAGAGGGAATGGGTATCGGAAAGCGAAGGAGGTAGCGCGATGTATGACACGGGTTCAACGGCATTCATGCTGATATGCGCCATGCTCGTCTTGCTCATGACACCAGGCTTGGCGTTTTTCTACGGAGGCCTGTCGCGTCGAAAGAACGTTGTGAACACGATGATCATGGTGTTCTCGGCCATCGGCATCGTAGCGATCACGTGGACGATCTGCGGTTGGTCGCTGGCATACGGCGGGGACGGCTCCAGCCCGTTCTTCGGAGGCTTCGATCAGCTTGGCTTCCTAGGCGGCGTGACCGACATGCTCGCCGAGGCCGAGGCGGTTCCCGAGGATGCGACGTATCCGACCATCATCAACTTCATCTTCCAAATGGCGTTCTGCATGATCACCACCGCCATTATCACGGGTTCTCTTGCCGGCCGTATGAAGTTCGGCGCGGTGTGCGCATTCGTGGCAGTGTGGACCATCGTGGTGTATCCGCCGCTCGCCCACATGGTTTGGGGCGGTGATGGCAGCCTTATCGGCGACACCATCGGCGCGCTCGACTTCGCCGGCGGCGATGTGGTGCACATCTCCTCTGGTTTGACCGGCCTTATCCTGTGCCTCATGCTCGGCAAGCGCAAGGGCTTCGGCATGATGAGCTACCGTCCGCATAACGTGCCGTTCGTGGCCCTGGGCGCAACCCTTCTGTGGTTCGGCTGGTTCGGCTTCAACGCCGGTTCCGAGTTCGTTGCCGATGGCGTTGCGGGCTTGGCCCTGATCAACACCGTGGTCGCCTCCGGCGCGGCGCTCGTCTCCTGGATGATCGTCGAGCGCGTGAAGGTGGGCAAGCCCACGCTCGTCGGTGCTGCCACCGGCCTTGTCGCCGGCCTGGTCGTCATCACCCCGGCCGCTGGCTTCGTCGAGCCCTGGGCTGCGATCATCATGGGTCTGATCGTTTCCCCGATCTGCTACTTCGCCATCTCGTTCTGCAAGGCCAAGATCGGTTACGACGACGCACTCGACGCTTTCGGTTGCCACGCGGTCGGCGGCATCGTGGGCGGTATCTGCACCGGCATCTTCTGCGTGCCCGAGCTGTCCTGGACCGACTTCGGCGGCCTTCTGTACACCGGCGACGTAAGCCTGCTGTGCAGCCAGATCGCCGGCATCGCCATCACCATCGTGTTCGTCGGCATTCTCGATGTGGTGCTCGCGTTCATCGTGAAGGCCTGCTTCAAGGGCAGCTTGCGCGTCAGCGAGGAGAAGGAAGCGCAGGGTCTCGATATTGCAGCCCACGGCGAATCTGCTTACCCTGCATACATCGGCCTGGATTAAGTTGCGGCTAGCGTTGGAAGGAGTTGAACCATGAAGAAGATCACCGCTATCGTTCGCCCTGAAAAGCTCGAGCCGCTCAAGGATGCCCTGTTCGCGGCGAAGGTTTCGGGCATGACCATCTCGCAGGTGCAAGGCTGCGGGTCCCAGCATGGCTGGAAGGAGTACTACCGCGGCACTGAGGTGCTCCTGAACATGGTGCCGAAGGTGAAGTTCGAGATCATCTGCGACGATGCCGAGGTGGACGCGCTCATCGATGTGATCAGCGCCACTGCTCGAACCGGCAGCGTGGGGGATGGCAAGATCTTCGTCTTCCCGGTCGACGAGGTGGTGCGCATCCGCACCGGCGAGCGAGGAGACGAGGCGATCTAGCCTTTGACGGCTGGTTGCGACCGCGATGCGCTCATAAGGGGCTCGAAGGCCCCCCGTTTCTGGAAATGGGAGGCCTTCTTATGTGCGCGGGCAGTTCACGAAATCGCGGCGATTGCGAATCCGCTTGGAGCTTGAGGAGGCCCTGTTCTAGGAAGCGGGAGCAGGGGCTTCTTGTTTTCTGCAATGCTCGATGGAATGGTTGTGAGCGAATTGCACTTGGCTTACTAGCGATATAAGATCCTATTAAGAAGAAAGCCTGACAACAAGGATAGGAGCAACGCGATGACTTCGAACGGCCAGGTTCAGAGCCCGCGCGGCTCGCGCAACACCAAGCAGCGTGCGGTGGTGCTCGATGCGGTGCGCTCGCTGCACAACCATCCGACGTCGGCGGATATCTACGACGTGGTTCACCGCGATTACCCTAACGTGTCCCGCGCCACCGTGTATCGCAATTTGAGCGTGTTGTCGGATCGCGGGGAGGTTTTGCGCATCCCCGTGCCCAATGCGGCAGACCGTTACGATTTCCGTTGCGATAATCACTTCCATGCGAAGTGCAGCCGTTGCGGAGGCGTCTTCGATATCGAGACGGAGGGGGTCGATCCCTTTGCGCGTATCGTGAACGATTACGGGTTCCAGGTAACGGGCTTCGACCTCGCGTTTTCCGGCGTGTGCCCTGATTGCCGCCGCAATAGCGGGGAATAGCGCGGAGTGCGTTGGTTCTCGTCCTCCAATCTGGGTGTTTAGGAGGGTTGAGCTCGAAACGGCTGATCGTCGCGCAGCGCGCGGCCGGATCGCAAGGCGGCGGTGCAAGGGCGCGAAACGAACGGCTTGCCATTCCGCGTAGAAATCGTGCAGGGCGGAACGCTGTTGGAAAATAGTGGTTTGGATGCCGCATTGCGCATGGTATACTCGATTGGCTTATGGGAAGGTCCCGTAAGCATTGGTAATGTAGGCCCCCGAGACATGTTTGTTGCACTGCTAAAAGGGAGCATCTCCTGCAAGCGAACATGGTTTATGTAGCAATCATTCATGACGAAGGGTCCCCGGCAAAGTATGGAAGGGGTCCGTTTTGACCGACATCAAGAACACGTCCGTCATCGACTTCGAGGACATCTCCGACGATCAGATGAACCAGATGATCGACGGCACGCTGACCGAGTTCGACGAGGGCGACCTGGTCAACGGCACGGTTGTCAAGATCGAGCATGACGAGGTGCTGGTGGACATCGGATTCAAGTCCGAGGGCGTTGTGCCCGTCCGCGAGCTGTCCATCCGCAAGGACGCCGATCCGTCCGAGATCGTCAATCTCGGCGACGAGATCGAGGCTCTGGTCCTGCAGAAGGAGGACAAGGACGGCCGTCTGATCCTGTCCAAGAAGCGTGCTGAGTACGAGCGCGCCTGGATCAGCGTTGAGGAGAAGTTCAAGGCTGGCGAGACCGTCACCGGCGAGGTTATCGAGGTTGTCAAGGGCGGCCTGATCCTGGACATCGGCCTGCGCGGCTTCCTGCCTGCGTCTTTGGTCGACCTGCGTCGCGTCAAGGACCTGGACATGTACCTGCACACCGAGATCGAGGCCCGCGTCATCGAGATGGACCGCAACCGCAACAACGTTGTCCTGTCCCGTCGCGTGCTGCTTGAGGAAGGCCGCAAGAACGAGCGCGCCGAGATCCTCTCCAAGCTGTCCAAGGGCATGCGCCTCAAGGGCACGGTTTCCAGCATCGTCGACTTCGGCGCCTTCGTTGATCTGGGCGGCATCGACGGTCTGGTCCACATCTCCGAGCTGTCCTGGAACCACGTCAACCATCCGTCCGAGGTCGTCAAGGTCGGCGACGAGGTCGAGGTCGAGGTTCTGGACGTCGACCTGCAGCGCGAGCGCATCTCCCTGGGTCTGAAGCAGACCACCGAGGATCCGTGGATCAAGCTGGTCGAGAGCTACCCGGTCGGCTCCATCGTCGACGGCAAGGTCACCAAGACCGTCCCGTTCGGCGCCTTCGTCGAGTTGGGTCAGTCCATCGAGGGCCTGGTGCACATCTCCGAGATGGCTATGCGCCACATCGACACGCCTGCTCAGGTCGTCAAGCCTGGCGACATGGTCAAGGTCAAGGTCATGGAGATCAACCCCGACCGTCGTCGCATCAGCCTGTCCATGAAGGCTGCTGCTGCTGAGATGGGCTTCGAGATCCCCGTGGACGAGTCCATCCAGGTTGAGGAGAAGCCGGCCAAGAAGCGCGAGAAGAAGGCTGACAAGCCCGCTGAGGAGCAGGCTGAATAAGCTGACCTAAGCCTCAAGCTTTAAGCTGAAGCGTGAATCCTGCAAGGCCCCCGGCATACGCCGGGGGCCTTGTTGCGTCTGAGGGTTGCCGAAGGATTCCCAAGGCCGGAACTGTAGGGCGACAAGGTATTCGGTCGATGCCGTAGCTTTATGCCATATCTTTGCGCTGCAATAGGCATCCTTCTCCTAGGCGCGAGAAATGCCGGCAAAGCTATAGCATATTTGCCTTTAACGCGACTTTATCGTTTTCGGTTATCGGAAACCTTAAAGGCCGGAAAACGGTTGCGGTGAGCATGAATCAAGCAGGAAGCGTGGGTTAAGGGCCCTATCATCAGTGCTTTCTCTTAATGCAGGTCGGGCCGCAATCGTGATGCGTTGTTCGCATACGGTTGCGGCCCGAAATCGTTCGATGCGTGCGCTCGTTGGTTTGGACGCGCCTACTCCTGCGGGTGCTCCCCTAGGCTGTTGGCGATGTTGGTGGCAATGGAGGCAACGGCTGCCTGCTGGGCTGCAATGGCCTTCGAGGTTGCGGCTTCCATAGGCGTTTCTGCGTGCGCAACCTGGTCGCCTTCTTTATGCTCGGGCAGAAGGTCTCCGATGGCGTCGTGGACCATGTCGATGTAGGCTTGTGCACCTTCCGAGGACAGATGCGTGCCGTCACCGTCGAACCAGGTGCCGTGCGATGCGCTTAGGTCGTACCAGTCGATAACCTGCACATTACTGTAACGCTCGGCAGCGCGGTCGAGCGCGGCGTTCGTTTCCGCCATCCAGCTTTGCGGGCTGCGGGTGTTCACGAAGAACACGTGCTTGTCGGTGCCCACCACGCCAAGCAGGTCGTCCAGCTGCTCGTCGGTGGCTTGCCCGTTTGTTCCCAGGGCGAACACCACCACGTCGCCCACGATATCCTGGTCGGCATAGGAGCGGTACACTTCCTCGCCGACGGTGAGCTGACGGTTCACGGCGGCATCGATGGCGCCGTAGGGGAACGTATCGGTAAAGTTTGGGATGGCTCGCACCGATACCGAGTCGCCGATCATGAGCACGTCGAGCTTGGGCTTTTCGGCTGCTGCGGTGGCATTCGACGTATCCGCAGGCAAGCCTGCGACATGCGCCGATTCGTCCTTCAGCAGATCGCCGCCCTCAAGCGCGGAGGTGTTGGGCACGAAGATCAGCCCGCCGATGCAGACGATGGTGAGAACGGATGCCGCAGCCGTGGGCAGGGCATGGCTGCGAAGCCAGTCGGCAAGCAGGATCTGCCCGCCGCGCACGTCGCCCACGAACTTCCCGATGGCGCCATGGCGGATGGGGTCTTCCACAAACTTATAGGAGAACCACGAGATGGCGAAGATGATGGCGAGTTCCACCAGGTACATCCACCATGGGGTGCCCTCGATGTTGCTGCGCGGGTTCATAAGCAGAAGGATGGGGTAGTGCCACAGGTACATGCCGTAGGAGTGCAGGCCGATCCATACGAGCGGCTTTGCGGCGAACACCTTCGCCAACAGGCTTGACGGGTGCACGATGACGGCGATGATGACCATGGTGATCACGGAGGCGAGCAGGATGCCGCCGCGGTACATGAACGCCGACGTGCCATCGATGCCCGCCATCATGGCCACCAAGCCGATGAGCGCGATGCCGCCCACGGCGTCGAGCGCCAGCCGCACGTTGCGGTCAAGGTGGATCTCGTTGTTCGCGCCAAGTTGGTTCGACGGCCATACGAAGGCAAGCCATGCGCCGATGAGCAGGCTGAACGCGCGGGTGTCGGTTCCGTAGTACACGCGCGAGGGGTCGACGTCGGGGTTGAACAGGATCGCCATCTCAAGCGCGGAGGCAAGCGCGAGCACGAAGGTGGCGTTGCGCATATGGGTGCGCTTCACGCCGAACTTGTGCGCAAGGATAAGCACCACGGGCCAAACCACGTAGAACTGCTCCTCGATGGCGAGCGACCAGAAATGCGTAACGGGGCTAGGGGCGCCCAAGGCGTCGAAGTAGGACACGTCGCGTAGGATGTACCACCAGTTGGTCACCCAGCAAAGCGCCGCCCACATGTCTTCGCGTAATTTCGTGAGCAGGCTGTGGTCGAACAGCGTGCAGAGCACGGCGGTGACTATGATGACGAAGGCGATGGCCGGGAATAGGCGTTTCACGCGGCGTAGCCAGAACTGGGGCAGGTCGATGGTGCCCGTGGAGTCCCATTCGATGAGCAGCAGGCTGGTGATCAGGTAGCCTGACAGCACGAAGAACACGGTGACGCCGAGCAGGCCGCCGGGCATCCAGGCCATGCCCATGTGATAGGCGATGACGCCGAGCACGGCAAGCGCGCGCAGGCCGTCGAGGGCGGGGATGTAACGCGATTTCTTCCGTTTGGGTTGTTCTACGCTGCCGGATGCGCGCGAGGTCCGCGGCGATGCGTCGTGCGCGTTGCCGTGACGGCCGTCCGTTGCGGCGTTTGCGCGGCGGGTGTCGTGCGATTCGGTGGCCGGGACGCTTGAGGCGCGGCCGTGCATATTGGAACGGTTTTGCGTGTAAGAATTCGATGCGGGGCTTGCGTATACGCTTCGCGAGCGATTGCGTGCATGGCTCCCAGCCGGCGTTTCCGGCATGATAGTTCCCTTCTCATCTGCTGCGCTCCCTTAATCCGCAGCACATCGCCCCAGTATACCAGTGCCGCCTACCGTAACCTGTCGGCAAATGATGGCAAGTGCCGTGCGTTTCGGCTGCGTGGTGCGTGTATCATATGAAGAAGATATGCGTGAAGGTAACGCTGCGATGCCGACAAAGGAGGCAGGCATGGGTATGAAGAAGCTGTTCGTCATCGGCGGCATGGGCGCCGGCAAGTCGACGGCCCGCAAGGTTCTGGCCGAGCAGGGAGTCCCGTACATCGACCTCGACAAGGTCGGTCATGACGTGCTGCTGTGGGATACGGTCAAAGCCGACCTGGTAGAGGCGTTCGGCGCTGATATCCTGGGCGCCGACGGCCAGATCGTGCGCTCGAAGGTGGCGGCGAAGGCCTTCGCCACGCCGGCGGAGACGCGCAAGCTCAACCGCATCACCATGCCGCGCATCGAGGAGGCGTTCACCGATCAGCTCGACGAGCTTGAGCGTCAGGGCAACAAGGCCGTGGTGGTGGAGTACTCCGTGTTCAAGAACCGTCAGGTGTCCATGGCCAACGGCGCCGATGTGGTCATCGCCGTGCTAGCCCCGCTTGACGATCGCATCGAGCGCGCCGTTGCAGGCGGCTGGGACGAGCAGGACGTGCGTCGCCGCATTGCCCGCCAGATCAGCGACGCGGACCGCATCGAGCAATCTGACGTGGTGTTCAACAACGATGGCACGCCCGAGCAGCTGCGTGAGCAGGTCGAGCAGTGGTGGCGTGAGTACAGCAAGACGCTGGACTAGGACGGCATCGCGCTGATGGGCGCGATCGTTCGAAACGTTATAGGCCCCTGCGGCACGGCACCTGGTTTTGCCGGGTGCAACGTGCTGCAGGGGCCTTTTGCGTTGTCGCATATGTGAAGCGAAAACGTACACTTGTTCTTTTCCGTGTGCCGTGCTAGACTTCGAACACTGATTCGAAGGAAGCGCCTGCGAAGGACGTGATTGCATATGAGCAGCCATCTGAAGAACATCGAGGGCATGACAATGGAGGGCAAGCTGCCTGAAGTGCGCCTTGCGAACACGCCGTTTCGAGCGGTCAGCCCTTATGAGCCTTCAGGCGATCAGCCGCAAGCCATCAAGAAGCTGGCGCAAGGCGTTGAAGACGGGCTACGGTATCAAACGCTTCTGGGCGTTACGGGATCGGGCAAAACATTCACCATGGCGAAAACCATCGAGGCGGTGCAGCGCCCTACGCTTGTCATGGCGCCGAACAAGACGCTTGCCGCTCAGCTTGCAAGCGAGCTGAAGGAGTTCTTCCCCGATAACGCCGTGGTGTACTTCGTCAGCTACTACGATTATTATCAGCCCGAGGCGTACGTGCCCTCGTCGGACACGTTCATCGAGAAGGACGCCTCTATCAACGAAGAGGTGGAGAAACTGCGCCATGCCGCAACCAGCGCGCTCCTTTCCAGGCGCGACGTTATCGTGGTGGCATCGGTCAGCTGCATCTACGGCATCGGCAGCCCCATGGATTACGCGGGCATGGCCGTATTCGTGGACAAGCAGAAAGAGATGGATCGCGACCAGATGATTCACGACCTTATCGACATCCAGTACGATCGCAACGACTACGAGCTGAAACGCGGCACGTTCCGCGTGCGTGGGGATAACCTGGATGTGTTCCCGCCATATGCGGACAATCCGGTGCGCGTGGAGTTCTGGGGCGATGAGATAGAGCAGATCTCCGAGATCGATAACGTCACGGGCGAGGTTTTGCAAACCTATGAGGCCCTGCCCATTTGGCCGGCCTCCCATTACGTGACGGCGCGCCCGAAGATGGAGCACGCCATCAAAACCATCCAAGAGGAGCTGCGCGAGCGCTTGCAGCAGTTCAAGGAAGAGGGCAAGCTGCTTGAGGCCCAGCGGCTGGAGATGCGCGTGAACTACGATCTTGAGATGCTGGAGACCATGGGATTTTGTAGCGGCATCGAGAATTACTCCCGGCATCTCGACGGACGTGAGCTCGGAGAGCCCCCGTACACGCTCATCGACTATTTCCCGGATGATTTCCTGTGCATCATCGACGAGAGCCATGTGACGGTGCCTCAGATCCGGGGTATGCACGAAGGCGATCGCAGCCGCAAGATCACCTTGACCGAGCATGGGTTCCGGCTGCCCAGCTGTTTGGATAACCGTCCGCTGCGTTTCGACGAGTTCGAGGAGCGCGTGCCGCAGTTCATCTACGTGTCGGCAACGCCCGGCGATTACGAGCTGAAGGTCAGCCAGCAGCAGGTGGAGCAGATCATCCGCCCCACGGGCTTGCTTGACCCCGAGATCATCGTGCGCGGCAGTGCAAGCCAGATCGACGACATCATCGACGAGGCGAAGGAGCGCGCCGATCGCAATGAGCGTGTGCTCATAACCACGCTTACCAAGAAGATGGCCGAGGACTTGACCGATCATCTTCTGGACCGCGGCATACGCGCCCGCTACATGCACAGCGACATCGGCACGCTTGAGCGCGTGGACATCCTGCGCGATCTGCGTTTGGGCAAGTTCGACGTGCTGGTGGGAATCAACCTGCTCCGTGAGGGCTTGGACCTGCCTGAAGTGACGTTGGTCGCCATCCTTGATGCCGACAAGGAAGGCTTCCTGCGTAACCAGCGCAGCCTGATCCAAACCATCGGCCGCGCGGCTCGCAACGCGAATGGCCAGGTGATCATGTATGCCGATAAAACCACCGACTCCATGGACCTTGCTATCACGGAAACGCGGCGCCGTCGCAGCATCCAGATGGCCTACAACGAAGAGCACGGCATCACGCCTAAAACGGTCACGAAGGCGGTCGTGGACATCATGAGCTACGTGCATGGGGAGATGGGCGATGTGTCGTCCGAGCAGGTGAACATGCAGCTTGCCGAGCTGTCGCGCGAAGAGGTGCTGCGCGTTATCTCCAGCATGGAGGAAGACATGGCGGAGGCGTCGCGCAATATGGACTTCGAGGAGGCGGCGCGCTTGCGAGACGAGGTGGTGCGCTTGCGTGCCGGCGTTGAAGGCGAAAGCGAGGCCGACGTGCTCAAGGACTTGAAGAAGAGCGCGCGCAAGGGCAGCGCCTTCGGCAATCGCAAGAACGCGGCGTACGGCAGCTCGCGCCGGTCGTAGAGCTGCGGTTGCTCGGCGTTTGCGGACTGATAGGGCGATTGCGGGAGCGGCTGCGTAGCGCTTGCCTGCACCGGTTATTTGCGCGGGGCAGATCGCATGCTGCTCTTGGCTGTGGCGGTTTGCGGCTTGCGCAGGACAGGTGGATGCTGCGTATGGGCGGCAGCTTACGGTCTCGCGGCGTCGCCGCCGCATTCGGTTTATTCGGAAACGTTTTGGTTCAGGCTGCCGGTGCGATAGCCGTCGGCATCAACGGTCACGTAGGCGAACCCCGCATCGTGTATGCGTGCGGTCAGGTCGGTGGATATCAGCGCGTCCATAAGCGCTGCTCGCTGGTCGGACGCTACCTCGATGCGTGCGAGGTCCCCATGGGCGCGGCAGCGTATCTGGGGAAAACCTGCGTCCATAAGCGCATCCTCGGCATGCTCGACGGATCGAAGTTTGTCGGCGGTGATGGCCTCGTTGTAGGGGATGCGGCTTGCAAGGCATGCGTAAGAGGGCTTGTCCCAGGTTGGAAGGCCAAGCTTGCGGGACAGGGCACGAACATCGGCTTTCGATAAGCCTGCTGCCAGCAAGGGGCTGTCCACCTTCAACTCGCCAAGAGCCTTAAGCCCAGGGCGGTAATCGCCCAGATCGCTGGTGTTGGTGCCTTCGGCCACGTAGGGTATTCCCAGGCGTGCGGCCTGGTCCACGATGCGGGTGAACAATGCGCTTTTGCAGAGGTAGCATCGATCTGCGGGGTTTTCGACGAAGCCGGGTATGGTCAAGGCGTCGACGTCCATCACCACATGGCGGATGCCTCGCGTGATGCAAAAATCGCTGGCTTCGCGAATCTCTCGTGCGGGGATCATCTGCGCGCGGGCGGTGATGGCAATGGCGCTATCGCCTAGCACATCGGCGGCAACGCTTAGCAGCAGGGTGGAGTCCACGCCGCCGGAAAACGCTATGGCAACCGCCCCCAGTTTTGTCAGATGCTCTTTCAGCGCTTCGTGCTTCTTGGAAAGCTCAGCGGACAGCGGGGAGGGAGTGTCGGTGCTCATGGAAGGCCTTTCGCGTTGCAGGTGGTTTCGTTACGCACGCTAGCACATGAAGTTAGCTTCAGGTTTTGCCGAGCTGCAAGATTTCGCGTTTAGAGCATATCGGTGAAGCGCAGATTCATGTCGACGGGGGTGGAGATGCCGGCAACGCTACCGGTGTTGCTGTATTGCCACAGCACGAAATCGAACTGCCCGGAGGGCTGCAGCGCGTTGTATTCGGCGAACCAGACGGGGCGGTCGCCTAGGCTATCCAGGTTCATGCGGGCGATATCCACTTTGTTGCCATACACCATGGAGCGGTAACCTGCTTGCTCGATGCGTTGGCAGAACGCCAGCGCAGCAGCGGTGAGGGTGTCTCGGTCCACGTTATTACCGCGTGCGTTCACCGTCGTGTCCTTCTCGTGGTCGAAGGTTATGGGAAGGTCGAGCTTGCGGCCGCCAAGCTGGTCAAGCACGAAGTCGGCCTCCTCCTGCGCCTCCTCGGCGCTGGTGGCTTGCGAGTAAAAGTACACGCCGGTTTGCAAGCCCGCTTCGGTTGCTCCGTCAAGGTTCTCGTTCAGGCGAGCGTCCGCGAACAGACCGCCTTCGGTGGTGCCGCGATAGCCAGCTCGTACAAAGGCGAACTGGATTCCGTCGCTTGCAACCTGCTCCCAGTCGATGGCGCCTTGCATTTCGGACACGTCGATCCCCGTCTGCGACTTCTCTGCCCCGTTCTCGGAGTATGAGAACCTGCCGTTTTGTTGGGAGAGCCCCGAGAAATCGTACGGGCTGACATAGGGCTGCTTCGTGTTGGCCGAGCGGGAGGCTTCTTCTTGCGACGAGCCGTTGAGCAGCGCCGATGTTGCGTTGCATGCCGATATGCCGACGACGATGAGCGCAAGCGCGAACGCAAGGATGACGAACGGCTTGCGGGCGCTGGTGTTACGACGTGGGTGTTGCTGGGGGCGAGTCGATCCGGGTCGTGTGGATGCGTTGCGCGTCGACGGAGAGGTGCGGGATCGCGCGCATGCGTTTCGTGCCGATGATGAGCTTTGAGGCCGCGCGGATGCGTTGCGCGTCGGCGTTGAGACCCGGGGTTTTGTGGACGCATTACGCGTTGATGATGAGGTGCGGGCGGGCTGCCCGTTGCGGTTTCTGCTATTCATAGGCGTTATGGTAGCAAACGGCGTGGGGCGCGGGGTGCCCGTCCATGGTTTGAGCGCGGGGTTTTCAAATGCCGCTCATAGTGATTTCCCGCCGCTGACGCACGTTAACGGCGTTAATCCAATTGATACTAACTTACTTCTAATATGCTCATCTCATTGTTGGTTTTAACCTGATGCGCACGCTCTTGCAGGTGTTTTGCGCGTGATTTCGGGATGCTTGCGCATGTGCGCAAGCAAGCGGGTGTTCGCCTCGTTGGGGAAGCGGGGCGCGACAAGGTGAGGATGGGACGCTACGATGATGGTTTCGACAAGGGGGCGCTATGCCCTCAGGCTTATGATCGATATCGCCAAGCAGGGGGAGGCAGGCGCGCTTGTCACTATGAGACAAGCCGCGCAACGTCAGGGGCTTTCCGTCAAGTATCTAGAGCAGCTGGGCGGCGCTCTCGTGCGCGCCGGGGTGCTGAAGAGCATTCGGGGCGTGAGCGGCGGATATTATCTGGTCAAGCCGGCGGATCAGATTCGTATCGGCGACGTGTTGCGCGCCACGGAAGGTTCCTGCATGCCGGTTGCATGCGTGGACGATGAGGGCAAATGCGATTTTGCTGACGGCTGCGAGGCGCGCAGCTTCTGGCGGGGGATGGGCAACGCCATCAACGCCTATATCGACCGCATCACACTCGCCGATGTGCTGGAAGGCAACGTGGAGGCATAACCGATTCCAGGGGCGCAATACGTCGTTGACGATCAGCCCTGCAAACGCACCGGGCCGCAGCTTGCAAGCTGCGGCCCGGTGTTTTCATTTGGCGATGCCCGTTTCTTTTTATACGTGTGCACAAAAAAGAGCGGTTTGAGCCGTGTTGGCAATCGCACTTCATTGCGAATGGAGGCTTTCCGTTGTGTCGCGGCTATCGCCCGGGTTGTTGATAGCTAGCGGGAAAACGCATCGAGCTAAGGCTTCGCCGATGTCGGCTCGATTCGTGCCCGGCGCCTGCTGGCTGCCAGCATCCGATCGGGGAATACGGCGACGGGCTGCGAATTAACGTTTGCAGCCCGTCGCCATTGTTGGCGCTATTCCTCGTCGAGCGCGGTTTGCTTGATGCGGGCCGCCAGGTCGGCGCCGCGGTCGCCGAACAGAAGCACGCTGTTGTGCTTGAAGAAACGCTCGCTTCCGTGTGCGTTGATGAACGCCATGCTGTAGCGGTTCGCGGAGAGGTCGGTGATAAGCAGCAGCATCTCCTGACCTTCGCCAAACGCCTGCTCGGCGAACGCCAATGCGCGGTCAAGGGCTTGCTCGCCCTGCTCAACGCGGCTCTCAAGCCCGCCGAGCATCTTGGAGAACGCTTCTTTGACCTGGTCGAACGTAAGCGACCCGCTTTGCGCTCCCAGGTGCTGCGCTTGCTGCAGCATGTCGATGGCGCGCTCGTAGGAGCGATACTTCTGCTCGGACAGAAGCCCGCTTGCGCGGTCGGTGCGCAGCAAGCGGCGCACCTCGGCTTCCTGCGCGCGCACCTCCTCGGTGGCATCGGCGGTGCCGGTGGCTTCAAGCTTGTCGCGCATAGCGGCCAGGCGAGGATGCGCGAACTCCACGGCGCCTTCCTCGAGCACCGCCTCGCGCAGCACGCCTGCAAGCGCGTCGGAGAGCAGGCCCACTACCGACACGCGCTCGTCGAAGGGCGCGGCCTGGGCGCGCTCGACCACTTCGGGGCCGGCCGTGCCCGCAAGCACGCGGTCCACCTGGTAGTCGGCGCGATACTTCGTGAACAGGTCGTAGTACACGGCGAAACGCTTGGCGATCTGGGGCGCCTGCACGTATTGGCCGATGAGCACCTCGTCGACGGGCAGGTCCTGCGCCTCGTAGAGCCTGATGGCGCTCGACAGGTCGTCCCAGCCGCGAGCCGTGACGAATTCCTTGCCGTCGGGCGTGGTCTCCAGGTGGTAGAAGTGGTCCTGCTCGACGTCAAGGTAGGTGATGACCGCCGGATGCACGCCGTGGCCGAGCGCGTATTCGCGCCATGCCTGGAAGTCGGGCTCCACGTCAAGGCGCTTCAAGCGGTCCCACGTTGCCAGGTCGAAGTCGCGCGCCGTGCGGTTGTACTCGGGCGGGTTGCCTGCCGTCACCACGATCCAGCCCTCGGGGACCTTGTGGCGGCCGAACACCTTGTACTGCAGGAACTGCAGCATGGCGGGCGTGAGCGTTTCCGACACGCAGTTGATCTCGTCGAGGAACAGGATGCCCTCGCGATGCCCGGTTTGCTCGATGGCGTCGTAGACCGCGGCGATGATCTCGCTCATGGTGTATTCGGACACGTCATAGGTTTTGCCGCCGTATTCCTTCTGGGCGATGAACGGCAGACCCAGCGCGCTTTGGCGCGTGTGATGGGTCATAGAGTAGGAAACGAAGCCCACCTCAAGCTCTTGGGCGATCTGCTCGACGATGGCGGTTTTGCCGATGCCGGGCGCGCCCAACAGGAAGATGGGGCGCTGGCGCTGCGGCGGCAGGGCGTAGCCGCCGAACTCGTCTTTGGCGAAATACGCCTGCATGGTGTACTTGATCTGCTGTTTCGCCTGTTGGATATCCATGGCTGCTCCTTGCTCGATGGGGTGGTGCTAGGCCAGGTCGGGGGCCTGCTCGGTAAACGTTTCGTCGAGGACGGCCTTCATGGCCCAGGGCGGCACCGGTGCGCTTGCGTCGGCGGTCTCGGCGTCAGGGAACACGAAGGCGGTATCGAAGGACGGCTTGTGGGCAGGGTAGGTGCCTTGGCCGTCGGTGAAGTAGAGAAGGCCGCCGAGGTTTTGGAACTCGCCTCGTTCAAGCGCATCTTCGACGTAGGCGAACACGGGTCGGAAATCGGTTCCGCCCAGGCCTTTGACCTGCACATTGTCCAGGAAATCGTCCAGCTCGTCCAAGCTGTGGATGCAGTCGACGGCCGTTACGGCGGCGTCGCATTGCACCAGATGCACGTTCATGCGGGTGAAAAATCCCGTTTCGTTGGACAGGATGGGATACGTGCGCTCAAGAAAACGCCTGACCAGCCCGTCTTTGGTGGATGCGGAAGTGTCGATGGCTATGACGAAATCGCGGATGCGCCGCTCCTCGACGTATTCCAAAGGCTCGATCAGGGGCAGGTTGCCGTAGCGCGAAAGGCCGTAGCAATAATAGACGTAGTCGAACTCGTCGTCGTTGACGCGTACATGCTCGCCCATGCGCGCGAACTTGCGCAGAAAAGCGGTGAAGTCTTGCTTGCGGCGTGTGACCGAGCGCAGGTTCATGGAGAGGTTGGACCCTTCCACGCCCCAAAGCTTGATATAGGAGTCAAGCTGCACGCCCATTTCCAGCGCCGCGTTCTTCCACTGGTCGCGCGAGCGGTCGAGGTTGACGGTGTCGGCGAAGCGGTTCGCCTGCACGCCGCGCGCCTGCTCGGGCGCCTCCTTCTCGGTGATGTCGTCGAGCGACAGGCCGCGGTGGGCCTTGTGGTTGGGCTTGGCCTTGCGCGCCTCGTCGGGCATGGGCATGTCCGTGCCGTTCTTGCCTGCCTCGCCGGCGGCGGGGGCGGGGGAATCGGCGGCGTTTTCCTGCTTCTCGCCCGTTTGGGCCTGACGGCGTGCTGCCTCCTCGGCAGCCATGCGGTGCCAGGGTTCGTGGTCATCGGCGACGAAGGGCGCGGCCAGCTGCGCGAGTTCCTGGTCGTCCATTCCCTTGTCGGCGAAGTAGCGGTATAGCGCCTCGGCCGTGAGCTGCGGGCATTCAGCTTGAAGCTGGGCGAGGGCTGCCGTTTGACGCGCGGCGCGCGGGCTTGCCGTGGCCGGCAATGCCAGCTGGGTGATGACCGCTTCGACGGCTATGTCGCATGCGGCATCCCAGCGCGCGGCGTCCATGTTCGGGTTGGGGAAGGGGTGCAGGAACACGTCGTGCAGCATGATGTGCAGGTACGTGCGCGCAAGCTCCTCCGGGCTTGACGCGAAGGTGCGCGCCACGTCGGCCGGGCTGTAGCGCAGGTACGTGCCATCGGTGGCGATGGTCTGCCCAGGTTGCGCCAGCAGCTTGAGATGGGCGAACGCGGCGTTCATAAAGCGCAAGCTGACCAGCAGCTTGTTGCGGGTGAGCTCAAGGGCTTGCTGGGCAAGCCGACCTGAGGCGTTATGTGCCATTGAGGGCCTCCCGTCGCTTGATTTCGTCGCTTCGCGCAGTGTAGCATGGGCGGCAAAGCGGGTAAACACAGGGCCTTGATATGGGAGGTGCTTCGATGGCAGCGGCTGAGGAGATGGTGTTCGCAACGCATGGCGCGAAAGCGCAGGAGGTGGTGGCGCGCGCCCTTGCGGCGCCGGTGAGCCTTGCGGCCGATCAGGTGCGCGAGGTGAGCCCGGGGCGCTCGCAGGCGGGCGAGGTGTGGTCGCCGCAGCTGCTGCCGTATCAATCATGGGAAGGCGGCTCCGCGCGCGCCGGGCAGGTGGACGGCGATGCCGATGGCGATCTGCTGGCGGCGGGGTCGTTGGGCATGGGCGTGGACGACGACGCCCGCGCGCGTCTGTTGGCCATGGCGGCCCGTCAGGAGGGTGTGGGCGGCGCCGCTGCCGTGGACGTGCCCGACGAGCAGGATGCCCCGGCCGTGTCGGTTCAGCGCGAGGAGGCGGGATATGCCCTGGTCGGCTTCGATCTGCGCGCGCTTGCGCAAGCGACCGGAGCGCAATCGGGGCTTGCCGTGGTGCTCCCCTCGTTCGTGGACGGCGTTCCCGTGGTGCGCATCGCGCCCGGTGCGTTCGCGCGTCGTTTGGTGCGCGGCGTGGGTGTCGACGTGCTGGTGGTGCCCGACACGGTGCAGCGCATCGGCGCCGGCGCCTTCTCAGCTTTGCCCGGGCGTCATATCCATCTGGGGGCGGGCGTGCGCGCCGGCGGTGCCCAGGCCTGCGACCTTTCCGGCGTCACGCCGCCGCTCGAGCGTCGCACCTATTCGGTGAGCGGGGAAAACGAGCATTATCAAGCGCAGGACGGCAGCCTGCTTTCCGCGGACGGGAAGATGCTTTTGTTCTGCGCCCCGCCCTATGAAGAGCGTTATGACCTTCCCGACGGCGTGGAGGTGGTCGGCGAGACGGCGTTCGCGCAGGGTTGCGAGCCGCCGCACGTGGTGTCCGCGCCGGCGTGTTTGCAGCATGTCCGGGTCAAGCAATGGGATGCCGCGCTGTGGATGTGCCCGGCAGGGTGCGACGGTGCGCGCCGCCTGCGCCGCCGAGGCGTGCGCGTGTGCGGCCCTGACGCCATCGAGGCGGACGGCTGCTGGTTCGACTGCCGTGACGGCGCGGCCCTGCTGGTGGCGGGCCCGCAGCCCCCGAAGTCCGCATCGAAGCGCTTCGCCAGCGTGGCGGCGCGTGTGCGCGCTGCTGCGGCCAGCGACGAGGGCGTTGCCGTGGATGCGAAGCAAGCGGCGGCGCGCGCCGAGGCCAACGATTGCGGCGGGCTTGTGTCGGGCGGCAGGTTGGGACCGGTCGGCCAGGGGCCGTCGGCGGCGGTGCTCGCGCAGCCCCAGGTCGTCGAAACGTTGGCTTTGCCTGCTCAGGTGCGGGGCGCGGAGTTGACGCGCATCGCCCCGAGCGCGTTGCCGTATGCGCCGAAGACCCTGATCATCCCCGCAACGGTTCGCGAAGTGGGAGACGGCAACGCGTGTCGCGGAACGAAGCGCCTGGTGCTTCCCGAGGGTCTTGAGCGCGTGGGCGCGCACAGCTTCTGCTCGCGCACGCTCGAGGGACCCGTGGCTCTGCCGAAATCGCTTCGGTCGGTGGGCGAGGGCAGCTTCGAGTTCTCCGTGTGCCGGCTGGCGTGGTCGGGCGTGGCAGTGCATGTGCCCGCCGACCAGCTGCTGAGCTGCTTCACCCTCGACGCCGAGCCCGGGTGCGACCCGTTCGACCTGCCTCGCTACGACGAGGTGCTCAGATCGGGAAAGAACGTGCCGGACCGTTTAGGGGCGCTGCTGCATCGCCTGGAGCGGCCCGTTGGGCTGGATGCGCAGATGCAGGCCGCCTTCGCCGACGAAGTGCGCGCCGCGGGGCGCGAGGCGCTCGTGCGCATCGCCCGGGAGGGCAGCCTGGAGATGGTGCGTCAGCTGGCCGATCTAGGGCTTATGGAAGATAAACGCTTCGACGCGCAGATCGAGCTGCTGCGCCAGGGCAACCGCATGGATTGCGTGGCATTCCTCATGGAGCGGCGGCATCGCACCGGCGCGCAGGTCGATGGGGGCGGCGAGCAGGATGCGCCTGCAAGCTTGAGGAGCAAGTTCGCCCTTTAGAGGGGATGGGCGTGCAAGGTTTTCGGGGGTATGGGGAGGTTTCCTGCCAACTTATGTCGGATACCCCGAAAAGCCCCCCGCGTGCGCGCTTGTTGTGCGGTAACGCTGGTATACTGTGCCATATAGAACAGCCGTACGTGTTGCGGCCGCATGATCCGCACGCAGAAGGAACCGCCATGATCGACGAGATGCAAGTTAAGAACCTGGCGCTGATAAAGCAGGCCTCCCTTGTCCCCGCTCAGGGCCTGACCGTGCTCACGGGTGAGACGGGCGCTGGCAAAACGGCGTTGCTGTCGGCGCTCAAGCTGCTTATGGGATCCCGCGCGGACAAGGATTCCGTGCGCGATGGCCAGGATGGCTTGGAGGTCAGCGGACGTTTCTTCGGGCTTTCCCGCGCGTCCTCTGATGGCGATGAGCCGCGCGAAGACGAAGATGAGCTGGTGGCCGTGCGCCGCGTGGGCGCCGACGGGCGCTCGCGCGTCACGCTTGACGGCCGCATGGCAAGCGTGCGGGAGCTGGCGGGTACGGTGTCGCCTTCCATCGATTTGTGCGGCCAGCACGATCAGCAGCAGCTATTGAAGCCGGCGGCGCACGTAGGGATGCTCGACGCATGGGCCGGGCAGAGCGTGGCCGAGGCGCTTCACGCGTATCAGGGGGCGTTCGCCGAGGCGTCGCGGGCGGCGGCGGAGCTTGCCCGGGTCCGCGATGCCGGAGCCGCCTCGTCGGCGAAGCTCGATGAGGCGCGCTTCGTGTTGCAGCGCATCGATGCCGTGGACCCGCGCGAGGGCGAATACGAGGAGCTTTCGGCTAAGCTTGCCCGCGCCGAGCACGCTGAAACGCTTGCGATGTCGGCATATCGCGCGCATCAGGCGCTCGGGGGCGACGAGGGCGCCATCGATTTGCTGGGCAGCGCCGCGGCGGCCCTGGACGAAGGGTCCCGCTACGACCCTGAGCTCGGCAAGCTTGCGGAATCCCTGCGCGAGGCGGGGTATGTGCTGGAGGACGTTTCGCGCACAGCCCGGGACTATCGCGATGGGGTGGAATTCGACCCTGAGGAACTGGAGCGAGGGCAAGAGCGCATGGCGGCCTTGCAGGGGCTCATGCGCACCTACGGGCCGCGCATGGCCGATGTGCTTGCGGCGCGCGACGAGGCTGCTGACCTGGTGTCGTTGGTGGATGATGCCGAGGAGCGCGAGCGTGTCGCGCAGCGAGCGGTCGATGCCGCCGAACAGGCATTGGCGGCGGCGGCGCGGACCCTCGACGATGCGCGCGGCGAAGCTGCGCCAAGGTTCTCCCAGGCGGTGTCGGCGCAGATGCAGCGGTTGGAGATGGGCACGGCGCAGCTCGTGTGCGAGCAGCGTGCGCTGCCGCGCGCATCGTGGACCCGCTCCGGTGCGTCGGAGGTGGAGTTCATGTTCCAGCCCGGCGCCGGCATGCAGGCCCGCCCGCTTGCCCGCATAGCCTCGGGCGGCGAGGTCAGCCGCGTCATGCTGGCCATAAAGGTGGTGCTCGGGCAGGCCGACAGCGTTGATACGCTGGTGTTCGACGAGGTGGATGCCGGCGTAGGCGGCTCCGTGGCCGTGGCGCTGGCGGAGGTCCTGGCGGACCTTGCCCGCAGCCATCAGGTCATCGTGGTGACGCACTTGGCCCAGGTTGCCGTGCATGGCGATGTGCACTATGCGGTCACCAAGATAGCCGGCGACGATGGGATGCCCCAGACCTGCCTGCGACAGCTATCCGCTGACGAGCGGCCCGCCGAGATCGCCCGTATGCTTTCCGGCGACGCCACGGAGGCATCGCTTGCCCATGCGCGCGAGATGCTCGGGGCCGTGAAGGGCGCGCAAGGGGAATGAAGCGCGGCGCGTCGGCCCTGCAGGTCTCGACGTACCCGTTCGGGGTTTTCCGGGTCGCCACATGGGAATCGTATAGCTTGAGGGCCGTCGGCTGAGCCGGCGGCCTTTTTGAGTTTGCGTGAAGGAATCGGGCTTGTGGCGCGTAGGGCGGATTCTCGCCCGGGCGCCGGTGCGTCCCGGGTCCGTAAAACGGAAGGTGCATCCGTTTTCGGGCGCTGCCCCATGTCGGGCCCGGGCTTTTGGCGCGAAAAGCGCGTTGGTTTTCGGGCGTCGGCGCAGGCCGGCGTCCATTTTTATGGGTGCGACGTATGGGTGGAAGGCTTGCGTGGCCGAATTAAAGCTCGTAAAAAGAGGCACCGGCCTGCGCCGACGCCTCTAATTCAGACACGCTTTTACCTTATAAGCCCCTGGTTGCCCTGAAAAAAGAAAAGGTCAGACGAAAAACGTCTGACCTGCGGTTTTAATGGTGGCCGGTACAGGATTTGAACCTGTGACCTTGTGCTTGTAAGGCACCTGCGCTCCCGCTGCGCCAACCGGCCGTTGATTCCCTGAATGGGTGAAGCTTATTGTCGCATAAGAAACCCGCTTTCGCAAATACTGCACAACCCGTCGATGCCGCTGGGCTTGCTCGAGTTTGTCCGAGCCTGCCCTTCGGGTCGGCGGGTTTTTGCGTTTGGAGAGCGGGCAGGGGGATTCCGCATGGCTTCGGGTTGGACGGCCCTGCAAGGTTTTGACGACAAGAGGCGGCGTTGCCGGCAAGGGTTTCGCAAGGTGGCGTTCCCATACTGGATGCTGCGAAGCGAAGGAGGTGCGCATGAGACGGAACAAGACCGCTGCGGCGGGTGCGATATGCGGCGTGCTGTGCGCGTTGTGCGTGCTCGGATATACCCAGTCGGTGCGCGGCGAGGCAGAGCGCGCCCGTGCTGACGCCCTGGCGCGCTACGGCGGCGATCAGGTGGAGGTTTGCGTGGCGAAACGAGACATAGCCGCAGGTGAAACGGTTGATTCCGGAGCCGTGGAGGTGCGTCTGTGGGTGGCCGACCTCCTGCCGCCCGAAGCGGTGCGGCAAACATCGGAGGTTGTGGGGTCGAAGGCGTCTTCAACGGTGCTTTCCGGCGAGGTCCTCTCCGCAAGAAGGTTCGGCGTGGCATCGGCGGCCATAGACGTGCCCGATGGCAAGGTTGCGATCAGCGTGCCGGCCAAGGACGTTCAGGCGGTGGGCGGTGCGGTGTCGGCGGGTTCATCGGTGGACGTGTATGCCACGGGAAGCGCTGCCACGCAAGCGTTGGCGCGGGGCGTGAACGTGTTGGCAACCAGCGCTGGAACGGACGATCGGCAGGCATCGGGATCGGCCTCGAAGGTGACGTGGGTGACGCTTGCCGTCGACCCGAACCAGGTGGAGGAGCTTGTGTCGGCGGCTCAGAAAACCGAGCTGTATCTGACCTTGCCCGGCGCGGATGCGAGGTGAGAGCGGTATTAAAGCAAACGGAAGGAGAAGGGATGTCCATGCCGTTGGTGGCGCTGTGCGCCGATGAGGAATGCTTTCGGCATCCGGAGCTGTTGGGCCTTGAGGGGGAGAACCTGCTTGCGCAGCAGTGGCTCATGCCGTTCACGTCCGCCGAAGCGGCGCGTACGGCGTTGCGCGATGCGGTGAGCGTGCAGGAGGTATGGGTGGTTTCCTGCGCGGATGTGGCCCCTATCAACCTTGCGGCGGCGTTGAAGCACGATCGCGCCGATAGGCGCGTGTGCATGCTGACGGCGCAGGAATCGGGGTCGCTTCGGTCCAGGACGACCGCGGCGGGCGTGGATGCGTCGTTGACCAGGCAGGCCTTCGTCGAGCGGTATGCGCAGTGCAAGCAGGCGGCCATGCGGGCGATCGAGCTGCAGACGGGGATCGGCCCTGGGGCCGGCTGCGCGCCTGCGGGGGAGGCGGCCGTGTCGCAACAGGCGGCGTTCGGCAACGCGCCTTCGGCCGCTTCCCCGTACGGAACGGTCGCAATGCCTACGGCCGGCTTTCCGGGGGCGCTTGAGGGCGCGGCGGCACCCGCGGCGGCGATGGCTTCGTCTGCGGGGGTCCAGCTGGGAGGATCGTATACGCCGGCGAGCGCCCAGACGGGCCTTGCCGCCCCATCGGCGACGAAGGCCTTTGCCGCAACCGCTTCCCCCTATGGGACCGCATCGGGACCGGGAGCTTCTGGAAGCTCCTCGGCTTCGGCGGCGAACCTGCAGCACCCTACGGCGAAGGGCTTTTTGCTGCCGGTGGTGAGCGGCAGCGGGGGCGCGGGCAAAAGCGCGGTCGCGTTGCTTGCGGCGCATGCGGCCCAGGGGCTGGGCCTGCGTACGCTGCTGCTCGACTTCGACCTGCAGTTCGGCGACATGGCGCAGCTCATGGGCGTGAAAAAGCCCCTGCGCATCGACGAGGTGCTTGCCCGGCCCGAACGCTTGGCCCAGCTTGCCTGCGAGGGGAAGGTGCCGGCGCTGCTGACCGCTCCGGAGCATGTGGATGCCGCAGAGGCGGTGGTGGCGCAGGCCCCGGCGCTTCTGGATGCCGTGCGAGAACGCTTCGACGTGATCGTGGCGAACACGGGCGGTGCGTGGGCCGAGCAGCATGCGGTGCTGCTGGAGCGCAGTTCGAAGGCGCTGTTCCTTGTCGACCAGCGAGCCACGTCGGTGCATGCGGCGCAGCGCGCGCTCGACCTATGCGCTCGTTGCGGCATAGCCGTCAACCCGTTCCTGTTCACGCTGAACGGCTGCGGCAAGGGGGCGCCGTTGTCGTCGATGGATGTGTCGTGCGCGTTGAAGGGGGCTCATGTGCATGAGCTGCCCGATGGCGGCGCCGATGTGGAGGAGCTTCTGGCGGCGGGGCTGGTGGGCGACCTGATCGATTCGCGTAACGATCTGTTCGAGGGCATCGAGGAGCTTATGGCCGAGATATTGCCTGGCGTATCGGCTGCGGCGGGGTCTTCGCGCGAGGGGCCGGGCATGCCCTTCCTTCGCGGAAAGCGCTCGCGCAAGCGCAAGAAGGCCTGATTATGACGCTGGCCGAGCGTGCGCAGGCGTTGGGTGCGGGTGGCGGCGAAGGTCATGCGCCCACGGCGACGCTTGCGCGCCTGAAGGAGGATGTGCGCCTGTTCGTGTCGGTGGACGACATAGCGGCATTGATGGCCTTCGAGCCGGCGCGGGCGCGAAGCGAGCTTTTAGGGGCGTGCCGCCAGGCGTTCGCGCTGCCCGTGTGGCAGGGGGCCGATGCCTTGCGCCGATCGAGGCTCTCCGAGCAGTTGATCGACGAGGTGTTCGGCTTCGGCCCTTTGCAGCCGTTGCTGGCCGATCCGACCATCACCGAGATCATGGTGAACGGCCCCGGCGACGTGTTCTTCGAGCGGCAAGGGCGCCTTGTGCGCAGCGACCGGGCGTTTTCAAGCCAAGCTCAGCTTCGGGCGCTTATCGATCGCGTGCTCGGGCCGCTCGGCAGGCGCGTGGATGAGTCGTCGCCTATGGTGAACGCCCGCATGCCCGAAGGCCATCGCGTGCACGTGGTCATCCCGCCGCTCGCGCCCGACGGGCCCATCGTCACCATCCGCAAGTTCACCCAGCGCGTGATAACGCTTGCGGAGATGGAGCGCTTCGGCTCGATCGACGGGCATTTGCGGCGCTTTCTGGAATGGGCGGTGCTTGCGCGCAAGAACGTGGTGGTGGCGGGCGGCACGGGCAGCGGCAAGACCACGTTGCTCAACGCATTGTCATGCTGCATTCCCGCAGGTGAGCGCATCGTGACCATCGAGGATACGGCCGAGCTGCGCTTTCTCGAGCATCCCCACGTGGTGCGCCTGGAGGCGCGCCCGCGCAACGCCGAGGGGGCGGGCGAGGTGACCATCCGCGAGCTGGTGATCAATGCGTTGCGCATGCGCCCTGACCGCATCGTGGTAGGCGAGTGTCGCGGCGCGGAGGCGGTGGACATGCTCACCGCGATGAACACCGGGCACGACGGGTCGCTCACCACGCTGCATGCCAACTCCCCGCGCGACGTGCTTTCCCGCGTGGTGACCATGGTCCGCTACGGCGTCGATCTGCCCGTGGATGTGATCGAGGCGAATGCGGCAAGCGCATTCGATGTGGTGGTGCAGACGTCGCGGGCGCTCAGCGGCAGGCGATGCGTGACCCATGTGTCGGAGCTTGCGTACGACCAAAGGGCGCGGGCTTGCAGCGTGAGGACGTTGTTCGAGCGGCGTTCTCCCGAAGAAGCGGGGTCATGGCAGGCCCTGCCTGATTGGGTGGACGACCTGCCCGAAACCATCGGGCTTGATGGGGAGGAGGTATTGGAATGGAAGCATCTGGCGTGTTCGGGGCAGGGGCTGTCATAGCGGCGTTTGCCGGCGGTGCGCTTTGCGCGCAGGCAGCGTTGCGGCGCACCCGGCGCCGGAGGGTTGGCGAAGGCGGGATCGGGCGTCATCTTGCGCGCAACGGCGTGCGCTGCGTCGACGGGGTTGCACGTCGCCTGCTTTCCGTGCCCAAGGTAGCCGCTCTTGCGGGCGACGCCCAGTCGGCGCTGCAGGGCCGCGGGGTGGTTTGCACTCCGCGAAGCCTGTGCTCGCTTGCCGTTACGGCGGCAGCGGTCCTGGTAGTTTGCGTGGGGCTGGTATCCGCCTCGCCGTTCGCCGGCATCGCGGTGGCGGTTCTGGCATGCGCCGTGGCGGTGGCGCGCATCCATGGGTGGCGCGATCGCCAAGAGGAGACGTTGCGCGAGGCGGTGCCCGATGCGCTTCATGCCATGGGCTCGTGCTTTCAGGCGGGCTTTTCGCTGCTGCAGACGTTTCAGCAGCTGGCGGGCGAGATAAAGGGACCGCTGGGGAAGAGGTTCGCGGCTTGCGCCCATTTGCTCGAGACGGGCCATGGCTCGAGCGAGGCCCTAGGGGCGCTGCGCGCGGGCGGGAAGAGATCGGAGCTTGCCTTCGTGGCGGTGGCGCTCGACGTGCAGCACCAAGCGGGCGGCAGCATGCGTCCGGTGCTCGAGGCGGCGCGCGAGACGGTCGAAGGGGAGCTGGCCCTGCGTCGTGCGTTGCGGGTGCAGACGGCCCAAGCGCGGCTGTCGGCGCGCGTGGTCACGGTGATGCCGTTCGCTTTGGTCGCGGTGTTCTCGCTGGTGAGCAAAGGGTTTTTAGATCCGTTCCTGCAAAGCCCGCTGGGGTTGGGCCTGTTGGGGCTGGCGTGCACGATGGAGGTTGCGGGCGTGCTCGCGGTGCGCCGCATGCTGAACGTGGAGGTGTCGTGATGACGTATGCGACGGCGCTGCCTGCGATCGCGACCGTTCTAGGCGCGGCGTCGGGCGCGTGCATGTGCTGGGCGGGCGCGCAATCGGTTCGCCGAGCCCGCGCGGCAAGGGCCCGCGCGCCTGATGACGGGCGGGCGAAAGGCGGTGCGCAGGCGAGCGTATGTCTTTCGTATCTGGAGGGTTTGAGCAGGCGATTGGCGTTGCGGGCCGCTCGCCCGGTGCTGCCCGTCGGCGCATTGCGCGGTGCGCATGCGCGCTTCGAGGAGCATGTGGGCAAGGCCGGTCTTGGCGGGACGGTGTCGGCCCAGGCGTGTTGCGAGGGGGCGGTGCGTCTTGCCGCGGCGGGTGCGGCGGCAGGAGCGTTGTTGGGCTGCGCGGCGTCGAACGAGCTTGCGGTAGTCGGTTGCGTGGCGGGCGGTATCGCAGGCGCGACCGCGCCGGGACGCGCGGTCCGCGGGGCTCGGCTCCAGCGCGCCCAGGCGCTGGAGCGCAGCATGTCGGAGATGTTGGAAGTGGTGGCGCTCGGCGTGCGCAGCGGGCTTTCGTTCGATCGCAGCCTGCAGCTGTACACGGGGCATTTCGATGATGGGCTAGCGCGCGAGTGCGCCGCGGCGCAGAGGTCATGGGAAGCGGGGCTTGCGACTCGTCAAGACGCTTTGCGCGCTTTGGCGCAAGGGTACGACAACCCGCTGTTCTCGCGCACGGTGTCGGCCATCATCCGTTCGCTGCGGTTCGGCACCTCGCTTGGCGAGGTTCTGGAGCAGTCGGCGGAACAGGCGCGTGCGGCGCGAAAGGCGCAGGTGGAGGAGCGGGTTGCCAAGGCGCCTGTGAAGATGATGATCCCCACAGGGACGCTGATCCTTCCCGCCATGCTGCTTTTGGTGCTCGGGCCCGTGTTGTTGGAGCTTATGGAAGGGATGTAGTCATGATTCGAGCGGTTATGGATGCATATCGGCGGGCGTTGGCGAAGGCCGCGTGCAAGGTCGCCCGCCTTCGGCGCGGCGAGGACGGGCAGGGAACGACCGAATACGCGATCTTGGTTGGCGTGCTGGTGGTGATAGCCATCATCGCGATAACGGTTTTCCGGCCGAAGCTGCAGGAGCTGTGGGATGCGATCGCCGACGGCATCAACAGCCTGTAGGCGGATTGCGGCGCGCGATTGCGCGGGTCAGGCGACGGTCGAGTTCGCGCTGGTCACCGTGGCGTTTCTGTCTGTCGTGCTTGGGATGGGCGTGCTTTGGCGCAGCGTTTCGGCGGGCACGTTCGTAGAGCATGCGCTGTCGTGCGCCTCCCATTGCGTGACGGGCTCGCTGCCCGGGGCGTTGGCGGACGTGGCGCTGTACTAGCTTTCGAATTCGCAAGGAGGTGGGGGATTGGGCGTTTTGCGCGCAGGCGAGCGCGGGCAGGCGACCGTGGAGGCGGCGTTCCTCATCCCGGTCCTGTTCACGGTGCTTTTGCTGTCCGTGCAGCCGGGTATGGTCCTGTACGACCGGATGGTCATGCAGGCGGCGGCAAGCGATGCGTGCAGGCTTGCTGCCGTCAAGACCGATGCTGTAGGCGATTCGTCGCAGGCAGTGGAGGCGTTCGTCCGCCACAGGCTGGGCGCCATCCCACCCGTCCCCTGCTTTCACGTGCACGACGGAGGTTGCAGCTGGGAGGTGTCCGTGCAAGGGGACGAGCGCACGGAGAAGGTGAGCGTGGAGATCGCCGGCAAGGTCAAGCCGCTGCCGTTTTTGGGCGCGGGCGCCGTGCTGCTTGGCATGACGGACGACGATGGGCTGTTGACGGTGAAGGTCCGTTGTGAGCGGGCGACGCAGCCTGAGTGGGTTGCGGGCAGCCCGCAGGGGCTTGACCCCGAGGCTTGGATAGGAGCTTGGCTATGAGCGTGCCGCGTAGGGTGGCGCAGGCGTTTTCCCTGCGTGACGAGGACGGGATGACCACGGTCGGGATGGTGGTGTCGCTTCTTCTGGCGCTGTCGATGGTCTTCTCGTCGGCCCAGGTGTATCGGATCCAATCCGTGTCCTCACGTGTGCAGTCGGTGGCCGATGCCGGCGCGCTTGCGGCGGGCAATGTGGTGGCGGAGTTCATGGTGGCGGTGCGCGTGTGCGATTCCATGGCACTGTCCTTGTCGTTGACCAGCTTGACGTCCACAGGTTTGGGGATCGTCGCATGTTGCGTTCCCGGCGGGCAGGGCGTGGGCGCCAAGCTGCTCGAAGCCGGTGCGCGCGTGGCCGATGCCCGTGATTCGTTCTCCAAAACCGCTTCCGAAGGCTTGACGCGCGTTCAGAAGGCCCTTCCGTTTTTGGCGGCGGCCAGCGCAGCATCGGTTGCGCAGGGAAACGGCTCGAACGGGTCCGACTACACGGCGCTTGCCCTGCTGGTCCCCGATTCCGCCGAGGATATCCGGGTGCCGCAGGAAGACGCACGCGCCAAGCAGGCACGAGAAGATGCAATCGGCCAGGCCGAGGAGGTCAAGGAGCTGGCGCGGCGGGCTGAGGAGGCGGCCGTGCGGGCCCAAGACGCCAAGCAGCGAGCCTTCGATCACGATTGCGGCGCCCGTCCCGGTTGGTGCATGGCCGAGCGCGCCGAAACCCTGGCGCATATGACGGGCGCGCAAAATCCGGTGTTCTCAAGCGTGGACGCCTGGTCGTTTTCCGTGGCGCTTCGCAGGGCACAGGCGTATTACCCGGCGCGCTTGGCGGTCGAACGCCCCGATGACGGCAGCGTTCAGGCCCAGGCCCAATCGGCGCTGCGCAAGCGCTTTTACACCTATGCCGCGAAGGAGGTGGCGCGTGGATACGTTCGGGAGGGCGATTCTTTCGAGGCCTTGTTCCCTCATCTTCCCGCCAACACCGCGCAGATGCGGGAGACCGAGCTGTTCGCGCAGGCGGTGTACCCGGTCAGCGTGACGGACGCCTCCCCGACCTTGCACGCGTGGGACGGTTGCCCGAAGGCGGCGGGGTCCACGTCGCGGGCCTCCCTTCGCGATATGGAAGCGGGCGCATGGGAGACGTGCTCGGAATGCGGCTTCACGGCGGCAAGCCTGGGCAAGGTGGCGGCAGCCTCCACGTCGATAGGAAACGGCTTCGAGCATCACTACGAGCAGGTGGCGCTTGCCGCCGAGGAGTACCAAAAGGCCCTTGAGGAGGGCGCCCCGGCGAAGCGGGAGGCGAAAAGCCGCGTATCCAAGCTGCTCGACCAGCTGCGCGACGCGTGCTCGAGCGTGGGATCGTTCCGCATCGATGCGGATCCGCCCGGGGGCAAGGGGGTGGTTTGCCTTGCGGTGAATACGGGCCCCGATGCCCCCGACAAGGGGTTCGAATCCGCGTTCGTGCAGGCCAGCGGCCAGCTGGGGTGCCGCGTGGCGATATCGGCGGCAACGCTGGTGGCCGATCCGTCCGGCGAGGGGCGAAGCGTCATCGCCTCTTTGACCGACGGCCTGGCATCGGATTCGGCGCTTGCGGGCGTGTTGGGCGCTGCAGCGGGCGTTTGGTCGGGGGCGCTGAGCGCCTATGCCGATGGGCAGTCGGCGTTGGATGCGGCTGTGCGCGAGGGCTTGGGGGGCTTGCCCCTGGTAAGCGCCTCCGGATTAGGGGATTGGGCCGCCGATGCGCTTTCGGATGCGTTTCGCACCGTAGGGCTTCAGCCGGCGAACCTGGATGCGCTGCGCCCGGCGACGGTGAACGCGGCGCATGTCGCGCAGGCCGGCGATAGCGCGTTTTGCGCTCGCTTGCTCGAGGTGAAGCGGCAGGCGGTCGAGCATCCGCTCATGTCCAACGACGTGTTCTCGTCGGTGGTGGGCGCTGTTCGCAGGGACGTGCTGCAGCGTTTCGACGCTTGGGGCGATTCGGTGGAAGTAGCGACCATCAGCATAGGCGGCGTCCAGGTGCCTGTAACGGTGGCGTTGCCCCCGGCGGTGAAAGGATTTGCCTCGGATGCCATCGGAGCTGCGGCTGACAAGCTTCTGTCCGTGTATGCGAGCGCGACGGGATTGCGGCAATGGGATTGATGGTCGATCGGATATGCGCCGCCGGCAGGTCATCGGGGCAGATGACGGTGGAGTTCGTGGCGGCGCTGCCCGTGCTTTTGGCGGTGGCGGCCATCTCGGTCAACGCCCTGGCGTTTTTCGGTTGGTGCGCGGCGTTCGATGACGATTTCCGCGATTCGGTCCGGGTCTATGCCGCTTCGCCGGCGTACGGGCAGGGCGTGGGCGATACCTGCGCGCTCATCGAGCGGGCTCTCGATGAACGGTTGGACGCGGAAAACGTCTCGGTAAGCGTTTCGGCGCATGGCATCTCAGCGGGGCATACATCGTTTTCGGCCACGCTCGAGTACATGCCCACGTTGTTCGGTCTGGGGTTGAAGTCGGAGGTGATGGGAGTGGCGCTGCCGAAGCTGTCGCATACCGAGGAGCTGGTGGTGGATTGCTATAAGCCCGGGGTGCTGTTGTGAGCGGCCGTCGTGGGCATGCGGCGTGCGGCGGCGATTGGACGCCAAGACGGTCGGCGCGCGCAGGGCGCGGCGGCCGTGCGCGAGCACGTTCCGTCCGCGCGGCGCTCATCATGGCCGCGGGGATCGCGCTTCTTGCCGGTGCCGGCGGCGCGCAAGCCCAGGCGGCATGGCGGACGGCGTCCGAGTCGGCTTCCCTAGCCGGCTTCGATGCGGTCATGGGGAGGGTTGATGACGGCTTTTCTTGCTCGCCCTCGGATATCCCCGAGACGTTCAGGGACGAGCTGTTTCCGGTGGCGGGCAAGCGCGGGCTGCGCTGCGATGTCGGGTCGCACCTGGTGGGATTCGAACATGCGGGCAGCGCTCCCGATGCGCTGCGGGAGGTGCAGGATGCGCTTGAGCGCGGTGGATGGAGCATGACCGCGGTAAGGGAAGGCTCGTGCGCGACGTTTTCGAAAGGCTGCGGCACCTGCCGCTGGGCGTTCGTGCAGTGCGTGCAGATGCCTCAGGGGACGAGCGTGGTGGTGCAGTGGTCCGAATACGGGAAGGAGGAGCTTTCGTGAAAGGAAAGGATGCGCCGATGAGATTGGCGGTCGGCTTCGGGGCGCGCGTGCGCGGCTTGCTGGGGGCGAAGCGCTCGAAGGGCGTCGTCATGCTGGCGCCGTGCAACGACGTTCACACCTTCGGCATGGCCGAGCTGATCGACATCGCGTTTCTGGACGAGCGAGGGCAGGTGCTGGAGTCGTATCGGGCCGTTGGGCCGCGCAGGCGTATCAGGTGCCGTAAAGCGGTGGCCGTTTTAGAGCGGTTTTCCGTGAACGACCCGCCCTGGTTTTCAGCGGGGGAGCATGTGGAGATGACGAGAAAGGATGGTGCAGGGAAATGAGGGTATGCCCGGTTTGCCACGCAAGGGCGTTCGACGATGCCGAGGTCTGCTACGGCTGTATGCATCGGTTCAGCGGCAAAGAGCCAGCGGCTGCGCCGATGCCAGGCAACGCGCATAAGGGAGGGGCCGTCGGACCGCTACCCCAGGAGACGCAGATGCGCGCCCAGGCGCCGAGTCCTGGCGCGAACGCGGCTCCTTGGGCCGATGCGCGGCAGGCGGCTTTGGCGAAGGAGCGCTCGGCGGAGCAGCCGCAGCGGTCGCTGTCCGTCGACGGCGTTTCCGGAATCGAGCAGTGCTTGGACGGAGAGCCTTGCGGGAGCGCCCCTGTCATCGCGAGGAACGTGAGCGTTTCCGCCGGTGGAGCGGACATCGTGGTGCGTATCGAGCTGGTAGGGGCTGTGGAGGAGAATACGGCGGCGAAGGACGATGCTGCCCGGCAGGCGGCTCAGGCCGCCGCTTGCCAGCTGTTGCGCCGAGGTAGGCCGATACGGGGATCGGTTGGCGCCCGCCCGGCCGATGTGCAGCGAGGAGCGTCGGCCGGGCAAGGGGCTGAACAGGCAAGATCGATCCATCCGCGTCATGCTGCCGAATTGCAGGCGGTAAGCGCATGACGGGGTATGCGCTGACTGCGTTGGCCTTATGCGCGGCCGTCGGGGCCGCAACGGGGGCGTTCGCGATCCCCCGAATCGCCGATATGTTGCTGAGCAGGGCATATTGGCGCTCTTACACCTGGTGGTATCGCTGCTTGGATGATTTCGCGCGTTACCGCGACGTCTGCCCTGACCGGCTTCCCCGTCAAAACGAGAAGGGGACGGCCGGCGCCGTGGGCGTCTGGCTTGCGGATTGCCGCTCCCAGACTTTGAAGGGGGCGCTCACGCATGAACGAGCTGAAGCGCTTCGGGAAGCGGGCATCGATGTGGGGAAGGGCGCCTCAACGCGAAGCGAGGTCCAGCAGCAGCGTCGCTGCTCGTTCTCTGCGCGGCCGTGGCAGCGGGCGGTGCTCGCCGTTGCCATGGCGGTGTGGTTCGCGGCCCAGCCCTTGTCGGGCGTCCCATTGCATCAAGGCGGCCTTTTGTGCGTATGCGGCGTGGCCATGGCGTCGGGGGTGGTGTGCGATCTGAGGGCAAGGATGATCCCGCTTGAGTGCTGTGCGGCGTTGCTGGTCGCAGGAGGCGCTTATCAGCTGCTTCGCCATGGGTCCATCGGCATCGCGGAAGGCGCCGTTGCCGCGGCAGCGGTTCTGGCGGTGTGCTGGACGGCGAACCGCATCGCGCGAAATAGCGGCGGCTCGGTGGGCTTCGGCGACATCCGCTGCATGACGGCGCTCGCTTTGGCTTGCGGCCCTGCAACGCTTTTGGGGGCGGCAGCTTGCTATGTATCGGCGTGCGCGTTCTCGATCGCCGGGATGCTGACGCATCGGCTTGGACGTCGTGACGGCATCCCCATGGCGCCGTTTTTGTCCATATGGCTGGCGGTGGGGACGACGGTGCTCGGATGAGGGCGGGATTTGGAAAGGAGGTGGTGCCCTTGGGCTGGTTCGGCGTCGGTTCGATTCGATGACAAGGAAAAGGCAGCGAATGGGAAGGTTTGGATATGGGTATGAACGTGAACACGAACAGCATCGGCCTGAAGGGCTTTGCGGACAAGGCGCGCGCCCTGGCGTATCGCGGCGAGGAGGATGGCGGATCGGAAATCGTGCAGGTTGTCATCGCGCTCGGTTTCGCCGTGGGCTTGGGGGCGGCGCTTATGATCTTGCAGACGCAGGTCAACACGGCGATCACGTCCGCCGGCAACTCGGTCACGAACATGTTCAAGAGCGTGACGAGCGGCGCGGTGGGAAGCAGGTAGCCGTGCTTGTGCGCCTGGCCGGCAGCCGGGCGCGGGTCGATGGGGCGAGCGCCGTCACGTTCGTGATGGCGCTGCCCTTGCTGATGGGCCTGCTGTGCGCCGTCGCGGATATCGGAAGGGCGGCGTATCTGGGGATGGAAGCGGATGTCGCGGCCCAGGCCGCCTGCCGCTATGCGGCTCAGCGCGTTGCGCAAGGGGACAAGGGTCCGGACGGGGCGTCTGCTCTTTCGGCGGCGCTCGAGCAGGCTCCCGGGCTTGCGGGCGAGGGAGTTTCCTGCTCAATCGAGGTCGACTGCTTGCCCGTGCGGACGAAGGAAGTCGAGCGCAAGACGTTCGACCCGCAGGCGGATCGCTTCGAAGGGCGGCTGGTCGGGTTCGCTTACCGGCAGGTGGACGTGAGGATGCGCGTGAGCGCCCGATGCTTGACTCCCGTCGGCGAGGCGGTGCTCTCCGCGGCGGGCGCGGTCGACGGACTGCAGCTGTCATCGGCGGCGAGCAGGACGGTTTCGGTGGATGCGGATACGGAGGTGGGGCATGGTCGTCGATGAACGGGGGAGCGAGAGCGTGCAGTTCTCCTTCGCGGCGGTGCTGCTCATCGTCGTGGCGTTCGGCATCATGCAGGCGGCCATGATGAACGCGGCGGCCATCATGCTGTCCTCCGAGCTTACTCAGGCGTGCATGCGCATCGATGTGTCGGGCCTGAGGGCGGCATCGGACAAGGAATCGTTCGTCGCCGAGCAGATCCTCGATGAGTCCGCGCAGCTGCGCCGTAGCGATTTGACGGTGTCGGGGGTGCGGGTGGAATCGAACGCGCGCGAGGATGCGTTTTCCGTAAGCGGCGTCTCAAGCCGCACGGCCCTCACCTCCGTTTCCTACGACGTGTCCTATAGGGCGCCGATATCGCTGTCCGGGCTTCGCGATGGCGGGCGGCTGTCGCGTCACGTCGCGTGCGCGGTGGTCGACGAGCGGGTGACGGAGGTGATCCTTGCATGAGCCTATATCGAGGGGAGAAGGGGAACGTGGCACCGCTTGCCGTGGCGTTGTGCCTGGTGTTGGTGATGATGCTCGGCTTTTTGGCGGATTGCGCCGTGCTCTACAGCGCAAAGGCCCGTCAGGAGCAGGCCTTGGATGCCGCCAGGTCGGCGTGCATGGATGCCGGTCAAGCAGCCTCCGCGAAATACGGCGATGATGCAGGCGCCGTCCTTGCCGATCTGGTCGTGGATCAAGTCAGGGCGCAAGGGGTGGAAGGGGCGGTAAGCGTGTGGTTCTACGAGGCGCCCGCTCGGGTAGTTGCCGAAAGCGAGCGGATCTGGGTGGTGGGCATGCAGGTGGAGGAGGCGAAAGCCCTTCCGTTTGCCGTAAGCTCCGCCCCCGATGCGAAGGTGGCTTCGTGCCGGGTGTTCAGTGCGCGCCCGTATGCGGCGCAGAAGGTTTGGCGGCCTGATGCCCGCATATGCGGCGTGCATCGCTTCGACGATGGTTGCGGCGCAGGTCAGGGGCGGTTCTCGGCGATAAGCGCGCTTGAGGGGTTCCCTCGGGAGATAGCCGAGGAGGCTCAGGCCCGTTTAGGTGGATAGCGAAAGGGGGACGACCATGTCGGTCGGAAGGAACACGGGGCGCGCCTCGCGGCAGGCGCTGTCGGGGCGGTTGCGCTCCGGCGGGCGTCCGGAGGCGGCGTATGGAAGGGCGGCCGGGCAGGCGGACGAGGGCGAGCAGCGCCCGATCGACGATGCCATCCGCTCGATGGATTCCGCAGCTGCGCGTTTCAAGCAGATGTCGGCGGTGACCGCGGCGGCGGTGGCCGTTGCGGTCGTGGCGGTGGGGTACGGGTTATGGCAGGCAGGGGTATCCCATGCGGCGGTCGATCAAGCGACGAAGGGTGCTCGCAGCGTGGTCGTTACCACGCGCGACGTCGCCGCCGGCGATCCGTTCGGCGCGGATGCGGTGCAGCTTGTGGAGGTCCCCCAGGCTTTCCGTCAAGATGATGCGCTCGGCGCCGACGCCCTTGACGGTGCGGGCGGCGTGGCAGGTGCTCGGGCGTTGGTGTCCATCCCGGCGAACACGCAGCTATCGCCTCAGATGATCGCCGGCAGCGCGGCGGATGGCAGATTGGCCGCTCAGCTTGCCGAGGGCATGGAGGCGGTGTCCCTGTCGGTCAACGACGAGACGGGCGTGGCCGGGCAGGTCCAGCCGTTCGACGAGGTTCGCGTGGTGTGCGTTACCGAGGCCGCCGGCGGCGCGGTCAGCTTGGACGAGCTTTGCGCTTCGGCGCGGGTGATGTCGGTGGGCGGCGACGGCGCTGGCGAGGGCGCGGCGTATAGCGCCATCACGTTGGAGTTGACGCCGGAGCAGGCGGACGCCGTCCGCCGCGCGCAGGCGTCGGGCACTATCAGCGTCCAGCTTGTCGCGGGTGGCATGTTATCGGGAGGCGTGGTCGAGCATGATGGATAGAGGGACCGAGCTTGCCCTGAAGCGGGTTGTCCGCGAAGGCCTTGCGACAAGGTTGCAGGGGGATTCCGATCCTGCGGAGGTGGAGTCGGCCATCCAATCGCTCGTGCAAGAGGCCGTTCGGGCGTGGAACCTGGGGCTTGCCGAGCCCGATATAGCCCGCCTGTGCCGTTCGGTCGGCGACGATTTTCTTCGCTACGGCCCTTTGCAGGGGCTTTTGGAGGACCCCGGCATCACCGAGGTCATCGTCAACGGCGGCGGCGTAGCGATGGAAGCCGGGGTTGCAAGGTTTTTAGAACCGCATGTGTTCGTGGAGCGCGCGGGACGATTGGAGCCGTGCCCGTATGTTCGGTTCGACGACGCCGACCATCTCCGTCGCATCATCGACAAGATCGCCGAGCAGGCGGGCATGCGCTGCGACGAGGCGCATGCCATGGGCTGCGCCATGCTGCCGGGCGGCAAGGCGCGAGCGACGTATATCGTGCCGCCGCTGGCTCCGGATGGCCCTGCGCTCAACCTTCGCCTGTTCGGCGATGACGTCATGAGCATCGAGGATTTGACGGCGCGCGGCGCCCTCAGCTCCGTGATGGCGGAGTTTTTAGGCTCGGCGGTGCGCGCTCGGTGCCCTGTGATCATATCCGGAGGCACCGGCTCGGGAAAGACGACTATGCTCGGCGCGCTTTCCGGGTTCATCCCCGACGACGAGCGCGTCTTGACCATCGAGGATACGCCTGAGCTGCGGCTGCGCGCCGCGCACGTCGAGCGGATGCAGACGCGCGAGGCGAACACCGAAGGCGAAGGGGCCGTCGGGATGCGCGAGCTGGTGGCGCTCTCGCTGCGCCGGCGCCCCGATCGCATCATCGTGGGCGAATGCCGCGGAGCGGAAGCTTACGAGATGCTGCAGGCGATGCAAATCTAGCACTGGTATTCGATAGGAAAAGGAGAGTGGCATCAGGTAATCTGAATGCCTTTTGATCTGGAAAAACGCTTTCTCGCTGTTTTCCATCGATTCCTTCCTGAAAAGTCGGTTACGGAAAGAAATGCGGATTATTCCCGTTGGCTTCCCGTTCGGCGACCTGAGCCTTCCGTTTGATGAAAGGAGGGAGCGGGAGGCCGTTCCGAATAAAAAAGAGAGGCCGTCAGTTGGCGCTGGCGACCCCTCAAGGGCTGCACTAAGCGCCCCAATCACGTTGCTTAGTATAGCCCAAATCGCAGCGGTTTCGCTACCTCTGCGATTTATTCGGGTTCCCGCGCATAGCTATGCGCAGTTTCTTTGCATTTCTATCTATGCCTGCCCCGCCTTAATGCGGCCTGGATTTTGACCCAATCAGGCCGCGGGAGCTCACGACCGCGGGGAAGAAGTGCTGGTTTGTGCCTGAACCAAAGTAGGAGCCGATGAATCAGGTATCGTGCGCAAGCACGAGCGCAGTTGCGAGCGCGCCCGACCCCGGGACGCAGCTCCCTTCTGGGCCTGGAAAACGGGGAACCGCTAGTTTCAGGCCTGGTTGGGAGAACCCGACCGGGGATCCACCGGGCAATCGCAAGCGCTTCCTTCTCGGCGCTAAAGAGGAGTGGGCATGGAGCATTTGCATGTGATGGACACCCGAGGAGCATGAACAGCCCTGTTCCGGCGAGACACCGTAAGGACCGATATACAATCGGCAGGAGAAACCGGGTTTCAGCAGGGTCACCAAGGGGCGGGTGAGGTGATTAAACTGATTATGCGGGGGGGAGGGATTACCATG
>NZ_CABQJR010000009.1 GCF_902464545.1 uncultured Senegalimassilia sp.
GCACCTGAAAGCATTCGATATTCGGCTCCCAAATGCAACAACTAAAAGATAGGAGCATCATATGGTGAACCCGAAATATAAGGCCCTGCTGCGCGTTGCCGAGACCGGCAGCTTCACGCAAGCGGCGAACGATCTTGGCTACTCGCAATCGGGTATCAGCGGCATGATATCTTCCCTGGAAAAGGAAATGGGCGTGCAATTGGTCGTACGTGATTACAGGGAAGCCCACCTGTCAGCCGAAGGCGAGGACCTGCTGCCGTGGATCTCCAACGTCTGCAACGGCGAGCGGCAGCTGGCGAGCCGGATAGCCGAGCTGAGGCGCCTGGAGCGCGGCGTGGTGCGCGTCGCCGCGCCCACCAGCGTCTCGACCCATTGGTTTCCCGGCATGGTGAAAGCTTTTGAGCGGAAATGCCCCGGCGTGGAGCTGCATCTGATGTGCATCGACGACGAAGCGGAGCTCGAACGCGCCTTATGGCACGGGGATGCCGATTGCGGGTTTTTGGTCGCGCCCGCGAAACGGGCGCTGAAAGCCATCCCCTTGCACGACGATCCTATCATGGTGCTGCTGCCTCCCGACCATGCGCTCGCACATGCCGACCACGCCCCCGCGCGAACGCTTGCCGAGGAGCCTTTCATCCAACCGCGAAGCAGATCGATGCAGGAAGCGGAAGCGCTGCTGCGCAACAGCGGGGTGAAACCGCACGTGCGTTTCGCCGTTTATAGCGACTACAGCGTCATGAACATGGTGAGCAAAGGGCTGGGTTTCAGCATACTGCCGGGATTGCTGCTCGAAGACGCCACGCTCCCTTTGACCGTGCTTCCGCCGCAACTGAAGATGCGCCGGGAGATATCCATCGCCATGCGATCTGCGGACACCGCCTCGGCCGCCACGCGGGCGTTCGTACAGACCGTGCGCACATGGGTGAGGCAGCGCTACGAGCAACGATGAGGGCAAGGAGGCGACCCGCCCAGCCGCGAACCGTCTCTGAACGCCCACGGACGCGGCAACCCGCCGAACGCAAGCCGCCACGAACAACCGCGGGCCGCAGCCAGTCGAACGCAAGCCGCCTTGAAATCAAAACGGGCCCGGCACATGCCGGGCCCGTAAGGAATACGCGTTCACGTAAGCGCTATTCGGCCTTCTCGACGAACAGGCCGGCGAAGGCGTTCAGGTTGTTGCCCCAACGACGCTGCGCGCCCTTGGCGAAGGTCAGTGCCTCGGACAGCGCCTCCAGCGAGATATCGCGGCGCTCGCCCGTGGCGCGGCGCTTGATCTCGACCTTGCCCTCGGCAAGGCCGCGCTTGCCCATGACGATCTGCAGCGGCCAGCCCATCAGGTCGGCTTCGGCGAACTTCACGCCCGCGCGCTCCTTGCGATCGTCGATGACCACTTCCAGGCCCAGGCCCGCCAGCTCTTCCGCCAGCTTCTCGGCAGCAGGCTGCACCAGGTCGTCGCCGGTGGCGAGCGGCAGGATGCATACGTGCGCCGGAGCCACGGACATCGGCCAGATCATGCCGTTCTCATCGTTGTGCTGCTCGATGATGGCGGCCAGGGTGCGGGACACGCCCACGCCGTAGCAGCCCATGATGAACGGCTGCTCCTTGCCGTCCTTGTTCATGAAGGTGGCGTTCATGGCGCGGGAGTACTTGTCGCCAAGCTGGAACACCTGCGCGACCTCGATACCGCGCGCACCCTTGAGCTCCATGCCGCACTTCGGGCAGCAGTCGCCGGGCTTGACGGTGATGATATCGGCCCACTGGTCGACCTTGAAGTCCTTGCCAAGCTGCGCGCCCACGTAGTGATAGCCATCCTCGTTGGCGCCGACGACCCACTTCGGCACCGCCTTCAGGCTATTTGCCGCGATGACGAACGCATCCTCGGGCAGGCCGACCGGGCCCATGGAACCCTTGTGCAGGCCGTAGGCCTCCATGTCCTCGTCGGTGAGGATGGTGAAGCCGCCGGCGGCGCGGGCCGCCTTCTCCTCGTTCACCTCATGATCGCCGGGAACGAACAGCACGACGAGCTTGCCCTCGTCGTTCTTGCCGGAGAGCGCCTTCACCGTGGAGGATTCCGGGATGTCCAGGAACTCGGCGAGCTCGGCGATGGTGTGCACGCCGGGCGTGGCCACCTTCTCCATCTCGGGCACGTCGTAGACCGTGGGGCGCGCCAGGCCCTCGCCCACCTCGTCGCTTGCTGCGTAACCGCAATCGCAGTACACGAGCGCGGACTCGCCGGCCTCGGCAAGCGCATGGAACTCGCAGGTGACCGCGCCGCCGATCTGGCCGGCATCTGCCTGCACGGGGCGGAACTCAAGGCCGCAACGCGCGCAGATGCGCTCGTAGGCCGCGTACATCCTGTCGTATTCCTCCTGCAGCGACTCCTGCGTGTCGTGGAAGCTATAGCCGTCCTTCATGACGAACTCGCGGCTGCGCAGCAGGCCGAAGCGCGGGCGGATCTCGTCGCGGAACTTCGTCTGGATCTGATACATGTTCAGCGGCAGCTGCTTGTAGGAGCGCAGCTCGGCGCGCACGAGCGCGGTGATGAGCTCCTCATGGGTGGGGCCGAGGCAGAACTCGTGATCGTGGCGATCGTTGAGGCGCATGCGCTCGGGACCGTACGCGTCGGCGCGGCCGGACTCCTGCCACAGCTCCTCGGGCTGGAGCATGGGCATGCGGATCTCCTGGGCGCCGCACGCATCCATCTCCTCGCGCACGATGTTCTCGATCTTGGTCAGCACGCGCTTGCCCAGGGGCAAAAACGTGTAGATGCCGGCAGCGGTCTTGCGGATGAAACCGGCGCGCAGCAGCAGCTTATGGCTGGCGATCTCGGCATCGGTGGGGTCTTCCTTCAGCGTGGGAGCATATAGGGAGCTCATGCGCGTGATGTTGGCGTTGTTCATTTACAGGTCCTTTATCTCTTCCAGTAAAGCGTCGACGATGGCGCCTTCTTCCACTTTTCGAACGGTTTGGCCGTGGCGGAACACCACGCCCACGCCCTTGCCGCAGGCCACGCCGATGTCGGCGTCGGCGGCCTCGCCCGGCCCGTTGACGACGCAGCCCATGACGGCCACTTTCAACGGCTTATCCAGACAGGCGATGCGCCGCTCCACCTCCTGCGCCAGCCCGATCAGGTCGACCTGGCACCTTCCGCACGTGGGGCAGCTGATCAGCTCGGGGTTGCGGCGGCGCAGGTCGAGCGCGCCGAGCAGCGCCCAGCAGGCGCGCATTTCCGTGACCGGGTCGTCGGTGAGCGAGATGCGCATGGTGTCGCCGATGCCCTGCTCAAGCAGGATGCCCAGGCCGGAGGCGCTTTTGATGACGCCCTGGAACGTAGTGCCCGCCTCGGTGACGCCGATGTGCAACGGGATATGCGGGATATCGCGCGCCAGCTGGCGGTACGTGCGCACCGTGGTCATGACGTCGTGGGCCTTCGCGCTGACCACCAGGTCGTGGAAGCCGCGGCCTTCGCAGTATTCCACGTACTGGCGTGCGGAGGCAGCCAGCTTCTCGGGAAGCGAAAGGTCGTCACGCTCGGCCAAGGCCTGGTCGAGCGAGCCGGCGTTCACGCCGATACGGATGGGGATGCCCGCCTGCCCGGCGGCATCGAGCACAGCGTCGGTTTTCGCCAAGCCGCCGATGTTGCCGGGGTTGATGCGCAGCTTCGCCGCGCCGCGGCGCGCCGCCTCGATGGCGATGGTTGCGTCGAAGTGCACGTCGGCCACGACGGGCAAGGGCGATTCCTCGCACACGGCCTGGAACGTGTCCAGGCAGCTGCGGCGCGGGATGGCCATGCGCACGACCTCGCAGCCGGCATCGGCCAGCTGCTTGATCTGCGCAAGGTTGGCCTGCGCATCATCGGCCGGGGCGTTGAGCATGGACTGCACCACCACGGGAGCGCCGCCGCCAAGCGCCACGTTGCCCACGTGCACCTGGTGCGTTTTCTGATTGGGACGCATAGCGTCCTGCGGCAACGGGCAGGCCGCGGCCCCCGAAGGAGCCGCGGCGCACGCGTTGCCCATGTTCTCGTTAGTTTCCATAGCGGCTATTCTACCAGCGTAGCGCCCCTCGTTGGCGAAACGTATACAAGCAACAGGCGAAGAAAAAGCCGGCAGGGCGCTACGCCCCTGCCGGCTTATGCGATATACGGGATGAAAACGGGGCGCCCTATTGGCCGAAGAACGTGCCCGAGATAATACGCTGCACATCTTGATTGACCATGACCAGGAAAAACATGAGGAACAAGGCCATGCCGGCGGCGCTCATGGCGTTCATGGCGCGCATGGAGATCACCTTTTTCGACAGCTTCTGGAACACCTCGATGACGAAACGGCCACCGTCAAGCGGCGGGATGGGCAGTAGGTTCATGATGCCCAGCGATACCGAGATCATGGCCATAAACTGCATGAACGGCACCAAACCCGCATCGGCGAACTGCTTCGACATCACGGCAATGCCCACGACCGAAGACGAATCGGACACCGTCTGCGCCGCCGTTGCCGGGTTGAACAGGCCTGCGACGGCTTGTACGACCATGCCGATATAGGTGAAGCCCGCCACGATCGCGCGGCCCGGATCCACCGTCATATGCGTCACCTCGCCCGATTGCATCCGCACATCGAATCCGATGACGCTGAACAGCACCACGAACATCAGCATGGCGAACAGCAGGTTGACCGCGATCCCCGCCAGCAGGATGACCGAGCGCTTCCAAAACGGCAGGCTGCGATATTGCTGCCGATATTCGCTTTCGAACAACGCTTGGGCGTCCTCGACCGGGCGCGCCTGGCCCTCAGCGTAGCGCTCCGGCGCGGGCTTGCCGGCTTGCGCCGCCGCGCGGATCTGCTTCTTGGAGGGGATGACCTCTGCGGCGCGATACGTGTTGTACTCGTCCTTCTTTGTGGGACCGGTGCAGCTTCCCCAGTCCACCAGCTCATCGAGCGCCTTGAGCGCATCCTCGTCGGAAATGCCGCAATCGCGCGCGATATCCTCCATGTTCGCCGTGCCCCGACGGTACAGCGCCGCCAGCGCCGGCTCCAGATGCGGGCTCATCTCGCCCGGCTCCATGCCGCACACGCGCGCATAACCGCCCAGCAAAATGGGCGTGACACCGAACTTCGTGCCCCATTTCTTGAAGCCGATGCTCGGGCCCGGCATGCCCAGCATGAACTCGGTGACGCGCACGCCGAAGGCACGCGACGCCAGATAGTGGCCGCCTTCGTGGATGACCACCAAGATGCCCAGCACGATGGTGCAATACAAAATCATGAGGATGACGTTCAAAAACGGGCTCCTTGCCTTAGCTGCGGACACGCGACGAAGCGGGGTTTCGCTTGACGGCCCCGCGCGTTGGAATCCGTCTCATTATAAAAAGAGGTTCCGCCCCGTTACCGAAGCGGAACCATAACCACACGATGCACGCGATTAACAGTTTGCGAACCTTAGCGCACGGACTTGCGAGCGGTTTCGCGAGCCCAGGCGTCAAAGGCCTGCAACTGCTCAAGGCTTTCCACCTTCTGCACGCCCTCGCGCTCGTGCGCGTCCATGACGGCCTCCACGCACTCGGCGATGCCCAGGTAGCTGCCCTGCTCCGCCAAAAACGCCGCCACCGCCACCTCATTAGCGGCGTTCATGACGCACGGCAGCGTTCCACCAACGCCGCCGGCGTGGCGGGCAAGCTCCAGGCAACGGAACGTCTCGGTGTCGGCCGGGGCGAACTCCAGGCTTCCCAACTTGGTGAAATCCAAGGGCTCGACGGGCGCTTCCCAGCGCTGCGGATAGCTGAGCGCGAACTGGATGGGGATGCGCATATCGGTGGTGCCCAGATGCGCCTTCACGCTGCCATCGGTGAACTCCACCATGGAATGGATGGCGCTTTGCGGCTGAACCACCACGCTGATCTTGTCGTAGGGCATGTTGAACAGATGATGCGCCTCGATGACCTCCAAGCCCTTGTTCATAAGCGTAGAGGAGTCGATCGAAATCTTCGCGCCCATGCTCCACGTGGGATGGTTCAGCGCCTGAGCAGGGGTGATACCCTCAAGATCGGCGCGCTTCCTACCGCGGAACGGGCCGCCGGAGGCCGTTACCCACAAGCGGGAGACTTCTCGTTCCGACTCACCGAGCAGGCATTGGTAGATGGCGCCATGCTCGGAATCGATGGGCATGAGGGCACCGGCCGGGCCCACCGCCGGGGCCGTGCCGGCCGCGCGACGCTGTGCATCGACCTGCGCCGCCAGCGGCATGATCAAATCGCCGCCCACCACCAAGCTCTCCTTGTTCGCCAGCGCAAGGACCTTGCCCGCGCGCAGCGTTTCATAGCTTGCGCGCAAGCCGGCGGCGCCCACCAGCGCGTTGACGACCACATCCGCCTCGGGCAGGCGCACCAGGTCGACCACGGCATCCATGCCGAAGCCCCATACACCCTGGGCACCGGCCTGTTCGCGCACCTCGGACGCGATGGCCTGGTCGGCCAAGCGCTCATCGCCCACGGCAAGGTTGCGCACGTTATGGGCGCGCGCCTGTTCGAGCATGTCGCCCACGCGCGAGTTCACCGCCAAGCCGACAATCTCCAGCTCGTCGGAATGCTGCCGAACCACGTCGACCGTTTGCGTTCCGATGGAGCCCGTGGACCCGAGAACAACGATGCGTTTCATGAAACCCTCCGAATCATCTGCGAAAACAACTCGAGCCAACGCCGCTAGAACGTTGGCTCGTCCGATTTACCAGCTAAAGGGGATGCACCCGCCTGCCACCAGCAGGATGGCAGAGGCGACCGCCACCAGAAACAGGCTGTCGCAACGGTCGAGCAGGCCGCCGTGGCCCGGCAGAAGCTTGCCGGAATCCTTGAAGCCCACGTTGCGCTTGATACGGCTTTCGGCCAGGTCGCCCAGCACGCCGCATAAGCCGCTGATCACGCCGAACGCCATTGCCATGGGGATGCTCAAGTTCAACCCGGGGATAAGCGTGAACAGGCACCAGAACAACGCCGATCCCACCAAACCCGCGAAAAAGCCTTCCCAGCTTTTCTTCGGCGAAACGCGCGGCGCCAGCTTATGCTTGCCGAACTTGCTACCGATCAGGTATGCGAAGGAGTCGTTGGCCCACACGCTGAAGAAGATGCCGAGCACCAACACGCCGCCCCACGGGTGCGGCAGCGCCTGGCGAACCACCACCAGGCCGGAAAGAAGCATGCCGCAGTATGCCGCACCGAAGAAGCTGACGCCCACATCGGGGATGCGGGCGCGCATCCAGAACACATACCACACGATGAGCGCCAGCAGCAGCACAAGGCTGACCATGAGCGCACCCGACAGCCCGAAGAAATGCACGCTGAGCGGATAGAGCGCCGCCGCCACGATGCCGAGCATCTCGTTGGGCAGCTTCGCGTCGGCGCGCAGCATGTAATAGAACTCCCCGGCGCAAACCGCGGCGGTGGCGGACAGCAAGGCCAGCGTGGTCCATTCGCTCGCAAGGATGCACAGCACGGAGACGGTAACGTAGATGAACCCCGTGCGGAAGCGAACCTGCAGGTCGGAAGCGTTCTTGAACTTCTGCGGCGTTTTCCGGTACGCGAAATCCTTCAAGCGCTCGCCGCGCGAGCGCTCATCCGCGCGCTGCTGCTCGCCGCCTTGCGGGTTCCCGGACATTTATTTCACCGCCCCGAAACGCCTATCTCGGGATTGGAACTCCAGCAGGCAGCGCAAAAACTCGTAACGATTGAAATCAGGCCAGAGCACGTCGGTGGCCACGAACTCGGAATAGGCGACCTGCCACAGCAGGTAGTTCGATAGGCGCATCTCGCCGGACGTGCGGATGACCACCTCGGGGTCGGGGATGTCGGCCGTGTAGAGCCCCTGGGCGAACTCGGCCTCCGTCAGCGGCGCGGTAGGGTCGCCGCCCTCGGCCGCCGTTGCCAGCGCGCGGCGCACGCACGCCTCGGCGGCATGCAAAATCTCCTGCCGCGAGCCGTAGTTCACCGCAACGACCAAGGTCATGCCCGTGTTGTCGCGCGTTTTCAGCCATGCCTCCTCGAAGGCCTCGCGCGTTTCGGCGGGCAGGGCGGAAAGGTCGCCGATGGTGCGCACGCGCACGTTCTCCTCGTGCAGGCCATCGACCTCCGCCAGCATGGTCTTGGCGAACAGGTCCATCAGGCCAACGACCTCTTCCTGAGGACGCTTCCAGTTCTCCGTGGAGAACGAATAGATGGTCAGATAACGAACGCCCAGGTCGGAGGCGCAACGAATGGTCTCACGCACCGCCTCGATGCCGGCCTTGTGGCCCTTCAGGCGATTCAGCGCGCGCTTCTTCGCCCAACGGCCGTTGCCGTCCATGATGACGGCGACATGCTCGGGGATCGCCCGCGGATCAAGGGCAGCAGGGTCCAGGCCCTTGGGCGGATTCGGGAATATGTAATCAAGCGTCTTGTTCATGGGCAGCCTCTTACATAAGGGAAAAGCCAACCGGCGGGAAAACCGCCGGCTGGCACTAGGGAAACGCTCATAAGAGCCGGATGACGCAACCCGGTTGCGAACCAAGGTTGCGCGGAGATCGGAAATGCGCTGGGCGAAAGCAGGGGCCGCTCCCCCACCGTCGGCCCGGCTGCGCAGACAGGCGGCAGCCAGCCGCACCCATGCAAGCCATGAGCACGCGACGCACCGGGGCGCCCGCAGCTCCGAGCAACGGATTCGCCGGCAGGCGAACGCCGCTTCTAGATCTCCATGACCTCGGCTTCCTTCTTCTTGAACACCGCGTCGACTTCGGCGACGTACTTGTCGGTGAGCTTCTGGATCTCGGCCTCGGCGCGACGCTGCTCGTCCTCGGGAAGGTTGTCTTCCTTGACGGACTTGGCGACATGGCTGTTACCGTCGCGACGGGCGTTGCGGATGGCCACGCGGGCCTCCTCGGCGTACTCCTTGCACTGCTTCACCAGCTCGCGGCGGCGATCCTCGGTGAGCGCAGGGAACGGCAGGCGGATGACCGAGCCGTCGTTGTTCGGCGTGACGCCCAGGTCGCTTTCCATGATGGCGTGCTCGATGGCGCCCAGGACGCCCTTGTCCCAAGGCTCGATGACCAGCATATGAGCGTCGGGCGTTTTCACGCCGGCCATCTGGTTGATGGGCGTGGGAACGCCGTAGTAGTCCACCTTGATGCGGTCGAGCACCATGGCGTTGGCGCGGCCCGTGCGGACGGTGCCGAACGCGTTGTGCAGGCCGTTCACGGCGCGCTGCATCTTCTCCTCGGTTTCAAGCATGATCTCGTCGATCATTTCGGTTCCTTTCCCTTGAGCGCCCGCCCTGCCCGGGCGACGCGGAAGACGTTACTACTCTACGGTGGTGCCCACGTCCTCGCCCTTCAGCGCACGGGCGATGTTTCCCTGCACCGTCAGGTCGAACACGATCATGGGGACCTTGTTGTCCATGCACAGGCTGGTGGCCGTGGAGTCCATGACGTTGAGACCCTGCGAGAGAACCTCCATGTAGCTGATGCGGTCGTAGCGCTTCGCATCGGGGTTCTTCACGGGGTCGGAATCGTAGACGCCGTCGACCTTCGTGGCCTTCATGAGCACGTCGACGTCCAGCTCGCAGGCGCGCAGCGCCGCGGTGGTGTCGGTGGTGAAGTAGGGGTTGCCCGTGCCGGCGGCCAGGATGACCACGCGGCCCTTCTCCATGTGGCGGATGGCGCGGCGACGGATGTAGGGCTCGGACACTTCCTGCATGTTGATGGCGCTCTGCACGCGGCTGAAGATGCCGTGGCGCTCGAAGGCGTCCTGCAGCGCCAGCGCGTTCATGACCGTGGCCAGCATGCCGATGTAGTCCGCCTGAGCGCGGTCCATGCCGTCGGTTGCGCCGGAGACGCCGCGGAAGATGTTGCCGCCGCCCACCACGATGGCAAGCTGGACGCCATCATGCACCACGTCGGCGATCTCGTCGGCCAGGGAATCGACCACCTTCGGATCGATGCCGTAGCCAAGGTCGCCTGCCAGCGCCTCGCCGGACAACTTCAGCAGCACGCGCTTGTATCGGTATTCCTCGGCCATATGCAACCTCCCGGTTAAATCGTAAAGCGTTTTAAGCTTCCCTATCTTACCCGAAAACGGAAACGGCCGCCCATCGGGGCGGCCGTTTCCAGGCTTTTCACGCAAAGGACAGACGAGCAGCTAGGCCTTCTCGATACCGTCGGCGTTGATGACCGCGGCGGGATCGTTGTACATATCGCGATCGAGGCCGCCGGTGAAGTTGGACGACGTGACGCCTGCCACCATGGAGTCGCTGACGTTGAGAGCGGTACGGCCCATGTCGATGAGCGGCTCGACGGAGGCCATCAGGCCCACGATCTCGATGGGCAGGCCCATGGTGCCCAGCACGATGAGGCTGGCGAAGGTGGCGCCGCCGCCCACGCCGGCAACGCCGAACGAGCTGATGACGATGACGGCGATCAGGCCGATGACCCACGTGGGGTCGAACACGTTGATGCCGACGGTAGGAGCGATGAGCGTTGCCATCATGGCCGGGTAGATGCCCGCGCAGCCGTTCTGGCCGATGGACATGCCGAAGCTTGCCGCGAAATTCGCCGTCGCCGGATCGACGCCGAGCGCCTTGGACTGCGTCTCGATGTTCATGGGAAGGGCGCCGGCGCTGGTGCGCGACACGAACGCGAACGACAGCACGGGGAAGGCCTTCTTAAGGTACATCACGGGGTTGACGCGGTTGCCGGCCAGGATGAGCAGGTGCACCAGGAACATGGCGATGATGGCCACATAGCTGAAGATGATGAACTTGCCCAGGTCGAGGATGGCGGCGTAGTCGCTGGTAGCCGTGACGTTGGCGATAAGGGCGAGCACGCCGTAGGGGGTAAGGCCCACGACCATTTTCACGATGCACATGACGATGCCGTACAGGCTGTCGATGAGGCTGCTGAAAAACTGCGCCTGCTCGGAATCGCGGTCGCGCAGCTTCAGGTAGGCCAGGCCCACGATGGCGGAGAATATGACCACGGCGATGGTGGACGTGGAGCGCGTGCCGGCAAGGTCGGCGAACACGTTGACGGGGATCATGGACAGGATGGTCTGCGGGATGGTGGTATCGGCGACCTTGTCCTGACGCGTCTGCAGGGCGTCCAGCTTGGTTGCGTCGACGCTGCCCTGCGTGAAGTCCGCCCCGGCAAGGCCCGACAGGGCAATGGTCGCCCAGCCGAACAGCGCCGCGATGGCCACCGTGATCAAAAGGACGGCGAGCACCGATCCGCCGATCTTGCCCAGGTTGTCAACGGCCTTCGTGCGCGTGAACGCGCCGACGATGGCCACGAACACCAGCGGCATGACCAGCATGCGCAAAAGGTCGATGTAGCCGGTTCCCACCAGCGACATCCAGTCAAGCGCGGTGGTGGCGGCTTCGCTGCCGCGGCCCAGCGCCAACTGGATGCCCGCGCCCAGCACGATACCCAGCCCCAAGGCCGTGAACACGCGGAACGTGAAGCTTTTATCCTTCGCCTTCAGATAACGCAGCACCGCGATGAGCGCCGCGAAGATGACCAGCACGGCGAGCACCGGCCCCAATACGTCGAACGACATGTCTCTCGTCTCCCTTTTCCGTTTCGAAGCGATGCGACGGGCGGGCGAGCCACCGGGAAACGCACCCGGGAGCACTCGCCCGCCCGTCGCAGCTCCTGCTTACAGCGTGTCGTTAATTATGCGCCTACTTTACCTAGTAGTGCAATGGGCTTACTACGATATTTTCAGGCAGCCGGCTATCGGTCAAACCGCATGCGGAGCGACCCGTCCAATGGAAGACAGCGGATTCGCCTGCCCGCTCATGAATGGTAACCGGCCACGACGGATGCAAATGTCCGAAAAAATGGGAACGGCCCCAAAACAGGGGCCGTTCCCGCGGGAAAAGGGAAAAGGAAAGGAAAAGGGGCTTTCGGCCCCACGCGAGGCGCGCGGATCGCTCGCCTCGCGTGGGGCCGCTCGGCATTTGCCCGAGCGGCCCGTCAAGACCGCAGCTGCTAGGCCGCGTCGTTCTTGCTGGAGGACCCGCTGTTGTTCAGCAGGCGGTTGAGCATCTCGCTGGAGCTGCTGCTGGAGTTTTGCTGCGTGGCCGCGGATTGGGACGATTCGTCGGAGCCCAGCGTGACCTCGATCTGCTTCGTCTCGCCGTTTCGGTTGACCTCCAGCGTGACCTTGTCGCCGGGGTTCTTCGAGCGCACATCGAGCATCAGGTCGCTGGCGGAGCTGACGGAGTTGCCATCGAACTTCGTGACGATATCGCCTTCCTCAAGGCCGGCCTCTGCCGCCCCGGAACCGCTGTTGACGGCGGAGATGTAGGCGCCGCTATCAACCTTCAGGCCATAGCGCTTCGCGTTCTGGGAGTTAACCGTGGAAAGGGACACGCCCAGCTGCGCGTGTGTGGGGGTTTTGCCCTCGATGATCTGCTGCGCGATGTTGACCGCGTAGTTTACCGGGATGGCGAAGCCGACGCCCGAGTAGTTGCCGGAATACGAGGTGATCAGCGTGTTGATGCCGATGAGCTTGCCGTTGGAATCCACCAGCGCGCCGCCGGAGTTGCCCGGGTTGATTGCCGCATCGGTCTGGATCATGTTCGGGTAGATGGTGTAGCCGCTCGACTGGGAAGACGACCCGCCGTAACCGTACCCATAGCCGTCGCTGCCGCTGCTTTCGGAGTTGCTCATGATCTGCGAACGGCTGGTGGCCGACACGATGCCGGTTGCCACGGACTGCTCGAGGCCGAACGGGCTGCCGATGGACATGACCCATTCGCCGATGGTCAGATTGTCGGAATCGCCGATCTCGACGGGGGTCAGGCCGCTGGCATTGCGCAGCTTGATGACGGCGATGTCGCTGGACTCGTCGGTACCTACCACGTCGGCGTCATACTCCTCGCCGCCCACGGTGACCTTCAAGGCATCGGCGCCTGCGACCACGTGGTTGTTCGTGATGATGTAGCCGTCCTCGGAAAGCACCACGCCGCTGCCCAGGGAGCTTTCGGTGAGCGTTCCCGAGCTGGACGTGCTGCGGCCGAACATGTCGGTGGAGGCCTGCGCCGTGTACACATCGATGGCGGCCACGGAGGGCAGGCACTTCTGCGCCACGGCCTCGGGAAGCGTGTCATCGGTGGACTGGGCCTGGATCTCGGTGTTCGTGGACGCGCCCAGCGTAACGTTGCCGCCGGAGGGGGTCCCCGTCACATTCTGATACACGGTGAAGCCGCCGAACGCGATAACGCAGGCAAGCGCCGCACCGGCGAACGCGGTGCCGAACGTGCGGCCGGAAGAGGTTTTGCGAGGATTTTGAGCATCGACCACCGGCTGCGTATAGGAGTGCTGATAGCCGGGCTGCTGGTAACCCTGCGCGGGCGGGATCGGCTGCCCAGGCTGCCGACCGGGCTGGCCGTAGCCGTTTTGGTTGTTGAACTGATCGGTCATGGCGTTCTCCTTGCTATCGGAGGCGCAGGGCCCTTATCGCCCTGCGTTTTGTTTGACAGGGCAACCTTACCACGCCACGGCCCTCCTCGACGGCGCTTGCACCGTTTCGTCACCCGCACGTCACTGAATTACATCCCTTGGTGTACGGTTAGCCCCATGCAAAACGCCTAAGGGCCGCATCAGCGGCCCTTAGCTGAAAGCAAGTTGAAAAAACGCGCCCGGAAAAGCGACGCAAACGTCCGGAGCCGGCGCCGCTTGCCACCCGAAACGCAGCCGGGAACCGGGCCGACAGCTTCAGAGCGAAGCAGCCGGCGAAACGCGCCCTCGCCCGTTTCGCCCACAGGGGGCAACGCTACCGCAGCCGTGGCGCGCTACGCCTCGGGGCGCTCCATGGGAACGAAGCGATATGGCATGCCGTGCGCATCGAACAAGGCCAGCACGTCGGCAAGCGGCACATGCAGCGTAGCCGTGTTCTCGTTGGGATGGATGCCCAGCCCCTCGTAGCCGCGCAGCTCCTCATCGAGCACCACCTGCACGCGATGCTCGTCATCGTTGAGCACGCCCAGCGGCGACACGGCGCCGGCACGCAGCCCCAGGATGGCCTCAAGGTCGTCGCCGGAGGCGAAGCGCAACGGGCGGCTTTCCAGCGTCGCGCGCAGCGCCTTCAAGTTCGCCGGCTTATCCTCGGGCATCACTACCAAATAATAGGCTCGCTTCTTGTCGTCGCGCAGAAACAGGTTCTTCACCACTTCCGCAGCGAACGGCAGGTTAAGCTGCTCCATCCCCTCCATGGTGAACACAGGCTCGTGCTCGACCTTTCGATAGGAAACCCCCTGATCATCGAGGTATTGCAGCACCTCGGTCTTTCCCATGGCTGCCACACCCGCCCCCTTTCGCGCTATTACCCTCTGTAAACCGCATCCGCGCCGAACACGCCGAAGCGTCGACGCGCGCACGCGGCATTCCGAACCTTGCGCTATTCTATCCAGCAAGAATCGATATGCCCAGACGGCGGACGGCGAAGCGCCCGGGCGCGCCGCCAGCGGCCCGCCCGACAAGACGGCGACGCGGACAAGGAGATGCGAACCCCATGATGCAATTGGTAAAGGATATGGCCTTCCTGGTAAATCACCTGATGGACGAACGGGGCGCGGGGAGTAAGCGCGTTGAACCGCAAGAGGACCCGCGCTGGTTCATGGAGCAATGGGAGCAGTTCCGCGCGCTGGTGAACACGCGCGAGCCGAAACCCGCTTCGCCGGAGTTTCTGAAGGTGCAGGACCGCGTGCTCCAGCTCATGGTTGCCGAACCGGGCATCACCGAAGCCGACGAGCTTGCGCGCACCGCCTCCGACCCGCGCCTGAGCATCTGGCGCGGGGACATCACGGCCCTGCAGTGCGATGCCATCGTCAACGCCGCGAACAGCGCGCTTCTGGGCTGCTGGATTCCCGGGCATCTGTGCATCGACAACGCCATCCACACCTTCGCCGGCGTGCAGCTGCGCCTGAAGTGCGCGCAGATCATGCAGGAGCAAGGCTACGAGGAGCCGGTCGGCCGCGCGAAGGTCACGCCCGCCTATAACCTCCCCTCGCATAACATCATCCACACGGTCGGCCCCATGACGAAAGGAAAACCGACGCTTGAACAGCGCAAACAGCTGACGCAATGCTATATCAGCTGTCTGGATGCGGCATGTGCGGCGAAGGCGAAGTCGGTGGCGTTCTGCTGCATCTCCACCGGTGTGTTCGGGTTCCCGCAGCAGGAGGGCGCGCGGATCGCCGTGCAAGCGGTGAAGGCATGGCTAGACTCCCGCGCCGCCGACGAGCCCGGCGCCGACATGCACGTCATCTTCGACGTGTACACCGAGCAGGACGAGAACCTCTACCGCGCGATCCTCGGCGAAGACGAGAAGCCCGCGAGCGACACGGAGGAGTAGGCCCTCGCTCTGCCCGTCCTGCCTCAACGATGCTGGGAAGGTTTTGGGGCAATCGTGCCCCAAAACGGCTGTTGTCCGAAAGTAAGGCCCCGGGAACAACCCCAAGGCCTTCGTTCGCTACATATATTGTTGCGTTCGGTACATTTCTCCGCTTCATAGAGCGACTATTTCAACAGAAGGCCCTTCTCAAATTCGGAAAACTCGCAATCTCGGACACGATATGCCGAAATCGTTCCCACGCCCCGCGAATCGAGGCTATAGCAGCACGCTCAACGCAACAGCCGCCGCCGCGATCGCAACTGCCACGGCAAGCGCCGCGAAGTCGATGCGCGCGAACGGGTACTCCTTGAAGCCGCTTTCCCGGCTTCGCAGATTGAAGCCTCGCACCTCGGCGGCAATGGCGGCGCTATTGGTCTTGCGCACCGACGACACCAGCAGCGGAACGCACGGCGGCATCATCAGGCGGGCCTTCTTCAAGACGCCGCCGTCGAACTCCACGCCGCGCGCGGTCTGCGCCTCCATGATGCCCGCCATATCGTTCATGAACACGGGGATGAAATGCACGGTGGACATGAACGTGAACGCATACTTATACGGCACGTGCAGCACCTTGACCAGCGCATTCGCCATATCGGTGAGCTTGGTTACGTAGAACACCAGGAACAGCGGCACCGCGCAGGCCACCAGCCGCACCACGATGAGCACGGCCGCGGCCACGCTCCCCGTGCCGATGTAGCCCCACGGCAGCTGAGCCAGCACATCGCCTTGCGGCGTGAACAGCAGCGCGATCAGCGCCAACACCAGCGAGAACAGCGCCACGGCCTTCGCCAGGCCCAGCGTTTGCGGAACCATCTTGCATTGCACGGCGAGCACTGCATCAAGCACGATCACCAACGCCAGCAGCACAAGGTTGCTGGTGGCGAAGCAAGCGATCACCAGCAGGAACGCCGCCGCCAGTTTCGCCACCGGGTTCATACGGTGCAGCAGGCTGTCGCCCGGCACGTATTCCAGGAAGCCCTTCATCGCGCACCCGTCCTTTCGCAAGCGCCCGCCGCAGCGGCAAGCGCATCGGTCATCTCGTCAAGCGTATCCGCCAGCGCCACCGGCGATGCCGCCGCCACGGCGCCGTCCTCGGCCAAGCGCAGCGACACGTCCACCATCTGCGGCGGCAGCAGATGCGTGCGCGCCAGCACGTCGCGGTCGCGCAGCACGGCGAACGTTTCGCCATCGGCAACCACCTGACCTGCGGTCATAGCGATTACCCGCTTTGCGTAGTCGGCCACCACCTCCATGTCGTGGCACACCATGACCACCGTGGTGCCGCGAGCGTTCAGCTCGGCGATGACGTCCATCACCTTGGCGCACTCGCGGAAATCAAGGCCGGCGGTCGGCTCGTCGAGCACCACCACGGGCGGCTCCATCACGATAATCGATGCCAGCGCCAGCAGCTGGCGGGTGCCACGATTGAGCAGGAACGGCTCGGCGTCGCCGTCGAAGCCGAATCGCTCGATCATCGCATCCACCTTCGCCTCGGCCTCGGCGTCGGCGCGCCCTTGCGCGCGGAAACCGAACAGCAGCTCCTCGCGCACGGTGGAGCAGCAGATCTGGCGATCGGGGTTTTGGAATAGGAAGCCCACCTTCGCGGCAAGTTGGCTGGTGCGCAGCTGCGTGGTGGGCACGCCATCGATGAGGACCTGGCCAGAAGACGGCTTCAACAAGCCGTTGACCAGGCGCATCGTGGTGGATTTGCCCGCACCGTTCGTGCCCACGAACGCGACGAAATCGCCGTCGGGGATACGGAAGCTCACATCGCGCAGGATGGGCAGCTCGCCATCGTACGATGCGCTCACGTTCTCGAGCTCGATCATGCCGAAGCCCCTTCCCCGCTTAAAACCCGCTTGCACACCTTTACGGCCTCGTCCACGTTGCGCGCCGCCGGCGCATCCACCAGACCCCGTGCACGCAACCGGTTCACCAAGCTGGTGGAGCGCGGGCAGTTCACGCCGATCTCCAGCAGCTCGTCGGAATGCTCGAGCACCTCGGCGGGCGTTCCCCGGAAGCGGATCTTGCCGCCGTCCACGATAAGCAGCATGTCGGCGAAATCGGACAGCAGCGCGATCTTCTGCTCCACCACGATGACCGTGGTGCCGTTTTCCCGGGCGTAGCGCGCCAGCAGCTCGAACACGGCAAGCGACGATGCCGGGTCCAGCTCTGCCGTCGGCTCGTCAAGCACCAGCACGCGCGGCTTCAGCGCGATGACCGATGCCACCGCAACCTTCTGCTTCTGCCCTCCGGAAAGCTCGGCGATGCCGCGATGACGCAGGTTTGAGATGCCCATAGCCTCCAGCGCCTCGGCGATACGCCCTTCCACCTGGTCTTTCGGCACGCCGAAGTTCTCAAGGCCGTACAACACCTCGTCCTCGACCACCGACGACACCATCTGCGAGTCGATGTCCTGGCACACGCTGCCGACCAGACGGCTGATATCGGTCAGGGACGCCTCGCACGTGTCCAGCCCGTCAATGGTCACGCTGCCGTAGAAATCACCGGGATAGCAGTGCGGGATGATGCCGTTGAACGCGTACGTGAGCGTCGATTTCCCGCTGCCCGCAGCGCCGGTGATTCCCACGAACGAGCCGTCGGGGATGGCAAGGTCGATGCCGTGCAGGATAGGCTCGGCCCCCTCTCGATAGCGAAACGACAAGTTCGAAACCTCGATCATGGGAAACCCTTTCAAGCAGAAAGCGAACAGGTGGGAAGCGGGAACTCGCAAGTAAAATCTCAAACCATAGGTCAAGCAAAGTCAGCGAGGGCGCCTGTGGTGCCTTGAATTCGACTGAATCTAGCGGGCATTGGCCTTCGGGCCATGCCCGCGCAGATGAAGCCGAAGGCAAGGTGCCACAGGCGGCCACAGCGTCGAGCCGATTCGTTTGCCGGCAGGCAAACGAAACAACTAGCGCTTCAGGACGGCGCGCAGGACCGGGGTCAGGATGGCCGCCAGCACGGCGTTCATGGTTGCCGTGCCCAGCACCATGACGGCATATACGCCGAACACGGCCAACGGCTCAAGATGCGCAACGGCGACGCCCACGATCATGGCGAACGTGTAACCGGAGACGATGGTGGACAGGAACGTGATGATCACGGGAGCGACGACGTCCTGAAAGCCCTTGTTGTCGGCGGCCACCTTCGCAAGCGCGGTAACCAGCAGACCGCACGCCAAAGCGCCCAGCATCTCGGAAGGGATGTTCACCAACGGCGTGGCGTTCAACATGGGCAGCTGGCTGACCAGGCCCACCAACAAGCCGATCACCACAGATTGATACACTTTCGGACGCGTGAGGATGATTGCCAGGCAGTACATGGCGATCATGAAATTGGGCTTCATGCCCGCAAAGCTGAGGAAGCTGGAAACGGTCAGCTTAAGGACGGCGCCGGCAGCGATGAGCACTGCCACCAGGATAAGATCTTGTACGGGCAAGCCCTCCTTCTTCGCGGAGGTTGCCACCGTACGCTTCTGGGCTGCAACGTTTTGAGTCATGATCCTCATTCCTTTCTTGGCGGGGTTTCCGCCGGTCATTACCCGTCCCCGGGCTTTCGGTCTGCCGGCAACGAACGCGAATGAGGAATCATCGGCTTACGGGTTTCAAGCAAAGGCCGGTTTGCAGCTATGGCGACTCACCACACCCCGCGGCCCGAATAACCCACAAAATAAAAAACGTCTGTCCTTTGAGATAAAGGACAGACGTAACATCTGCGGTGCCACCTTTACTTGACCCCCGAAGGAGCCCTCTCACGAACATGCCAACACATGTTCTGCCCTTAACGCAGGCTCACGGTCCAGATACTCAGCTGCCGACCGCCACGTGGTAACGCAGCAACCGTCAACCTTTCCCCTTTCCCTCGGCGAACCATTTACCACCCAGCATTTCTACGGGATTCCCAGCAACACCCGCTCTCTGTGAGCGCTTATGATGGCTTGACTTTCGCCTCAACGGTTTCAAGGTATTAAGTTGTGGCACGAACTATAGGGGATGCCGCCAAGATGCGCAACCCCTATTTTTCGCGAATTAACAGCCGCGAAATATCGCCGGCAAACAGTTGGAGAAACGTCACCGGCATTTGTGAGCAAGATTTGACACGCGCGCAAGGATTGTATGGTCTGCCGCCAGCAACTCGCACCGAGCAAGCTTCCGCGCGTTATGATTGTCGACAACACAATGGCGTCATCCGCGACGTCCCCGTTGCGCATTCGCGCTTCGGGGACGTTCTTTTCGCCTGACGCTTTCTCTATCCGAATCCGACAACGCAACGCGTTAAGCGAGCCCAAAAGCCGCCTTAGCCCCGTGCGCTCGTCGGCCGACCCGCGCGCCCTTACGGGAGAAGGACGTGCGCGGAAAGGAGCCGCTATGGCTGATTGGGGGCTTACCCGCAAGCAAATCGTCATGCTGATCGTGCTGGTGTTCGGCACCTTCGTCACCGTTCTGAACCAGACGGTCGTGGCACCGGCATTGCCGTCGATCATGAGCGAGATGAGCGTCGACGCCGCCGTCGCGCAATGGCTGACAACCGGATTCACCCTGGTCAACGCCATCATGGTACCCATCACCGCGTTTCTGACCGACCGCTTCACCACGCGCCGGCTGTTCCTTGCGTCCATGGTCCTGTTCACCGCCGGCACAATGCTGGCGGCCTGGGGCCCGAACTTCCCCGTGCTGCTTGCCGGCCGCTTGATCCAAGCCGCCGGCGCCGGCATCCTCATGCCGCTCGTGATGACGGTGCTCATGTGGACGTTCCCCATCGACCGTCGCGGCACCGCCATGGGCGTGTTCGGCATCGTCATCGCGTTCGCCCCCGCCGCCGGCCCCACCGTCGCCGGCATCATCATCGACCAGGCGAACTGGCACGTCATGTTCTGGATCATCGCCGTGCTGTGCGCAGCCGTCATCGTGTTCGCCGCCTTCGCGCTTGAACGTGGCGGCGAAACGAACAAGGACGTGAAGCTCGATGTCGCCTCCGTCATCCTGTCAACGCTCGGGTTCGGCGGCTTGCTGTACGGCCTGTCCGCCATCGGCAGCTACGGCGTGACGGCCGATTCGGCGGGCGGCGTCGTTATCGGCGCGGTTGCGCTCGCGTTCTTCTTCCGCCGCCAGCTGCGCATGGAGCAGCCTATGCTGCAGGTGCGCGTGCTGACGAACCGTAAGTTCCTCATCGCCACCATCATCGTGATGCTCGTGCAAGGCGCGCTGCTTGCCGGCGGCATCCTCATCCCCATCTTGCTGCAGTCCTACATGGGCTTCTCCGCCACCACGTCGGGCCTTGTGCTGCTGCCCGGCGCCATCGTCATGGGTGCCATGGGCCCGGTCGCCGGCCGCCTGTTCGACAAGCACGGCCCGCGCGTGCTGGCCGTCATCGGCACCGGCGTGTTGGCGCTGACCACCGCCACGTTCATGTTCATGGGACCGGGTATGGGGCTGATCACGCTCACGGTCATCTACACGGTGCGCCTGTTCAGCCTGTCGCTCGTGAACATGCCCATCTCCACTTGGGGCATGAATGCGCTGCCCGACAAGCTGGTGAACCACGGAACCTCAGTGCAGAACACGTTCCGCCAGGTGGCGGGCTCGCTGGGAACCGCCGTCATCGTGTCCGCGTCCACCGTTGCCACCAACATGGTTTCCGGTTCGACCGATGCCGTGACCGCCGGCGTGTTCGGCATCCATGCGGCGTTCGCCGTGGCCACGGCCCTATGCGTGCTGGGCTTCGTGCTGACCGTAGCGCTCGTGCGCAACAAGCCCGGCGACGAGGCGGCCGCCGACGAGGGCAACGCGCACCGCTCCCTCATCGAGCAGATCATGAAGCGCGACGTGTACACGCTGCCCGAAAACGCCACCGTGCTCGAAGCCATGCAGCTGCTGGTGAACAACCACATCAGCGCCGCGCCGCTCGTCGATGCCGCCGGCAAGCCGACCGGCTTCATCTCCGACGGCGACATCATGCGCTACCTATCCAAGCGCGGCCAGATGATCATGGACCCTGTGGTGATGATCGTGCAAACCGTGGACGCATACTCCGACCACAAGGATTACGCCCACAAGCTGGAGCACCTGATGGGCATGAAAGCCTCCGATATCGGCGCGAAGGGGATCATCGGCGTCAGCGTGCACGCCGACCTGCCCGAGGTCTGCCGCGTGCTCGGCGAGAACCACTTGAAGAAGGTGCCCGTGCTCGAAGACGGCGTGATCGTGGGCGTCATCAACCGTAGCGACATCACGCACTTCAGCATGGAGAAATACCTGGAGGAGCGCGGAGCGTAGGGCGCGCAGGGACGCAATCCCCCGCGAAGCGACGGTCGGCAACAGCCGCCTGGACGCAGAACGAAAACCCGCTTTAGAGATATAAGGCCGAGGGGCTCGGCGAGCGCCCCCCTGAACGCAAAACTCCCGCTACCGCGCAATTCAATTTGCGGTAGCGGGAGTTTTTGCAACCTAGGCCTATATGACCTATACGGCAAGGCCGACCGTCAAGTGCATCATGTAGAACGCGAAACGCATGACGAAAACACCGGCGAACACCAACAGACACGAGATAAGCAGGCGAACAAGTACGCGCTTGGAGAATGCAAGCTCACCCCCGCCGTGCGCCGCCGCCTCCCTCGACACGACATGCATCGTGAAGGCGGCAAGCACGCAACCGGCAAAGCACATCAACGCGAACGCCAGCAGCATCGTGTGGTAATGCGGCACAAGATCGGCTGCCGCGACCACCGAATTCGTAACGCCGCCCAATAACCGACCCTGCACGATATACACAGCCGCATTCGCCGCAAGCGCAATGAAGGGCACCGTCATCAGCAGCAGGCCGAAACGCCCCGCAAGCGCGCGCCATTGGGCGGCATACAGCGTGATCGCCGCCAGCAAAGGGCCTCCCATCAGGGCATTCAGCCATAACGAAATCGGAACCGTAGGCAGGCTCCAAGTGATGATGGTGTCAACGGAATATGCAAGGGACACCATCGCCACAAACACGATGCCCGTTGCCGCGATCATCGCCAACAGCAGCCGCTGCAGCCATGCAAAAGGCTTGACCGAAAACGAGTACAGCCAATACAGGCCGCTGCACGCCAACAATCCCACCGCGCTGACGACTTCGTTCGAAAGAGGGCTGGAGCCGAAATGCAAAAACACGTACAGCGCATTGGCCGGGTTCCCGAGATGCGTAGCCGACGCGACGAGCCCCACCATGGTGACCACAAGAGGGATGCACATGAACGTGCTGATGCGCGCCCGCATCGTCGATTCGAGTTTCGAAAACAACAACACCGCCGCAACCAGAACAAGGGCGATGGCGCCCGAGGGGGCAAGCGTGGTGAACAGCACCAACGTCACCTCGCTTAACGCGGTATCGAACCCGGAAATCATCAGCTCCCCCTCTTTGCAGCACTGCTCGACGCGAAACGCGCATAACACCCGCATGGTCCGGCGCGTCAGCCTGCAGCGATGCACCGGACCAAACGATTCCCTAGTATTTTAACGATAGAAGCGAGGCACAACGACCTCCAGCCCCAACATCTCCTGAACGCCGTCCAAGCTTGCGCGCGTCAAACGAGCAAGCCCTTCATAGAAAGGATGCTCGGCGGCATCGGCAAACTCGTCCAGGAAATGTCCCGCCCACGTCAGGAAGTGAAGGCTTAGGAACTCGTCCAGGTCGGCGGGCCGATTCTGAGCAAGCCACGCCATAAGGGCGAGCATGAGCCCGATATGATCCTCCGGCGTTTTCTCGTCAGCGGTTCGCGCAACGCCATGTTCGCGCATCCATGCGCGCAGCTCAAGGGTGGTCGCGCCGAACACCACGCACTCGCGATCGGTGTATACCGAGCCCCACGGCGGCGCCGGTTTTACGCCCGGGCCGATGAACAAACGGCAATACTCCCACGTCAGATCATCGTCTGCGACAAAGGCGCCGCCCTCTCCAGCAGAGCAGCTCGGGGCCAGGCCCTCAACCATCATGCCCAAACAGCGAGCGGCCTCCCCTTCGCCGACGAAAGGCCATTCCGCGCCAGCAGTCTGTGCATCAAGCGCAGCGACCGCCGCAAACTCGGCGCCTGCAGCGCCCGTACGCGGGTCCTGCAGGAAAAACGGGGCCAGCGTGTTCCCCAAAAACGCAACGCCCTCAAACGTCGCAGCATCAAGATCCGTCATGCGATCCTCTCCTTATCGCTTAAGGCATCCATCATAAGGCAAAGGGCGCGCCCGCAAACCGGACGCGCCCCGAAAAGCATCAACCCTCAGCGGTTAACCGATGTACAGGCCAACGCTCAGCTGCACCGCATAGAACGCCAGGCGGGCGGCGAACACGCCCACGATCGCCAGCACCGGAGCCGCAGCGGCAAGCGCCGTGGACTTCGAATTACGCAGAGCCATGAAGGCGGCGGCTGCGGCAACGACCATGCACACCACGCCGATCCACATGGGAGCGGAGGCGGCGGCGACCAGGTCCGCGCCATCGACCAGCGCATTGCCCATGCCGGACACGCTCATGACCTGCACCAACAGGCCGACAACACCAAGGACCAGGCCGACGACCAGCACCGCCAGAGCCGCCATCTTGAAGCCGCCCTTCGCAGCGTCCTCAAGCGCACCGGACAGCGCGAGCACGAGCACGCCCAGGCAGATGCCGCCCAGCAGGCTGAAGCCCAGCACGGCAACCGGAACCATGGGGGTGTTCCAGGAAGCGATGGTCTCCATCATGTAGGCAGCGCCCGTGAAGCACGCGAACACGACAGCCATCACGGCCACCACGGCGGCAAAGCCCTTGCGAGCACCCTCGCCAAGCTTGCCGGCGAGCGCCACGATCCAGTACACGATAGCCAGCACGGCGAACACGACGCCGGCAAGCAGCTCGTTGGACAGCGGGCTTGCACCCAGGCCGGCAAACACGCCGAACGCGTGCATGGGACTGGCCAGGTGGAAGAACGCGCAGACGAAGCCGGCCACCAGCACGACGACCGGGATGGTGGTCATGCGGTCGATCTTCTTCAGCTGCTCATCGGAGAACTTCGTGGTGAAGAAAGCCACAGCCAGCGCGATGAACGCACCTGCGCCAATCGGCGCCAGCGTGGTGAACAGAGCCAAAGGCAGCTCGGCCATCATGCTACATCACCTCCAGGGGATTCACGACTTTGCCGTCCTCCGCGCCTGCAGGCAGGGCGTCAGCGGAAGCCTTGATGTACAGATTCGGTTTCGTGTAGGTGGGCTCGGGCAGGGGCGCGATGTTCCCGCGCTCGCCCAGCTTGGCCATTTCCTCGATCGTGCCGAAGTCCAGCGCGCGAGCCGGGCACGCCTCCACGCATACCGGCTTCTCACCTGCGGCGACGCGCTCGGCGCAGCCGTCGCACTTCACGCTGTGGCCCTTTTCGCGATCGACCTTCGGCGCGTTGTACGGGCAGGCCATGTGGCAGTAGCCGCAGCCGATGCACTTGTCGGCGTCCACGGACACCAGACCGGTTTCGGGGTCTTTGTGCATTGCGGTGGTCGGGCACACCTTGGTGCACGCCGGGTCATCGCAGTGGTTGCACGACATGGACAGCGGATAGCTCACGCAGCTGCTGACGACGCAGCCGTTCGCATCGCGCTCGGTCGTGCCCAACGTCACCTCGTACACCTTGCGGAACGCGGTGCCGACGCTCAGGTCCTTGAAATCCTTGCAGGCCATCTCGCAGGTTTTGCAACCCGTGCAGCGAGTGCCGTCGAAATGAAATGCATATCGAGTCATCTCTTACTCCTCTCGTACTCGCTGCCTTTAAGCCTTCACGACTTCGCAGATGTTGGAATGCTGCGGATTGCCCTTGGCCAACGGGCTCGGGCGATGCGTGGTCAGCGTGTTGATGCAACCGCCCTTGTCCAGTCGGGCCTTGGGATCGGAAGAGGACATATCCGCGTTATGCCAAGCACCCTGGGAAATGGCGACCATGCCCGGGATAACACGCGGCGTAACCTTCGCCAGCAGCTCGATGGTGCCGAACTCGTTCTTCACATGGACGGTGTCGCCCTGCTTGATGCCGCGAGGCTCCGCATCTGCCGGATTGATCCAAGCCTCCTGCGGGTTGACCTCCTTCAGCTCCTCGATACCGCCCCAAGAGGAATGCAGACGACCGCGATAATGGAAGCCGCCCAACGCCAGCGGATACTCGTCGGTGGTTGTTTCCACGCCATCCCATTCGGGGATGTACGCGGGAATCGGCGCCAGCGTGTTCAGGCATGCAAGCGTATCGCCGTCGGTCAGCTCCCAGCCTTCGGTATCTTTCAGCAGCTTCTCAGAGAAGATCTCGATCTTACCGGAAGGCGTGGTCAGCGCGTTGGCCTCGGGATCGTCGCGGAACTTCTTCATGGAGATGGTGGGGGCGTATTCACGCGTGTACACGCCCATCTTCACCGCCTCGTCCCACGTGGGCAGCTCCTCGTCCTTCTCGCGGGACTTCTCGTACAGCTCCTTCATCCACTCGAGCTCGGTCTTGCCTTCGGTGAACTTGTCTTTGATGCCGAACTTGTCGGCGATAAGCTCGCACATTTCGTAGCAGGTCTTGCGCTCGTACTTTACGGACGTAGCAGGGGTGCCGGTGATGACATAGCCCCAGTTCGAGCCCGTGGCGATCTGCGAGTTCTGCTCGAAGCGGAACATGTCGGGCAGGATGACGTCGGAGTACTTCAGGGAATCGGTCATCACGATGTCGATGCCCAGGATGAACTCGCACAGCGACTCGTCCACCAGGATGTCGTGCGCGTAGTTGATGTCGCCATGCTGATTGGTCAAGCAGTTACCCGCGTAGTTGATCATGTACTTGATACCGGTGTTCAGCTTGTCGACGTATTTCACGCCCCAGTTCTTGGCCGTCATGTCCGCGCCATGCTTGATGGCGTCGGTCCACACGAAGCACGAGATGGAGGCTTTCACCGGATTGGTGCCCGCCGGCAGGGACTGCAGCGTCGGGCTGTTGCGCGCCTCGCGGCAACCGTTGTTGGTTCCCGCCAAGCCAACCTGGCCGACCAGGCATGGCAGGGCCATGATGGACCAGGACGTCCACTCGCCGTTGCTGCGGCGCTGCGGGCCCCAGCCCTGGCAGACGAACAGCGGCTTGGTAGTGCCGATCTCTTCAGCCAGCTCCTCGATCGTCTTCTCGGGGATGCCGGTGACCTTGGCAGCCCACGCCGGCGTCTTCTCCACCTTGTCGTAGCCCGTGCCCATGACGTAATCGAAGTAGGACATGTTCTTGCCCTGGTACGCCTCAGGCATGGTCTGCTCGTCAAAGCCCACGCAGTAGGTGTGCAGGAAGTCCATATCGCACATGTCGTGCTGAATCAGGTAATGGGCGATACCCGCGACCAACGCGGCGTCGGTGCCGGGATTGATGGGCAACCACTGGTCGGAATGACCCATGATGGAGTCGTTCATGCGAGGGTCGATCACATAGATCTTCGCACCGGTCTTCTCGCGCAGCTGGACCCAATCGTAATGAGTGGTCAGACCGCCCTGGCGCGTTTCGGTGGGGCTGGTGCCGAACATGAGGATGAGCTTGGCATCCTCGGCGTTCTTGAAGGAGCTACCGCCATTGTTCTTGGAGCCGTACATGTAAGGGGTGATGGCCGTGATCTGGGCAGTGGAATAATCGCCGTAGCGATTCAGGCTGCCGCCCAGCATGTTCAGCAGTCGATTGAACGGACGAGCCGTGGTTGCGGAAACGCCGGTAGCATACGGCAGGTACACAGCCTCGTTGCCGTACTTCTCGATAACCTCTTTGAGCTTCGTGGCCGCCAGATCGATAGCCTCATCCCAAGAGATGCGCTCGAACTTGCCCTCGCCGCGCTTGCCGACGCGCTTCATGGGGTAGTTGATGCGATCGGGATGGTTCATCCAACGACGATACGTACGGCCGCGCAGGCACGCACGGGGCTGCGGGTCGTCGAACCCGGCGTCCTTGCTCGTGCAGGTGTCCACCCACACAACCTCATCGTCCTTCACATGGAACTTCAGGCTGCAGCGGCCCGGGCAGTTGATGGCGCAATGGCCCCACGTGATCTTCTCCTCGGACTCCGCGAGCGCCGGCTCGGTTGCGCCGAACAGGTTCGCGCCCGTTGCAGCGGCGCCGCCGACGGCGGCCAGAGCACCCAGCGCACCCGTCGATTTGACGAACGTGCGGCGGTTCATGCTTGGCATGTCTTGCATTGCCTCCCCCTTCATTCTTTCCTTTTCGCCTCTGTCGAAACGGCGGCGCTATCGCGCGCCGCGACACGGCTTCTTCCTTTCGCGGCATGAACGCCGCGTACCACCCTTGCTTGCTGGATTCGGGCTCGTCTACCCTCCAAGCGCGGATTTGGTGATGAGACCTTATCGCCTTACCCGATCCACCGTGTCACATAAAACGTGCGAATTTCGCGTTTGCCCAGTTCACAGGCTATCACCCATTACAGTATGTGACAGCCTGAACCCGATTGCGCGCTATACTGTTTTCAGTAATCGATTTCGCATTCTTGCTATGCAGCGGCGAAATCGCGCAAGGGAGAAGAGCGCTCGATCGTCCGCCGCCGGCACTTTCAGGCAGGCGAACGGCGGCGCCCGATGACGAGGATCTCTGTGGCACGCACACGCATTTCCAACATAGCCCACACGTTCAAGCCCAACACCGCATCGCTTGGATACGCGCTCTTTTTGGCCATCAACGCAGCCGGCGTATGGGGCGGCGTGTTCCCGTTTCTGCCCATGAACTTCCAAACCCCGGAGGTCATGTTCTGGTTCTTCTTGATGCAATCGCTCGTGTTCTCGCTGTGCTATTTCGCTAGCGCCATCGGAGTGTACTACCTTCCCGGACCCACGCGCCGATTCATGGTGATGCTTGCCAGCGCGCCATATCTGCTTGGCTGGTGCTGCCTTATCGGAGCGATTTATCTGCATGGCATCGCTCAAGCATTGGTGGTCGCCGGCGGCTCGCTTCTAGGCCTTGGGTCAGCTGGCTTCTACATGCTGTGGCAGCGCCTGTTCGCCAGCTTCGACGCAGACCATGGCAACCATGATCTGATCCTTGGCACCGCCTATGGCGCCCTTCTATATTTCGCGCTGTATGCCATCCCGCAAGCCGTGACCGCATTCCTCATCCCACTGGTGTTCATGCCGCTGTTCGCGCTCGCCATCGTGCTGAAAAGCCGGCACATCGACTTGAAGCAGCCCATGTTCGAGGATGTTCCGCGCGAGCACCCGAACGTGTATAGGCGTGTGCTGCGCGATTACTGGCGCAGCGCCTTGTGCGTCGGCGCCATCGCATTCTGCACCGGCGTCATACGATCGCTTGCCATCGGCGAACCGCGAGTCGGCAGCCTTGTGAACCTGCTGTCGATGACGGGATGCCTGGTTGCGGGCATCGGCGTTTTGGTGCTCTGGCAGTTCAAGAACGTGAGAATGAACGTCGCCAACGCCTACCGCATCGCCTTCCCGTTGCTCATCACCTCGTTCCTGGTTCTTCCGTTTTGCAGCGGCGGTTATGCGCGATGGCAAGCCGCCATCCTGTATGCGGTATACAGCGTGGCCATCGCGCTTATGATGATCCAATGCGCACAAGCATCGCGCGACCGAGGCATCAACCCCGTGTTCATCTACGGCTTCTTCGCCGGCATCGTATACGCGTTGCATGATGTCGGGTTCCTTGCCGGCACGTTCGCCGAGCAGATCCGCGTCATCGGCATGCAGCCCGATGCCGTCGTCGCGCTGGTGGCGGTGTATTTGCTCGGTCTCATGTTCTTCATCGGCCAGGGCGGCTTCAAGCGAGCATTGGCCGCAAGCCAAGCAGAGGATATCGAGCTCGTCGCTGGCATGCCTTTGCAAATCGCCGATATCAACGAGCGCCAAACCGACCTCGATGAGGCCGAACCGGAAAGCGAGGCATCCCCGGCGGCAAACGCCGGATGCGCGGGCCCCTGTCCTTTCAACATGCACGATACCGGCATGTTCGAGATGAGGCCCATCGTCATCGCACGGGCGGAAAACGAGGGAGCCCTGACCGTCGAAGAGCCCGCAATGGCGCCCGACAACGCCCCCTTCCCGACGGACGCCGCCAAACTCGAGAAACGCGACCACGCCCGCAGCTCCGATGTACCCAACTATCAGGATCGCCTATCGAAGCAGGCAGCGCTGGTTCGGCAGCATTACCGCCTATCCGCACGCGAAACCGAGGTCATGGAGCTTATCGCCCGAGGCAACACCGTGGCGCGCATCGCCGAGCAGCTGGTGGTTTCGGAAAACACCATCCGAACCCACAGCAAGCGCATCTACGCCAAGCTTGACATCCATAAGAAACAAGAGCTCGTCGACCTGCTGGAAACGTTCAATCCGAAAGACCTGGAAGATTAGCCCCCCTGAACGGACGATGGCCGCGCGTTCCGCGCGGCCATCTTGCTTCAGTTCGTCACATCCCCGCTTTGATCAAGGCTGATCGCTTCGCCGACATACGTTGACGGCACACGGAAGAGCGCCTTGAAGAAGTCCTTCGTGCGCGCGGGAATCTCGCGGATATCATACTGCAGCTGTTTTTGGTACTCGTGATAGTCGCTGGGAACGCCCTCGGCTTGCATTCCCAGGCTTTTCGCAGACCACAGCGCGCGATACAGGTGATACGTCTGCGTGGCAACCACGATGCGCTCGCACCCGAACACGTACTTCGCCCGATACATGCTCTCATACGTGGAAAAGCCCGCATGATCGCAGAAGATGTCCTGGCTCGGCACGCCTTGCGCGATGGCATATTGCTTCATCGCCTTCACCTCGTTGTACGAGGCGGTACCGTTGTCACCGCTCATGATGATCTTCGGCGCCACGCCCGCGAAGTATAGCGCGATGCCATCATCCAGGCGATCGGCCAGAATACCCGAAGGCGTTCCGTCCGGCAGCACCGATGCCCCGAGCACCACGATGGCATCGGCATTGCCGATACTGGCCTTCTCGGGGGTGACGATGGACCCTTTCGAGCCCACGATGGTCACCACGTTCGTAATGGCGAACACCGCCACCACGGCCAATACCGCCGCCAGCACCATATCAAGCACCCGCCTCAGGCATCCCTTTTGTTTCTTCGAGCTACTCATAGGAGACTGACAATAGCAAACGGCGAAACCCCACGGCAAGCGTTTCGCCGGAACGGCGCAACAACGCCACCGAAACCTAACCCCGAAAACAAAACGACCCGGAGCATCCTCCGGGTCGTTTCGACTGCAATGTCAGCGTTCTACTTCGCCACGATGTTCACCAGACGGCCGGGCACCACAACGACCTTCTTCAGGTCCTTGCCCGCCACCGCGTCCTGCACGGCCTCGAGCGCCACCGCCTTCACGGCCTCCTGATCGGCGTCCGCGGCAACCGTGATGCGGGCCTTCACCTTGCCGTTGATCTGCACGGCAAGCTCGACCTCGTCGTCCTTGGCCTTCTCGGGGTCGAACTCAGGCCACTCCTGCGTATGGATCGAACCCTCGCAGCCCAGCGCATCATGCCACAGCTCATCGGTCATATGCGGGCAGATGGGGGCCAGCAGCCTAACCAGCACGTTGGCGACCTCGGTCGCAAGCGCCTGCTCATCGGCGGATGCGGCACGCTGCTCCGGACCGACCTTGCGCAGATAATCGCCGATGGCGTTCACCAGCTCCATGATGGCGGCGATGGCGGTGTTGAAGTTGTTGCGATCGAAATCGTCCACAACCTTGCCCGCAACGCGATGACGCTCGCGCAGCAGCACCTTGCGAGCCGCTGCCGCCTCGGCATCGGATGCGTCCGGCTGATACAGCGTGTCCTCATCAGCCTTGCCCATCAGGTCGTACACCATGCGCCACACGCGGTTGAGGAACTTGTGCATGCCGGCCAGGCCGTCCTCGTTCCACTGCAGCTCCTTATCGGGCGGGGCCATGAACAGGATATAGGCGCGCACGGCGTCGCAGCCGTAGCCCGCGATCATCTCCTCAGGGGAGATGACGTTGCCCTTGGACTTGCTCATGACGTCGCCGTGCTCGTCGAGCACCATGCCCTGGCACAGCAGGTTCTTGAACGGCTCGTCAAAGTCCAGCATGCCCAGATCGCGCAGCACCTTCGTGAAGAAGCGGCTGTACAGCAGGTGCAGGATGGCGTGCTCGATGCCGCCGATGTACTGGTCGACCGGCATCCAGCGGTTGGTTTTCGCGCTGTCGAAAGGCAGCTCGGTGTTGTGCGGGTCGGTGTAGCGCAGGTAGTACCAGCTCGAGCACGTGAACGTGTCCATGGTGTCGGTCTCGCGACGAGCCTCGCCGCCGCACTTCGGGCACGTGCACTTGGCGAAGCCCTCATGCGTTGCCAAGGTTTCGCCAGCGGAAAGGTCGATGTCCTCGGGCAGGCGCACCGGCAGGTCCTCTTCCGGCACCGGCACCAGGCCGCACTTGTCGCAGTAGATCATCGGGATGGGGTTGCCCCAATAGCGCTGGCGGGAGATCAGCCAGTCGCGCAGACGGAACTCCACCTTGCGCTTGCCGCGGCCCGCAGCCTCCAGGTCGGCGACGATGGCCTCCTCGCCCTCGGAGTGCTTGCCGCCCGTAAGGCCGGTGTACTTGCCGGACTGGACCAGTCGACCCTCGGCTTCCATGGCGCTATCCCAATCGACGCTGGCTACCACACGGCCCTGCTCGTCTTTCAGCTGCTCAAACAGCGGGTCGTCGTCGCCCAGGATGATGGGGATGATGGGCAGGTCGTATTTCTTGGCGAACTCGAAGTCGCGCTGGTCGCCGCACGGCACGGCCATAACCGCGCCGGTGCCGTAATCAGCCACGATGTAGTCGGCAACCCACACGGGCACCTTCTCGCCGTTGATGGGGTTCACCACATAACGACCGGTGAACGCGCCGTGCTTCTCCTTGTTGCCCTGCGCGCGCTCGACGGCGGTGATCTTCTTCGCGTTCTCGACCACCTGCATGACCGCAGCCTCGTACTCCGTGCCCTCGACCAGGCCCTTCAGGATGGGGCTTTCCGGGGCAAGCAGGAAGAAGCTGCAACCGAACAGGGTGTCGGCACGCGTGGTGAACACGGTGATCAGGTCGTCTTCCGTGGGGCTCTCGGGTGCGTTGCCCTGCTTGTCGCACAGCGTGAACTTCACTTCGGCGCCCTCGGAGCGGCCGATCCAGTTCGCCTGCATCTGCTTGACGCGCTCCGGCCAGCCGTCCAGCTGATCCAGGTCGTCCAGAAGCTCCTGCGCGTAATCGGTGATCTTGAGGTACCACTGCGTCAGGTCGCGCTTCTCGACGGCGCTATGGCAACGCCAGCACTCGCCCTCGGTGACCTGCTCGTTGGCAAGCACCGTCTGGCACTTCGGGCACCAGTTCACCGGCGAGTTGCGGCGCTCGACCAGGCCGCGCTTCCAGAACTGCAGGAAGATCCACTGACCCCAGCGGTAATACTCGGGGTCGCATGCCACGACGGTGCGGTCCCAATCGTAGGAAAGGCCCATGCGCTTGAAGCTGGCCTTCTGCGTCTCGATGTTGGCGTAGGTCCACTTCGCCGGATGGCTGTGATGCTTGATGGCCGCATTCTCAGCCGGCAGGCCGAACGCGTCCCAACCCATGGGATGCAGCACGTCGAAGCCGCGCATCTTGGAATAGCGGGCGATGACGTCGCCGATCGTGTAATTGCGCACATGCCCCATATGGATGTCGCCCGACGGGTACGGGAACATCTCGAGCACGTACTTCTTGGGCTTGGCATGATCTTCCGTGACCTTGTACAGGTCGGAATCTTCCCAAGCCTTCTGCCAACGAGGTTCGATCTCGTGAGGGTTGTACTGTTTCATCGTCCATCTTCCTTGGCTGACGCGGTAATACACATAGGGTTCATTGTAGCAGCCTCGCGTTTTCACGAGGGGAAAAAGCGGCAACATCCCAGGCAAGGAAAGCCGAGCGGGCTCCTGGGGAAACCTCATCCGGTTTTTGCGCCGGTATCGCGTGCCCGATGTCGGAAAACAACAAGCCGCCCAGGCAGCCCGAACCCGCTTGCAGCGCGCGACCAAGGTTTACCCCTGATCGCGCAAACCACAGCGGGACGACGCGCCTGAGCGGCTTGCATGTTCTACGGCGTTTGCCGATGTCGAACCGGCGATGCCCCGGTTAACGCTTGATGTTGTAGAAAGCGTTCTTGCCGGCGTACTGAGCCTGGGAGTCGAGTTCCTCCTCGATGCGCAGCAGCTGGTTGTACTTGGCAACGCGGTCGCTACGGCACGGAGCGCCGGTCTTGATCTGGCCGGTGTTCAAGGCCACGGACAGGTCGGCGATGGTGGTGTCCTCGGTCTCGCCGGAGCGATGGCTCATAACGCATGCGTAGCCCGCCTGCTTGGCCATCTCGATGGCATCCAGCGTCTCGGACAGGCTGCCGATCTGGTTGACCTTGATGAGGATGGCGTTGGCGCAACCAAGCTCGATGCCCTTCGCCAGGCGCTTGGAGTTCGTGACGAACAGGTCGTCGCCCACCAGCTGCACCTTATCGCCGATGCGGTCGGTCAGCTGCTTCCAGCCGTCCCAGTCCTCCTCGGCCATGCCATCCTCGATGGAGATGATTGGGTACTTCTCGACCAGCGCGGCCCAGTAGTCGACCATCTCGGCGCTGGTCAGTTCGCGACCCTCGCCCTTCAGCTCGTATTTGCCGGTTTCGGCGTTGTAGAACTCGGTGGAAGCCGGGTCCATGGCGAACATGATGTCGTCGCCGGGCTTGTAACCTGCCGCCTCGCAAGCCTTCACGATGTACTGCAGGGGCTCTTCGTTGGTGGTGAAGTTGGGAGCGAAGCCGCCCTCGTCGCCGACGCCGCCGCCCAGGCCGGCCTCGTGCAGGACCTTCTTCAGGGTGTGATAGATCTCGGCGCACCAGCGCAGCGCCTCGGCGAACGACTCGGCGCCCACCGGCATGATCATGAACTCCTGGAAGTCGACGTTGTTGTCGGCATGCACGCCGCCGTTGAGGATGTTCATCATGGGCGTGGGCAGGATATGGCCGTTCACGCCGCCCACGTACTTGTACAGCGGAAGACCGGCGGACTCGGCAGCAGCCTTGGCGCAAGCCAGGGACACGCCCAAAATGGCGTTAGCGCCCAGAGCGCCCTTGTTGTCCGTGCCGTCCAGCTCCAGCATCACGTCGTCGATTGCGCGCTGGTCGTCAGCCTCGAAGCTGACGAGCGCGTCGGCGATCTCATCGTTCACATGGCCAACGGCATCCAGCGTGCCCTTGCCCAGATAACGCTCCTTGTCGCAATCGCGCAGCTCAACAGCCTCGAACGCGCCCGTGGACGCGCCGGAGGGAACGGCCGCACGACCGAAGGAACCATCCTCCAGCACAACTTCCACCTCGACCGTGGGGTTGCCGCGAGAGTCCAGGATTTCACGCCCGAACACATCGATGATGACGCTCATTGAATGCCTCCTCGTAGGATGTTTCCTTTTGCGCCCGGCGCCTTGCACCAGGCCATACGGGCAAATGATACCATGCCCGCCCAGACATGTGCGAACCAGCGGGCGGACGGCGAAATGGGTCTGTGCGCGGAGGCGATCGCTAGAGACCAGCGATGGCGCCACGCTCCCCATGGCCGAATATGCATAACGTGCGAAGGCAGCGGCTGGAGAATGGCGATGGCAGCGGCCTTTAGCGTGGCCGAATTCGTGTCTGTGCGCAAAGGCGGCGGCTGGAGAAGCGTCGCTACGACTAGAGCAAAAGCGCTATGACAGCAAGAAGGCCTAGACCGACTGCTAGGGCGGCTACCGAAGCGGGTGTCATACGGTATCCGCGCAGCGAGGTTCGCCTGCCACCCCGAATGCCATAGCAGCGGGCGTCCATGGCAACCGACAGCTTATCGGCTCTTCGAAACATGCCCACAAACAACGGGATGAACACAGGTGGCCAAGCCGACACGCGTTGCCACAGACCGCCGCGGCGAAACGAAGCGCCGCGCGAGAATTGAGCATCGTGGATCGCGCAGAGCTCTTGAGCCATCAAGGGGATGAAGCGGATAGCCATGCTGAACACCATGGCGATGTCATCTGCGGGCACATGCAGGGCCCGCAACGGGGACACGAACGACCGCAGCGCATCGGTAAGCGCCGTCGACGTGGTGGTGAGCACCACGATGAAGCTTCCAAGGACAAGCAAGATCATCCGAACGCCGTAGAAGCAGCCCAACGCAAAACCCACCTGGCCGTTGATTGACGCGAACAAGACGGTGAGAGCCGCCATCATGTACACGGGAATTCCCATGGCCAGCATACGGCCAAGCGGGACACGGGCCGATAGAGTAAGCACCAGGCACAGGAGTACGAGCAAGAACTGCCCGGCCCACGTTTCAACCCAGAAAACGGTTGCAGTATATGCGCACAGCAACAGCACCTTTACACGAGCATCGCAGGTGTGAACAAAGGAATCGCCGTCGATATACGTGTTAATTCGTAATTGCATGCGTGAAGTATAGCGCAGCATTCAAGAATGCTTAGGTTGCAAAGCATGTCGAAGATGAAGCCAAACGCATGCCCACAAGCAAATCGCCCCAAAAAGAAAGGACCCCGAAGGGTCCTTTCAAAATAGCATGTGGGACAAAAAGCTTATTCAGCCTTCTCCTCAGCAGCCTCGACAGCCTCAGCAGCTTCCTCGGCCTTGGGCTCCTCGACAGCCTCGACCTTCTTCGGAGCAGCCTTCTTGGCAGCCGGCTTCTCAGCCTTCTTAGCCACCGGCTCGGTGACGAGCTCCATGATGACCATGGGAGCGTTGTCGCCCTTGCGGTTGCCAAGCTTCATGATGCGGGTGTAGCCACCCTGACGATCGGCGAACATGCCCTGCTCGACCTTCTCGAAGATCTCGCGGACCAGTTCCTTGTCGTTGCCCAGCGCGGCGATGGCCAGACGACGGCTATGCAGGTCGCCCTTCTTCGCCCAGGTGATGATCTTGTCGACATCGGGGCGGATTTCCTTAGCGCGGGACTCGATGGTCTTGATGCGGTCGTTGAGGAACAGCGCCTGCACCAGACTACGCTTCATGGCCTTGGTATGGGCAAAGTCGGTGCCCAGCTTGCGGCCCTTGTAGTTATGCCTCATGGTAGGTTTCTCCTATTGCTTCAAATTGAGGTCCATGGAAATGAGCTTGTCCTTCACTTCCTCAATGGACTTCGCACCAAAGTTCCTGATGTTCAGCAGGTCGTTCTCGGAGAACTCGACCAGCTGGCGCACCGAATGGATGCCGGCACGCTTCAGGCAGTTGTACGAGCGGACGGACAGGTCCAGGTCCTCGATCTGCTTGTCCAGCTCGGCGTTCGACTCCTGACCCTCCGGAGCGAAGATGGACGGCACTTCGCCCTCTTCCTCTTCGGGGGTGCTGGTCAGGCTGAGGAACGCGCCCATGTACTGGTTGATGATGTTGGCAGCACGGGTGACCGCATCGATAGGCTCGATGGAGCCGTCCGTCTCAACCTCCAAAACCAACTTATCGTAGTCGGTACGCTGGCCCACGCGGGTGTCGGTCACGTTCATCGTGCAACGGCGAACCGGGGAGAACAGCGAGTCGACATGGATGACGCCGATAGGATCCTCCGTGCGCTTGTTGCGCTCGGCGGAAACGTAACCGCGGCCCACACCGATGCGCACCGTCATGTCAAGCTGGCCGCCGTCGGCAACCGTGGCGATAACATGCTCGGGGTTGATCAGCGTGAACTCGGTGGGAACCTGCAGGTCCGCACCGGTCACAACGCAGGGGCCCTCGGCAGAAACATGAGCCGTGGCCTCTTCCACGTCGTCATTGAGAGCCGAGAAGACCAGGCCCTTGACGTTCAGGACGATATCGGTGATATCCTCGATAACGCCTTCGGCCGTGGTGAACTCGTGCTGCACACCGTCGATTTGGATGGCCGTCGCCTTGGCGCCGTCGAGAGACGACAGCAGAACGCGACGCATGCTGTTACCCAGCGTATAGCCGTAGCCACGCTCCAGCGGTTCCACGATGAAACGCGCAACAGTATCGTTGACTTCTTCCGTTGTTACCGTCGGCCTCATGAACTCTGTCATGTTGGGTAAGCCTCCTTACTAGCGCGATTACTTGGAGTAGAGCTCGACGATGAGCTGTTCGCGGATGTCGAGATCGATCTGATCGCGGGTCGGAAGAGCCAGAACGCTGCCCTGCAGCTTCTCGATGTCAACCTCAAGCCAAGCCGGAACCTGGAAGCGGGCGTTGGAAACCAGAGCGCTCTTGATGACCAGCAGTTCCTTGGACTTGTCGGCAACGGCGATCTTGTCGCCGGCCTTGACGCGGTAGGACGGGATGTCCACGCGGCGGCCGTTGACGGTGATGTGGCCGTGGGTCACGATCTGACGAGCTTCCTTACGGGTGCGGGCAAAGCCCAGACGGAAGATCACGCTGTCCAGACGGGACTCCAGGATGATCATGAGGTTGTCACCCGTGATGCCCGGCATGGACTTGGCCTTGTTGAAGTAGCCATGGAACTGCTTCTCCAGCACGCCGTAGATGAACTTGACCTTCTGCTTCTCGCGAAGCTGCATCGCGTACTCGGATTCCTTACGACGACGCTTGGGCTCGCGCTTGGAAGTCTTGGAGCTGCTGTAACCCAGCACGACGGGATCCAGGCCCAGCTGGCGGCAGCGCTTAAGAACCGGAGTTCTATTGATAGCCATAGTAAATAGATCCTTTCAGTTACACGCGACGACGCTTCTTGGGGCGGCAGCCGTTGTGCGGAATGGGGGTGCAGTCCTGAATGCTGGCGACTTCCAGACCGGTAGCCTGCAGCGAACGGATAGCCGTCTCGCGACCAGAGCCGGGGCCCTTCACGTACACGGCGACCTTCTTCAGGCCGTGCTCCATAGCCGTCTTGGCAGCAGCCTCAGCAGCCATCTGCGCGGCAAACGGCGTGGACTTACGGGAACCCTTGAAGCCGACGGTACCGGCGGACTGCCAAGAGATCACGTTGCCCTGAGGATCGGTGATGCTGACGATGGTGTTGTTGAACGTAGACTTGATATGCGCAGCGCCAACGGCAATGTTCTTGCGCTCGGAGCGCTTGATGCGCGTGCGCACGTTTTTCTTAGTTGCCACTTCTTAGCTCCCTTACTTACTTCTTCTTGCCGCCGATTTGCTTGCGGGGACCCTTGCGGGTACGGGCATTCGTGTGGGTGCGCTGACCGCGAACGGGCAGGCCCTTGCGATGACGCAGGCCACGGTAGCAGCCGATTTCCATAAGGCGCTTGATGTTCTGAGACACCTCGCGGTGCAGGTCGCCCTCCACCTTGATGTTGTTCTGGATGTAGTCGCGCAGCTTGACGAGATCCTCTTCGGTGAGGTCGTTCGTGCGCGTGTCCGGATTGATGCCCGTCTCAGCCAAGATCTTCTTGGACGTGGTCAGGCCAATGCCGTAGATGTAGGTCAAGCCGACTTCAATGCGCTTGTCGCGAGGAAGGTCGACACCAACAAGACGTGCCATAGGTTTATCTCCTCTTTCTTCCTAGCCTTGACGCTGCTTATGACGGGGGTTCTCGCAGATGACGAGGACCTTGCCATGGCGTCGAATGATCTTGCACTTGTCGCACATTTTCTTGACCGAAGGACGTACCTTCATTTCAATTTCCTTTCGGTTAATGCGGTCCTATATGTACACACCCAGCCGCAGGTGATTATTCTCGGGGACACTGGCGCGCCGGCTTGCGCGCGGGCTGAGACTACTTGAAACGGTACGTGATGCGCCCGCGGTTCAAGTCGTAGACGGACAGTTCGACCGTCACCTTGTCGCCGGGCAAGATCTTGATGTAATGCATACGCATCTTGCCGGAAATGTGGGCCAGGATTTGGTGGCCGTTTTCCAGCTCCACCTTGAACATGGCGTTCGGCAGGGCTTCGAGAACCTTACCACCCAGTTCGATAACATCTTGCTTGGTCAACGGTGCTCCTTCAAACTAATCTCGTCTTTTCGCAGCAATCCGGAATGATACCAAACTTATTGAGTTGTGTGGGGAAAATACACAAAGCACACAAGACCAGAGGAGCTCGTGGCTTTTCGGTACCTGCATGTCAGGCGTGCGGTCTAGATGCCGCGCAGCCTTCGCCGCTGAGATTGGGCGAGGCCGCCAGGTATTCGCGCATTGCGCAGCCGCCTTGTCGGCTTAACGCGTGAGAATGATTGAGATGAGATTCGCGTTCAGATTCTTGCAACTATACCCTTTTACCGCGACGCGTCAAGGGTATCGCGGGAGAAATCATGCGTTCCGACTTTTCTCAGGCAATAAAAAACCTCCCAATCGGGAGGCTGAAACGTTAAATGGCTGGGCCACTAGGATTCGAACCTAGGTAGCTGGTACCAAAAACCAGAGTCCTGCCGTTGGACGATGGCCCAGTGCATGCAAACCGCCATGGCGGCCCTGCGCAAAAAGTGGTGGGCCCTGTGGGGATCGAACCCACGACCTTGGGATTAAAAGTCCCCTGCTCTACCGACTGAGCTAAAGGCCCACTTCGCATATGCGCGGCTTTTCATTTTACCGGTGCCCTACGAAACGGTCAACGAGAAAATGGTGAATTCATCTTGCCGCCGCAATTGCAACCTCCGAGCCTTACAATTCGTTGCAACGCTATCTTTCGCGAAGGACGCAACCATGACGCTTCAACAGCTTCGTTACCTTATCGCTATTGCCGAATACGGGTCGATCAACGCCGCCGCTCAGAACCTTTACGCGTCGCAGTCGAACCTGTCCACGGCCATCAAGGAGCTTGAGCAGGAGCTCGGCATCTCCATCTTCACGCGCAGCAACCGCGGCGTGACGCTGACCAACGATGGCACCGAGCTGCTCGGCTACGCACGCCAGGTCATCGAGCAGGCGAACATGCTTGAATCGCGCTACGCCAATAAGGAAAAGCCCCAGGCGCGCCTGGCGGTATCCACCCAGCATTACGCCTTCAGCGTGGAGGCCTTCGTGAACGTGGTCGAGCAATGCGAGGGCGATTTCTTCGATTTCATCCTTCGGGAAACCACCACCGCCGAGATCATCGACGACGTGCGATCGTTTCGCAGCGAAGTGGGCATATTGTACCTGGACGCGTTCAACCAGCGCGTCATGCAGAAGGCCTTCGACGATGCCGACGTGTCGTTCTACCCGCTGTTCGACGCGGGCGTGCACGTGTTCGTGGGCGAGAACCACCCGCTGGCCGGACGAGACATCATCAAGCCCGAGGAGTTGACCGTATGGCCCCGCTACAGCTTCGAACAGGGCACCGCGAACTCGTTCTATTACTCCGAGGAGCCGCTCAGCTACGTCGAGCACTCGCGCAACATCCGCATCTCCGACCGCGGCACGCTTTCCAACCTGCTGACCAGCTACAACGGCTATACGCTTTCCACAGGGGTGCTTTCAAGCGAGATGCATACGGGCATCGTCAGCATCCCGCTTGACACCGATGAGCGCATGACCGTGGGGTACATCATGCACAACGAACGCAAGCCCTCGGAACTTTTGGACCGCTACATCGAGGAGCTGCACCGCATCATCGGGGAAAGCGAGGGCGTGACCGCTCGATAGCTGCCCCGCAAGAGCCTCGCCTCGCACAGGAACTGCGTGCGCAAAACGCCACGCAAGCAAAAAAGCCTCGCCCGGCACGAACCGAGCGAGGCTTTCGTTTAGCTAGGCGATAAGCTTAGCGCACGTTGGAGGCGTAAGGAGCCTTGTCCTTCAGCACGACGTCGTGTGCGCCGCCCTCGACGATGGAGGTGGAGCTGATGACGGTGAGCTTGGCCTTATCCTGGAACTCAGGGATGGTGAGCGCACCGCAGTTGCACATGGTGGACTTGATCTTCAGCAGCGTGACCGCGATGTTGTCCTTAAGCGGGCCGGCATACGGCACGTAGGAGTCGACGCCTTCCTCGAAGGACAGGCTCTTCTTGCCGCCCAGGTCGTAACGACCCCAGTTGCGGGCGCGGGCAGAACCCTCGCCCCAGTATTCCTTCATGTAGGTGCCGTTGACCATGACCTTGGCCGACGGGGACTCGTCGAAGCGGGCGAAGTAACGGCCCAGCATGACAAAGTCGGCGCCCATGGCCAGGGCCAGGGAGATGTGGTGGTCGTAGACGATGCCGCCGTCGGAGCAGATGGGCACGTAGATGCCGGTCTCCTTGAAGTACTCGTCGCGGGCCTTGGCCACCTCGATGGTTGCCGTGGCCTGGCCGCGGCCGATGCCCTTGGTCTCACGGGTGATGCAGATGGAACCGCCGCCGATGCCGATCTTGACGAAGTCGGCGCCAGCCTCTGCCAGGAAGCGGAAGCCCTCGCCGTCGACCACGTTGCCGGCACCGATCTTCACGGAGTCGCCGTAGTGCTCGCGCACCCACTCGATGGTCATCTTCTGCCAGTCGGAATAGCCCTCGGAGCTGTCGATGCACAGCACGTCGGCGCCTGCCTCGACCAGCGCGGGGACGCGCTCGGCGTAGTCGCGGGAGTTGATGCCCGCGCCCACGATGTAGCGCTTGTGGCTGTCCAGCATTTCGTTGGGGTTGGACTTGTGGCTGTCGTAGTCCTTGCGGAACACCATGTAGACCAGATTACCCTCGGCATCCACCAGCGGCAGGGAGTTCAGCTTGTGGTCCCAGATGATGTCGTTGGCAACCTTGAGGGAGGTGTCCTCGGAGGCGGTGACCAGCTTCTCGAGCGGGGTCATGAACTCGGAGACCTTCTCCTCGCCGGTCATACGGGACAGGCGGTAGTCGCGCTCGGTGACGACACCGAGCAGCTTGCCATGGGCAGAGCCGTCGTCGGTGACGGGCATGGTGGAGTGGCCCGTCTGCTCCTTCAGAGCCACGACCTGGTTGAGCGTCATATCAGGGGAAAGGTTGGCGTCGGACTCGACGAAGCCGGCCTTGTAGTTCTTCACACGGGCGACCATGGCGGCTTCCTGCTCGATGGTCTGGTTGCCGTAGATGAAGCTCAGACCGCCCTCGGTTGCCAAGGCGACGGCCATGTTGTCGTCGGACACGGCGGCCATGATGGCGCTGACCATGGGGATGTTGAGCGAAAGCGGGCACTCTTCCTGGCCCTTGCGGTACTTGACCAACGGGGTTTTCAGGCTCACCGACGCCGGAACGCACGTAGCAGGCGTATGACCAGGTACCAGAAGATACTCGTTGAACGTACGTGACGGCTCGTCGTAATAATAAGCCATGGGAGACGGCTCCTTCTCTCGCAACGGGATTTTCGTTGCTAGCCATTATAGTCACGCCGACGGCCCGATTGCGAGGGCGGGCCGGCAAATAGCGGAGAATGTGGAGAAACGCACGGAGAACAACGCCCGGGCAACGAAAAGGACCGCCGGTTCCCCAGCGGCCCTACCAGGTGCGATATGCGGTTTTGCAGCCTTATCAGCCCAGCCCCGCCCATTTCGCGATGATGGGGGCGTAACCCATGGCGAACACAATGAGCATGCCCACGGGGATGACGTAGGTCACGTAGCCGCGCGCCCATCGCGGGAACTTCAGGCCGCTGCCCGTGTCGGCCTCCGCCAGGAAGCCTTCCCAGCCCCAGCCGTTTTTGCGCGTGCAGAACAGCACCAGCAGCAGGCCGCCCCACGGCAGAATGTTGTTCGACACCAGGAAGTCCTCGATGGCCTGGATGTCGCCGATGCCCGGGACCGTGAGGCCCGCCAGCACGCTGAAGCCCAGGACGCAGGGCATGCTGAGCACCGCCAGCAACACGCCGTTGACCAGGCATGCCTTCTTGCGCGGCGTCCCCCACTGGTCCATGGTGAAGCTCATGATGTTCTCGAACACGGCGATGACGGTTGACAGCGCGGCGAACGTCATGAACACGAAGAATAGCACCGCCCACAGCTGACCGAACGGCATCTCGTTGAACACGCTGGGCAGCGTGATGAACACCAGGCCCGGGCCCGAACCCGGCTCCACGCCGAACGCGAAGCAGGACGGGAAGATGACGAGGCCCGCCATCAGCGCCACGAGCGTATCAAGGCCGGCCACGCGCACCGCCTCGCCCGTGAGCGTGTGGTCCTTGCCGATGTAGCTTCCGAAGATGGACATGCCGCCCATGCCGACCGAGACGGTGAAGAACGCCTGTCCCATGGCGGCGTACACGGCATCGCCGAAGGTTGCCAGCTGCTCGGCCAGCGTAGCGCCGGCGAACATCTTGCCGAAATCGGGCATCAGGTAGAAACGCAGGCCCTCGGCCGCGCCCGGCAGCGTGACCGCGCGCACGCACAGGGCCACGAGCACCACGAACAGGGCCATCATCATGACCTTCGTCACGCGTTCCACGCCCTTCTGCACGCCGGCGCGCGTGACGCCCACGCCCACGCCGACGATGATGAGCATGTACACGGTAAGCTGCACCGGATCGGCGAGCAGGCCGTTGAAGACGTCCGCCACCTGGGAACTTTCCAGCCCCACGAACTCGCCCGTGGCGCTTTTCACCACAAAGGCGAGCATCCAGCCGCCCACGGTGGTGTAGAACATCATGAGCAGATAGTTGCCGGCAAGCGCCAGCCACTTGAACGCATGCCATTTCGTGCCCGCCGGCTCAAGCTCGTCGTAGCTACGCGCAATGGAGCGCTGGCTTGCGCGACCGGCGGCGAACTCCATAATGAGGGCCGGAAGGGCGAAGATGGCCAGGAACACCAGGTACATGATCACAAACGCCGCGCCGCCGTACTCGCCCGTGATATAGGGGAATCGCCACACGTTGCCCAGGCCGATGGCGCAGCCCGCGCTCACCAGGATGAACCCAAGGCGGGTTCCGAACTTCTCGCGTTCCATTCGTCCTCCAAACCGCGCGCCGTGGCGCGCGTAACGCAGAAAGCGCCCGGCATAGCGATACGCCGGGCGCTCACAATCAACCCTTGCAGTGTAGCGGAAAGAGGGGTCTGCCGCCAGAAACGTTACCGAACGCGGTCGCCTTATTCCGACCGCAGGGCCTCGACCGGGTCCTTTCGGCTGGCGGCGCTTGAGGGGATCAGGCCCGCCAGGAACGTAAGGAGCACGCTGATGCCCACGAGCACCACCGCCGCCTGCCAGGGCAGGATGGCCACATTGCGGACGTCGAACAGCGAGTACACGATGGCGTTGGCAGGTATGCAGGCAAGCGCGGTCAGTCCGATGCCGATGACGCCGGCCGTGAATCCCACGATGATGGTCTCGGCGTTGAACACGCGGCTGATGTCGCCCTTGCTGGCGCCGATGGAGCGCAGGATGCCGATCTCCTTCTTGCGCTCGAGCACGCTGATATAGGTGATCACCCCGATCATGATGGAGCTGACCACCAACGAGATGGCCACGAACGCCACCAGCACGTAGCTGATCATGTTCACAATGGTGGTGACCGAGCTCATCAGCGCGCCCACGATATCGGTGTAGCTGACAACCTTGCCCTCTTCGCCGTTCGACTCCATGCGGTCGTTGTAGCTGTCGAGGATGTCGATGACGTTTTGCTTGCTGGGGAAATCCTTCGGATAGATGTCGATGCTGGCAGGTTTGGCGTAATCGGCCCAGCCCAGCTTCTTCATGTTGTTGTCGTAGCTGGACTGCTCGGTGGACATGAGGCTTGCCATGAGCTCGGCAAGCTCGTTCTCGTCCATGTTCATCTGGAAGGCGTCGGCGAACGCGGACTGGTCGATGCCCATAGCGCTTGACATGTTACCGGCGAGCCTGGTCATATACGAGTTCATCGCGGCGGACACCTGCTGTTGCATCGCACCTGCGAACTGGGTCATCACCTGCGACATAGCGCTTTGCATATACGTTTGCATAGCGGCGCCGAGCTGCGTTTGCAGCTGCGAGGAGATCGCCTGCGTCAACGCCGGGAGCAGCTGTTGCTGAATCTGCTGACCGATCTGCTGCGAAAGCTGATCGCGCAGCTGCTGCTCGATCTGGCCCGACATGCCGCTGAAATCGATAGAGCCGGCGATGACTTGCTGCATGGCGGCTTGCGTGGCGGGATCGGCCAGATACGCCGCTACCGCCGCATCGATGCCGCCGCCCGCATATTCCGGATGCGCCGCCAGCCACGCGGGGTATCCCTGCACGATGCCCATGACGCCGGCGGTGAGCGCGTCGGTTTTGATGGTGGGCTGCACGCCGTCGAAGCTGATGTCCAACCCGCTGAAGTCGAGGTTCAGCTTGCTCATATCGATGGCGCTCGGGTCGATGCTGATAGAAGACGCATCGAAGGCGGGCAAGCTGGAAAGATCCAGATTCATGCCCGATAAATCCATGCTAGCACCCAGATCGGCGCCCTGCAGTCCCGCGGTCAGCGCGCTCTGATCGAACGTGAAGGCGCTCTGCAGCTTCTGCCCGTCGATGGTGAACAGGCTGGACATGTCGAAGCCGTTGCCGTTTTTCTGGTCGCTTTCCTCATCGGCGAACGATTTGCCCGTGATCACGTTCGTTGCCGGGTTCGCCTTCTGATCCTGCACGATCTGGGTGTTCCCCGCCTGGTCGATCAGATGGTTCACCAGGCTAGAGGGGTAGTACAGCCCCGTTTGCAAGGAGGTGATCTTCGCGCCCTCCTTCGGCTTCACGACGCCCGCGATCCTCAGCGTTTCCCCGTTGTCCACCAGGTTCCTCATGTAGGCATCGTCGCCGGACTTGTCCTTCCACACGCCGTACTCGTCATCACGCTGATAGAAATCGGCGGCGTTCACCAGCTTGAAAGTGACGCCCATCAGGTCGTCGTAGGAAAACGACAGGCTATCGCTCGGCGCATTGACGGCTTCCTCGTTGGCGAAGGCGCGCACCATGCTCTCGAGCTCGGCATGATCGCGCAGACCCATGGAGTAGAGCATGAAATCGCTCACGCTGCCGCCCGGAGTGAGCACCAGCACGACCTCGTTGTAGCTTTCAGGCCAATGACCTGCCATAACGTCGTATTGACCCTCGACCATGCCCATATTGTCGGGCAGCTTGTAGAAGATGTTGGTGCTCATCATCGACGACATGATGCCGTTCGAAGCTGTAGAGGAGCCCAGACCGATGCTGGCGAACGACTTGTCCGGGTTCACCTGATGCACGGTGCCGGATGTATCGGAGCTGAAGATCTGCGGCGTGACGTTGTAGCTGTACTCGATGGAGCTCACGTACGGCTCCACGCCCGATTCGCCCGAGTCGAAAAACTCCTTCAGCGACGCCAGGTCGTTGCTGCCGATGCTGTCGAACGTGCTCGCGATCATCTTCGATTCGTGCACGGGCTTGTCCGAATCGCCATCGGAGGAGTCGTCCTGAGCTTTCTCCGCCGATGAACCCTCCGTGCCGCTGCCCAGCCCCATCATGCTGGTCATGTCGAACCCCTGGTCCTGGATTTGCAGCGGATATTCGGAAAGCGTCTCCTCCTCCACGTTGGCGATATAGCTGTTCACGCCGTTGGCCAGCGACAAGATGGCGGCGATGCCGATGATGCCGATGCTGCCCGCGAACGCCGTCATGAGCGTGCGGCCCTTCTTCGTGAGCAGGTTCTTAAACGACAGGGAGAGCGCCGTGAGGAACGACATGCTGGTGCGACGTGCCTGCTTGGCGGCGCGGCGCGGGCTGTTCTCGGCCGCCGGGTCGAACGGGCGGGTGTCGTCGCGGATGACGCCGTCGGCCAGGGTGACGATGCGCGTGGCGTAGCGCTGCGCCAGCTCGGGGTTGTGCGTGACCATGATGACCAGGCGGTCATCGGCGATCTCGGTGAGCAGGTCCATGATCTGCACGCTGGTCTTGGAGTCGAGCGCGCCCGTGGGTTCGTCGGCCAGCAAGATCTCGGGGTCGTTGATAAGCGCACGAGCGATGGCGACGCGCTGCATCTGGCCGCCGGAGAGCTGGCTGGGCTTTTTGCCCACGTGCTCGGCAAGCCCCACGCGGCCGAGCGCCTCGACGGCGCGCTGGCGACGCTCGGCGCGAGACACGCCGGAAAGCGTGAGGGCCAGCTCGACGTTTTCCAGAATGGTCTGGTGCGGGATAAGGTTGTAGGCCTGGAACACAAAGCCGATGCGGTTGTTGCGGTACGCGTCCCAATCGCGGTCCTTGTACTCGCTTGTGGACACACCGTCGATGAGCAGGTTTCCGTCGTCGTAATGGTCAAGGCCGCCGATGATGTTGAGCATGGTGGTCTTGCCCGAGCCCGAAGGCCCCAGCACCGCCACGAACTCGTTGTCGCGGAAGGCCACCGACACACGATCGAGCGCGGTTTGCGTGAAGTCCGCAGTGGTGTAGGACTTGCACACGTTTATCAGTTGCAGCATGCAGCCGCCTTTCGAATTTGAAGACAATCGTTATGATTATCCCCCGTCACGCGCCCTGTTCGCCCCGCTTTCGCGAAATGCGTGGAATCCGTTACCTTCGGGCGCGCGATTTATTCGATCGCGGCGTCTGCCGCTTGTGCGACATCGACCATGCAAGCCTGAGCCTGCGACTTTTCGGCATCGCCGGAAAGCACCACCATCACATAGGGATTCCGGTCGAGCACAATGCCCCCATCGTTGAATACACCATCGAGCGTACCCGTCTTGTGAGCGAAAACGCTGCCCGCCGGCAACCCTTCGAGCAGCCCAGCGTCATCGTGCTGACCTTTCAGCAAGTCAAGGGCGAACTCGCTCGCATCCGGGCTCACCAGCTTCCCTTGGTAGATCAGCTGCAGCATATGCGCAACATCGTTCGCCGATGTGTAGTTCTCATCACCCGCAGCAAAATCCATCATACGGCGGTTGAGAGTGGTCTGCGTGAGGCCGATTTCGCTCGCATACTCGTTCACGGCCGGCATGCCGACCGCGTCGATAATCAGATTAGTGGCGACATTGTCGCTATCTTGAATCATGTAAGCGGCAAGCTGGCGATACGTATACGACCCCCCAGCGCCCGACGCCTGGATAACGCCCGTGCCTCCCACTATGTCCGACGGGCCCACGGTTGTCGAATCATCAAGCGACAGCACCCCGGATTGAGCCTGATCGAGCAAAGTCCCCAATATCGCCAGTTTGATGATGCTGGCGGAAACGAAGGGTTTGTCACCGTTCACGTCAACCGACCACGATCCATCAGCCGATGCGCATGCGACGGCATAAGTCCCCGCATGGGCTCCTGCGGCCTGCTCCAGCGCATCCCGCAAGCCCTCGGGCGCCGAAGCAGACACCGAAGCTTCGCTGCCCTGAACGTCATTGACGCAGTCGACAAGTGCCTCAACATCGGAGGTACCAGTCGCCTCTCCTTGTTTCTCCTGGCCGGAAGCACACCCGGCAAGCAAACACGGCACGATCAACACCGCCATTGCCGCCGCCCAGGCGCCTGCCGCCCGCACTGGCGCGCCCATCACAAACAGAACCCGAACACGACGCCCTCCGCGGTGGAGGCATAGCCGCCGTTATCTACTTCCGGCCCCATATCCCCGAACGACGTTGCGACATTGGGAGCCGACGAGCGCATCCACCAAACGCCGGGATTGCTCGATCCAGCAACGCTGCGGTCAAGCGAGACATGGCCCTGCTCGCCGGCAACGCCCTGCTGCTTGAACCAAGCGTATTGCGACCCTTCCTTATTATCCACCGTATCGATATAGCTTTGATTCGATCCCTTGTTCCACGCAATGGGACCAAGGCATTCCACCCAAGAGAACAGCCATACGCTGTCCTGCGTCTCGGTAACGCTTGCGGGCGAAGTGGTCTTACCGGCATTGTTCGACAGCTTGCTCACCGCCACCACGCCAGAACGCATTTCATCGGGAAACGACTGCAGCACTTCCCCGTTCAACCAAGCGCGCATACCCGACGACTTCCAGCCACCGGAGTTCGAAGCCGTGGGATTCATAGGATGCTCGGCGAAAATCCCCGAAGTCATGAACGTGAACGCTGCGTTTCGCCCGCTCGAGCCCTTGTCTTTAAACACATCGACGATGAACACGTCCACGTTCCCCATGGACGTCTGCAACGTCTTCGCTTCGCCGGTAAACGAGCCGTCCGGCTTCACAAGGTTGTAGCTTGCCGCCATCTTCACAGCATCGTCGCGATTTTTCGCCGTGCGCTCTATTTCGGCAGCGATATTCGAAAGGTCAGCCCACGAATACTCGGAGATGCCGCTTTTCACCTGCACTTGCTGGGAGACGGCGTTTTCCGTGGCTGATCCCTGCGCCCCGTCGGATTGCTGCTGGGCCTGTTGATCGGCCTGCTGCCGGCTTGCCGTCTCACTAGACGAGCCACCAGTCGCTTCGATGATGCGAGGGACGGCGAGCACGGCTACCGCGATGACAAGAACCGCGCATACCGCCGCAACGGTCGCAACCTGCGGGGAGATGCCTTTACTCCGAGAGGCGGCTCCTTGCGCCATCGCCGGACGAAACCCCTGATTGCCCCCCCCAACATCCTGCGACGGCGATGCCTGCACGGAGACGGTATCCCCCGCTTGCCAGTCCGAGACATCGCCAGCATTCGACGCAGGCTCTTCATCAAGAACCGGGGCCCCGCAGAACTCGCAGAACCTGGCATCATCCTCAATTGGCTTTCCGCAATTCGCGCAGAACATAGCGCACCCCCTACCGCTAGCCACCAAACAGCATCTGCCACGACAGCAACATGATGGCTCCATAGTAGCCGAACAACAAGCAAAGATAACAGGCGAATCAGCGTCTGGCGCTCCTCCGTCCGGCTCCGCAACTCGTCCTCCGGGACGATTCCCGCCAAGGCGATTGCGATGAATGCCACGGGGCGCCGTTGCCGGTATACTATCTTCATTGCGGCGGGAAGGCCGCTTTAGGGGTTCGAAAAGGAGGGATCGTTATGTACGGTTCAACTGGGTTTCTTGGAATGACTGCGGTCATGGGCATCATCGCGCCCGCATTAGGGGCTGGAGCCATTGCGGCGGCGATCGTGCTGTTCGTCAAGTTCGCAAGCAAGAAAGCGGATAAGACAAAGCCGCTCACCAAGTTCTTCAGCTTCGACCACTTGTTCATCGAAAGCATCACGAAGTTCCTGTACGCGTTCTCAACAACCTGGATAGCGGCATTTTGTCTCATCTACCCCTTTATGTCCGCCGCATCTACGTCTATCACATCGGAATCAGGAATCATGGCAGCGGGAGCCTTCTTCAAAGGCCTCGTCATTGCCGTCTTCGCATTCGTGATTCTCGAAGTCGTCAACCGCCTGCTTTTCGAATGGAGCATGATGTTCATCCGCGGCGCAGTCGATCTGCACGACATCCGCAACAAAATGCTCGGATCGACCGATTCGGCATTCAATGATTCAATCGACTTGAGCGGGATATTCGCTGCAAAACGTCGTTCCAGCGATACCCCGACGAGCAAGGCCGAGCAGACGGTTGCCCAACCCTCCCAGCCCGCACAGCCGACGGTGCCCATCAACCCCGTCGTAACGAGCACATGGGACTGCCCATGCGGAAAGACGGGCAACGCCGGATCGTTTTGCCCCAAATGCGGACACCCCCGGCCGTAGCTTATAAGCCATCACAAATTGACTCAATCCACAAGCAAGGCAACCACTCTGAACGGATTGCCGTAGTCTTTAGCATCAGGTATCGGTTGCAGGCATAACTGCAACCGCGAAGGAGGCGTCGATGTGCTGCGAGCATTGCGGAGCGAAGCTTTCCGAAAATGCACGGTTTTGCCCAACCTGCGGAAGCGCAGCCAGCGAACAATCCGCCGCCGATAGCCAAGTTTCGGCAAACGCATCCGGCACAACATCCTGCTCCCAAGCGGATGCGCCCAGGAAAGCCATCGGGAAGCCCGTCGTGATCGCGGCTTCGGCCGTGACGTTCGCGCTTATCGTCGGCGGAGTCGCTTTCGGCGCTCTCTCCATCAACAGCCCGGCAAAACCCGCAAACGAACAGACGTCAGCCGAGCAAGAGACTCCGGAAATAAAGCAACCGGAACAGCCATCGGCTGCTGCAGCGCCAGAGCAAGAGCAGGCACCCGAAGCCGCACCCGAGCCAGAGCCCACGCCCGCACCCGTCAATCCCGCCGCAGAGGCGCAAACCGCCCTGCAAGCGGTCATCGACGACTATCGCTCGCTTGCGGACGATTCCGCCAAGCTCAGCAAGGACGACCTAGCTTCCAGACATCCTTACGTGAATTCGATGGCCATTCCCAATTATCTTATGGATTGGGCGGACAGCGGCTTCTCGAACGTTTGCTACGCCTTTTCCGATTTGAACGGCGATGACGTCCCCGAGCTGATCATCGGCTGCAAAGATGCGCAGGCGAACACGCAGGCGTTCGACATATGGTCCTACGTCAACAACGCTCCCGTTCGCGCTGCCTATTCATGGGAACGTTCGATCATGCGTGTCTGCGCCGGCGGCTATCTTTACGAACGCGGAAGCGGCGGCTTCCAAGACTGGATGATCACCGTGAGCACGCTGAGCGCCTACCCGACCGGCGTCGGCGACGCCTGGACGGACTACACGAACGGTTTCAAAGGTCGCACCGACAACCTCAACGTAGTCGAGAAGCTCGGTATGGAGAGCGGGACCTACGTGAAGATTGATGCGCAAGGCAACAAGACGGCTATCACCGCCGAGCAATTCCAAACCGAGAATCAAGCCATCGAGCAGCAATACCCTGCCGACAGCTCCATCGAGTGGATCCCGCTTATTTCATAGCGTCCTCGCAGCGACTCATCCGAAATCCCAATCTGACCTTTTCGCTGTTGATAGAGCCGCCAGGCCTATCGTTAGCGATATTCGATGATTTCCGTTTGTGCTATCGCACGCCCCATCCGCCCCGTTTTCGCGGTTTGCGTGGAATCCGTTACCTTCTTCGCAAACCGCGAACGCCACCGACGCAGTTGTCGGCTCTCCCGGTTGCGCCCCTTCCCCGCCTAGCGTGCCCGCCCCGGTTGGCGTACTATCGTCAGCGAGCAACGATCCCCGAACGCAAGGAGCGTATATGGAACGCGAATCCGCGTGGAAGCGCTACGATGAGGACCAGCTGGCCGAGCTCGAGCAGCTTGCCGCAGGCTACATCGACTTCATCTCCGAGAACAAGACCGAGCGCGAGTTTTCCGCCGCCGCCATCCGCAGCGCAGAAGCCGCCGGCTACGAGAGCCTTGACGCCGCCATTTCCGCAGGCCGCAAGCTTGTCCCCGGCGACAAGGTGTGGGCGACCATGCGCAACAAGGCCGTCATCCTGATGCAGCTGGGTGCCCGCCCGTTGACCGACGGCATGAACATCCTTGGCGCGCACATCGACAGCCCGCGCCTGGACGTCAAGCAGAACCCGCTGTATGAATCCAGCGAGCTGGCCTTCATGGACACCCACTACTACGGCGGCATCAAGCACTACCAATGGGTCACCGTCCCGCTGGCGCTGCACGGCGTGATCGCCAAGAAGGACGGCAGCGTGGTGGACGTGAAGATCGGCGAGGACGCCGACGATCCCGTCTTCTGCATTTCCGACCTGCTCATCCACCTGGCGAACCAGCAGATGGGCAAGAAGGCCAACGAAGTGGTCGAAGGCGAGGCGCTCGACATCCTGGTCGGCAACCGCCCCCTGGTGGTGCGCGACGAGGACGGCGAGGCAAAGGAGCAGAAGGACCCCGTGAAGGCCTTCGCCCTGAAGCTGCTTGCCGACAAGTACGGCATCGAGGAAGAGGACTTCCTGTCCGCCGAGCTTGAGGTCGTGCCCGCCGGCCGCGCCCGCGACCTGGGCTTCGACCGCAGCATGGTGCTGGGCTACGGCCAAGACGACAGCGTGTGCGCCTACACCTCGCTGGTGGCGCAGCTAGCCGTTGCCGGCGAGGAGCTCGACCGCGCCGCCGTGTGCGTGCTCGTGGACAAGGAGGAGATCGGCAGCGTGGGTGCCACGGGCATGGCCTCGCAGTTCTTCGAGAACACTATCGCCGAGATCATGGAGCTTGCCGGCGAAGGCGGCATGTTGCCGCTGCGCCGCGCGCTGGCCGCTTCCGCCATGCTCTCCTCCGACGTCTCCGCAGGCTTCGATCCCGCCTACGCCGGCGTCTTCGAGGCGAAGAACAGCGCATATCTGGGCCACGGCCTGGTGTTCAACAAGTACACGGGCGCTCGCGGCAAGTCGGGCAGCAACGATGCCCGCGCCGAGTACATGGCGCGCATCCGCAAGATCATGGACGACGCCGGCGTGCAGTTCCAAACCTGCGAGCTGGGCAAGGTCGACGCCGGCGGCGGCGGGACCATCGCGTACATTCCCGCCAAGTACGGTATGGACGTCATCGACTCCGGCGTGGCGGTCCTCTCCATGCACAGCCCCTGGGAGGCCACCAGCAAAGCCGACATCTACGAGGCCGAACGCGGATACGAGGCGTTCCTGCGCGCATAACGGGCAACGGGAAGCGGAAGCGATTTCCACCACACGCAACCTCGGAAAACAGTCGATAAACAGCAAGAAGCGCCGCGACTTGAAGTCGCGGCGCTTCTTTGTTCGCTAGCTTGTCGCAAGCTGCATACGCACCCCGCGCGCCCATCGCCGTCGGAAACGCTCAAGCAGCCTGCCGGCTATGATGCAAGCTTCCAACAGCAACGATGCACCCACACGGTAACTCGCCTTCGCCGACAGGCGGCAAGATGGTCGCCGAAACGCATACGGTGCCGTTTAGAACTCGAGGCCCTCCAGGCGCTTGAACACCTCGTCCTTGCGGGTCAGGAAGTCCCACGGATCGAAGATCTCGTCGAGCGTTTCCTTGGACAGCTTGGCCTCGGGGTCGTTCTCCAGGCGCTCGCGATACGTGGGGCCATCCACCGCGTTCTGGATATCCTCCCACACGGCCATGGCGTTGCGCTGCACGATGACGTACGCCTCCTCGCGGGTGATGCCCGTGTTCACCAGGGCCAGCAGCACCTTGCTGGAGAAGATGAGGCCCTTGGTGCGCCACACGTTGTGCTCCATCTTCGCCGGATAGGTTTGCAGGCCGTCCATGATCCACTGCATCTTGCCGAACATGTAGTCCAGAGCGGTGAAGCTGTCGGCCAGCGCCACGCGCTCGGTACCGGAGTGGCTGATGTCGCGCTCGAACCACAGCGCCACGTTATCGAGCGCCACCTGGGCGTTCGCCTTCACGCAGCGGGCAAGGCCGCACACGCGCTCTGCCGTGATGGGGTTGCGCTTGTGAGGCATGGCCGACGAGCCCTTCTGGCCCTTCTTGAACGGCTCCTCCGCCTCGATGACGTCGGTCTGCTGCAGCAGGCGCACCTGCATGGCGATGGACTCCAGCGTTGCGGCGGCGCAAGCCAGCGCGCACATGACCTGGGCGTGGCGGTCGCGCGCCAGCACCTGGGTGGACAGCGGGTCGGGCGTCAGGCCCAGCTTCTCGCACACGTACTTCTCGACGTAGGGGTCGATGCTGGAGTACGTGCCTACCGCGCCGGAGATGGCGCCGGTTGCGGCGACCTCGCGAGCCTGCTCCAGGCGAGTCTGCGCGCGCTTGAGCGCCCAAGCCCAGCTGCCGAACTTCATGCCGAACGTCATGGGCTCGGCGTGGATGCCGTGCGTGCGGCCGACGCACAGGGTGTTCTGGAACTCGAACGCGCGACGCTTGCACGTCTCGCCCAGCTGCTTGACGTCATCCAGGATGATGTCGATAGCCTGCACGATCTGGTACGACAGCGCGGTGTCGCCCAGGTCGGAGGAGGTCATGCCGTAATGCACCCAACGGCTGGGCTTTTCCTGGCCCTCGGGGACGTCGGCATCGATGTACTCGGCCATGCACGTGGTGAAGGCGATGACGTCGTGGTTCGTGACCTTCTCGATCTCGTCGATGCGCTCAACCGTGAAGTCGGCGTGGTCGCGGATCCACTGCGCCTCCTCCTTCGTGATGCCGGCTTGACCGAGCTCGGCCTGAGCCTCGCACGCCAGCACCTCGATTTCCTTCCAGATGGAAAACTTGTTCTGAAGCTCCCAGATGGCGCCCATGGCAGGACGCGTGTAGCGGTTGATCACAACGACCCCTTTCGCGGTTGATAGTTGATGGCCCCATGATACCGTGCGCGAAAGCGACGCGCCGGCACCGCACGCGTTTCTGCAGATGGTTTACGTATGCCCGCGCCCCACCCCGCCTTTCGCGGATTCAACGTGTTCGTTCACCGAATCATCCTCAGATATGATAAGATGCGCCTAGCTATTTACTAGGTTTATTGGGGGGATCATGACGATCGAGAAAGAAGAGGGCCGGCAAGACGGCGCCCTTGAAGCAAGCAACGCCGAAGCCGCCGCGCATAAGACGGGCGAGGAGCTCAACGTGTTCGACAAGGGCCGCATGGAAGGACCCGACGCCGACAGCACCACGCACGGCACCGTGCGCGCCGTATGCGTGTCCAAGCGCAAGGGCACGCGCAAGACCGTGGTGGACGGCCCGGTGACCATCGAGGCGCACCACGGCGTCGCCGAGGATGCGCACGCCGGAGACTGGCATCGCCAAGTTTCGCTTCTGGCCTGGGAATCCATCGAGAAGGCCCGGGCGCGCGGCTTAGATGTGAAGGAAGGCGATTTCGCCGAGAATATCACCACCGAGGGCATCAACCTCATGGCGCTGCCGCTTGGCACGCAGCTCAAGATCGGCGATGACGTGCTGCTGGAGCTGTCGCAGCAGGGCAAGGTGTGCCACAAGAAGTGCGCGATCTTCTACCTGGCCGGTGACTGTATCTTCCCGCGCGAGGGAATCTTCTTCGTCGCCCTCACCGACGGCAAGGTCAAGGCCGGCGACAGCATCGACGTGGTGAAGCTGGGCAACGGCACGTGCGAATACACGCCGCAGGAGGCCTTGGACGAGCTGGCGAACACGCCGCGCTAAAGCCGCGGGCGCCAACCGCCGGGTGGGCGCCCGCCAACAGCCAGACCGCCCGCGAGCCAACCCGCCAGCCAGCCTATCCGCACGCATGCAGATGCGCGCCTGCACCGAGCACGGCGGCTTCGCCGGCTCCACCCCTGCGCTTCAATCTATCCTCGTAACGCGAAAGGCCCCGAAATGAAATCCATTTCGGGGCCTTTCGTCAGGGGGCTCGTTTCGCGCAAGCCCCCGCTTCGTTGCTACAAACCTTTGAATGCGGCGCGCACGGCGTCGATGACTTGGTTATCCGCCACCACGATGGCCTTATCACCGGGGAACAGCACGGTGTCCTCATTTACCACCTCCACGTTGTCGCTGGACGCGACCGCCGCGATGATGCTGTCGGGGGGCAGAGGGATGGCGCTCGCCAGCACGCCGGCATCGTTGGAATGATGGCGCATGCGCGGGACGACCACCTCGGTCAGCATGACGTTGCCATGCGTCAGCGACGACACGACGCTCACGCTGCCCAGCAGCGTCTCCTCCTCGATGAGGTTGGCGATGAGCGTGGTAGACGACACGCACTCGATGCCCACCTCGTGGAAGATGCGCAGGTTCTTCGGGCTGTTCACGCGGGCGATGCAGCGCGGCACGTTGAACACGCGCTGGGCGATCTCGCACGAGACCAGGTTGTCGTCGTCCTGGCCCGTGGTGGCCACGAACACGTCCGCGCGGCGGATTCCCGCATCCTCCTGGTACTTCGAATCGCAGCCGTCGCCGTGAATGACCAGATAACGACCCTGCAAAACCACCGACAAGCGATCGGCCGTTTCCAGGTCCTCCTCGATGATGGTCACGTCGTTGCCGCTCTCAAGCAGCACGTTCGCCAGATATTCGCCGATTTTGCCGCCGCCGGCGATCACTACGTACATCAGCCAAACCTCCCCCGCTTCGCCATCGGGCAAGCGGAAACCGCCTTAATCTTGAATGTACTTGCTGAATTGCTCGATGAGCTCATGACGCACGCACGCCAGCACCGAGTCCCCGTTGTACAGGATGGACTCGCGCGTAGGAATGGAGCTAGCGCTGCCGTCGCCGCGCTCGAACGCCACGATGCGGATGTCGTGATCGCGTTCCATCTCCGCCACACGGATGGTGTTTCGCTCGGACCAGCTCAAGTCAAGGGAGAAGCGCAGCACCTCGAACTCGCCGAACGTGTCCAGATGCGCACCGTGCCCGGAAACCACCTTGCTGAACACGTCTTCAGCCACCAGCGACGTGCCGCACACGTAATCGATGCCCAGCTGCATATACGCACGCTCATGGTCGGGATTGTACAGGCGCGCGATGACGTGGGGAACGCCGAACAAGCGGCTTGCTACCTCGCAGCACATGAGGTTGGTGTTGTCCAACTGCGTCACCGCCGCCACGACGTCGCATTCGTCGACGCCCGCCTTCTCCAGCGTCTCCTCGTCGAAGCCTACGCCCTGGATGGTGGATCCATTGAAGTTGCGACCCAAGTTGGCGAATGCGTCCACATTGCGATCGATCACGCACACGTTGCTGCCGTTGTCCGACAGCATGTTGGCCAGCTGCGATCCCACGCGGCCGCAACCCACCACGATGACGTTGCTCATGCGAAAATCCTTCCCGAAGTTCACGCAACAGGATAACGCAAAAGGCGGCCCGCAGGCCGCCTTCGCGCTAGATCAGCTGCATTTGCGCAAGCGTTTTCGCGTACCAATCCTCGTAGGTTGGCGGGCAGTACTTGTTGGCGTTCGCCAGGGAGATGGTGTATCCATAACCCTTCGCCAAACCCTGCGCGTGCGCGTTGATGGACTCGTCCCAGCTTCCCCAGGACGTATTCCCCATCCAGCCCCATGCATTATGGCTGCGGAAGCAGTTGAGGCCCTTCGTTGACTCGGTATTGGAGATGGCCGGGGAGAAGCGCGGGTCCACGCCGTTTTCCCAAGCCGCCTCGGCGAACGTGCCGCCATAGCCCGAAAGCGGGCTTCCCGCCAGATACGCGTCGATGCGCAGCGTCCATTCGCCCACGAACTCCGCCTTGCTGACGTTCCAGTCGACCTCAGCGAGGCCCGTCAGGCCGGCGCCTTCGTCGCGGGCGAGCTGAGCGTCCCTGTTGGCAAGCGCGGCCTGCGTATGCGCCAGGTCCTCGGCGCGCTGCGCCTCCTCGGCGGCGCGACGGGCGGCCTCCTCCTCGGCCTCGATGGCGGCAACGCCCTTCGAGATGTCGCGTGTTCCAGCAGCTGCCAATCGGGACGTTGCGGTCACGGAAGCGTCTGCAGCCTGATCGGACAGGGAGTCGGCCGATGCCGATGCACTGCCCGGCGTGCTGACCTCGCTGATGCCGAACGTCTGCATATCATGGGAAACGCCGCCGGCGGCGGTTGCGAATCCCACGCCCAGGCAACCTGCCAACACACACGACACGCATGCAAGGCCGACAACTTTCAGCGCCAGCCCGCCGGTACGGTATGCATTCCGCTTCTTCAAACAAAACCTTTCGCTCGCAGCATACGACCAGACCGCCAAGGCGGCGACAGCTTGTTTTCGATTGTCGAAAGGATTGCTGCCTGAAGGGCGATATGCTGTTCTGACAGGCAATATTCTACCGGAAGGCCCGAAACCGGCAAAATCATGTGAAGGAGCCCTTCATCGTTTGTTCGATTGACAAGTAAAACATTTATATTTCCCCAGGTGGTTTCCCATAGCTTGGGCAAAACCGAAACACGAACAAGCGTACCGCATCCGACGAGCGGCGCCTTATGAAGCGGAAGCGGCCATGCGCGCTGCGCATGGCCGTGATGCAAACCTATCGGCTCAGCCAATCGAAAGGCAGCGGAAAGCTGTATTCGCGCCCCAACGGCGTACCGAAGGACAACTCGCGCAGCGGGCCGGGCTCGGAAAGCAAATCGAAACCGAACACGCAGAACAGCAACACGAACACCGCCGCCATCACGATGACGACAGGTCGTCGGGCATAAACCCCCATTGCAAGCAAAACGGCCGCCAACGCGGGAAGAGGCCATAAACACTCGAACATCTTGGGTAACGTGGCCCACGAGACGAACCCCATGCTCATGGGCAGCAGCGTCAGCCCCGCTGCGAACACGGAAACGCCCGCGAAAAACGCCAAGGCGCGCTCGCCTTCGCTGCCCGGCACGGCTATGCGCACGATGCCGAAGACCACCAAGGCCAACGGCCAGCATTGCCACCAGGCAACCCCATGCAAAAACCCCGAAACGGCAAACGACGCGCCCAGCGAAGTCAAAAGGCAGCCCACCGTAAGGGCGAGCACGATCCGGGCAGTTGACGGGCCGTCCCCTTCGCCGGCTTTGGCATCGTGCGGTTCGACGGAAGCGGCATCGGCGCCCATCGCGGGCCCTTGTTCACATCGAGCGCCCTCCACCATCGCAGGCGGGACAGGCGGTAGATGCGCCGCGCTCACATAGGGCACGGCATTCGCGCACCGCCCCATCGCGGCGCCGCGGGCGCGACGGCAGTCCACCGCGCCGAACGTATCGGAGTGAACGGAATCAGGCTCTACCTTCACGGGCTTCACCTGCATGGGTCTTTTAGGAAGCACGGCCCAGAGCACCATATACGCAAGGCCCGCAAGGCCCAACGTCAACACGGCGAACGTCATGAAAAGGATGCGCACGACCAGCGGGTCGACATCGAAACGCTCGGCGATCCCGGCACACACGCCCCCTACCAGCGCATTGCGCGACCGGTATAGCTGGCGTGTTGGGTTCACCGCTCCTCCTGACCTGCCTTGCCATCGGATGCCTGCGAGGCATCGTCGGATATGCGCTCCACGCGCACCGCAAGGATGCGCCGACGTCGCATGGAGTGGATGGTGAAGCGGTAGCCGTCCTTCTCGAAGGAGTAGCCCATTTGCGGAACGGTGTCCAGCATGCTAAGCACCCAGCCGGCTATGGTCTCGTAGTCCTCGGACTCGGCAAGCGGCCAACCCATTTCAACGGCGTCCTCAACGGGGAAACGGCCGTCGGCAAGCCACACGCCGGGACCTTCCTGCTTCAGAATGGGGCGCTCGCGATCGGTTTCGTCCACGATCTCGCCCACGATCTCCTCGACGATGTCCTCGACGGTAATTAAACCATCGGTCCCACCGTACTCGTCCACCACGATGGCCATCTGTTGCCGTTTCGTTTGCATTTCGGCCAGAAGGGGGAACACATCCTTCGACTCGGGCACGAACAGCGGCTCAAAGGCGTAATCGACCGCGAGGTCGTCGCCATGGCCGTCGAGCACGGGGGGCACCAAGTCCTTATAGTGGACCACGCCGACAATGCGGTCGATATCCCCCTGGAACACCGGAAGGCGAGAATAGCCCGTTCCCATCATGCGGTCCACCGCCTGGCGCACGGTTTCGGTGTCCTCCACCAAGATCATATCCACGCGCGGCGTCATGATCTCGCCGGCGTCCATGTCGCCCAGGTCCAAGATCTCATGGATCATGCGCTTCTCATCATCAAGCAGATCGTCGCTGTCCGCCACGAAATCCTTGATCTCGTCCTCAGCCGACAGGGCCTGACGCTTCGGTGCGCCCAAAAAGCCGAAAATGCCCTTCAGTCCCTTTTTACCGTCGTCGTCTTCGTTTTTCCCGTTCATGCGCTAAAACCGCTCCTAGTGATAAATTCCTTTTGAGCTAGCCTACATGACATACAGCGCAATCGCCAGGAATTGCAGCACGCTTCCCGCCACAACCCACAAATGGAATATGGAATGCATGTACGGAATCTTCTTCAACACGTAGAAGATGCATCCGACCGAGTAGCAAAGACCACCTGCGACCAGCAGCCACAAGCCTGCAGCAGGGATGGCCTGGATAAGCGCCGGCAGGAACCCCACGATAGACCAGCCCAGCGCAAGATAAAGCACCGCGGAAATCCAGCGCGGGCGAAAAACCCAGAACGCCTCGCAGGCAACGCCTATCACGGCGAGCACCCACACGAACGCGCATAGCACGATACCGTTCGAATCGGCAAGCGAGATCAAGCAGAACGGCGTGTACGATCCGGCGATGAACAGGTAGATGCAGCTATGGTCCAACACCTTGAACACGCGTTTTGCCTTGTCGACGGCCAGCGCGTGATACAGCGTGGACATGGTGTATTCGAGCAGCATGGTAAGCGTGTACACCAGCGCGGCGAACAGCAGGATGCCGCCGCCGTGGCTTACCGCCTTCACCACAAGGATGGGGATGGCGGCAATGGCCAGAAGCGCGCCGATGCCGTGCGAGATGGAGTTGGCAATCTCCTCGCCCAGCGTGTATTCGCGCACGTTATGCTTCCTGTTCGCCTCGTTCGCCGAGGTTTGCGCAGGCTCATTGCGATGCGCTCGGGCCTCGCGCAGGTCGCGCGGCTTGAACTGGGACGGCGTCCAGGCATGGGGAGTAGCAGGCGCTGCGGGGGTTTCACCGGCGCCGGAAGGCATATCAGACGATGCGGGGTATGTCGTTTCAGTATCCATAGGCACCAGTTATACCACACGCACAGCATAACGGCTCCCGTATGCTACGCGCCCGTAGCGAAGCGGCTGCGCAACGGAAGCCAGCGTCTTGCAAACGGCGTTATACTTGGAAATGGAACACCTGGCGCCACGCGCCGCAGGACCTCGATATCAAGGAGCGCACATGCAGTACGACGAGCTGAAAGAGCACATCAAGCAAGCCATGAAGGCACACGATAAAGTACGCCTTTCCATCCTTCGCCAAGTACACGGCGAGATCAAGAACATCGAGGTGAATGAGCGCCGCGACATCACCGAGCAAGACGTCGACGATATGACGAAACGCGTCATCAAGCAAACCAAGGAGACGCTGGAGGGATCCATCAAGGCCGGCAACAACCAGGAGCGCACCAACATGCTCACGGCCCAGGTGAAGATGCTCGAAGAGCTGCTTCCCCAGCAGCTGGCCGGCGAGCAGCTTTCCGCGCTCATCGATGCCGTGCTGTCCGAGACGGGCGCGACCACGAAGAAGGAGATGGGGCGCGTCATGGGCGAGCTCACCAAGCGCACCGGCGGCAACTTCGACAAGGCCGCTGCCGCGAAGGAGCTGCAAGGCAAGCTTGCCTAACGAAGCACCGGTAGGCGAATAGGGAAAACGCCGCTTGCAGCGCAGGCGGCGAAAGCGAACGGGGTCGAAGGCGCGCATCACCTTCGACCCCGTTCACGTATGGTAGCTTCGACCCCGTTCCGCATCGGGGCTTCGCAACGCTCGATCGCCTTCCGCGGCCACGTCAGCCACGCCAACTCCGTATCACGGTTTAGGGGCGGCCGCCTTCTCGACAGCAGCCTTGATTAAAACACTTGGCGGCCTTCTACAGCCACCCCAGCCCAGCATCACGGCTTAGGAGCGCTCGATCGCCTTCGCGGCGACCCCCGCCCCGCAGCAGCCCTGCGCTCGAAATGCTCTCGGCGGCCCTCTCGGGCGCAACCGGAGCCGAATGCCTTACTCGAAATGCTCGGCTGCTTCCTCAAGCTGCTCGATGATGTCGATGCTCTGCGGGCACATAGCCTCGCATGCGCCGCATTGGATGCAGTCGCTCGCACGGCCCGGCGCCGCCTGCCAGCTATATTGCTGCTTGGCGAACTCGGTGTTCTCCGTTTGAACCTCCAGATTCAGCAGGTTCATAATCTCGGGGATGGCAACCTGCTGCGGGCAATCTTTCACGCAGTAACGGCAATTGGTGCACGGCACCGTGGGCACGGAAGCCAGCACCTCGCACGCCGCATCCAGCGCCCTCTGCTCCTCTGGGGAGAACCCGCCGCCGTGTTCATGCCATTCGGCGATGTTCTGCCTCATCTGATCGGGCGTTGACATACCAGAAAGCACCGTGAGCACGCCGGGCTGGTTGTAGCAGAAGCGATACGCCCACGACGCCTGGCTCAAATCCGGGCGCGCCTCCAGCAGCGGCGCCGCAACAGCTGCTGGCAAATCGGCCAAACGTCCGCCACGTGCGGGCTCCATGATCACCACCGGCTTACCGTGCTTGCGGGCAACCTCCATATTGCGGCGCGATTGCACCACGGGGCTTTCCCAGTCCAGATAGTTCACCTGCAACTGGATGAAATCTACCTCGGGATGCTCGTTGAGCAGCTGATCGAGCGTTTCCGCACCATCGTGCATGCTGAAGCCCACGTTGCGGATCTTACCGGCGGCCTTCATCTCTTGCGCCCATTCCCACATACCGAAGTCGTCGAACTTCTTCGTGCGTTCACCGCCCACGTTGTGCAGCAGGTAATAGTCCACATAGTCGGTGCCCAACCGCTCAAGGGACGTATCCAGGCACGCCTTGGCGGTTTCGGCATCGGGCAACGCCCAAGCAAGGCACTTCGTGGCGATGGTGAAGCTCTCCCGCGGATAGCGCTCAACCAGCGCCTCGCGCAACGCCACCTCGGAATGCCCGTTATGGTAAACGAACGCGGTATCGAAATACGTGCCGCCGGCGTCCATGAACAGATCGACCATCTCCTTGACCTGGTCGATGTCGATGGCGGTGACGTCCTTGGGGTCGGTCAGCGGAAAGCGCATGCAGCCAAAGCCGAGCTTCGGCACGGTAGTGTTGTTTGCGATCATCGAATGCTCCTCTCGTTGCATTCGATGGTAAAGGCTAGAGCGCACTTCAGGTCAAGGGCGGTTTCAAACGATGACGAAAACCATCGCCCGCGCAAACAACTGCCTGCTGCGAGCCGCAACCCGAGCACCACCGACCGCAGCGCAATCGCCGCAGCCGCGGCAAGACCACCGCACCTCCGAAGGCTACTTGTCGCGCACCTCGTCCTCATCCCACACCAACGTGGTTATGCTGTGTCCCACCGCCTTGCACTCCGCCGTGAACGCCCCTTCCGACACCAGGAACTTTCGCGGCCTGGCATGGCGATTCAGCACGACCAACGCGCGCGACCCGTCGGGACGCAGGAATCCCACGGTCTCCAAGTCGTCGGTGTATCGCGACGTCAAGAAACGACGGGAACCTACCGGCGCGAAACGCGAGAAGTGCGCCATGTAGAAGAACGACCGATTTGCCACCAGCTCGCGCTTATCGCGGTCGTACATCAACGGCGCTTCGCAGAAGTTGCGGGCATGGTTCGGCCCGCCCTTCTCATTAAGCAGCAGATTCCAATCGATGAATCCGGCAGCGCCTGCGTTCAGGCTGCCTATGACGGCATGCGCATACTGCTCGGCCTTGCGTTCCTGCGTTGCCTTGCGATCCTCGCCACGCGTATATTCCACGCAGCCCTCGGTGAATAGCAGCTCCTTGTCGGGCCAACGCCGCGCCACTTCGTCCACCTGCTCGAAATGATCGCCCGCATACCAATGGAACGCCACACCCGCAAAGGCATCGGACGCCACCGTGCCCTCAGCTCGCCAGCCGGCAGCGGCAAGCGGCAGCTTCCCCGCCTGATTCACCGACGCCCCGAAGGTAGACTGAACACGCGACAATATCTTGTCGGTGTTGTGATCCCAAGCGAACAGCTTCACGTCGCCATGTCCCGAAGCATCCAGCGCCGGACGCAGATACGCCGCCGCAAATTGAGCCTCCTCTTCCGCGCTGAACAGGCACGAATCCCATGCTTGGCTTGCCATAGGCTCGTTCTGCACGCTCATGCGGTTTATGCGCACGCCTTCGCGAGCATACGCGTCCACATATTTCGCCAGCACCTCGGCCCATGCTTCATACTGCGAACGACGCAGTTTTCCCCCACCGTTCATACGCCGATTGGTCTTCATGAACGCCGGCGGGCTCCAGGGGCTTGCGAACAACTGCAGCTGCGGGTTCACCGCAAGCCCGCACTTGATGAACGGAAGCAGCAGCTGCCTGTCGCGGCTAATAGTGAACGACCGCAAACTGGAATCGAAGGGCCTGACATATGAGTAGTTGCTCAACGCGAAATCGCAGCTTTGGATGTGCGTACGGCACAAGCTATACGCATTTCCTCCGGCGGCCGGATCGCCATCCTTCGCTCCCCCGAAGCACAGCAGCAGGAACCGATCCTGCAATTCAGGCGGCATGAGGGCGAACACGTTCGCCGCTGCCTCCGTGAACGCGCCGCCGAATCCTGAGATGCGCTGATGCGTCACATCGGGACGGCAGGTGATCAAATGGAGTTCAGCGTCCGGATTGCGCATGAATCCCAGCTCATCCTGAGATAGCGTGTTGTTCGCGTCGGTGACGTAGCGTTTCATGATAACTACCCTTCAGGCTCCAAGGCGCCCGCCAGCACCTGCATGCGAGCCTCGACCTCCTCGATGATACGGCTGCAATCCTTTAGCTCACTGCTGGCATCGATGCCTTGCACCTCGCTGACGGCCTTGTACTTCAAATCGTGCTCCAAGCTTGCCCAGAAGTCCATGGCCAGCGTCCTCAGCTGGATTTCCACGGGAATGGACTCCTTCTTATCCATGAAGAACACGGGGATGCGCGCGATAACGTGAAGGCTGCGATACCCGTTCGGCTTCGGCGAGGCGATGTAATCCTTCACCTTCACGATTTCAAGATCATCCTGGCGATTGAGCAGCTCGAACAGGCTGTAAACATCCTGAATATAAGGGCAAATGACGCGAATGCCAGCGATATCGAGGATGTAGCGTTCCATATTCTCAAGCGTTGCTTCGTACCCGTAGCGCCCGATCTTCTCATAGATGCTCGCAGGCGTTTTCAAGCGGCTCTCGATATGGTGAATGGGATTGCGATGCTTCTTCAGGTTCAGATCCTGGTCCAAGATCTCCAAGCGAACCTGCATCTCCCTCATGGCTGCCCGATACTTCTGCATGATCGACTGGGTCTCCACGCTTGCCTGATGCAGCTTCTCCATGCTCTCAGAGGTCATATGCAGATTCCCATTCATATCGAACGCCGAAAGGTCGGGTACGTTCGGGACGGGCAATTGCTTTGCGGCGCTGTCCTCCACCGTACGCCCCTGCAGCCTTTCCGCGGCTTCAATCGAGGGTTCACCGGTCGCACTCATCGGCTTGCTCCTTCTCCGCATCTCGCCGATGCGGCACGTCAACGTAGTTCGCGTATTGAAAATACGCGCCGCAGGCCTAACGGCTTGCGGCGCGTGCTATCGATTGAGATTATGGTACCGCACGGGAAGCCAGGTTTACAGAGAGGCGAGTGCTTTCTTACCGTTCCGTTACCACAGCCGGTCTCCCGTTCAGGCGATAGCGCCTACTTGCGCAAATCGGCCTTCACCTGTTCCCACAAGCGGTTTTGCTCCTCGCAGGTCATATCCTCAAGGCGTACGCCCTGTTCAAACGCCGACTGCTCCATGGCAGACCAGCGCGTTCGGAACTTGTGGCAGCTTGCCCGCAGCGCGTTCTCGGAGTTCACGCCCATACGACGAGCGACGTTGACCAGGCTGAACAGCACATCGCCCAGCTCCTCCTCCACATGGGCGATTGCCTCGGGGTCGCCTTCAACCTTGCCGTTGGCCGCCTTCGGCGCCTGGTCGTATGCCTCGTTCAGCTCATCGATTTCGCTTCGAACCTGGTCCCAAACATCTTCGAGCGTTTCCCATTCAAATCCCGCCGCAGCCGCCTTACGCGATATCTTCTGCGCCTGCATCAGAGCCGGAAAGCTCACCGGCACGCCATCCAGCAACCCAGCAGGCGGCTCGTCTCCGCTTTCCCCGCCAGCCTGATCGGCTGCCTGCTTTTCCTGAAGCTTCACTTTATCCCATAGGTTCAACACCTCGGATGCGCCTGCTGCCGCCTCATCCCCGAACACGTGCGGATGGCGCCTGACCATCTTGGCATCCACATCCGCCGCAACATCCTCGATATCGAACTCGCCCGCATCGGCCGCAATCTGACTTTGCAGCACCACCTGCAACAACACATCGCCCAGCTCCTCGCGCATATGGGCAACATCGCCTGCCTCAATGGCATCGACCGCTTCGTAGGCTTCCTCGATCATGTTATGAGCGATGGACGAATGCGTTTGCTCGCGATCCCACGGGCAGCCATCAGGCGCGCGAAGCGCCGAAATCGTAGCCACGAACTGATCGAACGCAGGGTGCTGCTCGGGATGAGCCGCCCGCTCAAGCGCATTCTCATGTTGCGATGCCGACATACCATGCTCCTTTGTCGAGTTATCTTTATTGGAAAGTATACCCTTCAACACAACGAGACCGCCAAACCTCGGAGATAGAGTCCTCATTCACGAGGCGAAGCTTTCACGATTTGCCAAGGAACCAAAACCGGCTTTTCTACCACGGAATGAGAACCGCACTTTTCCGAGCGCAGCCTTGATTTTGTTAAGCGTTGCGGTTTTATGCCATGGCACGAGAACCGCACTTTTCCTTGACGAAAAGAAACTGAAGCTTCGTTTTACCGCGCAACAGCACGCAATCTACCCTTACGAAACCGATCGCGCATCCCCGATACTTGCGACATAAACTCGCCCCATGGATTGAGGCGGCAGAACTCAGGGGCGTGCGCCTTTCTAGATTTGACCCTTGTTGCCGCAGGACGTGTACGAAGCCAACAAACACCGCAGCCTATCCCCCGCTTGCCCGTTCGCCGGCCTATTCATCTGCACCCTTAGCTTAGCGTCTTGTTTCCCCATCGCCCTCCGTCAACCCACAGTCTTGACGACACGCCAGGCTGCAGGTTCCGCACACATGCTGCGCATCGTTGCGGCTATCGGGTATCATTGAGTCTAAGCAACACCGAACAGGAAGAACGGCTCATGATCATCAATGTCAGCACTATAGACGACCCCCGCCTTGACGCATACGCACGCCTGACAGAGGTGCAATTGCGAAACAAACTCGAACCCGAAAAGGGCATGTTCATCGCCGAATCCTCGAAGGTGATCGAGCGCGCCGTCGCAGGCGGCATGCAACCGCTGTCGCTGCTGATGGAGGAGAAATTCCTTCCCGGCATGCAACCTATCATCGAGCAAATCGAACAACGCTATCCTGATTTCGATCTACCGGTGTTCATACTACCCCACGGGCAACTCAAACAGCTGACCGGTTTCGAGCTCACGCGCGGTGCTCTCGGAGCCTTCCGGCGCCCCATCTCCGCAAGCGTTGAGGAAGTTTGCCACAACGCTCGACGAGTAGCCGTGCTCGAGGACATCACGAACCATACCAATGTCGGAGCCATCTTCCGCAGTGCAGCCGCACTCGGGATCGACGCCGTGCTCGTTACGCAAGCTTGCTACGATCCGCTCTATCGCCGAGCAGTCCGCGTATCCATGGGAACCGTGTTCCAAGTCCCCTGGGCCCGCATCGGCGCAGATTCCGGCGCCACAGGAGCCGGCTCATGGGCCCACGACGGCATTCCGTTGCTGCACAGCCTTGGATTCAAGACCGCCGCTTTGGCCCTGTCGGACGATTCCGTTTCCATCGACGATCCCCAACTTGCCAGCGAAGAGCGCCTGGCCCTGGTGCTGGGAACCGAAGGCGACGGCTTAGCCTCCAGCACCATCGCGAATTGCGACTACACCGTGCGTATTCCCATGGCACACGGAGTCGACAGCCTCAACGTAGCAGCAGCAAGCGCCGTTGCCTTCTGGGAGTTGCGCGCAAAGTAGTACATCGTCAACTCGCCGATCCTCGACCTCAACACACCCCCTCTTACAGGCGCAGATAAAGAATTGGCCGCCGGCGAGTTCTCGCTGGCGGCCAATCAAATCGTTCGTGGATTGACTTCAAACTACTTGACAACCAGCACAGGAACCTTCGCGCCGGCAAGCACCTTGTGGCTGACGCTGCCTGTGTACTCCTTCAAACCGGAAAGACCCCTGTTGCCGATAACGATCATGTCGTATTCGCGCTGATCGGCAAGTCGAAGGATCTCACTAGCAGGATTGGTGCCCGTCAGTAAAAGCGAATCCGTACGAGATGCGACATCATCACCCATATCGTTAGCAGCAGCGGCCAGCAAATCTTCGCCATCGGAAATCATCAGATCCAAAATACTTTGGAAACTAGCCATTTGATCAGAGTTCAACATGGGAATCGGCACCACATAGACAAGGTCGATATGGGCATTCGGATTAGCGGTAGCCAATTCCGATGCAGTCTTGAGCGCCTTCTTCGAACCCTCGGACTCATCAAATGCAACGAGCATCTTATCTACAGCCATGATAAATCTCCTCCCTTGCAGCCCAAATAAACAGACCGCAGAATCGCGGGCAATCACTCCAATCCCTTAGTTGAAGTATAGTCGACCTACCGTTCACGGATCATACACAATTCGGTAACAGAAGGCGCGCCCGCGCCATCTCGATCCAAAACAACCCCAAAATAGGGAGATTCGAACACAGTCCCGTGCTGCTCATCCGGTTTACGTATAAAAAGAACCGCGGAAGGAACACATCCACCAGACCCTCCAATATAGCCGACAGCCCGCTTTCGCAGCCGACGAACAAAGGATTCCAATGCATGACTAGTTAAGAATTCCAAGACCATCTTCCGGCAAAGCCGACACTGGACGCGCGGCCGGTCTTCGCGCAGAACCGGCGGCCCAATAAGAAGTGCCCCCAAATACGGAATGGGCCGCAAGGAAAACCTCACTGCGAGCCTTCCGATGCGCCCCTCGAAAAGCAGCACGCGCAGAGCATCCCGTATAGCAAGATCCCCCAAAAACGCGAGAAGGCCCGCAGGGGGCGATCCCCCTGCGGGCCTTCTCGGCGCATGCGGCGCACGGGCCCGGCGCGATGCCGCCGCCCTCCGCGCATAGAAAAGCGCCCTCCGCGAGCGCGACGCCCTGCCCTCCCGCAGCCTTGCGCTG
>NZ_CABQJR010000010.1 GCF_902464545.1 uncultured Senegalimassilia sp.
CCGACGTACTGATTCGTAGTCAGTCCCTCTATCCAGCTGAGGTAACGGCGCACATCGAAACAGCAACGAATATTATGCGCGTATATCGGCAATGAGTCAACACCCAATTTCGGCCAATATCAAATTTTTTGCGATTAGCGTTGCTGGGCGCCGCTAGCGAACACGGCAAGGCGACCGAACAGGGGACGGAGGTGCGTTCACGTTTAGCCCTTCGGTGACGTGGCATGTTGCCGCGAACGCACCTCCGTCCCCTGTTCACGCATGGGTCGGATGCGCGCGTCTCCGTTGTAGCTGCTTTCCGTAAGCTACTGCCGGTATGTGCAAGGTGTTGCCGACTGTGCCTATGGTCGAGGATAGCCGCCGTATGAACACACCTCCGTCCCCTGTTCATCTTGCACCGGCGGCTCTGGGTCGGACTCTCTCCGCCCTATTAATCCGAAAGCCGACTGTGATCGATTCCGAGCATAAAGAAAGGACCCCGAGTGGGGGTCCTTTCTTTATGAGGCAAACGGGAGATGCTTGCCGTTGGTTTTAGTTGCTGGAGCTGCTGCCTCCGTTGGTGTTGGAGCTGGAGCCGCCGCCGTTCGTGCTGTTGTTGCCGGAGCCGCCGCCGTTCGTGCTGTTGTTGCCGGAGCCGCCGCCGTTCGTGCTGTTGTTGCCGGAGCCGCCGTTGGTGGAGCTGCCGGAACCCGTGCTGATGACCAGGTGCACGGTTTTGCCGGGGTCGAGCTCGGTGCCGCTGGTGGGCGTCTGGCTGATGACGTTGCCCGAGGAGACGGAGCTGCTGGCCTGGTACTCGGTGGTCACCTTGAAGCCCGCGTTGTTGAGCGTGGTCATGGCGCTGCCCTCGGACTGGCCGACGACGCTGGGCACGCTCACGGCCTTGCTCTCCTTACCCTTCGACACCACGATGTTCACGGTGCCCTCGGCCTTGAGCTTGCTGCCGCTGGACGGGGTCTGGCTGATGACGAGGCCCTCTTCGACGGTGTCGGAGTACTGCTGATCGACGGTGACGTAGAAGCCGGCGTTGTTCAGGGTTGCGGTGGCGCTGCTGCGGGTCTGGCCGACGACGTCGGGCACGCTGGTGCCCTCGGAGCCGAGCGACAGGTAATAGGTGACAACGGTGTCCTTGGCGACCTTGGAACCTGCGGCGACATCCTGGCGCGCGATGCGGTCCTTCTCGACGCTGTCGGAATATTCCGCGGTGCCAGCCTTGTACTTCAAGCCGTTGGCTTGCAGCAGTTTCTTAGCCTCATCTGCGGTTTTGCCGACCAGGTCGGGAACCTCTATCTCCTGCGAGCCTTGCGAGACGGTCAGGTTGATGGTGGAGCCCTTCGCCTTCTTGGTCTTGGCGGCGGGGTCCTGGCTGATGACCTTGCCCGAATCGACGCTGTCGGAGTAGGACTGCGTGACGTTGCCAACCTTGAAGCCGGCGGACTGGATGGCCGACTTCGCTTGGTCGAGCGTCTGCCCGGTGACGTCGGGGACTTCGATCTGCTCGCCGGAACCGCTGTTTCCACCCAAGGCGAACGCGGCGATGGCGATAAGCGCGACCACGGCTGCGACGGCAGCCATTATCGCGGCAACCTTCTTGCCCTTTTTCTTCGGAGCGGTGTTGTCCGACATGTACGAATGGTTTTGCGAGCTGCCGCCGTGCTGGTTGCCGCCGCCGACCGCGGGCATGACCGCGGTGCCGTCGGGCATGGGGCCGATGTTGGGCACGCCGCCCATGATCTGCGTCTGCGCGCCGGTGAAGCCCGCGCCCAGGGCGACGGGTCGGCCGGCCAGGTAATCGTTCAGGGCAGAGCGCATGTCCTTGGCGGTTGCGAAGCGCTCCATGGGGTTCTTCGACATGGCCTTGAGGATGATGGCCTCAAGGGAGGGGTCGATCTCAGGGTTGAGCTCGCGCGGCGGCACAGGCTCGTCCTGAACCTGCTTCATGGCGACGCTGACCGCATCGGGGCCGTCGAAGGGCAGCTTGCCCGTGGCGGATTCGTACAGCACGATGCCGAGCGAGTAGATGTCGCTGGCGGCGGTGAGCTCCTTGCCCTGCGCCTGCTCGGGGGAGATATAGTGCGCAGTGCCCAGTACGCTGGAAGTCTGCTCCTTGGTGGAGTTCTTCGCGCGTGCGATGCCGAAGTCCATGACCTTCACGTTGCCGTCGGGCTGCACCATGATGTTCTGCGGCTTGATGTCGCGATGAATGATGTCGAGACCGTGGGCGACGGAGAGCGCCTGACACACCTGGCTGCCAATCTCGGCGACCTTGCGCTGGTTGATGGCGCCGCGCTGGTTGATGGCGGTCTTCAGGTCGGAGCCGCGCACATATTCCATGACGATGTAGTACGTGCCCTCGTCTTGGCCCCAGTCGTACACGTTGACGATGTAGGGGCTTTGCAGGTTGGCGGCGCTAGCGGCTTCTTGCTTGAAGCGCTGCGTGAAGCTTTCATCTGCGGCATATTGGGGCAGCATGACCTTCACTGCCACCAAACGACCCAAGACGTTGTCTTGTGCGCGGTACACCTCGGCCATGCCGCCGATGCCGATGCGCTCGGTGATTTGGTAGCGGTTGTTGAACACCCTGCCGATCATGTTTCCGGTCACGTTTGAACTCCTTTAGGTCACATGCTGGGCGGAATTTTGAGTAAAACCCATAGTACCCCGCTCAGCATACTTTTTCTATATAAGCCCCTGAACTTCCAAAGCTGTTTGCAAGATGTCATGAGCCTTCTGGGTGCCCACGCCTTCGTCGCCGTCCTCGATGACCACGGCAACCACTACGCCGGCGTTGTCTGCGGGCGCCATGCCCACGAACCAGCTGTCGTTGCTGTTGGCCTTCTCGGCCGTGCCCGTCTTGCCGGCCACTTCCACGCCGTTGATCTGCGCGGCGGTGCCGGTGCCTTGCTTGACAACGCCCTTGAGGATATCGCGGACGCGCTTTGCGGTGTCGGAGCTGATGGAGGTGCGCAGTTTCTCGGGTTGCGCCGTGAAGCTGCGCTGGCCGTTGGCGTTGTACACGCCGTCCACCAGGTAGGGCTTCATTTCCACGCCATCGTTGGCGATGGCGCTTCCCACCATGGCCATCTGCAGCACGGTGGCCTGCGGGCCGGCGGGGCTTTCGTGGTTCATGGGGTTCACCGGCTCGCCGGCGGCGGCCCAGGCGGTCTCCCATTCGGTCATCTCGCTCGGGTCGGCCATAAGCGACGTGTACATGACGATGGGGAAGTCCAGGTCCTGGTTGAACCCGAAGCGCTCGGCGCCCTCCACCAGTTTATCGGCGCCCATCTGCACGCCCAGCTGGCCGTAGACGGTGTTCGCCGACCACCATGTGGCCTGCTCGAGCGTTTGCGTGCCGTAGCTGGTCTTGTTGAAGTTCGACACGGTGGCGTTGCCGATGGTGATGGTTCCCGGGGACGAGAACGTGGTGGACTCGCGCGCCACGTCGTCTTCGATCGCCGTGGCCAAGGTGACCATCTTGAATGTGGAGCCGGGCGCGTACAGCGTGCCCGTGGCGCGGTTGATCAGCGAGGTCTCGGCCGTGCCGGAGTTCGCCTGGGCGATCACCTGCTCGAAGTCCGCGGCGTCGTAGGTGGGCGCGCTTGCGAGCGCCAGGATGGCGCCGGTCTTCGGGTCCATGACGATCGCGGCGCCCTTGTTGCCGGCGAGCGCGTCCTGGGCGGCCTGCTGGATCTTCGAGTTGATGGTGAGCGTGACGTCGTTGCCGGCGGTGCCCACGCCCGCCATATCGTTGAGCACGTCGGTCCAGCTGGCGAAGCTTTCCTGGCCCTTCAGGGTCTCGTTGTACGAGGCCTCGATGCCCGAGGTGCCGTACTGCTGCGACACGTAGCCGACCACGTGGGTGGCCAGGTCGCCGGCGGGGTAGATGCGCTCGTAGCTGCCGTCGTCGTCCATGGCGCTGCGCGCCAGCACGATGCCGTCGTAGGTGGAGATGGTGCCGCGCTCGCTCTTCGCTTCCTTGGCGAGCGTGTGGTTGTTGCCCGGCATGGTCTGGTACGAATCGGCCTGCACCACCATGATCATGGTGAGGTTCGCCACCAGCAGGGCGAACAGCGCGCTGCACAGCAACATGCCGTTGGTCAGGCGCTTGCCCAGGCTGATGCGGCCGAGCACGCTGTTGGAGTGCAGGCTGGAGGTGGTGCCGTTGAGCATCTCCGTGCCCACGCCTGTGGCCTCGTCGCCCGCGCGCAGCAGGAAGCCCACAATGATGAAGCTGCCCAAAAGCGAGGAGCCGCCCTGGCTGATGAAGGGAAGGGTGAGGCCGGTCAGCGGGATGAGGCGCGTGACGCCGCCCACGATGATGAACGCCTGCAGCACGATCATGCCCGTCAGGCCCACGGCCACGAAGCTGGACACGTCGGACTTCGCGCGCGCCGCGGTCAGGAAGCCGCGGATGGCGAAGCACAGGAACAGCAGCAGCACGCCGGCCGCGCCCAGCAGGCCGATCTCCTCGGCGATGTCGGCGAAGATGAAGTCGCTTTCCACGACGGGGATGGCGTTGAACGCGTCGGTGCCGCCCGCAAGGCCGTTGCCCAGGCCCACGCCGAACAAGTCGCCGTCGGCGATGGAGTAGAGCGCCTGGCACAGCTGGTAGCCGGTGTTCTGCGCGTCGGAGAACGGGTCGAGCCAAGTGTTGACGCGCACCTGCACGTGGCCGAACGCCGCGTAAGCGGCAAGGGCGCCCACGGTGATCAGGCCCAGGCCCACCACCAGGTAGAACTTCTTACCCGTTGCAACGTAAAGCATGAGCAGGAACACGAAGAAGAACACCATGGCGCTGCCCAGGTCCTTCTCGAACACCACGATGACCATGGCCACGCCCCACATGAGCAGGAGCGGCAACAGCGATCGGATGTCTGGCAGGTGGAACGGGCCCATGCGCACGGTGAACACGGACAGCAGCTCGCGGTTCTCGGCCAGATAGCTTGCCATGAACAGCACGATGACGATCTTGGCGATCTCGCCGGGCTGGAAGGAGAAGCCGCCGATGTGCAGCCAGATGCGGCTGCCGTAAATCTCCTGGCCAAGGCCGGGGACCATCGGCGAGAGCAGCAAGAGGATGCCCACGAGCATGAGGGTGTATTTGTAGTTGGCGATCTTATCGAGGTTGCGGAACAGCGCCAGCACCACAATCATGCAGGCAACGCCCACGAACAGCCAGACCACCTGGCCTTGCGCCATGTTGGGCGCGTCCGTGAACGGCGCGATGCGCGTGATGAAGGCGATGCCGATGCCCGATAGGCCGAACGCCAGGGGCAGCAGGGCGGGGTCGGCGCCGGGTGCGAGCTTGCGCACGGCAAGGTGGGCCACCACGAAGGCGGCGAAGATGCCGATGGGCACGCTGAGCGAATCGACGTTGACCTGCTGGCCCTCGTTGATGGCGATCATGACGAACAGCAGCGCCACGACCGGCGCCGCCACCAGCAGAAGGACGAGTTCTATGTTGCGACGGGACATGATGTGCTACCTCTGCGTTCCCGTGGCGGTTTGCGAGGCGACCGCCGGCGCGTTCGCGGCGGCGTCGTTGGTGGTCGCGGTAGCGTTTGCCTGCGTGGATGCGGCCTGCTCGGAGCCTTCCGGCTTGCTGCGCTGAGCCGCTTCGTCGCGATATTGCTGCACCAGGTCATGCGCGGCGTCCATGTTGTCCACGCGGATGCCCTCCTGCAGGCGCGTGGCTGTGCCCGGCTGCAGGCTGTCGACGCTCACGTCGGTGACTTCTTGTTGCTTATATAAGTGCATGCCCAGGAAATCGGCGGGGATGCCCTCGTAGACGGCCACCTTGCCGTTGTCCTCGCCCAGGTATGCGGTGGTGTGAAGCCATGTGTGCACGCCCCACGCGCCGCCGCCCAGGATGGCCAGGAACAGTACGAGCACCAGCGCCACGGAAAACTTCGTCTTGCGCGCCAGCTTGCGGCGGCGCTTCTCGGCGAATCCGGTGACGTTGGAGACGATGACGGTGACGTTGTCGTGGCCGCCGGCGGCGATTGCCTCGTTGACCAGCTGCGATGCGCAGCGTTGCGGGTCGGGCACGCGTCGCATGACGGCTTCGATCTGCTCATCCTCGATCATGGACGACAGGCCATCGGAGCACACGAGCAGGCGATCGCCCGTTTCGACGTTGATCTCGTACATATCGGGGCGCGTGTTGGGGTCGGACCCGAGCGCGCGCGTGATGACGGAGCGCTGCGGATGATGGCGCGCTTCCTCGGGAGTGAGCTGGCCGGCCTCGATCATGTCGGCCATAAGGCTGTGGTCGCGCGTGAGCTGCTGCAGCTTGCCGTGGTGTAACAGGTAGGCGCGCGAGTCGCCGACCTGCGCGATGATAAGGCGCTCGTTTTCCAGCATGCAAGCGGTCAGGGTGGTGCCCATCCCCTCGCGGCCGCGCCCGTCGCGCGCCGCGCGGATGATCTCGTGGTTCGCTTCTTCGACGGCATGCTCAAGGGCGGTGCCGTCGAGGTCTTTCGGGGCCAGCTCGGCCAGCACGTTCACCGCTATCTCGGAGGCCACCTCGCCTGCGGCGTGGCCGCCCATGCCGTCGGCGACGGCGAATAGCGGCGGTGCCACCACCAGGCTGTCTTCGTTGTGATCGCGCACGCAGCCGACGTCGGTTCGGCTTCCGAACGTGGTGACGGCGCCTCTGCGCGTGCGTTGGGTGGAGCGGTAGGAACGTTTATCACGGGACATTATGCAAACCTCACGCGAATGGCCACGTCGCCCACGTTGACGGTGTCCCCGTTACGCAAGGCGGTGGGCTCGTTGATGAACTGGCCGTTTACGGCCGTGCCGTTAGTGGACCCCAGGTCCTCCACGAACAGGTTCTGCCCCATGAGGCTGAAACGGGCATGCCTGCCGGACACGTAGCCCGCGCCGATGACGATGTCGGCCCCGGGGTTGCGGCCCACGATGACCGGGCCGCGCACTACGATGGATACGCCGCGCAGCTCCTTCGGGCCCTTTTCGACCGAAAGGCTCCACGTGCGCTCGCGTTTGCGCTGGCCGCGCACCGCTCCGATGCCGGTTTTCATGATGGCGAACAGGAACAGGTACAGCAGCGCGACGAACAGCAGGCGGATGAGAAGCAGCGCGTAATCGATCACGGGGAATCCTCTCGCTTTCGCTTAGGCCAACGTGAAGACGAAGTTCGTGGACCCCATGGCGATGTGGTCGCCCTCGTTCAGCGGCTGGCTGGCGACGGCGCGACCGTTGACGTACGTGCCGTTGGTGGAGCCCAGGTCGGTGATGACCCATGCGCCCTGCGGGCTCAGGGAGATCTCGGCGTGGGTGCGCGACACGTTGATGTCGGGGATGGTGATGTCGTTGCGCGACTCGCGGCCGAGCGTGACGCGGGCGCTTGCCAGGTCGATGGCGCGGTTGGCGGCCGTGTCGATCAGGCGGGCGCGGGAGGCCTGCTGCGGCTGAGCGGGCTGCTGGCCCGGCACGCCGGCGCCGGCGAACATCACGGTGTTGGCAGCCTGCTGGGGTGCCGCCTGCTGCGGCATGGCCTGGGGTCGCGGGGCGGCAGCGGCTGCCTGACCTGCAGCGTAGCCGGCAGCGGCTGCCGCAGGGGCGGCGCCGGCGGCATAGGCGTTGAACTGATCCACCGCACCGGCCGCGGCCTGCTGCGCCGCAGCGTAATCGGGAGCGGCAGCGGGCTGGTCCCAAGATTCCTGCGCGGGAGCCTGATAGCCCTGGGCCTCCCAGCCGTTTCCGGCGGGCATCTGCTGATAGCCCTGGTTGCCGTACTGATCGTATTGGTCGTACTGACCGTACTGATCGTGCTGGTCATATTGGTCGTACTGGTTAAAGCGCTGGTCGGGCATGGCTGCGCCTGCGCGGCCGAACTGCTGCGCAGGGTATGCGGCGGCTGCGCCGTAGCCGGCGTTCGCCCCGCCCAGGCCGTAGCGTTCCATCTCCTCGTTGCGCAGCTGGGAGATGATGGGCGCGGCGACGGCTTCGGCGATGACGTCGAACTTGCCGTGCTTGAGGCCCTCGTCCACGATGAAGCGCACGAGCGGCTGGCCGTCCATGGTCAGGCCCTGCTCGGAGGCCTTCGCGGCTAGGTAGGTTTCCGTTTCACCCGCGAGCGTGGGGTAGTAGCCAAACAGACGGCGGTCGTCGTCGGGGTTGACCAGCACGGTGTAGAGCGTGGGCGCGTACTGCTTGCCGGCGCCGACCATCTTCTCGCGGCGCATCTGCTTTTCGGCCTTCTTGGCGATCTGAACGGGGGAGATGGGGGCGTCGAACATCTTGTCCGCCGTGCCCTCGAACGTGTCCTCCATTTTGCCTTCGAACTTCGAGAAGATGCCCATTACCGCTCCTTGCAACGCTGTTCCATATCATGGCGGCGATAAGCCGCGAATTTACCGATGGTCCATCATGCCACAAACATAATGGCGAGATGGCGTCCTTTATGCAATCGTCATTTTATTGTAAGCGGGGAAAGCGGGGAATCGCCAGGTGAAGCGTCGGAAAAGCGGGGGAGGGGGTCTAGGGCGCGGGAGCGGCGCCCGCGCATGCGCTTGTTGCCGAAACCCGGCGTTCGCGTTCTCCCGAGCCGTCTCCGCACCGGGCCAAGCCGGCCCCGCGCTGGGGCCAGGGCTGTTGGCGGGTCGTGCCCCGCGCTGGGCTAAGCCTGCCCCGCGCCGCTATTCCGTCGGCTGCGCGTCCTCGACCATGCGCATGAGGTCCTGCTGGTTGTGGATGTCGCACTTGCGGTAGATGTGGCGGATGTGCGTCTTGGCCGTGCCCTCCGAGATAAAGAGCTTCTCCTGGATGTAGGCGGCGTTATGGCCTTTTGCCAGGAAGAATAGGATCTCGGTCTCGCGACGCGACAGGAGGAACGTGTTTGCAACGGTCTCGCATTTGCCGCGGAAACGGCCGCCGCCGCGCGCCGGTTCTCCAGGTCTCGCGAAGCGCGCTTCGGCAATCGCCGCGGATGCGGGCTGGGTTGCTTGCTGTTCGCGCGCGGCGGGCAGGGCGGATGACGTTGCGGTCGAGTCCGCCGCGTCGTCGTTCCCGTTCGTGGTTCCGGCAGGTTGTGCAACCGCCGTGTTTTCAGAACCGCTCGCGTCCCCGGTCGGTTCCGCGCCCATCGCACCTTCGCCGTTTTCGCGCGGGGTGCAGTCCGTAGCGGTGTTATCAGCTGAAGCGGGAACTTCGCGAGAAGCTGCTTCGGCTTCCCTGCGGATGGAGGCCGCGGTGTCGGTTGCTGAGGAAGCGGCCGCCAGTGCGGATGCTTCGCCTTTTGCTGCCAGGCCGTCTGCCGCTCGTTCGCGCTGTGCAGCGCTCTCGGCCATCCCCTGCTCAAGGGCGTCCATGCCCTTGGCCGCGCCGCAGTTGCGCTTGCCGGCGGCGCGCTGGGATTCCTCTTTGCGCTCGAAGCTGGCTGACACGGCTTTGATCAGGGGACATGGCATGATGATCGACTCGATTTCGCGCTCGCGGGGCAGCAGCGCATAGGCGAACACGATGACGAGCAGCAGCAAGATCACCAGCGTCTGCTCGCCGAACGGCAGCAGGTGCGCGTAGCTTGCGAGGGCGACGGGCACGAGCGTGCCGAACATGATGGCGACCGCCATGATGGCGCGGCCCAGACCGAACACGAAGACGGGCGACAGGCGGAAGCGCTGCGACAGGTCGGCGAAGAAGATCCACATGAGCGACTCGAAGCACAGGAAGCCCACGAGCATGATCACGCTGGTCAGAGCCGCGTTCTCGGTGCTTGCAAGGGGCATGATGAACACGGTGACGGCGATGAACGGCACGAGGGGCTGGAAGAAGCGGCTCCAGCGGTCGCCGCCGCCGAGCGCCATGATGGTCACGAGCACCAGCACGGTGGCGCAGCCGGCTGCCAGCAGCAGCATCGGCTGCGCGCCCACGCTGGTCTTCATCACGAGGTTCTGCAGCGAGTTCGAGCGAAGCATGCCCAAGGCGATGCCGAGCACCAGCACGGGAGCGCCGAAGCGCGCAACGAACCTGCCGCGGTTGATGGGCAGCGGTTTGAAGATGGGCACCTCGTCGCGCTCATGAAAGGGCTTGGGCGTTTTCTTCAGCAGAATAGCCAGCTCAAGCAGCGGAACGCAGGCGATCGCGATGGCGGACACGGGGAATGGCGCATAGTGCAGCACGGTCGCGAACAGGCCGATGGCGATGGAGATGGCGATGGCCGTGTTCAGCACGATCGAGGCGCTGTCGGTGCGGGCGAACGCCGTGCCCCAGTATACGATGAGGATAGCCGAGCCGATGCCGGTCATGATGCCGGACGCCGTTTCCGCCAAGGGGATTCCGAAGAAGGGAACCGCCAGCAGCAGCAGCGAGCCTACGCACGAAAGCGCGGCGCCGATGCAGAGCAGCTTGCGGGATGTGTACAGCTTCAGGAAACGCTGGTCCGTGGCCGCGATGAGTAGCATGGCGAACACGTAGACGATGGTTGAGATCAAGTAGGGCATGGTGACGCTGCTGCCGTAGAGCCCCTGGAAGCAGGGCATGGGCCCGAACACCGAGGCGGTGCCGAACATGGTGGCGTACACCCACGCCTGATGCAGGCCGTAGCCGACCGACAGCAAGCTCAGCTCGCCGAATGCGCTCTCGTCGCCGAAGTCGGCATTGAGCGTGATCCTTGGAACGCGTACCCCCATACGCAAACCCCTCCCGGTATTGTGTTGTGCATCCTCTTCGCCGTCTATGATACCGGGCGATGGGGGGATGATGCGCGCGACTGATGGGGTGATTTTGATGTCACCCTGCTAAAGTCAGGCTATTGAACTGCGGAAATGGAAAAATCATCCCAGGAGGATGATGCTGCGGGAGCGTGTTTGCTTCGCATTGGAGGCGTCTCCGTGCAGCCAAGCGCCATCGGTCTGGCCGAGCGCGTTCGCCGGCCTCGCTCGCCACCGTGCGCGCTGCGTTCTGCCCGTCGGTTCGATTGCGCACGCGTTCGCAGCTGCGTTCCATCGATCTTGCCGCCCGCGCCCGCGTTCGCGATCTTGCCGCGCGCGGGCCGGCTGGCCGACCGGCCCATATGCGCGTCGGGCGCTAGGCCACCTTGATGACCACGTTGTCGTAACGGCTGAGCTGGGTGTCCTCACCCGTGGTGCCCTGACCGTCGTGCGTGGTCTGCGTGCCCGGCTTCTGGGCCTCGGCGGCGTACACGGTTGCCGTGTACTGCTTGCCGACCAGGTAATCGGCCAGGCTGGTGGCGTCGTAGTTGTGAATGGCCTCGAGGCCGTTCTGGTTCTCGCTGGACATGACGTCCTCGTTCAGCAGGTCCTTGACCGTGCTTCCTTCGGGAACGATGACCAGCTCGCTACGGATAGCGCCGCCCTGGGCGGTTTCGTCCAGCACGCACGTGACCTCGTACACGCCCTTGCTTTCCACCTGGACGCCCTCATCGCTGTGGACGTAGTAGAACGCATAGGCCGGCACGGCGATCATCGCGCACGCGCAGCACGCGACCGCGATGGCAAGAAGCTTCTTGCCCCAAGATACGTTTGCCATTTGAGCCTCCCTTCTCGTAAGAGTCGAGGAATGGAAGCCCCGCTTTCGACAACGTGGTTTGCAGTATACGGGCGCACAGCTGTCCAAGCAACCGATTCGCAAGCCTGTGACCTGGGCAAACACGGAATCAGCCCCCGCGTATGATGCCGTCAGCGTCCGGGGCGGCTCGGGAGCGGCGGCAACTTCGCCATTTTAGGGTTTGCGGGATGATGGCCCGTTCCCCGCGCTTCCTATAATGGGCGGCAGCGAAGAGGAAACGCGCCTGCGACCTGGGTGTTCGCAGGCATTCGGCCGCTGCTTCCAAGAAGGGCGGCCGCCTTGGGCGCTCGGCGCGCAAGGTTCGACACGAAGAACAGGGGGATTCACGATGGCTGAAGACCAGATTGCCGGCTTGTGGGACGAAGAGGAGGAGTTCGACCCGCTGGCCGTTGATGACCTGGACATCGACCAGGAGGACATGGACGACGACAACCCGCTTGACACGGTCGACTATCCCACGATGCGCAACATGCCCGAGGACATGCGGCGCGAGTCGGTGTACAGCCCCGAGCGCCAGGGCGGCGCCGTCGAGGCGGTGCTTTCCCTATTCGACCACAATCCGGCCCGACGCCCGGTGCTGGTGTCCATTCTCGGCTGGTGCGACGGCGGCTGCCTGAACAGCGAGCTGACGGAGAAGGTGGACGCGCTGCAGACGGACAACCGCTCGGTGTACGGCACCACCACGCTGTGCCGCATGCTCGAACGCGCCGGCGCGCTCGAACTGGAGATGCCCGAGACGTCCGAGGAGCGCGAGGATGCCGGCGAGGGCGTGGAGTTCCTGGAGATCAAGGAGTGCGTCGACCCCGTGTGGCGCACCACCGATGCGGGTCGCGAGGTGTTCGGGCAGATGACGGACGGCTCCGCCTTCCGCACCATGGTGTTCGACCGCGATGCGAAGTACCTGGAGGTATACCGTGCCGTGATGGGGTTCGTGAACGAGCGTCCGCGTTCGAAGGACGATATCGAGCAGCTGGTCGACGCGTTCGAGGTGGTGCAGAGCCCGCGCCGTTTCGGCGGGCACTTCATCGACATGCTGGAGAAGACCGACGCGCTGTGCTGGAAGGACCGCTCGTGGCAGTTGACCGATCTGGGCCGCCGCATGCTGCCCGAGGTCGAGGTCGCGTTTTCGAAGAAGGGGGAGTAACCGATGGCTGAGGATATGATCGCGGTGCAGGCCGCCGAGCAGGAAGCGGACCTGGTTGCGTTGATGGACGGCCGCGCCCGTACGTACGGCCTGATGGCGCGCCTGTTTCTGAAGGAAGTCGACAAAGCCGTGCTCACCGAGCTGCAGGGCATGCGCTTCCCGGCCGCCACGGGCAACGCCAAGGTGGACGAGGGCTACCACATGCTGTACGACTACCTGCGCACCAGCTGGGACGACAGCATCAACGAGCTGGCCGTCGACTATGTGCGCACGTTCATCGGCCACGGCGTCAACGGCTTCTCTGCGGCGTATCCGTTCGAGAGCGTGTACACCTCCGAGCGCCGTCTGATGATGCAGGAGGCCCGCGCCGAGGTGCTGCAGACGCTGCGCGAGAACAACCTCAAGCGCGGCAGCTGGACCGAGGGCGAGGACCATATCGCCCTTGAGCTGGAGTTCATGCAGCGCATGGCCATGCGCACCGCCGACGCCCTGCGCGCCGGCGACGAGGACGCGGCCGTCGAGCATCTGCGCACGCAGCGCACGTTCGCGCAGGATCACCTGTTGAACTGGCTGCCCATGATGACCGAGGACATGCGCCGCTTCTCGCGCACCATGTTCTATCAGGGCCTGGCCCAGCTAGTCATGGGGTATGCCGAGGAGGACGCCGCCGTGCTGGACGAGCTGCTGGACAGCGTGGAGCAGGCGGCATAACGTTTGAGGTTTAGGGACCCCGGTGCGCAGGCGCGCGCCGGGGTCCTTGCTGTAATGGTGTACCCTAGGCAGCGCTGTGACTTTAGGACCAAGGGGGTTCGCCATGAGGATATGCGTGTTCGGCTCGTCGAGCCGAGATTTGGATGCGCTGTACATCGATGCCGCTTGCGAGCTGGGACGCACGTTGGGCGAGCACGGGCACGGCCTGGTGTTCGGGGGCTACGACGTGGGCCTGATGGGCGCGGTGGCGCACGGAGTGGGTGACGCGGGCGGCAGCGTCATAGGCGTCGTCACCGAGGGCCTGAACAAGAAGGGGCGCCCCGTGTACCCGTGCACCGAGCTGATCTGCGAATCCGACCTTGCCACCCGTAAGACGCGCATGACCTCGCTGGCCGATGCGTTCGTCACCTTGCCCGGCGGCCTGGGCACGTTCGACGAGTTCTTCGACATCGTCTCCCAGGTGAAGGCCGGCGAGCTGGATGCGAAGAGCGCCATCCTGAACGTGGGCGGCTATTTCGACCCGCTGGTCGAGATGCTCGACCGCGCGACCGCCACGGGCCTCAACTCTACCGACTGGCGCAGCAACTGCGACGTGTTCGACTCCCCCGAGCCGTTGGCGGCGTGGCTGGAAGCGTAAATAGGTAACGAAACGCTTCCGTTTCCCATAAATACCTGCCTGCATCTAGCACTCGTGGGCAAAGAGTGCTAACTTTCTTTGGTAGCAAATATTGTTATGCACGTGCTCAAGGAAGGGGCTCATAGCATGGCTAAGGAAATCGCATACGACAACGAGACGCGCGAGAAGCTTGCGACCGGTGTGGCGAAGCTGGCCGACGCGGTGCGCGTGACCATCGGCCCGAAGGGCCGTTACGTCGGCATCACCAAGAAGGGCGAGCGTCATCCCAACGTTTCCAACGACGGCGCTACCGTTGCCGCACATGTGGGCGCATACGACCATGTGGAGAAGATGGGCCTGCAGGTGGTCCGCGAGGCGGCAACCGCCGCGAACAACGAGGCCGGCGACGGCACCTCCACGGCAACGCTGCTCGCCGATGCCATCGTGCGCGAGGGCGTGCGCTACGTTACCGCCGGCAACGACCCGCTGGCGCTGCGCCGCGGCATCCAGAAGGCCGCCGACGTCGCATCCGACGAGCTGCTGAAGGCCGCCACGCAGGTGACCACGCGCGAACAGATGGCCGAGATCGCCACCGTCTCCTCGGGCGACCCCGAGATCGGCGCGAAGATCGCCGAGGCCCTGGACGAGATCGGCCAGGACGGCGTCATCTCCGTTGAAAAGTCCACCAAGTTCGGCATCGACCTGGAAGTCAAGAAGGGCATGCTGTTCGACCGTGGCTTCATCTCCCCGTACATGGCCGACGACATGGGCTCCATGACCGGCGAGCTTGAGCAGCCCTACATCCTGATCACCGACCAGCGTCTTGCCGACAACTTCAAGGACGTCGTGCCCGTGCTGGAGGAGGTCATGCAGTCCGGCCACCCGCTGCTCATCGTGGCAGACGACGTGCGCGGCGAGTCCCTGAACTCCCTGCTCATGAACCGCCAGAAGGGCACGCTCATCAGCGCAGCCGTCATGTGCCCCGGCGCCGAGGAGCGCCGCAAGGCAGAGCTGGAGGACATGGCCATCCTCACCGGCGGCGAGGTCATCTCCCCCGAGCGCGGCCTGTCGCTGGCAGACGCCAAGAAGAGCATGCTCGGCCGCGCCGCAAGCGTGCAGATCACGAAGAGCCGCACGCTCATCATCGGCGGCAAGGGCAAGCAGGAGGCCATCGAGAAGCGCTGCGAGGCCATCCGCAACGAGCTGAAGAACCCGCATTCCGACTACGAGCTGGACGTCATGCGCGAGCGTTTGGCGAAGCTGTCCGGCGGCATCGCCGTCATGAGCGTCGGCGCTGCAACCGAGACCGAGATGAACGAGATCCGCAGCCGCATCCAGGACGCCCTGCGCGCAACGCGCTCGGCTGCAAGCCAGGGTCTGCTGGCCGGCGGCGGCGTTGCCCTGATCCAGGCATCCAAGGCGCTTGACCAGGTGGAAGCCACCAACGAGGAGGAGCGCTTCGGCGTGGACATCCTGCGCAAGGCGCTCGAGGAGCCCATGCGCGCGCTGTGCAGCAACGCCGGCTACAACGGCGATGTGGAGGTTGCCAAGGCGCTTGAGGCGCAGCCCGGCTTCGGCTTGGATTGCGAGACCGGCGAGTACGGCGACATGATCTCCATGGGCGTTGCCGATCCGGCCAAGGTTACCGTCACGGCCCTGCAGGCCGCCGCGTCCGTTGCCTCGCTTATCCTCATCACCAACTGCAGCATCACCGAGGCTGACAAGAAGGACGAGGAAGAGAAGTAGCAGTCGCGCAAGCAGCTACTGCGCTGATTGGGGGAGCGATTCCCCGATGCGAAGCCTTGGCTTCGCCAACCTCTTTCAATAGAGCACGCTAAACGGGAGCCCCACGGGGCTCCCGTTTTTATACGGAACGCGAAATCGTATAAAGAAGCACTCGAAAACGCGCGCTAAATTATACGAATCCCGGAAATCGTATAAAGTAAATGAGATTCCAGCCCCCTTCTTTATACGAATCGCGAAAACGTATAAAGTTCGAATCGGAATAGGCTGGAATGTTATACGGATCGTCAAAACGTATAACTTGAACCGAAGGGGGCGCGCGTGGATTACAAGGAGCTTGCGAAGGTCTTCCATATGGACTCTTCGAGCAATCGTGCGGCTAATCTTGCCGCAGAGGAAGCCCGCCGCCGCGATTCGGTCGGGACGTTTCGGCTTGGGTATGAAACCAAGGCGGGCGAGCTGTTCCTCGCCGTTCCGAAAGAGCTGTCGGCCCTTACCGAGCAGGTGCTACGCACGGAGCGTAAGGTGACGGCGTTGCTGAACGGAATGAACCTGCTTGCTGCGAATGCCGTTTTGCGAGGGCTGGTGTTCGACGAGGTCGTGTTCACGAACGCTATCGAGGGCATCCATAGCACGCGTCGTCAGATCAAGGACGCGTTGGAGTCGGTGTCGAACGATGCTTCTCGGCGTCGTTTCAAGGAGCTTGCCCTTCTGTATATGGATATCGCTTCTGGCAAGGCGGAGGAGCCGACAACGCCGGAAGGAGTTCGAGCGATTTACGACAGAGTGATGGATGGGGAACTTGATGACGCGCATGTTCCTGATGGCCGGCTTTTCCGCAAGGACGGCGTCGATGTTGTCGCGGGAGGGGTGAATGTGATCCATCGGGGTTTGGAGCCCGAGGAGAAGATCGTCGAGGCCGTAAAGTCGATGCTTGCGCTAATCGAAGACGAGGGGCTTCCGTCACTGTATGCGGCGTTGGCCTCGCATTATCTGTTCGAATATGCTCACCCGTTCTATGACGGCAACGGTCGAACGGGAAGATATCTGTGCTCGCTGATGCTGGACAGGTCGCTGTCGAAACCGACGGTTCTGTCCCTTTCCCGGGTGATTTTGGAGCATCGCGATCAGTATTACAAAGCTTTTCGTAGCGTTGAGAATCCGATGAACAAGGGTGAGCTGACGTTTTTCGTGATGGAGATGATGAACCTTGTGCGGAAGGCTCAATTGGACGTTATCGATCGATTAGATTGCGCACGAAGACGGCAGGGTGAGCTTCGCGAATTGATGGATGATGTCATTGAACGAGCGGATCTCAAGAAGAAGCAGGAACAGGGAATCGTGTTCATGCTCATGCAGTATGAGACGTTCGGGATGTTCGGCGATGCGAGCGTTGAGGAGGTTGCCGACTATTTAAAGGTGGGGACGCAGGCTGCTCGGAAGCATTTGCGCGTGCTTGAGGACAAGGGCGTTGCGGTGAAGGTCAACCAACGCAAGCCCGTGACGTTCGGGCTCACGCAGCAGTTCAAGGAAGAGTTCGGGGTAGAGCCGGTGGTCTGGCGCAATCCTTTCGAGTAGGGGTTCATCGTGTGCAGAAGGTTCACGGTCGTTACATGGGATGAGGTTGCGGAAGTCGTGCGCGAGCTGCAGGTGGATTCGCTTGTGAACGCGCAGCCCGATTGGCCTGCGCGTCCGATGGCTGGTGAAGCCGCGACGGTGCAGGTTGAGCCGGGCGAGGATGCGTTCCCTGGCGCGGGCGTTGACGTGATCGTTCGCGGTCCGGAAAGCAAGCTGGCTGTTGAACGTTTGACCTGGGGATTTCCCGTTGAATGGCAGCAGCGCCCCGTGTACAACACGCGTTTGGAAACGGCGATGGAGCCGAATCCGGGTATGTGGGAGCAGCCGATCGCGCAGGGTCGCGGCATCGTGGTGACGGGCGGTTTCTTCGAGGCGCATGCGACGCAAACGGCACGCAGCCCGAAAACGGGGCGGCGAATCAAGCAGCAGTATCGTTTCGAAAGCGGCGAGGGTTCGCCGCTGCTGCTGGCGACGGTATGCGGTCAAGGCTGCTTCTCGGTGGTAACCACCCGCCCGAACCCGGTTGTGGCGAGCGTGCACGACCGCATGCCCCTGACGCTGTCGCTTGCCGAGGCGCGCTGGTGGCTGCAGGCGTCGTGGCCCAGCCTGGTTGCCAACTGGCAAAAGCTAGCGAACCGCGAAGGGTTCGCGCTAGCAGCCGCCCCGGAGCAACCGCCAGCCCCGGCAGCGCTTGGGCAAGGGACGTTGTTTTAAGGCGTGAGTCGTTTGGGGGTTGCGAACTAGATTTTGCTGTTGCGCACGGCTTTTTCACCTCGGCGTCTTCCGCCGAATTGGTTGTTGTCGAACGGAGCGGACGCTGGCACAATTTGCAGTATGGCTTCGAGAGATGCAAACATATCGACTAAGGTGGAGACAGCGGAGGTGCCGTTTCCTCTGGCGCGCGTTGATGGTTCGATATGCGTTGATGACTTCCTCCCGTATACGAACTTATCGATCGAGCGTGCGCTACGCTTGATTCCTCTTGAGGATGATCCAGAAAGCCATCGCAACCTATATGCGTGGTTTATGAATGAAACCGGGAATGAAGGCATCCGATTCCATGGCAGCACGTTGCCCGGAGTTAAATTCAAGCATGTGGCGCAACGTGGGATTCATGTGCCGAGTCGCCATAGGTATGCGGCAACGGTGACAGTTGCTTATAACAGCTTATACAGCGATAACAACGATGGTGCTCGAGTTGATTTAGGCGATGGAACGTGGATCTTGTATTACTCCGCCCATCAAAATAATTCCGGCGGTACGACCGATATGCACTGGAACCAAAAGCTGGTGAATTGCCTGATGGACGGCGTTCCCGTCGGCGTGTTTCTTCAGCAGAACTCGTCGTCGAGTTCGTATCTGCGCTTTCTTGCATTCGTTGAGGAGTTCAATCCCGAGAACGAGTTGTTTACCTTGCATGGGCCCGTTACGCCTGAGACCGAGCATTTATTTGCCAGTGCGACTCCGCAAGCCGAAATGGGGGAGCCGGCAACGGTTGATGAGCGTCTTCAAACAACCGAGATACGCGATCCAGAAAGTATGGAAGAGGACCGCCGTCGTTTTTCCGTTGCTCGTCGCATGGTGCGTCAAGGGCAGCAAGCATTTAGAAAAGACCTGTTCAAGGCTTATGAGGGGCATTGCGCGGTTACGGGGTTCGATACGAACGAGGTGTTGCAAGCAGCGCATATCCTCGATTACCGTGGAACTCAGAGCAATGTTGTAGAGAACGGTATTTTGCTGCGCTCCGATATTCACTTGCTATTTGATAGTTATTTGCTGGGTATTAATCCTGCTTCGATGCGTTTGGAAGCAAGTTCGCGGATTTCGGACGGACCATACGCAGACCTTGATGGCGCTCCGCTGTTTTTGCCTAAAGAGAAGGCGTTGCGCCCGAACGAGAATTTCCTTATCGCGAAATACAGGCGCTTTAAGTGTTGCGTTTGATCCCGAGGTAGTGCCGTGGCGTTTCTCTTAGATGAAAGATGAATGCCACGGCGCTTTGCCTTTCTTTCGTCTCCCTAGCGATTTCTATCTGTTGTGATCCGTTGGTAAGCGGCTGTTCTCCGTGCTTCTCGAGGACCTTCCCGTGTCAATTTACGGTTTGCAGATGCCGCAGGGGGAATAGCCTTGGGCTATGAGTTGGTCTCGGGTGCCGGTGAAGTCCTGCTTGTTCGCGCTTGAGATGTCGCTGGCGGCGGAACAGTCGGGCTTGTGGAACTTCTTGTTCTTCACGTTCAGGATGTAGTCCTGCTGCTCGGATGCGTTTTGATTGCCGGCGCTGTTGCTGCCGGCTCCGCCGGCATTGCTGGCGTTGCTCCCGTTGCCGGCCCCGTTGCCATTGCCGTTGGCGCTGCTGTTGCCGTCGGCATTGCTCCCGTTGGCGCTTCCCGCCGCTGCCTTGTCCGCTCGTGCGGCTGCTGCGGTGGTGATGGTGGCGCTGCCCTTGCTGGTGACTTGCGGGGTTTCGGACGATTCCCAGCTTTCGCCGGTCACGTAGTCGATGGCCACGCCCGGTTCCACGTTGTACACGAACACGTTGAACTGCACGGCTTCGCCATTGTCCTCAACGGACTTCGCTTCCATCTGAACCCCGCGCGCTACCAGGTCGTTTGCGGCGAACAGCGGGGTGACGCGGTAGAGCACGTGGTTGCCCGTGCTGCGCACGTAGTCGCCCACCAGCTCCTCGTAATACAGCATGCCCACCGCGTTGAAGGTGCGCGTGCCCGTGATGAGGTTCTTCTCGTTGGCGTTTTCTCCGCACAGCTGGTGCGCGATCAGGTGGCTGCGGTTGTACAGCATGCCGTCGTCGACGAAGCTGTATTTGCGCTGCACCCAGCCGCTCGGGTGCACTTGCGAGATGTCGCCGCGCTTCTCGTTGGATATGGTGTCGGGCCCGATGCGCGCGAAGGCGGTGCCGCAGCGGCCTTCGAAATCCAGGTCGCTAAACTGCAGAAACGTCCCGCGCGCCTCGTCCTGTTCCGTGAAGCCGGGCTCGCCGTGGTTGATGTTGATGCATAGCGCGCCGGTGTACGCGGGAATATCGGCGATGGTCGCCTGGGCGGATCGCGCGTCGTCGGAGCCGGTGGAGCCGGAGCCGCCGTACGTGCTGCTGATGGAGCCGCCGTTGCCGGCGGAGCTATCGCCGATGCTGATGGAGCAGCCCGTTGCGGGAAGCGCGAACGAGAACGCCAGCGCCAGGGCGGCTAATGCTGCGGCGATGCGCTGGGGAAGCGGGAGCGTGCGGGTGTCTTTCAACGGCGGCCTTTCTATTTGCGTTTTGCGCTGATTGTAGCTAACGCGTTTGATGGTCGCGTGGGGCTTGCGCGCCCCGTATATGGAACGGCCCGCCTGCGATAGGTGGCACAGACGGGCCGCTGGGAGGTCGATGCTAAGCGAATCGCCGTGTGACCTGGTGTTATTGGCAGACCTTGCCCGGGTTCAGGATGTTGTTGGGGTCGAACACGCGCTTGATGCCGGCCATCAGCTCGATGGCGGTGTCGCCCAGGTTCTCGCGCAGATAGGTGCGCTTGGCGTGGCCGATGCCGTGTTCGCCGGACACCTGGCCGCCCAGCTCGGCGCACTTGGCGTACGCGGCCTCCATCACCTTCGCCGACTGCTCCAGGAACGCGTCCTTGTCCATGCCCTCGTTTCCGCAGCAGTAGATGTGCAGGTTGCCGTCGCCGGCGTGGCCAAACGAGCGGATGCGCATGCCGTGCCCCTCGCCGACGCCCAGCACGAAGCTGAGGAACGACGGGATCTTGTCGACGGGTACCACCACGTCCATTTCGTCCAGGAAGCGCGTGTCGGCTTCGATGGCGGTCAAAAACGCGCTGCGAACAGCCCAAACGTCGCGCTTGTCGGAAGGCTGGCTGAGCACCAGCGTGTCGAAGGCGCCCGACTCGTCGGCGATGCCCGCCAGCATCTCGGCGCGCTGGAAGATCTCGTCTTCGTCGTTGCCGTCGAGCGTGACCAGGATGTACGCGCCCACTTCGCGGTCGTTGACCTTGGTGGGGATGATCTTCGTCCCGCTGAAGTTCGCGGCGGAATCCACGATGTCGCGTTCCATGAACTCGATGGATTGCGGGTTCAAACCAGCGAGCTTGATCTTCGGCACCGTGTTGATGGCGCCCTCGATGTTCTCGAACGGAAGGATGAAGCTCATGTCCTCCTGCGGGTTGGGGAGCAGCTTCATGGTGAGCTCGGTGATGACGCCGAGCGTGCCTTCCGAGCCGATGATCAGGTGCAACAGGCTGTAGCCGCTGCTCGCCTTCGTCACGGGGCGGCCTAGGTGCATCACTTCGCCGCTCGGCAGGACCACGGTCATGGCCAGCACGTAGTCGCGCGTGGTGCCGTACTTCACGGCGCGCATACCGCCGGCGTTGGTGCTGACGTTGCCGCCGAGCGAGCCGGTCTTCTCGCCGGGGTCGGGCGGGTACATGAAGCCGTGCCCGATGGCGTCGGCGGCCAGGTCGCACAGGCGCACGCCGGGTTGAACGCGCACGTTCAGATTGCTCATGTCGTAGGCGATGATCTTGTCCATGCGCATGGTGCACAGGACCACGCCTCCGAGCATCGGCGTGCTGCCGCCCACTAGGCCGGTGCCGGCGCCGCGCACCGTGACGGGGATGCGGTTCTCGTTGCATAGCTTCATGATGGCGGACACTTCCTCGGTGTCCGCGGGCATCACCACGGCGTCGGGCATGTGCGTGCCGTAGATGGGCATCTCGTCGTGTGCGAAATCCTCGTTGATGTCGTCGGCGAAATAGTAGTTGTCCTTGCCGACAATGGCTTTGAGCTCCAGTACCAGCTCAGGTGTCAGTTCGTTGTACTCGGTCATGCGTGCCTTCTTGCGTTTTCGTTTGCGGCAGCGGGGCTTGGCTGCGCGCCGATAGGCTGTGTTCCCCGGACGGCAATGCGCTGCGTTGCGTTTTGCGGCCGGGGGCGCCGTCTATCTTGGTGCGTTGCGGCTTCGCCGAGCGTTGTCGCGCCTTTGATGACCGTTCCATGATAGGCATGCCCGCATAAATCCGAGGCACCGAGTAGGGTATCTGCGGAAAATTTTCGCGCGGGAAGGGAAGGCGCCGGCGGTGCGGGGTCGCGGGTGTTTGCCGCTGGGTTTGAGCGTGCGGGCGAGGGTTTCGCTGTGGGGAGCCCCTATTCGTCGGTGTGCGGCCGCCCCTGCTGCGCCCTGCAATATAATGTGCGCATGACTAAAACGCAGCTGATACTCAATCGATACAAGCCCCTTGCCAAGGCGGGGGTCGGCGGCTTCGGTACGGTGCAGGTGGCATGGGATACGCGCATCCAGCGCAAGGTGGCCATCAAGTGCATCCCCCTGTCCGAGGCCGAGTTGTTGCGCGCTGCCCTCCCTGGGGCCGATGCGCTTGACGTTTCCCCTGATGAGCGCGGCGAAAGCTCGGCTGGTTCTCAAAGCTTCGGCGTAACGGGCGCGCATACGGCGGGTTCCGCGGCATCTTCGGCGACCGCCATCGATCCGGCAGACGTTCCCCCTTGGGAAGATTTGCCCGAGGAAGCGGGTTTTGCGGGGGTCGAGGATGCTGGGGTCCCCGACGGCCCCGATGCACCGGCGGAGCCGACGAGCGCTCCCGCCCGCGAAGTTGGGCCCGGCTTTGCGGGATTCGATCCTGCGGACCCGGCGAGCGCCGATTCGTTTCCTAACCAGCTTCTGCCCGGTCAGTCGGTCAGCCTGACGAATGCGGTCGACCCTGCCAGCCGCCCGCTGGTGCGCACGCTCTCGCGCATCCCCGGATTGGACGAGGCGCGCACGGCGGCCATGCTGTCGGATCCCAGCATCGTCGCGGTGTACGACTTCGAGATCCAGGATTCCACGGCGTACCTGATCATGGAGTACGTCGAGGGCATGACGCTCACTGAGCTGCTGCGCGACCACGACGATCGGCTGACGCTTGATGTGGTCGCCGTCGTGTTCGACGCGGTGGCGCACGCGCTTGAGGTGGCGCACGAGAACGGCGTGCTGCATCTGGATATCAAGCCCGACAACATACTCATCAACGCATCAGGCCAGGTCAAGGTAACCGATTTCGGTCTGGCAACCTTGGCCGACGCGCAGGGGTTCGGCGTGGCGGGCGGTGGCACTATCGGCTACATGCCGCTTGAGCAGATGCGCCAGGAGAACCTTGACGCGCGGTGCGACGAGTGGGCGCTCGCGTCGGTGACGTACGAGATGCTTGCGGGCGAGAATCCGTTCTTGGCTCCGAACCTGTTCCAGGCGCAGGAGGCCATCGAGGACGGCGAATTGGTGCTGCCGTCGCTGTGCTGGGACAACCTCGATCCGGCCGCGGACGACCCCATCTTCTACGCCTTGGATCCCGAGCGCGAGGAGCGCTACGAGTCGGTGGCGGATTTCGCTGAGGAGCTTTCGCCGTTTTTGGGCGACCCGGCGAAGGGCCGTGCGGAGCTGGCCGACATCGCGGCCGGTCCGGAGGAGGAAGAGGAGCCTGAGCCGCAGCCTCGTGAGCCCGGCATCCCGTTGCGCGATCGCATCACCCCCGAGCTGCTGTTCTTCGGCTCGCATGCGTGCGGCGCGGTGGGATCGGCGCTGCTGGCGTTTGTTGCGCTGCAGAACCTCTCGCAGACCGAAGGGTTTGCCAACCCGCTGTTCTGGGGGTTGCTGCTGCTCATCGCGCTTGTCGGCGCGCTTCGCTCTCATCTGGGCGCGCTTCTGGGATTCGTTTCCCTGTCGGCCATGCTGGTGATGTGCGGCGTGCCTGCTGCGGGATGCGTGCTGCTGGCGGGCGCTGGCGTGTGGTGGTGGTATCTGGGTCGCGCGGGCGATGCCACCGCGAACGTCGCGCTGGCGACGCCGCTTGCCGGTGCGATCGGGTTGGGGCCGCTCGGCCCGTTGGCGGCGGGTTTTGCGCTGCGCCCGGTTGCGGCGATGGCGACCGCGGCGTTCCAGGTGCTATGCGGGTTCATGCTGGCAGGCTTGGGAAGCACCTCGTTCATGGGGTGGGACGTGTCCGCCACCTGGCATTTCTCGACGGCGGCGTTCGCAAGCGATGCGGTGATCGACCGGATGGCGGCCATGTTGTTGGAGCCGGGCACATGGATCATGGCGGCGAGCTGGGTGCTTGCGGCGGGTGCATGCGCCCTGCTGCGTTGGCGCCCCACGCGGCTGTTCGCGTCCTTCGGCGTGCTGGCGGGCGCGGCCGTGCTGGTGGCCGGGTTCGTTTTGGCGGCGATTTGCGGGGCTCCTTCCTCATCCGCCTTCACCGATCCTGCCGATGTGGCCTCGTTGGTCGTTTCCGCGGGCATTATGCTGTTCGCCGCCTATCTTCTGCCCGACCCCGAGTATTATGACGAGAGCGACGAATAGCTTCTGCCCCTGACGTTCGGGCGAAGCGACGTTGCGGGATAACGCAAGAACGGCCGTCGGCGCGGTGCCGCGGCCTTACAGGGATAGGAAGGAAACCCATGATCGAGCTTAACGACGATAAGACGTTGTTCTTCTTCGACCGCGATCTTGAGCCGGTGCTGACCGTGAAGTCCGGCGAGACGGTGCGCATCCGCACGAAGGACTGCTTCAGCAATCAGCTGACCGGTCCTCAGGACACCATGGATGACCTGGATTGGGACGCCGTCAACCCGGCGACCGGCCCGGTGTTCGTCGAGGGCGCGAAGGCGGGCGGCGCGCTGAAGGTGCGCATCGAGAACATCGAGTTCGACGAGCAGACCTGCTCCGCAACCGGCCAGGACGAAGGCGTGTGCGGCAACCGCTTCACCGAGTGGGCCACGCATTACTGCAAGATCCAGGGCAACACGCTTGCTTGGGATGAGCGCCTGAACATCCCGCTGCGCCCCATGATCGGCGTCATCGGCGTGGCTCCCGAGGGCGAGCCGGTGAACTGCGGCACGCCGGGCAGCCACGGCGGCAACATGGACAACACGGCGATCACCACCGGCGCCACGCTGTACTTCCCCGTGGCGGTCGACGGCGCGCTGTTCGGCTGCGGCGACATGCACGCGGCCATGGGCGACGGCGAGGTCAGCGTTTCCGGCGCCGAGGTTGCGGGCTACGCTACCGTCACGCTGACGGCCATGCCCGAGCTGAAGCTGGTGAACCCGCTGATCGAGAACGATACGCATTTCGGCATCATCGTGTCCGCGGAATCGCTGGATGCGGCCGCTGAGCTGGCCGTTCAGCAGATGGTCGACCTGCTGGCTTCTCGCACGAACGAGTCCGAGGCCGATCTGGTCATGCTGCTGTCGCTGGTCGCCGACGTGCAGGTGTGCCAGATGGTGGACCCGCAGAAGACGGTGCGTTTCATGGTGCCGAAGTACGTGCTGGACGCCATCGGCTTCGCACTGTAGCTTTGAACTGGGAGACGAAGAGCCCGCAAGCGTTGTGCTTGCGGGCTCTTTTGCGTTAGGGCAAAAAGAAACCGCCCCGCGTATTGGCGTTGCGGGGCGGTTCGGCGGCAGGTGTGAGTGAGTGGCCGCCGCGTGGTTATTCGGAATCTTCCTCGTCGTCATCGTCGAAGAAGGACCAGTCGTCCTTGCCCTTCGGGCGGTCGACGAACGTTTTGCGGGTGCGACGCTCCATGATGATGCATGCGATAAGGCTGATGACAAGACCCGCACCGATCATAATGCCCATGCCGGCATATGTCTCGAAAAGAAAGTGGTACAGGCCGATCCAATCCATGCTGTTCCTAACGGTTCGTTCGCAAGCGCTCGAGGGCGCGTATTACAAAGCCAAAGTATACTACACCGTTTCCGCTCCGGTCGCGCTAAGAACGAAGAACAACCCACGATTAGCAACAAACTGCAACAGTTCGAAGGGATTCGGGATCGATGTCTTGAACCCTTGCGTTTTGAGTCATGGCAGCTCGACTTTGATGGGCCGTGGTTCGGATTCTGACGCCTCGAACCCTTGTGCCTCGGCCCCCGAACCGTCAGGGCAGGGCCGCGGAACCGTTGGGCGGAGCGGTTGGTTTCGGACAGATAAGCCTCCGTCCCCGGGTGTCAGGGTTTGCGAAGGCGGCACCAGCAGGTGTGCTGGGGGTTGCCGAACGCCAACGGCGAGGGGCGGCTGGTGGTGAGCGTGTTGATGCATCCGCCGACATCGACGGGCTCGGCGGCATCGGCGCTGGCGGTGCGGACGCTGGCGGCTCCGGGCGTGTCTTGCGTGCCGTGGCTTTCCGCTTGCCACCAGGCGCCTTGCGGCATGACGATGGTGCCGGCGATCACGTCATCGGTGACGTGCGCGGGAAGATGCAGCGTGCCGAAACGGTTCGACGCCTCTACCAGGTCGCCGGTCGCGATGCCTCGCGTGTTGGCGTCCGCGGGGTTGATCGAGATGATCTGCGGCACACGTCGCGAAACCGCGGGCACGTTGCCCCATGACGAATGGATGCGTGCGACGCTATGGAAGCCGAACACGCGAAGCGGCTGGTCGCAGGCGGGTTCGGCGATTGCTTCGCTTCTGCGACTGCTTGTGGGAAGGTCGGTGCCTGATTTGCTCCCCTGGCCGTCTGCGCACAGCCCGGCGTCCGGTTCCTGCGCCCCGTTGTCCGCAGCCTGCTCGACGGCGAACTCTGCCGGGCCCCATTCGGGAACGTAGGTGGGGATGGGCGTGATGGCGCCCTCGTCGGGTGCGCCGCGCAGCGCCTCGGCCGCGGCGGCGAGCTGTTCGCTGAACAGCTCGATCTTGCCCGATGGCGTGTCGAGTGGATGCGCATCGGGGTCGCTTCGCCAATCGGCAAGCGCCACGAACGGCTTGTTGTGGTCGGTCCGCCAGGCGAGCCCTTCCTCGATCAGCCGGTCGAACGCCGGCAGTCCGGCGCTGCGCTCGCGGTCGCTCTCGTACAGGTGGCGAATCCATTCGCCTTCCGTGCGTCCTTCGGTGAACGCATCTGCGATTCCCCAACGTTTCGCCAGGTCGCAGCACATTTCCCAGGCACCGCGACGCTCGAAGCGCGCGCCCAGCTCCCCGGTGCTGACGGCGATGCGCCGGCCCCAGGCGTCGGCGTCCATCGCGCTTTCCTGTTCCATGCGGAACAGGTCGGGCAGCACGATGTCGGCGTAGCGAGCGGAATCGGTGAACTCCACGTCCACGTTCAGGATGAACTCGCACTTCGACGGGTCGCCCAGCACGCGGTGCGCGCGGTTGACGTCGCCGTGCTGGTTGGTCAGGCAATTGCCGCCGTGGCAGATGATCGCCTTGATGCTGCAGGGGAGGTGCGCGGCGCGGTCTTGATGTTGTACGGAATCTGTTGCACGTTCATTGCAGGGATTCTGCTTCGACTTCGCTTCCCCTGTGGTACTCGCTTTCTCAGTATCGCTGCAACCTGCTTCGGACAGCCCGCGAACGCCCTCGCGTGCGCCCAGCGCTTCGCCCTTCTCGATGGCATCGAGGAACCGATACGCCGGGATGCGGAAGGGAACAGGGTTCTCGCCTGCGGAAACTCGCGTGAGGAAGCCGCCGCCCCAGGCGACGTTCATGCCGTTGTTCGTACCGGGCAGACCTACCTGTCCGAGCGCTGCAACCAGCATCATGATCATGCCGCTGGTCATCTCGCCGTTGCTGCGACGCTGCGGACCCCAGCCTTGCATGATGAACGCGGGCCGTGCGGTGGCAAGCTGCGCGGCCAGTTCGCGGATGTCGTCTACGGGGATGCCGGTGATCGCCGCGGCCCACGCGGGCGTTTTCGCCACGTGGTCGTAGCCGGTGCCGCGCAGGTAATCCATTACGGAAAGTCCTAGGTTGCGCCAGCGTTCGGGCAGCGTCTCGTCGGTGAATCCGATGCAGCGCTCGCGCAAGAAGTCCCAATCCAGCGCGTTGTGCGTGAACGCCAGCTCGTGCAGGAGCGATGCCGCCAGTGCACCGTCAGTCCCGGGGTTGATGGGCAACCAGGAAACAGTTTCCCCACTCGACGTGGCGTCGCTCAACAGCGTGCCGCCGCAAGCGGGTGCCGCCGACCGTCCCTCGTGCTTGCGGCCGCCCGGCAGCGAGGCGTCGCAAACCGCCGGCGCCTGCCCCTCGCGCTCGCCGTCGCTTGCGGATGCTTTGCGCTTGGGGATGGAACCGTTGCGGCGCGGGTCGACCATCACGATGCGACCGCCGCGTTCGCCCACCTGCTCGACCACGCGGTCCCAAGCGCCGTGCCACGTGGCGCGGCCTGTTCCCGTTTCCGCCGGCGAAGCGCCGAACACCAGCACGAGCCACGCATCGGCGGCGGCATCGAGTTCGCTGCCGCCGGGGTAGAGCGCACCGGGCCCGTACATGCTGCGGACCATGGCGTTGATCTGCGGATTCGAGTAGTTGTTGTAGTGGTCCAGGAAGCCGCCGAAGCAGTTCATGAGCCGCTCGAACGGGTCGGCGGTGGTGCATGATTGCCCGGTGGTGTAAGCCAGGTAGATGGACTCGTTGCCGTGCTCGCGGCGGATGCGGGCAAGCTGATCGGCTATCTCGTCGAGCGCTTCGTCCCAGGTCACGCGCTCGAACTGCGCGGAGCCGCGTGGCCCGACGCGGCGCATGGGCCACATAAGACGATCGGGGCTGTTCGCCCATGCGCGCATGGACAGCCCGCGGTGGCAGGCGGGGGCGGCCTTGTTCGCAGACACGCGCGCAAGCTCGCCGTCGCGCAGGTGCAGCTCAAGCGGGCAGCGGCCCGGGCAGTCGATGGCGCAAAACGCCGGCGTGCGGGTTTCGGCGGAGAAAACGCCTCGGGTTTGCGGTCGGGTTTGCCCCGACGCCTTCCCCGAAGCGGCTTCCTCAGCCGTCTCGGCAGCTTCGCCTCCAAAGGCGGGATCGACCGGCTTCACCTTGCGGAAAAGCCGGTCGGCTATGTTCGTGATCGTTTCCATGCTCCCATTATCGCTACCGATTCGCGGGCCTTTCTGCATTAAGCGCCTATTGCACGGTTATCGCACAGTCGCAACGATCGGCGTGCGTACGAAGCCCCTTGCGTCCGGTTCGCGCCGCGGACGATTGGGGTGTCCGGTTGAGCTTGGGGGCGCGGTTCTGCAGGCTTGCTGGCACCGCGGTTTCGTCCTTGCCGGTCTGGGGGAGGAAGGTTTTCCGGCTTCCGCGTCCCGGAACACGAGTTTTCCGAATGTTTGACGGTGCTCATTTCCCGAGATCGTAACGAACGCGTTCGATTTTGTAGCAAACGGCTGCATGTCGTCGCCTCGGCGGCATTGGGCGCCCGGAACTGCCTCTGGAAATTCGGAAAACTCGCGTTCTCAGCCATGATCCGGCGAAAAGCTTCCGTCTCATTCGCCGTCGGCCCAGGACTGGCGGCCCGGTCTTTGGTCCCGTGCGTCTCACTTGCCGACCTCCCAGGGCCGGCGACCCGACCTTCGATCCTGCGCCCTCGCAATCCCTGCGCCTTCGCATGCCGCTCCCGTGAAGGCCCCTTATCGCCCGTGCCGCACGCGCGTTCGCTGCGCTATACTGGGAAACTGCTCTACTACAACCGATTCATAGAAGGGGAGCGCGCAATGCTAGATCTTAAGTTCGTTCGCGAAAACCAGGAAGCCGTCGCCCAGGCGATGAAGAACCGTCATGCTTCATGGGACGCGTCGCGCTTCTCCGAACTTGACGAAGCCCGTCGTGCCGCCATCACCGAGGAGGAGGCCCTGCAGGCCGAGCGCAACGCCACGTCCAAGAGCATCGGCCAGATGATGGCCGCCGGCGAGAAGGACAAGGCCGAGGCCGCCAAGGATCGCGTCCGCGAGATCAACGACCAGCTGGCCGCCGTCTCTGCCAAGCGCGAGGCCGCCGATTCCGAGCTGCACGACATCTTGCTGCGCACGCCGAACATGCCGGCCGACACCACCCCCGTGGGCGATGACGAGAACGACAACCCCGAGGTGCGCCGCTGGGGCACCCCGCGCGACTTCGAGGCCGAGGGCATCCAGATGAAGCCTCACTGGGACCTGGGCGCCGACCTGCACATGCTCGAGCCCGAGCGCGCCGTGAAGCTGGCTGCCAGCCGCTTCGTCCTGCTGCGCGGCCAGGCCGCACGCCTGGAGCGCGCCATCATCAACTTCATGGCCGACACGCACACCAGCCGCGGCTACACCGAGTGGTGGTGCCCGGCCATGGCAAACGCCGACACGCTGACCGGCACCGGCCAGCTGCCCAAGTTCGAGGACGACCTGTTCAAAACCCGTGAGGGCCTCTACCTGATCCCCACGGCCGAGGTGCAGCTGACCAACATCCACTCTGGCGAGGTGCTCGAGGCCTCCGACCTGCCGCTTCACTACTGCGCGTTCACCCCGTGCTTCCGCGAGGAGGCCGGCAGCGCCGGTCGCGACACGCGCGGCCTCATCCGCGTGCACCAGTTCGACAAGGTGGAGATGGTCAAGTACGCCAAGCCCGAGGAAAGCTACGACGAGCTGGAGTCCATGGTCAACGACGCCGAGAACATCCTGCAGTTGCTGGGCCTGCCGTACCGCGTGATCAGCCTGTGCACCGGCGACATCGGGTTCTCCGCCGCCAAGACCTACGACCTGGAGGTCTGGCTGCCAAGCTACGGCGCTTACAAGGAGATCAGCTCCTGCTCCAACTGCGTCGACTTCCAGGCGCGTCGTGCGAACATCAAGTACCGCGACCCCGAGAACTTCAAGGGCTCGCGCTACGTCCACACGCTCAACGGCTCCGGCCTGGCGGTGGGCCGCACCATGGCCGCCATCATGGAGAACTACCAGCAGGCCGACGGCACCATCAAGGTTCCCGAGGTACTGGTCCCCTACATGGGCGGCGTCGAGGTCATCGGCGACCAGGCGTAAAGCCGGCGCAGCATTCTGAAGGAAAACTGCACGTAGATAAGGTATTTTGCACGTGGTAACGAAACGAAAGCCACCGAAGCAGAATAACGAACAGGGCGCGCCGGGCAAACCGGCGCGCCCTTCCGTTAAGGGCAAGGCGGTCGCCCGCCCCGAAGTGCGCCCCGAGGCGGCTGCGGCGGGCTCGAACGATGCTGCCGCGAACGCGGCGAATCAGGCCGGCGCCCAGGTGGCGGCACCGGGCAGGCCCAAGCGGCGCATCGCCATGCCGCAAAGCTCGACGCGCCTGAAGCAGAACCAGGCGGCGAACCAGGCAACCCCGGCTCAGGCTGGGGAAGCGGGCGCTGCGCGAACCGCTGGGCAGCCCGTCTCGCGGACTGAGGGGGCTTCGGGTTCTCAGCCTGCACGACAGCCCGCTGCGCAACCCGCGGGGTCATCCGCCCCGCAGCCCACCAGGCCTTCGGTCTCGCAACCGTCCAGGCCTTCCGTGGCGAAACGCGGGACCGGCAAGCCGACGAAGGCGCGCAAGCCGCTGAACGCTTCCTCGGTGCAGCCGGGCGGGAACGCCCCGGTCTCCGCGCCCGGGGAATCCGCCGCGCCTGCCGAGCAGGCCTCCGTGGCGGAAGGCAAAGGCGCCGCGCTGAAGCGCCGCCTGAAGCGTTTCTCGGTCGCGAAGGCAGAGAAAACCGCTTCCGACCAGGCGAAGCAGATGGAGGGGACCGTCTCTGCGGCCGATGCCGAGCACGCGAAGGATGCCGCCCGTGCCGCCATCGCCGGCGAGGCCGCTAAGCGCAGGCTGGAGCGCCGGCAGCGCATGCTCAAACGTACCGGAGAAGGTGAAGGCGCCGATGTCGCTGCTCAGGGCGTTGCCGAAGGCGATGCCGCGCAAGGGCAGGAAGCCGGCGAAGGGCCGCAGGCGGGCGAAACGGCGCACAAGCTCCCGTTCAACCTGCCCGAGCTGCACTTGACCTGGCCTGTCGTCGCCGTGCTGGTGGCGATCGCCGTGGTGGTGGTCACGGTGGGCTCGTTCTCGTGGGGTCGCTGGCTTCGCTATGACGACGCCGCCGACTTCCAAGGCGCGTGGTACGCGAACGGAACGACGTCCCTGGTCACAGTCGATGGCCAGGAGATCCATCTGACCAGCGACGTCGCTTACGGCTACACGCTCGACACCGGGGCGAAGACCATTACGTTCACGTTCGGCGATCTGCAGGGGCAGGGGCGCTACCGCTTCTCCGCCGATCGCAGCGAGCTGGTCATCACCGATGGCGACGGGTTCTCGTTCTGGGGCAACCTGTTCAGCGATATCGGCTGGCAGTTCGGCCAGCTCATCACCGGGTTGCAGGGCAAGGAAGCCCCGCGCGAGGAGGCCGTCGACGGCGTGACGGTGCTCGATCGCACGCCGGGCGAAGGTGCCGTGGCGGCGCCGGCAAGCCCGGCTCCCGCTCAGGATGCCGAAGCGTCCTCCGCGGACGACGCGTCGAGCGACGCGGGCAACGGCGACGTCGCTGATGGCGAAACCGCTGACGGCGACGTTGCCGGCGCGGATGCGACGGGCGATTCCGCCGATGGCTCCAGCGGCTCCGGCTCGCAAGGGTTCACCGGCGCGGTGGCCGAGGGCGGTATCGAGTCGGCGGGCAGCAACGCGGTGACCCTTGAGCAGCTGAAAAACGGGTCGCTGCGATGACGCATGACGGCGCGGGCGCGGGCGGGGACGCTTCGACGGACCCCGTCCGCGTCGAGCGCATTGAGGTGCGGCGCGGGCACCTGGTGTGTCGGGTGGCGTTCAGCGCCGCGCCGCGCACAACTTCGCCCCAGCTGATGTCACGCGTGCTGGCAGTGGTCCCTACGTTGGCGCAGCATGCCTGCGTTAACGAGCGCGGCACCGTGTTCGCCGCGGTCATGGACTGCACCCCGCTGCCGCATTTGCTGGAGCACCTGGTGGTTGACCTGCAGGTACGTGCGGAATCAGGGCAGTGGAACACGCTGCCCGGCGTTGCTCCGGAAGCTCCGCCGTCCATGGCGGGCGCAACGCGCGAGCGTCCCATCGTGGGCACCAGCGAATGGCTGGACGAGACGGCAGGCATCGCCCGCATAGACGTGAGCTTCGCCGACGACCTGGTGGCCCTAAGGGCCATGCGGGATTCCGTGGCGTTTCTCAACGAGCTGTTGCGCGGCTAACGCGCAACATACATAGGAAGGAGGCCCGAGATGGGCTTGAAGATAGCGGTGATCGCAGGCGGTGCGTTCGAGGCAGAGCGCTCGCTTGCCGCGGCGAACGACGTGATGGCGGCCCTGAAGGAGGCCGAGCACGAGCCCGAGCTGTTCCAGGCGGACGGCTCCCTCATCGACGACCTGCTGCGTGCGCAGCCCGACGCGGCCATCAGCTGCCTGCGCGGCGGCGACGGCGAATCCGGCGACATCCAGGACGCGCTTTCCGCGATCGGCCTGCCGTGCGTGGGCAGCAGCGCGGCGGTGTGCCGCCTCGCCTACGACAAGGCGGCGCTCGCCGAGGCGCTCCAGGCGTACCATAACCTCACGGAGGACCTGGTCACGGCAACGGTTCCGCAAACGCTGACGTTCTCGCGCCGCGCGTTCGAGCTGTGGGGCATGGAAGCGACGCTTTTCCAGGTGGAAAGCCGCTTCCCCGGCAGCTTCCCGCTGTGTGTGAAGCCCGCGTCCGGCAGCTCCGCTCACGGCGTGTCCCGCGTCGAGGATGCCGAGCAGCTGGCCGAGGCGCTGCGCGAGGCGTTGAAGGATTGCGAGCGGGCGCTCGTGCAGCCGTGGGTCGATGGCGTGCAGCTGAGCGTGCCCGTCATCGGCACGGGTTGGAACGCCTTCGCGCTGCCTCCGGTGGAGATCGTGGCGAAGGAGGGCTGGTACGACGCCGCGGCGCGACAGGCCGCCGACGCCGTCGAGCTGCACGTTCCCGTGCGCAACGAGTCGCTGTCCCCGAGCGAGGCCGACGCCCAGGCCATCCGCGCCGAGATCGAGCGCGCGGTGCTGGAAACCTATCGTGCCTTGGGTATGCGCGACTGCGGCTGCATCGACCTGATCTGGGACGGCGCGCAGGCCATCATCTTGGAAGCCGTGGCGAACCCGTGCTTCTCCGCTGAAGCCCCGTTCGCGCAGGCGGCCAAGGCTGCGGGCCTTACGTTGCCCAATCTTCTCAACGAGCTGGTCGAAAGCGCGCTGGACGCGTAAAACCGCCGATAACGGGGGCCTTTTGGCCTCCCGGTTTTTATCCGGGCCCTTCGCAATCTAACAAGAAGGCAACCTTTTTCTGCAGGTATTGGAAAGTCGACGAGTCCTTGTTGGCTTGCTCGTATAATGGCAGCACAGATGATCGTCCCGCATATTTAGGAGGCCGTGATGAGCAACAAACTTGGTATCTTTCTCGCAGGTGGAGCCGTTGGTGCCGTGGCGGCTTTGCTGTGCGCTCCCCGTACGGGCCAGGAAGCCCGCACCATGGTGGCCGAAAAGGTGAACGAGGCCTGGGGCCAGGCGCAGAACATCAGCGCCGATGCCGGCGTGAACGCTCAGCAGGTGTACCAGAGCGCCGCAGCCCGCGGCCAGGAGGTCGTCTCCTCCGTGCAGGCCAAGGGCCAGGAAGTGGCCGGTCAGGCCGCTGCCCGCGTGCAGGAGGTGGCCAGCAACCTGAAGCCGTCCTTCACCCAGGACAACGACGAGCTGCGCGATAAGATCGAGGCAGCGCGTCAGCGCATCGCTTCCCAGGTTGCCAAGAACGCCGAGGAAACCGGCCAGGTGGCCGAGGAGGTCGTCGAGGCCGTGGCCGAGGCCGTCGAGCCCGCTGCAGAGGCAGCCGCCGAGGCAGCTGAGCAGGCCGAGGAGCCGAAGGCCGAATAACATCCTGTTCCAATCATGATACCGAAGCGGCGTGTCCGGCCCTAGGCAGGTTTCGGCGCGCCGCTTCATGCTGTATAAGGGGATTTCCATGGCAAGCAAACTCATCACCACCCATGAGCTGACCGGCACGCGCGTTCTGGGCGGCAAGAAGGGCACGAAGCGCATCGGCAAGATCCGCCGCTTCGTGTTCCACCCGAAGGAGAAACGCGTCATCGGCTTCGTGGTGAAGCGTCCCGACCTGCTATGGATGTTCCATCGCGCCGACGTGTTCGTCCCCATCGACGGCTACGACCTGGTGGATGGCCGCGTCATCATCCGTCCCGATGCCGCCGCAAGCGGTAAGGCTTACTGCAAGAAAGAAGGCCTGAACTGGGACGACTGCGTGCTGTGGGTGGGCCTTCCCGTTATGAGCGAGGACGGCGAGTCTTACGGCATCGTGGGCAACGTCACGTTCAACCGCCTCACGGGCACGGTGGACTGCTTCGAAACCGATAACGGCGCAACGTCGAACGCCCTGCTGGGCAAGCGCACCATCCCCGCCGACATGGTGCGCGGCTTCAAGCGCGGCATGGGCGCCGCGCTGGCCGATATGGGCGCCGAGGGCGTGGAGGGTGAAGAGGTGCAGCTCGGCGCCATGCTCGTCGCCCCTCAGGTGGCCGATCTGAACAGCGAGGGCGGCGTGGCGGAGAAGGCCGGCGCCGCAACCGCCGTCGCCGTCGACAAGGTGCACACCACCGTCGACAAGGCGAAACCCGTGGTCAGCAAGGCGGCCGCCGCAACCGGCGAGGCGGTCAACAAGGGCGCGTACGCCACGGGCAAGCAGCTCAGCAAGTCCAAGCACATGTTCCAGGATTTCAAGGCGGAATACGATAAGGCCGTGGCCCCGTCGGACGGGCAGAAGAAGGTGGCCTCTGCAAGCAAGGCGTCTTCTTCGAGCAAGGCCTCAAGCGCCAAGAAGAAGGCGGCCCCGAAAAAGAAGAACATGTTCGCCGCATTCAAAGACGAGTACGACAAGGCACGAAACGGCGACTAAGCCGGAAAGCGAAGTGGGCTAATTGAAGCGCAAGGAAGCAAGAGCGCAATCGAACACCCGCAAAAGGGGCGCCGTCAAGCGCAAGAACAAGGCGGCCCGTAAGAAGAAGCGCGAGCAAAGGCAGCATCAGGGCCTTCGCGAGCGCGCGCACGAGCGCAAGGAAGAGCTGCAACAGAAAGCCAACGAGGAAACGCAGGTGCGCGGCAGGCCCGTGCGCCGCGGCGATATCTTCAAGATCGTGGGCCTGGCGGCGTTTATCGGCATCGTAAGCCTGGTCAGCTGGCTGGTGTGGCCCTACATCCACATGATGTTCGAGCCCGGCGGCATCGATCAGGTCATCGACAGCGTGCGCAACGCCGGCCCCATGGGCTTCCTTATCCTGCTAGCGCTGCAGTTCCTGCAGATCGTGGTGGCGTTCATCCCCGGCGAGGCCACGCAGATGGCCGCCGGCATGCTCTACGGTCCCTGGATAGGCGGCCTGGTCATCTTGCTGGGCAGCATCTTGTCGAGTGCGTTCGTGTTCATGGTGGTGCACCGCTTGGGCGCGCCGTTCGTGAAGGATATGGTGTCCGAGAAGTGGATGGATAAGTTCGATCGTTTCGAGCGGTCCGGCAAGCTGGAGCTCATCGTGTTCGTGCTGTTCCTCATCCCCGGTATGCCGAAGGACATCTTCACGTACCTGGTGCCGTTGACCGATATGCGCATGCGCACGTTCCTACTGCTGTCCAACATCGGCCGCATCCCGGGCATCCTGGTCTCCACGTATGCGGCAAGCGGCCTGGTCGACGGCAACGTGTGGCAGAGCATCGTCATACTTGCGGCGCTCGCCGTGGTCGCGGTGGTGTGCGTGATCTTCCGCGAGCAGCTAATGGGCGTGGTCGAGAAGTTGGCTAAGAAAAGGTAAGGGAAACGCTATGGATCCGATGAACGAACGCAGCGTAGCCGACGAGCTGGCCGCCGCCGAGGCGGAGCTGAAGGCCGCGCAGGAACGCCTCGACGCAGCGCGTTTGCGCGCGGCGTCAGAGCAGCCGCAGCAACCGGTGCAGCCTGCGGAGGCCCCTGCTATCCCGCAAGAGCCGCAACCTCAGCCGCAGCCGTATGCGCAGGCGCAGCAGGTGTCGTATGCTGCGCAGCCGGCGCAGCCCGCATCGTATGGCGCGCAGCCGCAGCCGACTCAGCCGACCGCTGCCTGGCAGCCCGAAGCGCCAGCGCAGGGCCAGCCCTATGCCGCGCAGCCCGGCGCCCAGCAGCCGGCCCAGCCGTACGCCGCGCCGCAGCAAGGGTCGCCGTACGCACAGCCGCAGCCGCAAGCGCAGGCGGCCCAGCAGCCGTATGGCGCGCAGCCGGGCTACGGGTCCGTGCCGCCGCAGAACCCGTACGGCCAGCAGACGCAATACGGGTATCAGCAGCCGTACACCGCCCCCGCGGTCGGCGAAAAGGATCATGTGGCGGCGGGTTTGCTCGCGCTGTTCCTGGGCTGGCTCGGCGTGCACAAGTTCTACCTGGGCTACAACACCTCGGGCTTCATCATGCTGGGTACGTCAATTTTGGGCGGCATCCTCACGCTATCGGTGGCGTCGTGGGCCATTTGGGTCATCGCCATCGTCGAGGGTATCTTCTACCTCTCGAAGTCCCAAACCGAGTTCGAGCAGATGTACGTGATAAACAAGAGAGAGTGGTTTTAACTGTTCCGCTTGCCTGCCGGCAAGCGGATTGACTCGACGCTGCGGGGCCCCGTGGCACGCCATCTCGCCTTTCAGCTGCACAAGCATGGCCCGGAGGCCAATGCTTGCTTGCTTCAGGGCGATATGACGCACCACGGGGCCCCTCGCTGACTTTGTTGGCATCCCTGAGGTTTTCGCTTTCCGTTCCCGAGGTCACTGGGGGAGGGGCTATGCCGGATGCCCCTTGCGCCTGGCGTCCTCAGCGGTGGGAAAGCTCCGGCGAGTGGCCGCTTGCCGAGCTGGTCGCGGCTTTTTTCGGTGGATAGGCGCGGCGGGGTTGCCGCTTCGTTAAAATGAACCCAGACACGCGGCGCGTGCTGCGCCGTTTTTCTTGGAACTTGCATCCTATAAGGAGGAACATCATGCCCAAGATCACTCGCGACCAGGTGAAGGTACCTGCCGACGTCCTGGCAGACGTCCGCGAGACGTACGTCGACAACTACATGAAGGCAACCCGTGGCACGGGCCGTCTCATGCTGTTCGCGTGCGACCAGAAGGTTGAGCACCTGAACAAGGACTTCTACGGCGAGGGCATCGACATCGCCGATGCCGAGCCGGAGCATCTCTTCAAGATCGGCGATCAGGGCGTGTGCGGCGTTTTGGCTGGCCAGCGTGGTCTTATCGCGCAGTATGCCGCCGATTACCCCAACATCAACTACCTGGTGAAGATGAACTCCAAGACCAACCTGGTCAAGACCGCCCAGGAAGATCCGTACAGCCCGCAGCTGTACGACCTGGAGGCCGTGCTCGCCATGCGCGACAACGGCGTGAACATCGTTGGCCTGGGCTACACCATCTACCTGGGCAGCGAGTACGAGTCCACTATGCTGGCCGAGGCTGGCGAGCTTATCGCCGCCGCCCATGCCAACGGCCTGCTGGTCGTGCTGTGGATCTACCCGCGCGGCAAGGCCGTCACCGCTGAGAAAGATCCTGACCTGATCGCGGGCGCCGCCGGCGTCGCGCTGTGCCTGGGCGCCGACTTCGTGAAGGTCAACCCGCCCAAGCCCGAGGGCGACGACAAGCGCACGGCCGCCGAGGCCCTGAAGGTTGCCTCCATGGCAGCAGGCCGCACGGGCCTGGTTTGCGCCGGCGGTTCCACCGTCGACGCCGAGACGTTCCTGACCCAGCTGCACGACCAGATCCACGTGGGCGGTGCAGACGGCAACGCCACCGGCCGCAACATCCACCAGCGCAGCCTGGACGAGGCCGTTCGTCTGACGAAGGCCATCAGCGCCATCACGCTGGCCGACTACACCGTTGCCGACGCCCTGAAGGTGTTCAACGGCGAGGTCGACTTCGCCTGGGAGGACTAGCATCCCCGCCTGAGCGAAGGCAAAATCGAAACGTTGCTGCAAGCATGCCGTCGAATCGGCGCGGCTTGTAGGCAGGTGGGCTATCGGCCCCCGGCAACGGACAACCAAACGCCCGGAAGGTTTGCCTTCTGGGCGTTTTTACGTTCGCTCGGTTTTGTTCATATGCCCAAAACCTTATGTTTCCCAATGTTCGCCATGAATGCTTTTCATCATTATTTTGGAGAATGTGTACATTTTCGGCATCCAAAATCCTACTAAAGCACTACAATGGCAATGCACGCAAGACGCGGAGCTAGGCAAGATGCTGAAGGAGTTTGCGGGTTTTTGAGCGATCGAACGGCTATTCACGCGGGTGTCGAAAGCACCGAACATCCAGTCGAACAGACGGATGCTTCGGGAAAATCCAGGCGCAAGGCGGAGGAACAGGCCGCCGTGCGCGTTGGGGAGCCAGCCCTTCGGTCCGAGGAGCAACCCTCCCGGGCAAAGGACGAAAAACACTTGGTGCTGAAGCGTATTCTCGCTGCACACGAGCAATGGTTCGATGTGCGACGGGGATACGAGTACGCCGGCCGCACCTTCCCCGGGTATGCCGAGTTCCATTCCTATGGCGAAAAGTACGTGCTGGTCAAAAGCGCGAAGCTATGGGAAGTCGACACGCATGAGTATCTGTTCTTCGTCCTTGCCGATGCCTTGGACGAAACTCAGGTGCGCGATCTTGTGTCGTTCATGGAACATGATGGGCTTAAAAAGGTGGTTCCCAAGCCGAACCACATGTCCTCGGCCATATCCCTGGTGATTGTTGCGGATTCCTGCACCCAGGAAGCGGCGAAGGCGGTGCGCAAAACGCGCTTCCGCAAGAACTTCGCCTTGGGCATCCGTGGCTGGGCCGACCTTCGGGTGGCCATCGCCGACCTCTCTGCGAACCGCGTGATAACGAACGCGGCAGGCAAGCAGCTGAAAACCACGTTGGAGGCGAACCTGCTGCCGCGTTCCTAACAACGGAAACGCAAAACAGAAGAGGGTTCCATGAACGCATTGCTTATCCTCCTTGTTGCTGCGGTCATCTTGGTCATCGGCTATATCTTCTATGGCGGATGGCTGGCGAAGCAATGGGGGGTCGATCCCAAGAATCCGACTCCGGCGCACGAACTGGAAGACGGTGTGGACTACGTTCCCGCGCCGCCGTACGTGGTGCTGGGTCATCATTTCTCGTCCATCGCCGGTGCCGGCCCCATCAACGGCCCCATCCAGGCGGCCGTGTTCGGCTGGGTGCCCGTGCTGCTGTGGGTGCTCATCGGCGGCATCTTCTTCGGCGCCATGCACGATTTTGGCAGCTTGTTCGCATCGCTGCGCCATAAGGGCCAGACGCTGGCGGTCGTGGTCGCAGAGAACATCGACAGCACGGCGAAGAAGCTGTTCTGCATCTTCGCATACCTGACGTTGTTGCTGGTGGTGGCCGCATTCGCCTCCATCGTGGCGAACACGTTCGCCGTGGTGCCTGACCTGGACGGCACGAAGGCGGCCACGAACCTGGCCAACCAGCAGACGGCCATGATCTCGGTGATCTTCATCGGCGTCGCCGTCGTCTACGGCATCCTCACGCGCGGCCGCAACATCCCCGGCCCGGTGAACATCGCCTCCGCCATCGTGCTGATCGTCATCATGGTGGCCATCGGCTACAACCTGCCGCTCATGGGCATCTCCCTGTCGCTGGATTACAACACGTGGATGATCATCCTGGGCGTGTATATCCTGATCGCGTCAGTCGCCCCCGTGTGGATCCTGCTGCAGCCTCGCGACTACCTGTCCAGCTACCTGCTGTACGGCATGATCTTGCTGGCCGTCATCGGCATCGTGGGCGCATCCCTCACGGGCGCTGCCTCGAACCTGCAGATTCCCGCGTTCACCGGCTTCGTCGCCACGAACGCCGCGTTCGATGCCTCCACGGGCCAGGCCCTCGTCGACCAGGCCGGCAAGGCCATCACGAACAAGGCCGCCGCTTCGGGCTTCCTGTTCCCCGCGCTGTTCATCACCATCGCCTGCGGCGCCATTTCCGGCTTCCATAGCCTGGTCGCCTCCGGCACCACGTCCAAGCAGCTGGACAGGGAAGCGGAAGCGCAGCCCATCGGCTACGGCGGCATGCTCATCGAGTGCCTGCTGGCCGTCATCTCGCTGTGCGCCGTCGGCTTCGTGTGGAGCAAGTACGCCGCAGGCGGCTACGCCTCCCCGACCGCCGTCTTCGCCGACGGCCTGTCCCAGATGCTCGCATGCATCCCCGGCCTGGCCAACGTGCAGGGCTTGGCATATGCGCTGCTCATCCTGGCCGTTTCCGCGTTCTGCCTGACCTCGCTCGACACCGCCACCCGCCTGGCCCGTTACATGTTCCAGGAGCTGTGGACTCCCGTCGATGTGAAGCACGAGGACCTGACGGGCGTGCGCAAGGTCATGGCGAACCCCTATGTCGCCACCATCATCACCGTGGTCATCGGCGTGTTCCTGGGCATGACCGGCTACACCATCATCTGGCCGCTGTTCGGCGCCGCCAACCAGCTGCTTGCCGCCCTGGCGCTGCTGGCCGTGTGCGCATGGCTGGGCAACGCGGGTCGCAACAATAAGATGTTCTTCGTGCCCATGGGCTTCATGCTGGCGGCCACGCTCACGTCGCTGGGCATCACGTTCTATCAGAAGACCCTTCTCATCATGAAGGGCGGCGACATCTTCGCCCCCGCCGTGCAGGCATTGCTGGCCGTGCTGCTGTTCGTGTTGGCCGTGGTGCTGGCCGTCAAGGGCGTGAAGACCATCGTGGCAACCGCCAAGCGCAACGCCGCGTAAGCTGGTGTTTCGCTAAAGGGAAGGTCGCGCGCTTTGCGCCTTCTGAGATTCGAAGCCCCGTCGCAACCTCGGTTGCGACGGGGCTTTCTCGTGTTATGGGGCGTATGGGGTGAGTAGGACTGCCTGCGGTGGGGAAGCGGGCGAAGGGTTTCGCGGGGTTTTGCAGGCCGGTCGGGAGCCTTTGCGCGGCGCTACTGCGGCGCGGAGCGAGCGTAGGCGCTACTCCCAGAATAACTTCGTGAGGCCGACGCGGGATTGCGTGCCGGTTTTCTGGTAGAGCGAGGTCAGGTGCCGCTGGAGCACGCGCAAGGAGATGCCCATGTCCGCCGCCACATGCTTGAGCGGGCGCTCGTCGGCGGTGACGGTGGCAAGCACCTCGATCTCGCGTGGCGTGAGCGAGAAGCGGCTGGCGAAATCCCCAAGACGTGCTTCGGGGTCGATAGCGGCATCATCCGCGGAAGGCGCGGCGCCGGGTGTCGGGCATTCCGTGATCTTCGGAAGCCCGTCAGCTGCTCTTTGAGCAGATATGTCGCTGCCATCGGGGCCGGGCGTGGCGTTGTCGGCAGCGGGTGCGTGCTCGTCGATTGTCGCTTGACCAGGCGTGATATTGCCCGCGGAGCCAGGCACGCCGGCTTGCTGCCCAGCGCACCCTGCGGTTTCGCCGCCCCTCGGGCGTGGATGCAGGTCCAGCATGCCGGCGGCGAAGAGCAGCGCGTTGATGCCGATGATCAGGGGAATCAGCAGCACGATCACGGCCACGGGGCTCGTTAGATCGATCACCAGCAGCGCGGGTGCGCCGATTGCGATGGCGGTTGCGTTGTTGAGCGCCCGTCCCATGCTGCACCATAGGTCGGGGGCGCGCAGGAATTGCGCTATCCAGATGAACACCGTGGTGTAGAACGTCATGAACACGCCTGTGCCCAGGAAGTAGACGACTTCCCCGATGACGTACGGCCCGCCTGCCTCAACCCCGAGCATCGCGCCGACCGAGAGCAGCATCATCCAGAACATGACGATGCCCAGGTAACGCGCCCGGTGCAGGTCGAACAGCACGCCGCCGGCAAAGCCTCCGACGGCCATCAGGACGCGGGGCGTCACGTTGGTGTATTGGCTGGTCCAAGGCGAGCCAATATCAATAAAGGTGTAGAGCGTGTTGAACAGCACGGAGAACAGCAGCACCAAGGCGAAGATTACGATGACGGCGGTGCGAGGGGTCATATGGTCGAGGCGCCATCCGGCGAGCTCGCTGCTTTCGAGGTGATCCCCCCCCCGCGTTGTTCCCGCTTCGCGGAAAAGTCCGCGAGCGTGGATCGGGGCGGCCATATGCGCGCATTGATCGCGCCCAGCGCGATGATGCCTGCGGAGAGCACGACGGCTTCGATCAGGTGGTTCGATGTGAACCCGAGCAAAGGGATTTGCGCGAGCACGCCGAGCGCGTGGCTGCCTCCGATCAGCGTTGCGAATCGCGCGATACTGCGCGACCTCGCGCACGTTGCCCAGTACGCGGTGGCGCCGGCGAGCCCGATAAGGAAGAACCCGACCGCACCTGTGCACGCGATCACCAGCGGCGACGACGCGAAAGTGACGCCGACAAGGCATGCGACTCCAAGGACGGTGACGGCTCCCATGAACACTGGTCGGCCTTTTTCGCCGACAAGACGGTTCTTAAGGGGAAAGGCCAGAAGGCCCAGGGTGCTGGCGCCTTGGATGGGGAGCTGCGAGAGGAAGGGACCGTGCCCTTCAGGTTGAGCTAGGTTGGCTTGGAAGAACAGCGTCGACTCAAGGAACACGAAGAAGAACAACGCAAGTGCGCAAAACAGCAGTCTATTTTCGCGTTTCGCATTGCTCATCGCACCCCTCCTTCCAGGCGTGTCCGCGCCTTTTTCTTTATTGTATCCCGTGTCGCGTTGCCGTCGGTTTTCATTTTTTCCGAAGGGGTTAACTTTGGCCGCGAGTTCTCGGGAAGCGTCCGCGGCTTGGCCGTATTGTCCACGGGGGTCGTTTATACGACCCCCTGACGCCCATTCATCCACCTGCGAAAACGGAATATCGGGGTCGTACGTTCGCATATACGGCGTGGTTCCCTGTATCCCCATTAGCAATGATGTTATCAGGAGGTGCAGCGGCTCGATGCCGGCTGCGCCGCTAGCGCAATGCGCGGTTACGGGCTGTGTGCGCGCTTGGCGATTGGCGGGGGATGCCGATGCCGGCGGGCGCGATGGCATGGGAGGACCGTGCGGGAAGGAGCGGGCCCGTGAAGACGTCAGGGTACCGGAAAAGCCCGAGCGCGCGCATATGCAAGCGCAAGGGGATATGGAAGGCCGCGATGCGGTGGAAGGAGGCGAGGACATGAAATCGACTAAGCGTTTCAAGGCAGCGTTAGCCGCCGTGCTGGTGCTTGCGTTGTCGCCGCTATTCGGCGGCGCGGCGTTTGCGGAAGACTCGTCGGCGACAACGTACAGCGGCAACAAGACCGCCGTCACGGACCCCTCGACCATTTGGGATTGGCAGGGGCTTATCGAGAATGATACGTCGAGCGTCGGGCGCATCTGGACCGACAAGACCGTGTCGGACAATGAGATTAGCAAGAACGGCGTCACCGTATCCAAGGAGAATGGTGCGGACTTCCTGACCGCGCTCACGGCGCTGTCGTCCACCTCGAACCTGTCCGATACGGCGACCACGCCGCTTGACATCGTGCTGGTGCTCGATGCCTCCGGGTCTATGAACGACCCCATGGGCAGCGGCGACACGACGAAGCGTATTGTTGCACTCCAGAACGCGGCGAATTCGTTCATCGACGAAATCGCCAAGCAGAATGCGACGGTCAAGGATGCCGCCAAGCAGCATCAGGTCTCAATCGTGAAGTTCGCTGGCGATTGGACCGACAAGGTTGGCAACGACAGGTATTGGAGCGGCAGGTTCGAGTACAACTACAGCCAGGTGATGAAGACGCTGGCTCCGTGCACCGCTGCTACTGAACAGCAGTTCAAAGATCAGGTAGGGGCCATTCGGCCCGCCGGTGCAACAAGGGCCGATAACGGCATGAGCCTTGCGACGGGCGTGTCGTCCGGGCGCTCCGATGCCAAGAAGATCGTCGTGTTCTTCACCGACGGCACCCCTACGGATTATAGCGAGTTTGAGCCGAAGGTCGCCTCGAGTGCCGTTGGGTACGCCAAGGATATGAAGGATGCGGGTGCTGTGGTGTATTCTGTCGGCATCTTCAAGGACGCGAATCCCGCTCTCGATCCGGTGACTGGCAGCGCATCCGACGAGAACAAGTTCATGCACGCCGTGTCGAGCAACTACCCGTCTGCGACGTATACGGAGGCTGGGGGCAAGTATAACTGGCACTTCGGCGATCGTGCGAAGGGCCCCGACGGCAAAGACGCCACGTTCTACAAGAGCGCGAAAAACGCCGATGAGCTGAAGCGCGTGTTCGACGACATCTCCAAGGAGATTTCGAAGGGCGCCGGCTATCCCACGGAGACAAGCGAAGGCTACGAGAGCAGGACTGGCTACATCACCTTCGATGATCAGCTGGGCGATTACATGCAGGTCACCGACCTGTCCAAGCTCGTGTACGACGGAACGGTGTACGGCTGCAAGTCCAAGACCACGGAGGGGAACGTCGACACGTACCATTTCAGCGGCGACGTGCATTCCGGTCTGGCCGCTGCCGACCTGAAGGACGTCGTGATCACCGTCACGCGTTCTGACGATGATCCTGCGGTGGGCGATAAGGTGCAGGTGAAGGTACCTGCGTCCTTGATCCCGCTGCGCAACTTCGCCATTGACCTGGCGAAGGACACCATGAGCGTCTCGAACACCAAGCCGATCTCGGTGTTGTACTCCTCCGGTGTGAAGCCGGCGGCGCTCGATCTGCTGGAGAACCCCGATGGCGCCATGAAGGCGTATATGGAGAAGAACACCGACGCAACGGGCAAGGTGAACTTCTATGCCAACAAGTGGACCGGCAAGAAAACGGGCGACGCGGTCGCCACGTTCGAGCCGGCTGTGGGCAACAGCTACTATTACTTCACGCAGGACGCGCCTATCTACACCGATGAGGCATGCACCACGCCGGCGAAGTCGGTGGAGAGCGGCTCCACGTACTACTACAAGCACGACTACTACGCCATGGAGAACGGCAAGCCCGTCGCGAAGACCGAGCATGTGTCCTTCCCCGGCGATGCTGCCGAGCAAGCTGAGGGCGTTATCGCCAAGGATTCCGCGGGCGCCTGCTACTTCAAGTCCGGCGCGCCGCGCTTGACCTACATCAACGAGCTGCACAAGGTCAAGACCGATAATCCCACGGCAACTGCCGCAGACGTGCTGAACCCGAAGTGGAGCGGCACCGAGCAGTCCGCCGCGCAAACGCAGATCAACGCCTATCTGGGCAATAACGGCAAGCTGAGCATGGATGTGCCCGGCACGCTGACGGTGACGAAGCAACTGAAGCTGCCCGTTGGGTACAACGCGGCTGATTTCGCCAACGATTCCTTCGAGTTCACCATCGCGATGCAGGATGCCGTCGGCAAGAGCTTCAACGCCGTGGTGAAGGACGCGAACGGCGAGCAGCAGGGCGATAAGTTCGTGCTGGTGTTCGGCCAGGACGGCCAGGCGGAGCATTCCCTGAAGCCGGGCGAGACCCTGTACGTGTACGGGCTTTCCGATGGCTGGGGCTATAAGGTAAGCGAGACGCCGCGTGATGGCTTTACGGCAAAGGCCGCTGGCGAGGAAGGCAAAATCGCTGCTGGGAAAACGAGCGCGGTAACGTACACGAACACGTATGCCGCATCCGGCACGCTGGATGGCAAGACGTACCTTAAGGGCAAGAAGGTGCTGACCGGTCGCGAGTGGCTCGAAACCGACAAGTTCACGTTCGTTCTGAAGGATGCCGATACGTCCGTTGAGGCGCCGATGCCGCCGACCGGCACCCTCGGCGAGACGCGTGTTGAGGTAACGCAGCCGTTAGGCACTCCGGCCGGTACAGAAGTGCCTTTCAACTTCCAAGACATCAGCTACTCGAAGCCGGGCACGTATACGTATGAGATTTGGGAGTCTGAGGAGCTCAGCACCCTGAACTCCGGCGTGAGCGCGTCTCAGACGTTGTACCAGGTCGTCGTGACGGTAACCGATGAGAGCCACAACGGTACGCTGACGGTGAAGTCTAAGATGACGAAGCTGTTTGACGATGATGGCGTGAAATGCGAGGAGCTCATCGAGAACGATACGGCGTCGTTCGTAAACGAGTACGATACCTCTGAGGTGAAGTGGACCCCCAGCGGCACGAAGACGTATACGGATACGACGGGTGAGAACCCCCTTAAGCCGGACATGTTCCATGTGATCGTTTGCACGAATAACGCTAAGGCGCCGTTGCCCGAGGGCGAAGGAGTGACGCGTGTCGATCGCGGCGAATGGCGCGGCGTTCTGACCACGGTCGAGGCGGGCGGCAGCATCGCGTGGCCGTCGGCGAAGTACGAGCATAAAGATCTTAACCCTGAAACGCTCGATGCCACCTTCGAGTACAAGATCGTCGAGGTGGTCAAGGTCGGCGATACGTGGCGTGCCGTGAAGGACGTTCTGGCGGACAAGACCTTCAACCCGGCCGGCATGGAATACGACCAGACGGTGTGGACCGCGAAGGTGACCATCAAGGATGTTGGCGGCCCACTTGAATTGAGTGCCGAGTATTATAAGGACGATAGCGGAACGTCGATCACCGGCAGCATGTTCAGCTTCGAAAACTCGTACAAGCCCGGCCCCGCCGAGCTCAAGGACGATACGGCGATTCATGGCACCAAGAAGCTGACCGGCCGCGATATGGCGGAAGGCGAGACGTTCGGCTTCAAGCTGAGCGCGGCCGATGAGGCCACGCAGAAGGCCATCGACGCCGGCACTATCGTTATCCCGGAGGGTGCTGACGAAGCCTCGGTGAGCGGCGCGAAGGTGGACGTTGAGACCGGCTTCTCCTTCAAGGGGCTGACGTTCAGCAAGCCTGGCACGTATTCGTTCGCGGTGCAGGAGAGCAAGTATTGCGGCAAGGATCTCGACGCAGCGGGTGCCGCAACCGGCGGCATCGTGTTCGACCGTCATGTCCACAAGGTTACGGTCAAGGTGACCGATAACCATAGCGGCAATCTGGTCGCCGAGGTGAGCTACGACAACGGGCCGGCGAAGCTCGAGAACAAGTACGAGCAGAATGCGCAGTTCTCCGGCATCACCGTGCAGAAGACGCTGAACGGCCGTGACATGGCAGCTGATGAGTTCTCCTTCAGCATCCATGGTGTGGACAAGGAAGGCGCAGTTGCCGCTACCGAGGCCGAAGACCGCTTGACGGTTTCCGACCGCAGCTTCACCAACGCTGCGCGTGCCGATGGCGTCGCGTGCGATATGGCGAAGATGAACGGCGTCACGTTCACGCAGGCTGATATCGGCAAGACGTTCGCGTACGAAGTGCGCGAGGTCGTGCCCGCTGAGGGCGATCGCAAACCCGGCGTCACCTACGACGAGAGCGTGCATGCGCTCGAGATCACGGTGGGCATGAGCAGCGATGCCGACAAGCATCTGACGCTGACCACCAAGCTAGACGGAGAGGTCGTCGATCCCGCGACCAATCCCGTGGCGTTCGTGAACGGCTATCAGGCAACCCCGACCAGCTACGATACCGCTACCGCCGGCCTGAGCAAGGTGCTTGAGGGCCGCGATTGGATCGACTCCGACAACTTCACGTTCGAGCTGAAGGCGCTCGACGGCGGTCCGCTGCCCAAGGATTCCGCGGGCAACGATGTGGCATACGCGACGGTGACCAAGCCGAACGCGGAGAGCTTCGGATTCGGCACGATCGAGTTCACGTCCGACATGGTGAAGGCCGAGCCCGACCATAAGCGCACGTTCACCTACGAGGTGCGCGAGGTCGTGCCCGCCGATGGCCATAAGCTGCCGGGCATTCAGTACGACGACAACGTGGCAACCATCAAGGTGACGGTGTCCGACGATGGCTCCGGTATGCTCAAGGCCTCTGCGGTCGCGGAGAACACCAGGTTCGTGAATCGCTACGCCGCTGAAATCGATTACACGGCAGCGGGCGGCTTGAACGTGGCCAAGACCCTGACCGGCCGCGATATGGCCGAGGGGCAGTTCACGATCAAAGTGACCCCTGGCGACGAGGCGTCGGCGTACGCGCTGAGCCTGCCGCTGGAGGGTGCCGAGATCGCCATGCCCGCAGCGGCTGACGGCGTGCAAGCCGTGAAGTCCGCGCTGGACGAGCAGCACGTGGTGCTGCGTCAGAGCGACGTGGGCAAGACGTACACCTATAAGGTGGTCGAGGTGGTAGGCGAAAAGGTTAACGGCTACACCTACGACACGACGGAGTACACGGTAACGGTGACGGTCGAGGACAACCCGGAGAAGGCCGCGCTGACGGTCAAGACCGTGGTGGCCGGTGGGCCTGGCGGCACCAAGACGTACGTGTATGGCGCAGACCCGTCTGCTGCCGGCACGGGCCCCGCAGTGGTTCCCTTCGCCAACGCGTATGCCGCCTCTACCGATAACCCGGGCGGTGCCGCCGCTCAGGTGACGGCGACCAAGGAGCTTACGGGACGTCCGCTTTCCGCCGACGAGTTCACCTTCGCGGTGAAGTACGCAACGGGCGGGGACGACCTGCGGACGGCTAAGAACGCGGCCGATGGCACCGTGACGTTCGACGGCCTTCATTACACCACCGAGATGCTCGAGGGCCTGGTGACCGACGGCAACGCCTCCAAGACCTCCGACCAGGGCGTCACCTCGTGGACGGTGAGCTACCTGGCTTACGAGAAGACCGACGGCCTGGCCGGCCAGGGCATCACGGCGCAGACGCAGCCGATCCCGTTCAAGGTGACGGTCGTCGATAACGGCGACGGCTCGCTTACGGCAACGGCGAACCTGGACAAGGGCCTGAAGTTCGAGAACACGTACTCCACGGGCGATCCGGTGCAGGTGGGCATGTCCGGCGTGAAGACGCTGCAGACGGCACCTGGGCTTAAACCGCACTCCATCGAGGGCAAGTTCACCTTCGAGGTGACCTCCGACGATGCGGCCGCCCCCATGCCCGAGCGCACCACCGCCGAGAACGAGGCGGACGGCAGCGTGGACTTCGGCACCATCAAGTTCACGTTGGACGACCTCAACCGCGCCCTGGGCGTGAACGACCAGGCGGCCGCCGCGGACGCCGACAAGGCCGAAGCGGATGCTGCAAAGGCCGCCGACCAGGCTGCAGCACCGGCTCAGGAGACTGACGCCGATGCCGCGAAGGCCGCCGATGCCGATGCTCAGGCCCCCGCGGATGCCGATAACGCTTCCGCTCAGGCCGCTGACGAGGGCAACAAGCCCGCGGCAGGCGACGAGCAGGGTGCGGGTGCCGTAGCGGCTCCCGATACCGACAACGGTACGGTTGACGAGGTCGCTCCCGGCAACCAGCCGGCCGATCAGCCGGCGAACCCGGAGCCCGAGTCCGGCAAGCCCCGTTCCCACGTGTTCACCTATAAGGTGACGGAGAGCGGTTCCGTGCCCGGCGTGATCAACGATGCCGCAGCGACCAAGACGGTCAGCTTCAAGGTGACCGACGACGGCAACGGCAAGCTGACGGTCGAGCGCCAGGGTGCCGCAGCTAACCCGGCGTTCTCCTTCACCAACACCTACACGGTGGAGCCCGCTAGCTCCAGCGTGACCGATCAGGTGACGGTGACCAAGACGCTGATGGGTCGCGACATGGTCGCCGGCGAGTTCGCGTTCGAGCTGCTCGAGGGCGAAGATGTGGTGGCGACCGGCGCTAACGCCGCCGACGGCAGCGTGACGCTGAGCGCGGTGAAGTACACGCAGCCCGGCACGCATCGCTACACGTTGCACGAGGTCGGGGGCGGCACCGTCGCCAACGGCGTGACCTACGACGGCGCGACGTACACCGTGGTCACCACGGTGAAGGACAACGGCGACGGCACGCTCGGCGTGGCCCATGCGCTGGAAGGCGCGCGCGAGGCGACCTTCGCCAACGCCTACCAGGCAACGCCCACAACGGTGACCATCGGCGCCTCCAAGACGCTGGTGGGCAAGAACCTTGAGGACGGGCAGTTCACGTTCGTGCTGACCGCGGCCGACGGCACCGAGCTGAAGGCGAAGAACGCCGCCGACGGCAAGATCGCTTTCCCGGCGCTGACGTTCGACAAGCCCGGCACGTACGAGTTCGCGCTCACCGAGCTCGACGACGCGCAGGCGAACGTGACGTACGACAAGCACGCGTACAAGGTGACCGTGACGGTCGTCGATGGCGGGCTCGGCCACCTGAACGCAACGGTGGCAGGCGATGCCGACGTGCTCGCGTTCACGAACACGTACGCCGAGCCTCCGGCACCCGTGCAGCCCACGCAGCCCGGCGGCAAGACCTTCGCGCCGAGCGGGCCTATCGGCAAGGCGCTGATGCAGACGGGCGACGACAAGCTTGCCCTGGTCCTGCCGCTTGCGGCAGTGGCTCTGGCGGGCGCGGCGTCCATCGCGGCGCTGGTCATCATGCGCCGTCGCGATAAGCGCTAGCACGTCCGACTACGGCGAAGGTGGGATATAGGGAACCCGCCGTCGCACCTGCATAGGGCGGCGGCGGGATGCAAGAAAGAGGGCCGGGTTGATACCCGGCCCTCTTCGCGTTTCGTTGCGTTGTGCGTTGTTGCTCGCTTGCGGCGCCGCCGTGCGCGGCCCGGCGCTCCGCGGCCTCGCGCGTGCCCCCGTTGCTACACGGGCTTCACCTCGACGCCGGCCTCGGTCAGCGCGGTGCGGATCTTGCCGGCGAACTCGAGCGCGTGCACGTTGTCGCCGTGGATGCAGATGGTGTCGGGCTTCACGGTGATCAGCTTGCCCGATGCCGACTCGATGGCGCCTTCCTTCACGGCGCGCACCACGCGCGCCACGGCGAAGTCCTCGTCGGTGATGACGGCGTCGGGGAGCTTGCGCGACACCAGCAGCCCCTCGTCGGTGTAGTTGCGGTCGGCGAAGAACTCCTGCGCGGTGCGGATGCCCTCCGCCTGGCCCGCGCGGATGAGCTCGCTGTTCGCCAGGCCCACCAGCACCAGGTCCAGGTTGGCGTCCTTCACGGCGGCGGCCACGGCACGGGCAAGCTCCGGGTCCACGGCGGCGCGGTTGTACAGCTGGCCGTGCGGCTTCACATGGTGCATGCGCGCCCCGGTGGCGTGGCAGAAGGCCTGCAGCGCGCCGATCTGGTACAGGATGTAGTCGTAGGCCTCGTCGGGCGACATGGCGATGTCGCGGCGGCCGAAGCCCTGCAGGTCGGGGTAGCCCGGGTGCGCGCCCACGGCAACGCCCGCGTCGGCGGCGAGCTTGACGGTGCGGCGCATGACCGCCGGGTCGCCGGCGTGCATGCCGCACGCCACGTTGACGCTGGAAACCAGCGGGATGACCTGGTCGTCAAGCCCGAGCGTGTATCGCCCGAAGCTTTCTCCCAGGTCGGAGTTGAGATCGATGCTCGGCATGTTCAACACTTCCATTTCCATATACATGAGCGTGCGCGGTTGCGGCATGCCGCAACCGCGCACGGCGTCGGTTCGGGTTGTTCGCCCTCGGACAAGCCTTAGGCGGGTCGGCGCGGTTGTCCTGCTAGCCCTTCAGGTCCACGTTCTTGGTGTCCGTGATCAGCATGTAGCCGGGGGCGTGCGTGATGGCGAACGGCGGCTTGCTGTTCATGACGATGGACTGCGGGGTGACGCCGCATGCCCAGAACACCGGCACCTCGCCGGGGTTGATGTCCACCGGGTCGCCGAAGTCGGGCTTGGCGATGTCCTTGATGCCGATGACGGAGGGGTCGCCGATGTGCACGGGCGCGCCGTGCACCTTCGGGATGGCGCCGGAGATCTGCACCGCTTTCACCACCTGGTCGTAGGGGATGGGGCGCATGCTGACCACCGTGTTGCCGCTCATGGAGCCGGCCGGTTCGCACGCCAGGTTGGTGAGGTACATGGACACGTTGCGGCCTTGCGTGTTGTGGCGCATCTCGATGCCCGCCTCGATCAGCTCGCTTTCGAAGCTGAACGAGCAGCCGATGATGAACGCCACCAGGTCGTCGCGCCAGTAGTCCACCACGTCGTCGACCTCGTCCACCATGACGCCGTCCTTGTAGATGCGGTATCCGGGGAAGTCGGTGGCAACGTCGCAGTCCTTCGCGCAGATGTGCGTCATGCGCTCGCCAACCTCGGTGACCTCCAGGATGGGGCAGGGCTTGGGGTTGCGCTGCGCGAACAGCAGGAAATCATAGGCCTGCTCGCGCGGCAGGATGATCAGGTTCGCCTGCGCGTAACCCGGGCACAGGCCGCTCGTGGGGGCGGCGAACTTGCCTTCGCGGATCAGATGACGCGCCTCGGCGGGCGTGGCGCGGAGCATCTGCTCCCACACGTCGGCGTCGACGCCTTCGGGCTTTGCAGGTACCGGCATTTCGATTCCCATAACGCTTCCTTTCTTCGATCCCTACACTTCGCCTGCAAGGAACTGCTCGATGAAGCCCGTGTCGGCCAGGCCGGCGCGGAACGTCTCGTTCTCCATGATGGCGTATTGGAAGTCAAGGTTGGTGTTCGCGCCCACGACCACCATCTCCTCGAGCGCGGTGCGCATCTTGGCGATGGCCTCGGTGCGGTTGCGGCCCTGCACGATGATTTTGGCGATCATGGAGTCGTAGTACGGCGAGATCTCGAAGCCGTCGTAGGCCGCGGTGTCCACGCGCACGCCGTTGCCGCCGGGCAGGTGCATCTGCGAGATGGTGCCGGGGCTGGGCATGAAGTTCTTCTCGGGCGTTTCGGCGTTGATGCGGCATTCGATGGCGTGCCCGCGCAACACGATGTCGTCCTGGGAAAACGACAGCGGCTCGCCGGCCGCCACGCGGATCATCTCGCCCACCAGGTCGGTGTGCGTGACCATCTCGGTGACGCAGTGCTCCACCTGGATGCGCGTGTTCATCTCCATGAAGTAGTAGTTGCGCTCGGCGTCCATGAGGAACTCGATGGTGCCGGCGGACGTGTAGCCCACGGCGCGCGCGGCCTTCACGGCGTCGTCCATCATGCGGCGGCGCAGGCCCTCGTCGGCGTCCAGCAGCGGGCTGGGGCTTTCCTCGATCATCTTCTGGTGGTTGCGCTGCACGCTACAGTCGCGCTCGCCTAAGGCCACCACGTTGCCGTGGTTGTCGGCGATGATCTGCACCTCCACGTGGCGCGGGTTCTGCACGGCGCGCTCCAGGTACATGGTGTTGTCGCCGAAGGCGTTGACGCTTTCGCGCTGGGCGATGTTGAACATGTCGGCGAAGTCCTCTTCGCTCTCCGACACGCGCATGCCCTTGCCGCCGCCGCCCGACGACGCCTTGATCATGATGGGCCAGCCGATGGTGCGGGCCTGCTCAAGGGCCACGTCCACGTCGTGGATGCCCTTCTTCGTGCCGGGCACCACGGGCACGCCGGCGTCCATCATGGTGCGGCGGGCCTGGCTTTTGTTGCCCATGCGGTCGATGACCTCGGGCGTGGGGCCGATGAACACGATGTCGTTGTCGCGGCACAGCTTGGCGAACGTGGAGTTCTCGGACAGGAAGCCGTAGCCGGGATGGATGGCGTCGGCGCCCGTGCCCTGGGCCGCGGCCAGGATGGCGGTGGTGTTCAGGTACGAATCGCGCGCCGGCGCGGGGCCGATGCACACGGCCTCGTCGGCCAGGTAGGTGTGCAGCGCGTGGCGGTCGGCCGTGGAGTACACGGCAACCGTCTTGATGCCCATGGCGCGGCATGCGCGGATGATGCGCACGGCTATCTCGCCGCGGTTGGCTATGAGGATCTTGTTGAACATGGGGCTCGCCTGCCCTTACGCGTTCGCGCTGGTGGAGATGCGGAACAGCGGCTGGTCGTATTCGACCTGCGTGCCGTTGGCTGCCAGCACCTCGGTGATGATGCCCGGCGCGGGGGCCGTGATCTCGTTCATCATCTTCATGGCCTCCACGATGGCCAGCGTCTGGCCGGTCAGCACCTCCTGGCCCACCTTCACGAACGGGTCCTCGTCGGGGCTGGGGCCGGCGTAGAACGTGCCCACCATGGGGCTGCGGACCACGCTGGCATCGTCGTCGCCGGCCACGGGCGCGCTTGCAGCGCCGGCCACCACGCCGGTGGCGTCCTCGCGGGCGTTGAGCAGCTGGCCGACGCGCTCGGCCATGAGGGGCAGGGCGGCGCCGGACAGCGCGCCGGCGGCGGGCTTGCGCTCGAGCTCGATCTCCACCTGGCCGTCCTTGAAGCGCAGGGCCGTCAGGTCGCCCTCGTCCATGATGCTGAGAAGGTCGAGGATGTTCTCGCGGCGCTGCTTCGTGGCGTCGGCGGTGCCGTTGGTTTCGTTCGTGGTCATGGGGTGCTCCTATCGGTTCGACTCGCTTGCGGGCTGCTCTGCGGGCTGCAAGCGTTGTTGCTCGGTTTTGCTCAGTTCGATCCACAGCTTCTGGCTGCCGGACGCGTGCGCGCGGGCCTGCGCTTCAAGGATGGGCGTCAGCCTTCGCGCCGTCCTTCGCGGCGATATGCCGCCGTAGCAGGGGCGCTTGACCATCTTGGCGAGCGCATCCATGCGGCGCGCCTCCTGGCGGTACAGGTCCTGCGCCTGCTGGATGGTGACGGGGGCGAAGCGGATGACGCGGCCCGGCGTGCACTGCACCAGCTTGGGCAGGTCGACGCTGCAGACGGTGCCGATCTTGGCGTAGCCGCCGGTGGTCTGGCGGTCTGAGAGCATGATGATGGGGCGGCCGTCGGCGGGGATCTGCACGGCGCCCAGCGCGATGCCGTCCGAGATGATGTCGCTGCCGTTCGCCGTCTCGATCTCCGGGCCGTCCAGGCGGAATCCCATGCGGTCGCATCGGCTGGTGGTGGTGTAGGACTGGCCGTAGAAGGTGTCCACGCCGTCTTGCGTGAACATGTCCTCCTGCGGGCCGGGCACCACGCGCAGCGTGATCTCGGGGTCGTCGAAGCCGTAGAAATCGTCGTCACGGTCGACGGTGTGCGAGCCCAGGTTGGGGATGAAGTCGATGTTGCGCGCGCAAAACGGCAGGTAGTCGCCGGTGATGAGCGCGCGGCCCTTCCATCCGCCGATGCCGCACTTCAGGTTGGTGGAACGGCTGCCCATGACCTCGGGCGCGTTGATGGAGCCGCCTGCGATGGCCAGGTAGCCGTACATGCCCGTCTTCGGGGCGCCGAAGGCCAGCACGCTGCCGCGGTGCACGGCCAGCGCGGTGTACATGGGCGCGGGGCGGCCGTCGAGCGTGGGACGGAAATCGCCGCCGGTGATGGCGACGTAGGTGCTGGTGGTGAAGCGAAGCGTCGGCCCGGCCAGGCAGAACTCCAGGACCGGGGCGTCGGGGTCGTTGTCGACCAGCAGGTTGGCCGTGTGCAGCGCGCGGGTGTCCATGACGCCCGACGGGCTGAAGCCGCTGCCCAGGAAACCGGTGCGGCCTCGGTCCTGCACGGTGGTCAGGATGCCGGGTTTGATGGCGGTGACTCCCATGCTAGGCCTCCTCTACGATAACGTCGCACTCATAGCCGCCTGCGGCGATCTGCGCCTCGATGGCGTCGTACTGCTTCTGCGTGATGGGCTGGAAGCGAAGGTACTCGCCTGCGCGGTACAGGATGGGCTGGGCGCGCTCGGGGTCGTACGGGCGCACGGGGCTGCGGCCGATGATCTGCCAGCCTCCGGGGCTTGCCAGCGGGTAGATGCCCGTCTGCGCGCCGCCGATGCCCACGCTGCCCGCAGGGATCTCGGTGCGGGGGACGGAAAGGCGCGGCGTGTGCAGCCGCGGGTCCAGGCCGCCCAGGTAGGCGAAGCCGGGCAGGAAGCCCAGCATGTCGATGAGGTAGTCGTGCGCGCTGTGCAGGTTGATAACGTCCTGCTCGGACATGCCGGCATGGTGCGCCACCGTGGGCAGGTCGGGGCCGAACTCCCCGCCGTAGCAGACGGGGATGACCACGATGCGCTTCACGCCCGTCTCGGCGGCGGCCAGGTTGCGCAGCTTGCCCTGCACGCGCTGGCACAGCTCGTCGTAGCCGATGACGCACGGGTCGTAGGTGACCATGAGCGAGCAGAACGTGGGCACCAGCTCGGTGACCCCGGGGATGGGGTCGTCGGTGAGCGTCTGCGCCGCAACGCGGATCATGCCGCTGGTTTGCGGCGATATGGTTTTGGCGAACTCCAAGTTGATAGCGGAGTCGCCAGCGATGGTGATGTTGAATCCAGCCACTGTTCCCCTATGCTTTCGGATTGCGTACCTGCCTATGGTAGATGATGTTTCCCCTCATGCTAAGGCAATTAGCCGCAAAAAGGCATTTTGGTAATATACTTGCAACCTATTTCATGGATAACGATGAAGCCGCGGCTAGGCGGCAAAAGGCGCGGCTGAGCAGGTGGGTATTCCGGTTCGCGGGGCCTATTGCAAGATAACGGGAGCGAGGGTCTCTGTTGGTTAAGAACGTCATATTTCTGGCGGTGTTCCTGTTCGGCTACACCGTGCAGGCCATCACCGGGTTCGCCGGCAACATCTTCTGCATGCCGGTGGGCACGCTCACGTTGGGACTGCAAAGCTCGGTGTCCATCTTGAACGCTACGGGCTTTCTGGCTTGCACGGTGCTTGCCGTGCTCAACTTCCGTAGCATCCATTGGCGCGAGCTCGGTAAGATCGTGGGCGTCATGCTGCCGTTCGTGGCGTTGGGCGCTTGGCTTGACTCCGTGGTACCGCTGCATGCGCTGTTGAAGATATACGGCCTGGTCATCCTTGCCGTCGGCATCAAGAACCTCGTGCAGCGCAAGCAGTCGTTCCTGCCGGAGTGGGCGCTGTGGGGCGTGCTGGTGGCGGCGGGCCTGATCCAGGGCATGTTCGTTTCCGGCGGCGCGCTGCTGGTCATCTACGCGGTGCAGAAGCTCACGGACAAGGAGCAGTTCCGTGCCACGCTGTCGGCGGTGTGGTCCATCCTTAACTTGTTGTACGCCGGCGTGCAGCTGTACCAGGGGCACTTCACGCACGAAGTGTGGATCATGGTGCTGTGCTGCATCCCTCTCATCGTGCTGGCCACAGTGGTGGGCGGCAAGCTTGCCAAGCGCATCAGCCAGGAGCGCTTCCTGAGGCTGACGTACGTGCTGCTGCTGGTCATCGGCACTGTTTTGCTGGTCACGTCGTAACTTCGTATCTCGAAATGAAAAGCGGGGGCAGATGGCCCCCGCTTTTACGTTCTTGCTTGTTTCGCCGTTCGCTTTGCGCGGTTAGTCCTGCTTGACCACCAGCACGTCGCAGCGGACGTTGCGGATGAGGTACGTGGAAACGCTGCCCACGAACACGTACTTGATGTTGCTCAGGCCGCGCTCGCCGCAGATGACCAGGTCGGGCTCGGTGGGCTCGATGAGCTGCTTCTGCAGCGTGTCGGTGATGCGGCCGGCGCGGACGATCAGCTGCACGGAGGGGATGTCGGCGTTGTTACGGGCCTTCTCCAGCAGGTCGGCAAGGTCGGTCTCGATGCGGATCTTGCCCTCGTTGCACAGAAGCTCGAAGTCGACGCCCGATGCCTCATAGGGCACGGAGTCGATGACATGGCCGAACGTGAGCTCAGCATGCTCTTCCTCCGCCAGAGCGATGGCGCGCTCCATGACCGCTCGCTGGGTGGATGCGCCGTCGAGTGCTGCGAAGATGCGCTTGTAACCGAAAGCCATGATAACCCCTTTCGTTGTGCGCGGCGCTTGGGCGCCTGCGCGGATGTTTTCAGGTCGGCTCGAGCGTGTGCCACGAGATCACGCGCCCGTGTTCTGGGGTTATTGTACCGCAATGTGCGCCCGCCGGCGGTGACGGTTTGCTTTCGGCCCAAGGTGTTGCCCAAGGGTTTCCCGGCGGGGAAGCCGAGTGCGTTCAAGTGGCGGGCGCAGGCGGTCGGCATGCTTGGCGGGCGCCTGGGCGGACGCTCGGTGGGTTCCGACCAGGTGGGCTGCGCGCCGCTTTCGCGGACGGTCCTTGCCGGCGAGCTTGTTCGAAATGCGGTTTTCGTGCTCCGGCTAACTTTGTTGGTTGCCGCGCGGGCGGCAATGCGGTGCGAAAGTGCTAATCTGGACGGCGAACTTATCATCGTGCGTTATGCGCACCGGCACGCAAGGAGCACCTTATGATCGACGAAAGAATGTATGGCCTGGGAAATGCGCCCTCCGCGATCCGCGAGCTGTTCGCCTACGGTTTGAAGCGCAAGGCCGAGATCGGCGAGGACAAGGTGTTCGATTACTCCATCGGCAACCCCAGCGTGCCCGCGCCGCAGAAGGTGGCCGACACCATCGAGGAGCTCATGAAGCTGCCGCCGGTCGAGCTGCACGCGTATTCGCCTGCTGCCGGTATCCCCGCCGTCCGTCAGACCATCGCCGACAGCATCGCCCGCCGCTACGGCATCCCGGCGAAGGCGGGCCGCGTGTACATGACGGTTGGCGCCGCCGCATCCATCGCCATCAGCCTGGGCGCCGTCACCAACGCCGGCGACGAGGTCATCGTCCCCAGCCCGTACTTCCCCGAGTATAAGGTGTGGATCGAGACCATGGGCTGCTCCATCGTCGAGGTGCCCACGCAGGTCCCCAGCTTCCAGCTTGATGTGGAGGCCATGGGCGCCGCTATCAATGAGAAGACCGCGGCCGTCATCATCAACTCGCCGAACAACCCGGTGGGCGCGGTGTACACGCGCGAGAACCTGGAAGCCTTGGCGGCCATGCTGGAGGCGAAGAGCGCCGAGATCGGCCATCCGATCTACCTGATCAGCGACGAACCGTATCGCGAGATCACCTACGGCGTGGAGGTTCCCTACGTTCCCACCATCTATCCCCGCACGCTGGTGTGCTACTCGTACTCCAAGGCGCTCAGCCTGCCGGGCGAGCGTGTCGGCTACGTGTACGTTTCCGACACCATGGACGCCGAAGAGGCCGATCGCGTGTTCTTCGCCGTCGCCGGCGCTGGCCGTGCGCATGGTTACATCTGCGCGCCGGTGCTGTTCCAGCGCGTTGCCGCGGCGTGCGTCGACGAGCCGTCCGATGTGGAGGCGTATGCCACCAACCGCCGCATCCTGACCGAGGCTCTGGACGAGATGGGCTACGAGTACGTGCAGCCTGATGGCGCGTTCTACCTGTGGGTGCGCGCGCTTGAGCCCGACGCCCAGGCGTTCAGCGACCGCGCGAAGCAGCATGAGCTGCTCATCGTTCCCTCCGACAGCTTCGGCGTCCCGGGCTGGGTGCGCATGAGCTACTGCATCGCCCGTGAGACCATCGAGAACAGCCTGCCGGCGCTGAAGGCGCTCAAGGAGTCCTACGACGCCGAGTAGCGTTTACTTGACTTTGCGGTAGAGGCGCGAGCGCGAGCTGGGTGAGAAGCCCGGCTCGCGCTTTTTGCGTTTGAGCGGGGTTTGCGGTTTCGCAAAACGCTGTCGGGGTGGTTTGCGGCGCTGGGGTTGGGCTCGGGGGTTTGCGAGACGTTGTTCGAGCGCTTTTGCAGTGCTGCCTGGGTCCGACCGCTTCGTGGCATAGGGATCGGACCCAGGCATTTGCGGGCCATTTGCGGTGCTGCTCTACGCCCAGGCGCTTGCGAGGGCGTGTGCGACGGCGGGGACTTCCTCAGCTGGGATGCTGTCGCTTCGCAGGATGAAACGTGCGCGGGGTGCGCCTGCCGGGCTCGCCGTGCTTGCCTGCGGCTCGGAGTCGGTCGGGGTCGCGCTTGGTGAAGCCGCGCCGGCGAAGCTCGACAGCGGGGCGATGCGGATGCCGGTGGCTTCGGCTGCGGCAGCAAGCTCATGTTCGCTACATGCGCTTTCCAGCTGCATGATGAAATGCAGGCCGTCGTTGAGCCCGGTGAACGCAATGCGATCGCCGAATGCTTCGTGCAAGGCGCTGACCAGGGCATCCTGCGTTTTGCGCGCGTGGGTGCGCAGGCGGTTCACATGGCGGTCGTAATGCCCCTGCTCGATGAAGCGCGCCAGCGCCAGCTGGTCGAGCGGGCTGACGGTGTTGGCATAGAAGCCGAGCTGCTCGTGGAAGCGCTGCGCCAGCTGCGGCGGCAGCACCAGGTACGCCATGCGAAACGCCGCGCCCAGGCTTTTGGCGAACGAGTTGAGGTACAGCACGCGTTCGGCGGCGTCGATGCCGAACAGCGAGGGTATGGGCCGCCCGGCCATGCGGAACTCCGAGTCGTAGTCGTCCTCGATCAGGTAGCGATCCCCTTCGCGAGCCCAGTTCAAAAGCTCGCGGCGTCGGGCGGCCGTGGTCACGATCCCGGTGGGGAACTGGTGCGACGGCATGATGTGGGCGACCGATGCGCCGGAGGCTTCCAGCGCATCGATGTCGATGCCGGAATCGTCCAGCCCGATATGGGCAACCGGCGCGTCTTGCTGCTCGTACATGCGCGTGAGCAGGGGATATCCAGGATCTTCCACCGCGTAGCGCCTGGTGCGCCCCAGCAGCTGCACGAGCAGCTGGTACAGCGTTTGCGACCCGGCGCCTATGACGACCTGGTCGGGCGACACGTCCATCCCGCGATACTGTCGCAGGTGGTCGGCGATGGCGCTTCGCAGTTCGGGCGACCCTGCTGCCGAAGCGGCTTCAGCGAGCGATGCCGCCGATTCGTCTGAAAGAGTCCGCCGAACGGCTTTTGCCCAAGCGGAGTAGGGGAGCATGGTGGTCGCCAGCGTGCTGTGCGTGAAATCCGCGAGCAACGGCGTGCCGAGCGGGGCGTTTTGCGTGCGGGGTGCGGTGGAATCGTCGGCCGACAGGGCGAAGCCGGCTTCGGACGTTAGGGCCGTTGAGCCTTCCGGATGCCCCTGCTCTCGCGAAATAGACTGAAGACCATTTGGGTTTGCGGGGCAGTTCTTGCGTCCTTCGCTTGCGACCGCACTCGTTGTCTCCGCTCGGTGCTGCGCGCTTCCCTGCTCCCCGATCTTGGCGGCGGGCGCGAGGTCGCATGCGTAGTAGCCGCAGCGTTCGCGCGAGCGGATGTAGCCTTCGACGACAAGCTGGTCGTATGCGGCTTCGATGGTGATCAGGCTGACGCCCAGCTGTTTCGCCAAGGCGCGTTTCGACGGCAATTTCTGCCCGGGTTCGACTTTTCCGTGCGCGATATCGTGACGGATGCAACGATACAGGTATTCGTAAAGAGCCAGGTCACCGCGTGATTCCATATCATAGAAGAACACTTGTTCGTCACCGCTTTCCCGAATTGTTTCACGTGGAACATCTGGTCATATAAAAAGAAACAGTTTTGGGCATACTACCATAACCAGATGAAGCGTAACCTTCGGACATTCACATTCTTAGAGAAGGAGTAGGAAATGACCGAGCCTCAAACCGCCGAAGAGCGCGTTGCCCTGAACCGCCAGCTTGCCCAGATGCTGAAGGGCGGCGTCATCATGGACGTCACCACGCCCGAGCAGGCGCACATCGCCGAGCAGGCGGGCGCTTGCGCCGTCATGGCGCTCGAGCGCATCCCCGCCGACATCCGCGCCGCCGGCGGCGTGTCCCGCATGAGCGACCCGAAGATGATCAAGGGTATCCAGGAGGCCGTTTCCATCCCCGTTATGGCAAAGTGCCGCATCGGCCACTTCGTTGAGGCCCAGGTGCTGCAGGCCATCGACATCGACTACATCGACGAGTCCGAGGTGCTGTCCCCGGCCGACGACACGTATCACATCGACAAGACCCAGTTCAACGTGCCGTTCGTCTGCGGCGCCCGTGACCTGGGCGAGGCGCTGCGCCGCATCGCCGAGGGCGCCACGATGATCCGCACCAAGGGCGAGCCCGGCACGGGCGACGTGGTGCAGGCCGTGCGTCATATGCGCATGATGAACGCCGAGATCCGCCGCATCCAGAACCTGCGCGCCGACGAGCTGTTCGAGGCCGCCAAGCAGCTGCAGGTGCCCGTTGAGCTGGTGAAATACGTGCACGAGAACGGCAAGCTGCCTGTCGTGAACTTCGCCGCCGGCGGCGTTGCCACCCCGGCCGACGCTGCGCTCATGATGCAGCTGGGCGCCGAGGGCGTGTTCGTGGGCTCCGGCATCTTCAAGTCCGGCAATCCCGAGAAGCGAGCGCAGGCCATCGTGAAGGCCGTGGCGAACTACGCCGACGCCAAGCTCATCGCCGAGCTGTCCGAGGACCTGGGCGAGGCCATGGTCGGCATCAACGAGAGCGAGATCGCCCTCCTCATGGCAGAGCGCGGGAAGTAGCCGTTTCGTTTTGCCTTCCGGCAAAACGAAACGGCTCGACGCTGCGGGCCGCTGCGGCACGCCGTCTTGCACCTCAGCTGCGCGGGCATGGCCCGAAGGCCAATGCCCGCTTGCTTCGGCGCAATACGACGCACCGCAGCGGCCCTCGCTGACTTTGACGCCGCCTGCGAGGTTTTGAAGCGGGTGGCTTTTGGCTTGATGCGACCGAAGGGTTTCCCTATGTCTAAGAAAATCGCTGTTTTGGCTGTTCAGGGGGCGTTTGTCGAGCATGAGCGCGCGCTGGCGAAGCTGGGTTGCGAATGCATCGAGCTTCGCCAGGGGCCCGATGTCGAACAGCCCTACGATGCCCTGGTGCTGCCCGGGGGCGAGAGCACGGCGCAGGCGAAGATGCTGCGCGAGCTGGGCATGCTCGACGCGTTGAAGTCCCGCGTGGCTGCCGGCATGCCGGTTCTGGGCACGTGCGCGGGCCTGATCTTGCTGGCGCAAAACGTCGAAGAAGGCGTTCCCGCCGCCGGCGATCCGAACGGCCCCGTTGCCGCAGGCGCAACCGCGGCGGGCGCCATCGGAACGCTGCCGGTGACGGTTCGCCGCAACGCGTACGGCCGCCAACTGGGAAGCTTCCGCACCGTTGCTCCCTGCGCCGGCTTGCCTGGCGTGCCGGATGGCGAAACCGTCGATATCCCGATGACGTTCATCCGCGCTCCGTTCATCAAGGAGGTGCATGAAGGCGCCGAGGTCCTGGCGCGTGTGGACGATCGCATCGTGGCCGTGCGCTCGGGCAATCAGCTGGGCGTCTCGTTTCACCCGGAGCTCGACGACAACCTGCGCATCCATGAACTGCTTGTGAGCCTGATCTAGCATCTAGCGAACAGCGCAAAACCCCCGGAACCAAAGCCGTGTGGCTTCAATTCCGGGGGTTTTGCTATGCGGTCGATTATGCGATACGGAAGCAAATCGCCCATAAATTACGGCAGACTCCTTGCGCTCGCTTCAGGCGATTTGCGACTTGCAAAAGAGTTACGCGTGCTGCATTAGGTTGTCGGCTTCGCTTTGGTGGGCACTCGGGAGCATATCTCCACGTTTGTCTTCGAGGCCGAACTTCTTCGTTTTCAACTCAGTAAAACACACGTTGACCTGCAAAAAAGCGCCGCAATATCATCAATAGCATAGTTCCTCTCATTGGCAATTCGTATTGGTGAGAGCAAGCGGTCTCACGGTTCAAACCATTCATGCCATCTATCAATGCATCTATATAACCCTATTAGGTTATATAGATGCACCCTTCTAACCCGTACGCAATAACTAGCTTAATCCCTTCACGCACTTTTCATAAATGGTACAGCAAGCCGATTGAGGGTTATCCCTTGCGGCTCGTAAAGTGGCAGCCATCGGATCCCAAGTGAGGGGTTCAAACCAATAGCGAATCGTCGAAAGACGAACGGCAAGAAAGAAGGAGTGAGGGTTATGAAGCACGAGCATTACATGGACATGAACCGTCTGAGCGACTGGAGCGTGGACCAAATCAACGAACTGCTTGATGTTTGCCTGCTGCTGAAGGAGATGGAGGAGAAGGGCGTTCGCTTGCCCCTGCTTAAGGACGTCTCCCTTGCTATGATGTTCGACCAGCAGTCAACCCGTACCCGCGTAAGCTTCGAGACGGCCATGACCCAGTTTGGCGGCCATGCAATGTTCCTCGACGGCAGCTCTCTGCATGCCGGCTCTGGCCAAGAGGATATCGCGGAGACTGCGGCTATTATTTCTTCCATGGCCGACGCCATCATGATTCGTAGCTTGTCTCAGCGCGTCATCGATGAGGTTGTTGCTAACTCCACCGTACCGGTTATCAGCGGCATGTCCTGCGCCGAGTTCCAGTCTGATGGCTTTGGTAGCCAGGAGCAGCATCATCCCACGCAGGTCATTGCCGACCTTATCACGATGATCGAGCGCAAGCCGAAGGGCAAGAAGCTGTCTGATTGCACCTTCATGTGGCTGGGCGATGGCGCTGACGGTTTCGACTGCGTGTTCATGGACCATCTCTCCCTGTTCCCGCGCTTGGGCATTCGCGTGATTTGCGCTGCCCCCAAGAAGTTCTGGCCCTCCGACGAGCTGCTGGCAAAGTGCCGCGCTCAGGCTGCCGAGGATGGCAACGGCGAGATCATCTGCACCGAGGATCCCTATGAGTACGCTCCCGAAACCGATTTCTTCTACACCGGTGTCGTGAACTACCACAAGATGGGCGTTTGCGAGAAGGAAGCCTTTGAGGTGTTCTACCCGAAGTACCAGATCAACGAAGAGCTCATGGCTCATGCCCCGAAGTCCGCTTGGGTTATGCACTACCTGCCCGGTAACCGTAACTGGGAGATGACTGACGCAGTGTGGGATGGCCCGCAGTCTGCTCTGCTGCCCCTGGGCGAGAATCGTCTGTATGCTCAGCGCGGTATTCTGGTGTACATCCTGTGGCCGCTCCGCCGCAACACCAGCGAGTATCTGGAGAACTACTACCGCGGTAAGGTCGAAGATCTGCTGACCCCGCGCATTCACAACTACGACTTCTAAGGCGTAAGTTTTGTCGTTCGGTTGACGCTAGCCCGGTTCTCGTCAATCGAACAAGGCACAATCATATTTCGCAAAGGGCTGCATGGTCGGCAGCGATCATGCAGCCCTTCGTACTCATTGGAGGTACTGAAATGCGTCAGATTACCGAATCCGAATCCACTCCTAAAGCCGATGGCTTCTATATGCCGGCCGAATTCGCCCCGCAAGACCGCGTGTTCATGGGCTGGCCGAACCGTCCTGACACGTTTGCGTTCGGCGCCGTGCCCGCTCAGCGCACCTATGCCGGCATCGCGAATGCCATTTCCGAGTTCACTCCCGTTGTGATGTGCTGCAACGAGGCCGACTACGACAACTGCAAGGCTGTGTTCAAGGATAACGAGCGCGTGACGGTTATGGAAATGAGCATCAACGATGCTTGGTTCCGCGATACCGGCGCCACGTTCTTGGTGAATGACAAGGGCGACAAGGCTGCTACTGACTGGCACTTCAATGCATACGGTGGCTTGGTGGATGGCCTGTACTTCCCCTGGGACAAGGATGCTAAAATCGCGCGTAAAATGGCCGACTACGTGGGGGTTCGCACGTATCGTCCCGACCATGTGATTCTCGAGGGCGGTTCTATTACCGTTGATGGTGAAGGTACCCTTATCGTTACGGACTCGTGCCTGCTTTCCGGTGGTCGTACCGCTTCTGTGCTGGTCGCCCATGAGCCTGATGCAGATGATTGGCCGCTGTACCCGCGTAAATATGAGCCTTTCAGCGAGGAACTGCGCGCTTACATGACCAAAGAACTCGAAGAGTACTTGGGTGTTGAGAAGGTTATTTGGGTTAAGGAAGGCATCGATCCCGAGGTTACTAACGGTCATATTGACGACTGCGCGACCTTTATCGCTCCTGGCGTTGTGGCCTGCATCTGGACCGATGATCCGGACTATCCGTTCTATCGTCAGTGCCATGAAATCTACGACACTTTGGTTAACGCTACCGATGCTAAGGGTCGCAAGCTGAAGGTCTACAAGCTTCCCATGCCCGAGAAGCCTTGCTTCATGTCCGATGAGGAAGCGAATTCCATCGACCTGGTGAACCCGCGTACCGCGCAGGACGAGCCGCAGATTGCTTCCTACATGAATTACCTGGTAACCAATCACGGTTGCATCATCCCGCAATACGGCGACGTTAATGATGCTCTTGCCGTAGAAACCTTGCAGAAGATTTACGACGAGACGTGGGGCGAAGGCGTGTTCAAGTGCGTTGGCGTTGACTCTCGCCAGGTTGTGTACGGCGGTGGCAACATCCACTGCATCACGCAGCAGGAGCCCTCTGCTTAAAGCTTGGAAACACTTTCAAATAGGCATCTGACCCATAAATTCATGATTCGCATTAATTGCTAACAGGGTTAATGGGTTCTGAATACGGAGGGCGTAGGTTTTTGCTAGAGGTAAGACTTGCGCCCTCTTTTGGATTACGAAGCGCAAGAGGGGAACCGTGCGAAAGAAACGACCCTTTTTGAAAACGCCGGTGGCGGTAATGGTTGCCGTGCTCGCTTCGTAGGATGCCAACTTCGATAACAGAAGGAGGGAGTAGTCCATGAGTGCCGTAGATGAAATCAGGTCCGAGCTGAGCGGAAGCACGAACTTCGATGAAGCTCACGAAGGGGAACTGTTCGAGCGTATCGCGGAAATCGAAGAGCAAGAACGCGAGGGAAAGCTCATTCCTGGACTGGATAAAGCCGACAACATTTTGATAGCCGCAATGTTTATCGTGCTGGGAGTGTTGCCTGTTATCTGGTATGCGGTCATGTATTTCTAAGGGGAGGTGCATTATGGCTGAAGCAGATGTCAACAGCGAGGCTCAAAGCGAGTCTATGCCTGTTCTAAAAAGCGAGCGTCCTTATGGTTTCAAAGATTACACGGTAGTTATCACGGGTTTTGCGTGCGCGGCATGGTGTTTTATCACCGGAGGAAGTCTGGCGCTATATGTAGACGTTCCGACAGCGCTTGTTGGCTCGATTGCCGGCAACATCGTTGCAGTATTGCTTATGTCGCTTGCGACGCAGGTGATATCGGGAAAATATGGAGTCGACGCATACACATCGGTGCGAGGCATCCTTGGTGGCAAAGGCACGAAGGTATTCCTGATTTTGATGTCCATATTCGTTATTGCTTGGCTGGTTATCCTCTGTATGATGGTGGCGAAGGCCGTTGGCAATATCGTGCTTGGGTTTACCGGAACGGACATCACTACCGGTGTTCCCATGTTCATTCTTTCGGTGATTGCCGGCGCGATTTGCTGGATGGTCGCCTGGAAGGGCCCTGTGCTCTTGAAGAAGCTCAATAACTTCGTAGCACCTATTTTCGTCATCATTTTGATCTTCCTGTTCGTGGTGGTCAGCATGAACTACGGTTGGGATACCGTTCTGTCCGCTAAGCCCTTGGCTCCGTTTGAGGACCAGTGGCTGAACTTCCTGGTAGTCTTCGAGCTCAGTATGGGCGCCGGCTTTTCTTGGTGGCCGAATATGGGTGGTGTTGCGAAGCTGTGCAAGACCACGAAGGCGGCTTTCTGGCCAAACGTTATCGGATTGGTTTTCGCCGCGACTCTGGGCACCGTTATGGGTGTTGCAGCATCTCTGCTGGTGAACAGCTCCGATCCGACTGCATGGATGATTCCGATGGGCGGTCTGGGTCTTGGCACCGCGGCTTTGCTGCTGGTGATTTGTGCCGACATTACTGCATGCTCCGTTATGTTGTACAACCTGGGTATTGGCATTAAGCAAGTGAAGACCTTTGTGAAAATCCCATGGGGCAAGTGCACTGGCTTGATTACCCTGATTGCTTTCGTCGGCATGATTTGGGCTGAGCCGCTGTACGACAATTTCTATATCATCCTGGGTATTTCCAGCATGAGCTGCGCTCCTATCGCAATGATGCAGCTGGTTGACTACTACGCGTTCAGGAAAAAGCACATTTCCATTCGCGACGCTTACAACAACGGCAAGAACTCCAAGTACTATTTCTGGGGTGGCTTCAACTGGGTTGCAATTGGCGTTTTCGCAGCTTCGGTGGTGCTGTATCTTGCAATTTTCGATCCCTTCCTGTGCATTCCTCATGACGCCTTCAGGTACTGCAACGCAACAACTGCTGTGTGTATCTTCAGCGCGCTTGCATACTATGTGCTAGGAAAGCTGCTTCTGGTGAAGAGAGGTATCGGCGGCTTCCCGAAGCCTAATGAGAAGGCCGGCATCGAATCGAACGGTAAAGAATAGTTTTCGATAAACAAGCAAGGAGGTAAACCCTATGCCCTATGCAAAAGGTGACGGTCCTTCCGTAGTCATCGCCCTCGGCGGCAACGCCCTCGGCA
>NZ_CABQJR010000011.1 GCF_902464545.1 uncultured Senegalimassilia sp.
GAGCGGGCGTGAACATCCAGCCCGATGCTGGTGCGATACGGCATGAGAGCCTCCTTTTGACTTGTGGCGGAACTTTGCTGGCAAGCATATTTTCGTTCCGACCCACGCATCCGTCATCCAGGGGGCTATTTCACACCCTGGCTCTCATATCGTCTAATGAAATCATAAGGCCCTTTCTCTAGCATTGACATCGTTTCAGCACGTCAGTGCATCGTTTAGGGAAAGGGAATGCTCATGGAAACCAACACTGTGCAAGCCGCGCCGACCTCGCGGCCATCGAAATCGGGGCTGGGAATCGCCGGTTTCGTTTTGGGAATCATCGCCTTGGCGACGTCGTTTCTGCCCATCATCAACAATTTCTCGGCATTGCTCGCCGCGATCGGCTTCGCGCTCGCGCTCATAGGCACGGTGCTGTGCGTGAAGGGGAGGAAGTCGGGCAAGGGCCTGTCCATCACCGGCGTGGCGATGAACGTCATCGCCTTCGTCGTGGTGCTGGCCACGCAAAGCATGTACAGCTCGGCTATCGACGATGCCTTCTCGGGCACCTCCGTGGCTCCGCAGCCCGCAGCCCATCAGCCCGCGACTACGGCCCCTGCTTCCGATGAGGCCGCCGATGATGCTCAGGCTGCTGCGGCCGGCAGCTCCATCACGCTCAAAAACGGCCTGGTGCTCACGGTCGACGGCGTGGTGACCGGGCTGCAGAACTATGACGGATCGCCCATCACGCAGGTGAGCGTGACCTATCAAAACAACGGCAGCAGCCAGGCGTCATTCAACCCTTACGATTGGAAGGCCGAAGACGCCCAGGGTGCCCAGCGCTCGCAAACGTATTACTCCAACGGCGAGAACGAGCTCAATTCCGGTACCCTTGCCGCCGGCGGCACGGTTTCCGGCAACCTATACTTCGAAGGCGACGTGGTGAAGGTGCTGTACCAGAACGCCTTCATCGGCCGCGGTTCGGATGTTTCCTGGGATATCGTCTAACGATTCCGAAGGTTTGCGCCCATCAGGCGCGGTGGGTTGCATCACCGCGCCTGATGGGCCTCCTCTTTGCTACTATGGAATCAAGGAAACGAAAACCGGCGAAGCGGAGAAGGAAGCGGCGCGTGAAAGAACCGATGACCGAGGATTTGCTCAACGAGCTGCTCGATTCGCCCGATCCAGCCGTATTCGCCAGCAAGCACAAGCTTGCGTGCCGCAGTTTGCCCGACTATCTTCAGCAGCTGCTTGATGAGCGGGGCCTCAGGCGTCCCGAGGTGGTTCGCCTTGCGGGCATCAACCCCACGTTCGGATATCAGATCTTCGTCGGCCAGCGCAACCCCTCGCGCAACAAGCTGCTGCAGCTTGCGTTCGCCATGAAGCTGTCGCTGCGCGAGACGAACCGCCTTTTGCAGGCGGGGGGCTGCAACGAGCTGTATTGCAAGAACCGGCGTGACGCCATCATCATCTTCTGCATCACCCACGGCGAAACGCTGCAAACCGCAGACGATCAGCTCTACGCCTTCCATGAGGACACCATCACCGAGTAGCGCATATTTCGAGCAAGGTGCGCCGGCCCGTTCGCTGCTCTCCGACGTTGGCACGTCGATTCATCTGCTACCATCATCGTTATGAACGAATCCCTCCGACAACATCTTGACAGCCTTGCGCGCGATGAGTGCTATCGCGTCGATGCCGTATTGAAGGAAGGCCGGTACGAGCGAACGGAGCGCGTCTTCTTCGTCGGGGCCAACGGTGCCGAGCAAGGCCCCTACGTACGCAAGGTGTTCGATGCCGAATCGGGGCTGGGCGGCGCGTACGCTCGCGTGCTGGCAGCACAACGTCGGGGCAAACGGTTTCTGCACCTGCCACGCATCGTCGACTGCTATTCGCTCGGGGAGCAGGATGCGGTGGTCATGGAATTCGTGCCTGGGCGCACGCTTGCCGATGAGATCTACGAAACCGGTCCATCGCTTGACGTGGCAAAGCGGCTGTTCCCCGGCATATGCGATGCCATTGCCGAGCTGCATGGCCGCTTCGACCCGCCGCTTATCCATCGCGATATCAAGCCGTCGAATTTCATGGTGGACGGGGATACGGTCTTGGTGATCGACCTGGGCATCGCTCGCACGTTCGACAAGGATGCCGCGTGCGATACCAGCCATTTCGGCACGCGCGCCTATGCGCCGCCCGAGCAGTTCGGCTACGGGCAGACCGATGTGCGCAGCGATGTGTATGCCTTGGGCATGCTGCTGTTCTACCTGCTGTGCGAGGAGACGCCCGTTCGTCGACGGTTCAACGGCGCTTGCGTGCCCATGGGGTTCCCGAATCGGTGCGCGACGTGGTGGCCCAGGCGACGGCGTTCGACCCTGCCGATCGCTTCGGATCGGTGGCGGCGATGCGCGCAGCGTTCATGTATGCGACTGGATGCCGGGTCGAATTTCGAAGGGAAGCTCCTGCTACTGGAGCGTGGTGCCCACAGGCTTCCGGCGATCTTCGACTGGGAGTGTCTTCTGCCGATGCGGGTTGCGTCCAAGATTCCGGACCCGAGCCGAGTTCCGGTATAGATGGCGCTTCGCAGCCTTGTGACGCTGTGCGTGCCGCCGATTCGGTTCGCGATTGCGCCGCGCCTTGTGAGGTGGAGATGGTTCCGTCGGCTGCGGTGATTAGCGCACCCGGGTCGCGTCATACCAAGGAGCGCGGCGGTTTTGCGGCTTTTGCGCATGGCGCAATAGTCGCCTTGCGGTGGCTGTGGGAGTTTTCGTCCGGCCTTGCGCATCGCCTGCCTTTGGGCGTGGGGGTGGCGTGGGATGTCCTTTTGGCAGCTTGGGGCGCGGTCATGGTCTTCGCGTGCGTCGCCTCCTGCATGAATCCGCAGGGGGACATGGCTCGCTTGCCCGCCTTCGCTTGCGCGGTCGGCTATGTCTGCGTTTGGCTGGCCATGGACTGGCCGATCCCGTTGCTCGTCGATACCCGGCCGCTGGAAAGGCTGTTCGACTGGTTTGAGCGACCTACGCTCAAACAACGGGCGATTGTGGCGGCGGGTATGATGGGCGCCGCATTCATCGTGCTCACGCTCATCGGCATCCTGTTTTTGCGCGAATCCTAGTATTTGTTACTGCTATCCAACCATTTTTTGGAAATATCGCACCGTTTATCGAATGGGGCCGCATCAGATTACGGTTCGGGTACAATCAATGATGAAATCACGTGGAGATGGATGGGTCCTGGTGGGCCCCGCGGCCTTCAAAGCCGTTGTGAGGCGCGCAGAACGTCTCGGGTGTGTTCGATTCGCACGTGTCTCCGCCATATAAGACGCAAAAGGAGCCCTTTGGGGCTTCTTTTTATATGTACTGGTTTTACTTGAGGAGCATTGCGGGTTTATGTGTTGCATAGCCTGTTCCCCTTCGGGCTTGAAAACGGCAACGCCTCCCTTCCATGCTATAGGGAAGGGAGGCGTTTTGCGTATGTCTACCCTGTGCTCGAGTAGAGGGTAGGCTTGGCGACGGGTGGCCGCCGAATCGGTTTGCTGCGACCCTGATGGGCGCCTTCGGCCTAGCTTGCCAGCTCGCGCATGTCGCCGACGCGGCGCGTGACGTCCGCATCGTCGAAGTGCTCGAGAACGGGGATGGCGTGTTTGCGGCTCAGGCTCATGGCATCTTTGAGGTCGGCCGCGGAAGCGGGGCCGTTCGCCAATGCGTCTCGAACCGCCTGCTCGAGCGAGGCAAGTGCGTCGGCATCGAAGTAGAACTCCTCGCTGGCCTTGACGGCGCGGCCTTGCTTCTCAAGCAGCCCAAGTGCCTTGTATCCCTGCTTTGGTGCAAGGTCGGCCTGTTTGAGCAGGTCGGCAACCGCGGGCGGCTTCGAGCTTGCCGCGGCCAGCAGCTCGGCCAGCTTGTCGGCGTTGCCTTCCTCCAGCTTGCGGGCGCCGGCTCCGGCTTGCGGGTGGCTTATCATGCCGCCATCGGCAACGGCTTTGCCTTCCGCGCAAGCGCGCGCGAGCACCGCATCGAAGGCGTCGGGCGCGCATCGGGGCATGCAGGCTTGGCGCAGGGCGTCTTTCGACATGCCGGTTGCTGCGGGGTTTGCGCTATGGAATCGCAGCAAGGCGTTCTCTATCGCGCCTAGCAGCTTCTGCAGCATGCGCTTGGTGGCGAATCGGGTGTTCGCGCCAGCTGCCCCTGCAAGCTTCTCGGCGGCGCCGGACGCGGCAAGCGCTTCCAGCTCATCGGCGGTTTGCGACAGCGCAAGCCCGGTTGCATGGGCGATGTCGGCGGGCGTAGCGGGGAACTCGGCCATATCGAAGGCGGCGCGCACCGCTGCCGCGGCATCGCCTGCGCGCAGCGTGTCGAGCAAGGTCCGGTCGCCTTCGCTTACCGTGGTCGTGCGTCGCGGATGAGCGCGCAGCACCACGCCGCCGCCGATCACGTGCACGGGGGAGTAGGAGCGGATGACGAACCGGTCACCGTATGCAACCGGTAAGTCGTTTTCGGTGCGGATCTGCGCTGCGGCCGTCTGACCACGGGAAATGCTTTTCACGCCGTCCATGAGCAGCACGCGCCCGATGCATTCGGAGGTGCCGTGCGCAACATGCACGCGGCAACCGGTTTCAAGCGGCTTGTCCTGGTCGGGAATCCCCAGGTAGGTGATGTCGACGTCGAAGTGGTCGGTGGGCGTGACGGCGTCGGGGGTGCAGATGAAGCTGCCCGGCCGCACATCGTCGGTTGACACCGCGTTGAGGTTCAACGCGGTGCGGTGGCCCGATGCGGCCTGCTCGACCGCCTGGCCGTGCACCTGGATGCCGCGGATGCGCGTGCGCAGGCCCGAGGGCAGCACCTCCACCTCGTCGCCTACGTGCGCGATGCCGCTCCAGAGCGTGCCGGTCACCACGGTGCCGGCGCCCTTGATGGTGAAGCTGCGGTCCACGGGCAGGCGCATCGCCTCCTGCTCGGCGCGGCCGGCGGTGGCGCGGGCGGCAAGCTGTATGGCTTCCCGCAGCTCGTCCAAGCCCTGCCCGGTTCGGGCGGAAACGGGCACGACGGCGGCCTGGGCATACGGCGTTGCGGCAAGGCGGGAGCGCACCTCGTCTTCCATGAACAGCGCCCATTCCTCGTCCACCAGGTCGCATTTCGTGAGCGCCACCACGCAGGTGGGCACGGCCAGCAGCTGCAGCACCGCCAAGTGCTCCTCAGTTTGCGGCATGATGCCGTCATCGGCGGCGATGCACAGAAGGGCCACGTCGATGCCGGTGGAGCCCGCGATCATCTGGCGGACGAAGCGCTCGTGGCCCGGGACGTCGACCACGCCCATGGCGCTTCCGTTGGGCAGCTTGAGCTCGGCGAAGCCGAGCTCGATGGTGATGCCGCGCTGCTTCTCCTCGCTGAGCCTGTCGGGGTCGGTGCCGGTGAGCGCCTGGACCAAGGTGGATTTGCCGTGGTCGATATGGCCTGCGGTTCCGAGCACCAGGTCTCGTTTCGATTCGGTTGCCATGGCGCGCTACGACTCCTTTCGCCCTTCGATGGCCGCGAAATAGCCGGCTACGGCACAGGCGATCTCGGGGATATCCTCTTCGGTGATGGTGCGCGCGTCGAACAGCACGCATTCGCGCTTGATGCGCGCGATCACGGGTACGTCGCGGTTGCGCTGCAGATGCTCCTCGCAGCCCTGCGCGTCGCCGGCCTCGAAGCGCATGCGCACGCAGAACGTGGGGATGTCGCACATGGGAAGCGACCCTCCGCCTGCACGCCCCGTCTCCTCCACGATCTCCAGCTGCGCCTGCTTGGGCGTCACGCGCTTGGCCAAGGCCTCCATCAATGCTTCGGCACGTTCGCGAACCGTTTCGGCATCTTCGGTGAGCATGCGCAGCGTGGGGATGCGGGCAAGCGCATCCTCGGGGTCCAGATACAGGCGCAGCGTGGCCTCCAAGGCGGCGAGCGTCATCTTGTCCAGGCGCAGCGCGCGGGCCAGCGGATGCTTCTTCAGGCGGTCGATGTAGTCCTTGCGGCCCACCACGATGCCGGCCTGTGGCCCGCCGAGCAGCTTATCGCCCGAGAAGCTGACCAGGTCGCATCCCTCGGCAAGCGATTCGCGCACCGTGGGCTCGGCGTATTCACCGAACACGTCCAGGTGCATGAACGCGCCCGAGCCCTGGTCCTCGTAGACGAGCACTTCGGGCCAGGCGGCGCCCGCAGCGCCGCGGCGGGCGTTTTCCGCATCGGCGATGCGGCGCAGGTCGGTCTTCGAGACGCTTTCAGTGAACCCGATCATGCGGTAGTTGGAGGGGTGCACCTTGAGCAGCATGGCCGTGTCGGGCGTGATGGCGCGTTCGTAATCGAAGGCGTGCGTCTTGTTCGTGGCGCCCACCTCCACCATGCGGGCGTTTGACTGGGCCATGATGTCGGGGACGCGGAAGCTGCCGCCGATCTCGACGAGCTCGCCTCGGCTGACGATGGCCTCGTGGCCGGCAGCGAACTCGGCGAGCACCATCATGACGGCTGCCGCGTTGTTGTTCACGGCGATGGCCGCCTCTGCGCCGGTGAGCGCGCAGATCAGATGCTCCACGTGATCATGACGGCTGCCGCGCGCCATGATCTCGATGCTGTATTCCAGCGTGGAGTAGCCGCGCGCCGCCTCCACCACCGCCTGCACGGCGGGCTCTGCCAGCACGCTGCGGCCGAGGTTGGTGTGGATGACCACGCCGGTCGCGTTGATGACGCGCCTGAGGCTTGGGCGCAGCGTTGCGAGCGCGCCGTTGACGGCATCGGTCAAGATGGCCTCGCCATCGACTGCATCCGCCTCGCCCGCCAAGATGAGCCGACGTTGCGCATCCACGGCCGCGCGGGCGCGGTCGACGAGCATGGAGCGGGGGACGATGGCTTCGAGCGCCTTCATGGGTGCGGCTTGCATCAGCTCTTCGACCTGGGGCAATGCGCGTAACAGATCGGTACGTGGTTCGGGCATGGGTCCTCTTTCCCTATAGCGTGCGGCGGCGCCCCGCATGCGGGGCGCCGCGGGTTTTCCGTAGCTCAATATAGCAGTCATGGCATATGCGGCCCCGGGCAAGGCGGCGAGTGCGCCAAATGTCCGGCAAATGTTATCGCAGGCGGGTCAATTCGCGCCGTTCACGCCAACGCGGGCGTTTCACGCGTGCAGCCATGCAAAAATTACCGTGTTTTTCCAAAAGACGAGAGATCGCGAACAGGGGGAGGTTTCCATGGCAATGGATCAATCGGATGTGAAGGCGCTGCGACCCGATGCGCTCGGCCCCGCCGAGATCGAGGCGAAGGCCGAGACGCTGGCCGAGGGCAAGGCCGGCATGGCGGGCGCGAAGTGCTTCGTGCTGGCGATGCTCGCCGGTGCGTTCATCGCGTTCGGCGCAACGTATTTCCTGGTGTTCCTGGGCGACTCGGCCGTGCCGTTCGCCGCTCAGCGCATGGTCGGCGGCATCTGCTTCAGCCTGGGCCTGGTGCTTGTGCTGTGCTGCGGCGCCGAGCTGTTCACCGGCAACATGCTCATGGTCACGGGCTTGGCTTCGGGCAAGATCAAACTTGGCGGCCTGGTGCGCAACTGGGTCATCGTGTGGCTGGGCAACCTGGTCGGGTCGCTGATCGTGGTGGCGCTCATCTACTGGTGCGGCGTCGGCTCGATGAACGGCGGCGCCGTGGGCGACGCCATGGTGTCGGTGGCCGTCGGCAAGGTCACCCCCGATTGGCTCGTGCTCATGGCCAAGGGCATCATGTGCAACGTCATGGTGTGCCTGGCGGTGTGGATCGGCTTTTCCGCGCGCACCGTGGTGGACAAGGTGCTCGGCATCATGCTCCCCATCAGCTTCTTCGTGGCAGCCGGCTTCGAGCACTGCGTGGCGAACATGTTCTTTTTGCCTACGGGCCTGCTCATGAAGTCCGCCGGGTTCGGCGCTGCGGTCGCCAATGCCGGCGCGCTTGATGTCACGGCCATCCTGTACAACCTTTCGGCCGCCACGGTCGGCAACATCATCGGCGGCGTCCTGGTCGGTCTGGCCTACTGGTTCGCGTATGCCAGGAAGAGCGCGAAGTAGCGCGAAGCCCGGTGTTCCGGCCCAAACGATTTTGCGAACGGCACTTGCGGATTGCAGGTGCCGTTTTCTTTTTGCGCGGCGGCGCGGTTGGGCGGCGGTGCTATAGTCGGTTAAAAGACGCGCCGTTTTCTGCCATCGGGCGCGCTGGATTCTGCACGCGCAAGCATGCTTGCGTCACTTGCGCATATCCTTTTGCGCACGCATCATCACAGACGAGAAACGAATAGAGGCTTCCATGTTCGAACCCGCAAACGAACCGGCGGTGCCCGTCGACCTGCCCGGCATCTACGATACCTTCGACGAGGCGCGCCGCGCCAGCTTCGTCAACGCCATGAACTACAAGCAGGAGGGCGGCAACCTGTGCGGTTACCTGTGCTCGTACAGCCCGCTTGAGCTGGTGGACGCCGCGGGCGCCGGCGCGGTGGGCCTGTGCGGCATGAACAACGAGACCATCCCCGATGCCGAGACGGTGCTGCCCAAAAACCTCTGCCCGCTCATCAAGGGCACGTACGGCTTCGCGCTCACCGACAAATGCCCTTTCACCTACTTCAGCGACATAATCTTGGGCGAGACCACGTGCGACGGCAAGAAGAAGATGTACGAGCTGCTCGCCGACATCAAGCCGGTGCACGTCATGCAGCTGCCCCAGGCGCGTAACCGCAGCTACGCCGGCGATATCTGGTATGAGGAATGCAAGCTGCTCAAAGAGGAGCTCGAGCAGCGCTTCGACGTCCAGATCACTGACGAGGCCCTGCGCGAGGCGGTCTGCAAGCGCAACCGCGTCCGCCGCGCCATGATGGATCTGTACAACCTGCAGCAAAACGAGCCCCCCGCGATGAGCGGCGTGGAGCTTATGGCCACCTTGCTGCGCGCCACGTTCGGCTTTGATGTGGATTCCTATGCTCAAACCCTTGAGGACCTGGCGCAGAAGCGCCGCAGCGCCTACGAGGCGGGGGAGCGTCCGGTGCCCGCAAGCGCCAAGCGCATCATGATCACGGGCTGCCCCACGGGCGGCGTCATCCAGAAGGTGGGCATGACCGCCGAGCGTGCCGGCGGCGTGATCGTCTGCATCGACGACTGCTCCGGCGAGCGCACGCAGGGCATGCTCGTCGACGAGGACGCGCCCGATATCCTGCGCGCCATCTCCGATCGTTATCTGCAGATCAATTGCTCGGTCATGTCGCCCAACGAGGGCCGAGTCGAGCATATGATGGACATGGTGGGGAAATACAAGGTGGATGGCGTCGTTGAGGTGGTGTTGCAAGCTTGCCACACCTTCAACATCGAGGCGGTGCGCGTGCAGCGCGCCTGCGAGCAGGCCGGCGTGCCTTACATGAAGCTTGAAACCGATTACTCCACCAACGATGCCGGCCAGGTGGAAACCCGCCTGGGCGCGTTCATCGAGATGCTGTAGCCGATCGTTTATGCACATGCGGCGCTGCGCCGCGGAAAGGAAACGCTCATGGAGAAGCTCGATTGCAAGGGGCAGGCGTGCCCGTTGCCCGTGGTGAACGCGAAGAAGGCCCTTGCCGGCATGGGCGAGGGCGCCCTTGAGGTGGTGGTGGACAACAAGACCGCTATGCACAACCTGGAAAACCTGGGCAAGTCGCTCAAGATCGAAACCGCCTCCGAGCAGCGCGGCGAAGCGGAGTTCGCGGTGACCTTCACGAAGGGCGCTCAGGCTGCCGCCGAGACATGCGAGGAGTGCCAGCCGCTCGTGCCGGCGGGGCAGAAGGTGGTCGTGTTGTCCAGCGAGCTGATGGGCTCGGGCGACGACGAGCTGGGCGCCACGCTCATGAAGGCGTTCGTGTTCGCGCTCACCCAGCAAGACGAGCTGCCGGCGGCCATCCTGGCCTACAACGGCGGCGTGCATCTGACCGTCGAGGGCAGCCCTGTGCTCGAGGACCTGAAAAAGCTCGCCGAAGCCGGCGTGGAGATCTTCAGCTGCGGAACCTGCCTCAACCATTTCGGGATTGCCGACAAGCTTGCGGTGGGCGAGGTGACCAACATGTACGTCATCGTCCAGAAGCAGCTTGAGGCCGGCGTCGTCGTACGCCCCTAGCCGTTGGCGGTATGTAAGATGCAGCGATGCAAAACGCCGCATGCGGTGGTGACGTTTCATAGCACGGCCGACGCGATGGCCGTGCAGGCCGCCGCGGCCGGCGGCGGCCTGCCGGGGCGGGTTATCCCGGTGCCCTCCGAGATCTCCGCGGGCTGCGGCCTGGCCTGGAGCGTTCCCGCCGAGCAGCGCGAAACGCTCGAGGAAGCGCTCGCGCACCGGGGGCTTGCCTTCGAGGACATCACCGTTGTGGATCTGTACTGAACGCAAGGGGAGCCGTCGTCCGACGGCTCCCCTTGTTTTGCGTATGGCTTATTGCGACCATGGATGGCAACGGTTCGGCCGGTGCCCTGCGATGCGCCGGTCTGCGCGCTTACCAGTTCACGAAGATCTTGCCTGCCGGCCCGGCTTCGAAGGCTCCGATGCGGGAGGGTTTGCGTCCCTGGCGCTGCTCGCACTCCGCCTCGAAGCGGCTTGCGTTTTCCGGCGGGATGGCCACGAGCAAGCCGCCGGAGGTCTGCGGGTCGCACAGCACGCCCATGCGGTCGTCGAACTCGAAGTCGTCGATTTCGCCCTGCTCCACGAACGAGCTTGCCCAGTCGATGATGCCGAACGTCTTGCCGGGGCGGCAGTAGTCGCACGACAGCTCGTAGACACCGTCGAACAGGGGCAATGCGTCCCAGTCCAGCCGCGCCGCGCATCCGGACGCGTCGAGCATCTCGTGCAGATGCCCGGCAAGGCCGAAGCCGGTGACGTCGGTGCAGGCATGCACATCGCATTGCAGCATGGCCTCGGCGGCGGCGCGGTTGAGCTCCATCATGCCGTCGATGACCGGGCGAAGGTCCTCGTCGCTGCGCAGCTTCGCCCGCAGCGCGGCGTTCATGATGCCCGTGCCGAGCGTTTTCGTGTAGTACAGCGCATCCCCCGGCAGCGCCCCGCCGTTTCGTACCATGCGCTCAGGGTGCACCAGGCCGAACACGGAAAGGCCGTATTTGGGCTCGTCGTCTTCGATGGAATGGCCGCCCACCACGAACGCCCCGGCCTCGCGCACCTTGTCCGCGCCGCCGCGCAGCACGTCTCCCACCACATCGGTGCCCATGCAGCTGGGGAAGGCCAGGATGTTGAGCGCCGTGACGGGCCTGCCGCCCATCGCGAACACGTCGGACAGGGCGTTTGCCGCGGCCACGGCGCCGAACTCGTACGGGTCGTCGACCACGGGCGTGAAGAAGTCAAGCGTCAGCACGGCGGCGTTGTTTTCGTCCACCTGCCAAACCGCCGCGTCGTCTGCGGTGTCGAAGCCAAGCAACAGGTTCGGGTCTGGCACGGCTGGCGCGATATCGCGCAGAATCTCGGAGAGGTCTCCCGGACCCCATTTAGCCGCTCAACCGCCTTTATCGGTGAGCGTGGTCAGGCGAATGCGATCGCCGTCGCACATGGCGCCGCTCGCGGGGTTGTCCGTGCTCATGCGCGGTCCTTTCTTATGGGGTCGGGTCGGTATCATTGCCAGTATAGTATAGTCGCAAGTAGGTATGCATCTTTTTGCATCAGGCGCGAAAGCGTTTGATAGGGTGCGGTTTCATGGGCTTGCAACGAAAGGCAGGGAGCATCGGGTATGGCGGGCATCGGCATCGACATCGGTTCCACGGCTACGAAGGCCGTCGTGACGGATTCTTCGGGCGCCATCGCGTTCAAGCTGGTCATCCCCACCGGCTTTTCAAGCGTCGAGGTTGCCGAACAGGTGCGCAGCGCGCTTGCCTGCGAGGGGTTCGATGCGGGCGGGATGCCGGTGGTGGCCACAGGGTACGGCCGTGTGGCCGTGCCGTACGCGGACAAGGTGGTCACCGAGATTACCTGCCACGCCCGCGGCGCCTCGGCGCTGTTTCGCGAAGACGGCACCGTCATCGATATCGGCGGGCAGGATACCAAGGCCATCGGCCTTGCTGGCGGCAAGGTGCGCAAGTTCGTCATGAACGACAAATGCTCTGCGGGCACCGGGCGCTTCTTGGAGATCATGGCCGACCGTTTGGGCGTCAGCCAAGCCGAGCTCGCGCGCTTGGCGGCCGCCGGGCAGCCCACCGTCATCTCCAACATGTGCACCGTGTTCGCCGAATCCGAGGTCATCTCCTTGGTGGGCAAGGGCGAGCCGCGCGAGAACATCGCCCGCGGGGTCATCGATTCGGTCGTGGCGCGCGTGTGCACGCTCGTGGGGCAGGTTCCCGCGGCGCGATATCACCTTACCGGCGGGTTGTGCGACAACGATTACGTCCGCGCGCGTTTGGAGGCCGAGCTGGGCGCGCCGGTGGGTTCTTGCCCCGATGCGCGTTTCGCGGGAGCCTTGGGCGCGGCCGTCATCGCAGCCGAGATAGAGGCTGCGGAATAGCGGTTTGCGCCTTCGCCGCCATTGTCTTTGCGGATGGGCCGTTCGGCTTTCTCCATACGGCCCGCTTTTCGCCGCTTTGAGGGCATATCTTCCCTTCATCTATTCCCCGTACGCATTCACGGTGCCGGTGAAAATCGGTGACCGTCATCATCTTCGAACGATTGGGTACAAGCCATGATCTATCTGGACAACGCAGCCACCACCATGCACAAGCCCCAGGCCGTCATCGATGCGGTGTGCGGGGCCATGACGTCGTTCGGCGGCCCTGGACGCGGCTCGCACCAGGCCGCGCTCGATGCGAGCATGGCGGTGTTCGGGGCGCGCAAGGCGGTTTCGGACCTGGTCGGGGCCTGGGGCGCCGGCAGCGTGTCGTTCGCCTTGAACGCCACCATGGCCCTCAACATCGCCATCGACGGCCTGTTGCCCGCAGGCGGCGTTGCCGTCACCACGGCCGCCTCGCACAACTCCGTGCTGCGCCCGCTCAACCGCGCGCGCGACGAGCGCGGATGCCAGGTGCGCGTGGCCGGCATCCTACCTGATGGCTCGCTAGATTGGGAATCCTACGAGCAGGCCCTTGCCGGTGCCAGCCTGGTCACGGTCACGCACGCCTCCAACGTCACCGGCGACGTCTACGACATCGAGCGCATGGCGGCCGCCGCGCATAACGCAGGCGCGCTGTTCATCCTCGATGCCGCCCAGACGGCCGGCGCGTGGGCGTTCTCGGCTTCGGCCATCGGCGCAGACGTCGTGTGCTTCACGGGCCACAAAAGCCTGTATGGGCCGCAGGGCACCGGCGGGCTGTGCGTTCGCCCGGGCCTTGATATCGCCCCGCTGGTGGAAGGCGGATCGGGCGTGCACAGCTTCGATGAGCGCCATCCACGCTTCATGCCCGAGGCGCTCGAGGCCGGTACGGCAAACGCGCACGGCTTGGTGGGCCTTGCGGCAGGGTGCGCCTGGCTTGCAAAGTGCGGCGTGGCCGATGTGCAAGCGCATATCGAGGGGCTGGTGGCGCGCTTCCTGGAAAGGGTCGCCGACATCGATGGCGTGCGGGTGCTCGGCGGCGGCTCCGGTCGACGCTGCGGCATCGTCGCCGTCAACGTCGGCGATGCCGATTCCGGCGAGATCGCCGATCGGCTGGCGCAGGGGTGGGGCGTGTGCGTCCGTCCGGGCGCGCATTGCGCCCCGCTCATGCACACGGCGCTCGGCACGCAGCAGCAGGGCGTCGTGCGCTTCAGCTTCGGGGCTATGAACTCGTCGCAGGATTGCGATGCGGCTCTTGAGGCCCTGCGCGAAATCGCCTGCTCGTGACCCGTTTCGTATGCTTCCGTAACCCAACGCCATCCAGATCCCGAAAGGACCTCCATGCGCATCCTCTGCATCTCCGCCCAAAAGCCCGATAGCACCGGCAGCGGCGTGTACCTGGCCGAAACGGTGGCCTCTATGGCCGCCGCCGGCCACCAGGTGGCCGTCATCGCCGGCATCGACAAGGATGACTCCCCGCAGCTTGCCAGCGGCGTCGAGTTCCTTCCGGTGCGCTTTCGCACACCTGAGCTGCCGTTTCCCGTGTGCGGCATGAGCGACGTGATGCCTTACCAGGCCACACGGTATCGCGACATGACGCCGGAGATGGTCCAGGCGTTCCGCGCTGCGTTCGGGAAGCGCATTCGCGAGGCGGTGCTGGGCTTCCGGCCCGATGCGATCATCTGCCATCACCTGTATCTGGTGTGCTCGACGGCTTGCGATGTGCTCGATGCTTTTGCCGGTGAAAATCGGTTACCGGACGTGAATGGGGAAGTGGCGGGCCGAAAGGGGCGCCCGTGCCCGATCTGGGCGGTTTGCCACTCCACCGACCTTCGCCAGCTACGCAACCACAGCCTGGAGAAGGAGCGCATCACCGACGCCGTCCGCTCGCTCGATGGGGTCATGGCGCTGCACGAGGCGCAGAAGGCCGAGATCGCCGAGCTGTTCGGGCTGCCCGCCGAACGCATCCGCGTCGTGGGGACCGGCTACAACTCCCAAGAGTTCGCTCCTCGCGCCGGTTTGCGCCCATCCCGTCCGTTGCGCGTGCTGTACGTGGGCAAGCTCTGTCGCGCAAAGGGCGTGGAAAGCCTTGTTCGCGCCATGGACCTGCTGCCCTTCGACCCGCAAGACGTCGAGCTGCGCCTGGTCGGCGGCTATAGCGACCAGGCGCAGTACGACCGAATCGTCGAGCTGGCCGGCCGTTGCCGGTTCCCGGTGGCGTTTCGCGGCCGCGTCTCGCAGGATGACCTGGTGCTTTCGTATAACGCAAGCCATGTGTTCGTGTTGCCCTCGTTTTTCGAGGGGCTGCCGCTCGTCACGGTGGAGGCGCTTGCAAGCGGCTGCCGGGCGGTCGTCACAAGCCTTCCCGGCGTCAAGCCCTGGCTTGACGCGTGCCTTCCCGATGCCCCCGTCTCGTTCGTGGAGCCGCCGCGCATCGAGGGCGTCGACGTGCCCGTGTCCGAGGATCTGCCGGCTTTCGAGCAGCGCCTTTCTGATGCGCTGCTCGAACAGCTTCAAGCGGCGGCGGAGCGACCCCTTGAGGGGACCGGGTTCGACGCCACCGCCGTGTCTTGGGATTCACTGGCCGCCCGCATGACCGAGCTGATCGGCTAGAATCTGCGCGAATCGCATCGGCGGGCGGGGAATGTGGAACCTGAACAGGGGACGGAGGTGTGTTCGCGCTGCGTTGCCAAAGGTGCGGAGATTGGCTACGTGAACGCACCTCCGTCCCCTGTTCACCGTCCAAGGCTTCAACGTGGTCGTCAAGTTTCATGACGAGTAAAGCAAAGCCCCGCCGAAGCGGGGCTTTTTGCTGTCCATGCACGGGACATTTCGCTCGACTACCTTATCCCAGCTGTATCCCAAGTGCCGAGTTTTCACGGATTATGTGGGAGCTACGGGCGTTACGAGTGCATAAAATGCCTGTTCTAAGCGTTGTGGGCGTTACAAGACGCTATTTCATTTAGTTTTTCGATATTCGGGGTTGTCAAACCGCGCCGGTCCGCATAAACTGCGAACAGTTCCTTTAAATGCGGTACAGAGAGACCGACAAGGTAACACCCGAATCGCTCACATTCACAAGAGCGGATCTGAGATGAAGCCTTTGTCAGCCGCAAAGGCGTTTTTTATGCCTTGCGACATGGCGTCAAGGTTCGGGCGGGCCGAAAAACTCGGCGGCTTTCCCGATAGACGTGTCTGTCTGTACGCACTCGACTAGAGAAAGGGTGTGTATGACTGACGCAGGGACGGTCAAGAACGTCTGCATGGATGCAGACGAGATCGAGCGCTCTCTGGTGCGTATCGCGCATCAGATCCTCGAGACCAACAAGGGCGCGGACAACCTCGCGCTCGTCGGCATCGTCACGCGCGGCGATCTGCTCGCCAAGCGCCTGGCTGAGAAGATCGAGCAGATCGAGGGCACGAAGGTGCCGCTCGGCAAGCTTGACATCAGCTTCTATCGTGACGACTTCGCCACCCACTTCGCCCCCGAAGTGCATTCCACCGAAATCGACTTCGATATGGACGGCAAGGACGTCGTGCTCGTAGACGACGTGCTCTTCACCGGCCGCACCATCCGCGCCGCGCTCGATGCGCTCATGGACATCGGGCGCCCGGCTCGCGTGGAGCTGGCAGTGCTCGTGGACCGCGGGCATCGCGAGCTTCCCATCCGCGCAGATTACGTCGGCAAGAACGTGCCTTCCGCCGCACAGGAGAACGTGCGCCTGTTCCTGGAGGAAGTGGACGGCAAGTCCGAGGTCGAGATTCTGGAAATGTCCGACGGCGCGCACATCGGCGCCGCACCGCTGGGAGGTGAATAGGGAATGGCTTTCAACCATAAGCATCTTATCGACATCACGGAGTATTCCGCCGATGACATCATGGCCATCCTGGAAACGGCCGTGAAGTTCAAGGAGGTCAACGAGCGCCGCATCAAGCAGGTGCCCACGCTCAAGGGCTTCACCGTGGTCAACATGTTCAACGAGCCGTCCACCCGCACGCGCTCGAGCTTCGAGATGGCCGAGAAGCGCCTGTCCGCTGCAAGTCTGAACTTCGGCGGCAGCTCCACCTCCTCGGTCAAGGGCGAGAGCCTGGTGGACACGGTGGAAACGCTGTGCTCCTACAAGATCGACATGATCGTCGTGCGCGACAAGCACGCCGGCGTGCCGCGCAAGATCGCCGACGTGTCCGGCGTCCACGTCATCGACGCAGGCGACGGCAAGCATCAGCATCCCACGCAGGCGTTGCTCGACCTGTACACCATCTGGCAGACCAAGGGCCGTCTCGACGGCTTGAAGGTCGGCGTCGTCGGCGACATCGGGCACTCCCGCGTGTGCGGCAGCCTCATCCCGGCCCTGAAGATCATGGGCTGCGAGGTCACCGCCATCGCTCCGCCCACGCTGCTGCCCGCACGCCCCGAGGTGCTCGGCGTCGATCACATCTCGCACAACATCGACGAGGTGCTCCCCGAACTTGACGTCGTGTACATGCTGCGCATCCAGCGCGAGCGCCTCGAGGGCGCGCCGTACCCCAGCCTGCGCGAGTACAACATGCTCTACGGCCTCACCGAGAAGCGCAACAAGCTCATGCGCCCCGACTGCATTGTGTGCCATCCCGGCCCCATCAACCGTGGCGTCGAGCTGGATTCCTTTATGGCCGACCACCCGGAGCGTTCGGTCATCCTTGACCAGGTCTATGCCGGCATCCTGACCCGCATGGCCGCCCTGTACCTGCTGCTTGGAGGGAGCGAAGATGGCATTACTGCTTAAGAACGCGCATGTGATCGACCCGCAGGTCGGTCTGAACGAAACCGCCGACATCCTCATCCGCGACGGTAAGATCGTCGAGATCGGCCAGGGCATTTCCCTGGAGAAGGGCGTTGAGCGCGACTTGGCCGGCAAGATCGTCGTCCCGGGCCTGGTTGACATGCATGTGCATCTGCGCGAGCCGGGTTTCGAGCAGAAGGAAGACATCGCCAGCGGCACCCGCGCCGCAGCCCATGGCGGCTTCACGGCGGTTTGCGCCATGCCCAACACCAACCCGGTCGTCGACAACGCCGTCGCCGTCGAGTATGTGAAATCCATCGCCCTTCAGGCCGGTAAATGCCGCGTGCACGTGTCGGGTTCCTGCTCGCAGGGCCTGAAGGGCGAGACGCTCTCCGAGATGGGCGACATGGCCGCACACGGCGCCGTCGCGTTCACCGATGACGGCCGTGGCATCCAGGCTGCCGGCATGATGCGCCGCGTCATGGATTACGCCAGCCAGTTCGGTCGCGTGGTCATGAGCCACTGCCAGGACGAGGATCTGGTCGGCGACGGCCAGGTCAACGAGGGCGTCGCCTCCACGCGCCTTGGTCTTCTGGGTTGGCCGGCGGAAGGCGAGGAACTGCAGATCGCTCGCGACATCGCCCTGTGTCGCCTGACCGGCTGCAAGCTGCACATCCAGCACATCTCCACCGCGCGCGGCCTTGATATGGTGCGCGCCGCCAAGGCCGAGGGCCTGCCGGTTACCTGCGAGGTCACCCCGCATCACCTGTTCCTCACTGAGGACAACATCGGCGACGATTACTCCACGGCCCTCAAGGTCAACCCGCCGCTGCGCACGGCTGCCGATGCCGAGGCCCTTATCGCCGGTGTGATCGACGGCACCGTCGACGCCATCGTCACCGACCATGCCCCGCACACCGCATGGGAGAAGGACCGCGAGTTCGAGCTGGCGCCGTTCGGCATGATCGGCCTGGAGACCAGCCTGGGCCTGGTCATCACCAACCTGGTCGCCACCGGCAAGATCTCCTGGGAGCGCATGACCGAGCTCATGGGAGCCAACCAGCGCACTATTCTGGGTGTGGAGCGCGTGGCCCTCGAGGCCGGCAGCACCGCTGACCTGACGGTCATCGATCCTGAGGCCGCCTGGACCGTCGATGCCGCTGATTTCTGCAGCAAGGCGAAGAACTCCGGCTTCATCGGTGCCCAGCTCACCGGCCGTGCAACCGACGTGTACGTCGGCGGCTACGCTACCATGGAAGACGGCAAGATCGTCGAATAGCGACGAGCTTTACCAGCGCATATAACGAAGGGATGCCTCGGATTCGATCCGGGGCATCCCTTTTTGCATTCGCGGTGGTCAATTTGTCTTTGGCGGGTGCCGTGTATTCGCGCTACTTGCGCAGCGCCTTCGTTGCGAAACCGGGGATCATGAACACCATCGAGATGGCGAAACCGACCATAAGAACGGTGCTCAAAGCCAAGGTGTTGGCGATGGTGCTCATGGCGATGCTCACTACCGTGGAGCCCACATAGCCGGTGAAGTTGATGAGCGATACCACGCTGGCGCTGTCGGCGGGGTCGCTGTAGCTGATGAGCATATGCATGCTGGCGGACAGGAGGATGCCGGTGGAAACGCTGAACACGCCGTCGGCGATCAGGAACGGCACCGTCATGCCCTTCGTGAGCGTAACCCACAAGATCGCGTAGCTGACGCACAGCAGCGCCGTGCCGCCGTATACGGCGAATCGCGTGGTGGTGCGGGCGGACATGGGGCCGCCCAACGCGCTCGGTGCCATGGCCAGCGCGAACATGAGCGCGGGGATTAACGGGTCGGTCGATTTGAAGTACGCCACAGCGGCAGGGGTTGACAGCGATTGGAAAAACACGCCGGTGCCCCAAGCCGCGATATAGCATCCTGCGGCAAGCGGGAATACCGGGCGAAGGTTCTTCGGGATATGCACGAGCGGTTTGATGGCCTTGCGGATGGTGATCCGCTGCGTGACCGTTTCCTGCGCAAGCGGAAGAAGGACGGCATTGAGCATCATCAGCACGATGAGCACGGCGAACATGGGGATATAGTTGCGCGAGAACGTGGCGTAGATACCGATGCCCAAAGACCCGATCATCATGCCGATCAAGCAGCCGGTGCTGGCGATGGTGGTGCCGAAGGTGCGATAGCGCTGCGAGGTGCAATCAAGCATGAAAGCCGAGGTCGCGCTCATGGTGAGGCCGCACGAAACGCCTTGCACCATACGGGCGATCTGCAAGGCGGCTCCGTTTGGCAGCCAGATATACAGCGCGCAGGCTAGCGAGCCGAACAGCAGGGCGGCGGCCACGAGCGGCCTGCGACCGAGCGCGTCCGAGAGCGAACCTCCTACGAACAACGTGGTCAGAACGCCGGTGAGATAGGAAACCATGGTCAGCGAGATGTCGGCATCGGTCAGCCCCAGGGCTACCTTGTACTCGGCGTACAACGGCACGGGCACCGCCACCGCGGCGAAGGTCAGCAGCATGGCGCACGCCGCGATGATGGCGCTTCTCAGGTCTTTCGCATTCGATGCGTGGCAGTTTTCGGTCATGTCCCCTCCTCGTCATTGCAAGCTCGTCGCGTTGCATCGGGGTAGCGTCAAGGCGCGTGCGCCCCGGAAACGACGTGCTGTTCGCTAACTGTTATCGTTGATGTTTAGCCATCGATATGCATCCCGGTACGATCGAGATGGCGGCGAGAAGCGCGATGAAGGCGTACACCGTTGCCAGGTCGAATGTGGCGGTGAGCCCTGTTTGAATGGTCGACACCACGGTCGACCCTACGTAACCGGTCAGGTTGGCAAGCGTTACCACGCTGGCGTTTTCCTGCGGGGTGGATGCGCTGATGAGCATATGCAGACTCGAGGATAGGATCATGCCCGTGGTGACTGCGAACACCACCTCGAGCACCAGATAGGGGACCAAAAGCCCCAAAACCATGCACACCCCTAGTGCGATGATCGTGTCGAACATGATGATGTAGCCGACGATCATAGAAGATCGCGTTCCCATGCGCGCCGAAACAGGCCCTCCTAGCGCACTCGGTGCCATGGCCAAAGCCAGCACCAAAGACGGGATGAGCGGATCGGTTGCCCCGAAGTAGTCCACCGATGCCGGCGTGGAAAGCGATTGGAAGAAGAAGCCGACCGACCAGGTGGAGATATAGCCGCCGGCCACGATAGGGAGCAGCTTTCGAAGATGGGGCGGCACGTGCACCATCGGCTTCACGGCTTTTTTCCAGGTGATGCGGTTGTGCACCGTTTCAGGCGTGAAGGGAAGGGCGAGCATCGTTGCGAGCATGATTACGGCCATCACGGCGAATACCTGCCAATAGGCGGTGGAAACGGTGGCGAAAAACCCGATGCCTAGCGATCCCACGGTAAGCCCGATCAGATACCCTGTGCTTGCGATGGTCATACCGAACGTGCGATGGCGCTCCGAGGTGCAGTCGATTACGAACGCAGAGGTGGCGCTCATGGAGAGTGCACAGGAAACGCCCTGCACGAAACGGGCGAATTGCAGCATAGGGCCGCTTGACAGACCGATGAACAGCAGGCAGCCGGCAACGCCGCAGGCAAGCGCGGCGCCCACTGTGGGCCTGCGCCCGGATGCGTCCGACAGCGATCCGGCGAAGAACAGGACGGAAAGCACGCCGAACAGGTACATGACGATGGTCATGGAAACGTCGGAGGCGGAAAGACCCAGCTGTTGCTGCCACGTGGCGTAAAGCGGGATGGGCGCGGAGGCTGCCGCGAACACCGTTACCAAAGCCACCGTTCCCACGATGGCGCCGCGCATCGCACCTGGAGGTTGGCTTGTCGCCTGTTCATCGATTCCCATCGGTTTCCCCTTCCCGATTCCGGAATATTTCCCCGTATAGCAGACATCCTACTACGTATGGGAGGTTCCCCTCAATGGGAAAGCGGGCCGAAATCCGCGTCCCACCAGGGGTTTATGTGCGCCTGCACAAAATCGGCAGCCGATTTCAATGCATATTACGTTAACAACAGGTAATAAAACTGCATAACACAAAGTAAAACAGCTATTCAGTTGTATACTCCTCCAAGTCCTTTAAGGGCGGTACGGAGAGACCGAAAAGGAATATGGCGGGCGATGGCCGGCTTTGATTGCATAGTGTTCGGCCCACGAGGTCGGGATTCGGCCTTACGGAGTCGGTGCGCGCTTGCCATCACGAAAGGAGTTGCATGTGAGCAACATCACAGAACAGCTGCTACGCGGGACCTCGAAGGGGGTTGGCGCGAAGGCGGCTTTAGCTTTAGAAGATGGCACCGTGTTCTTCGGCACGGCGTGCGGCGCTGCGGGGGAGGCTTTCGGCGAGATATGCTTCAACACCTCGCTCGAGGGGTATCTCGAGGTGATCAGCGACCCCAGCTATGCGGGCCAGATCATCACGCTGACGTATCCTCAAATCGGCAACTATGGCGTGAATCTACAGGATGCGCAATCGGGCAAGCCCGCACTGCGAGGGCTGGTGGTGCGCGATATGTGCGCAACGCCGAGCAATTGGCGCAGCGGCATGTCTGTTGGCGAGTACTTGCAACGCAACGGCGTGGCGGCCATCGAGGGCGTGGACACGCGCGCGCTCGTGCGCCACGTGCGCGACCATGGTGCCCAGCGCGCGATCATCTCCACCGTCGATGATGACGTGGAAAGCCTGGTCGCGAAAGTGCGCGCGAGCGAGAGCATCGTGGGGCAAAACCTTGCCGCCACGGTGTCTCGCGAACGCCCTTATGAACATACTGCCGACGATGTGCCGAATAGCGTGCTTTTCGCTTTGACCGAGGCCCCCTCAGCCCGTTTCAACGTCATTGCCTACGATTGCGGCGTGAAGCGCTCCATCCTCGACGGGCTCGTGCGCGCTGGATGCTCGGTCACGTGCGTGCCGTGGGATACGCCTGCCGAGGACGTTCTTGCGCAGCATCCCGATGGCGTGTTCTTAAGCAACGGACCCGGCGATCCAGATGCGGTCTCGGGCACGTATTCCCAGGTTGAGAAGCTGCTCGGTAAGGTGCCGATGTTCGGTATCTGCCTGGGTCATCAGATGATGGGCAAAGCTGCCGGCGCCGATATCGAGAAGCTCAAGTTCGGTCATCGAGGCGGCAACCATCCCGTGATGAACCTCCTCACGCGCCGCGTGGAGATCACGGCGCAAAACCATGGGTTCGGGGTGCTGTTCCCCAGCATGGGCGAGCTTGTGCCGGAGCTGTCGGGCGGGCATACCGAGCATCATGACGACCTGCGCTTTTGGGTACGCGCCGGCATCGCTCCCGTCGTGCAAAACGACCGCTTCGGGCGTATCCGGCTAACCCATGTCAACCTCAACGACGGCACGGTGGAGGGCGTGGCGTTTCTGGACGTGCCCGCGTTTTGCGTGCAGTACCATCCCGAGGCCGCGCCGGGCCCGACCGATGCGCACTATCTGTTCACGGCGTTCGTGCGCTTGATGGAAGGACGCAAGGATTATCTGGACATCGACATCGCTGCCGACCGCTTGGCGGGTTGGCGGTTCGGCGCCGAAGCAGCGAAGGAGCTCACGAATGCCTAAACGCAACGATATCGAAACCATTCTGGTCATCGGCTCCGGTCCCATCGTCATCGGTCAGGCGTGCGAATTCGATTACTCCGGCACGCAGGCGTGCAAGGTGCTCAAGGACGAGGGTTTTCGCGTGGTGCTGGTCAACTCCAACCCGGCGACCATCATGACCGATCCCGCCATGGCCGATCGCACCTACGTCGAGCCCATCACCGCCGAGTTCATCGAACGGGTCATCGCTCGCGAGCATCCGGATGCGCTTCTGCCCACCTTGGGCGGGCAAACCGGTTTGAACGCCGCGGTTGAGCTGGCTGAATCCGGCATTCTGGAGAAATACGGCGTTGTGATGATCGGCTGCGACCTTGATGCCATCAACCGCGGCGAGGACCGTAAGCTGTTCAACGAGTGCATGGCAGAGCTTGGCATCGAAACGGCCCGCAGCGATTATGCGTATCGCGTCGAGGATGCGCTGGCCATCGTGGAAAAGCTCGGATATCCGGTGGTTTTGCGCCCGAGCTTCACCATGGGCGGCGCCGGCGGCGGTATCGCGCACAACGAGGATGAGCTGCGCCTGATCGTGTCGCAGGGCCTTGAGTTGTCGCCAGCCGGCGAGGTGCTCGTTGAAGAATCCATCGAAGGCTGGAAAGAATACGAGATGGAGGTCATGCGCGATAAGGCCGGAAACGGCATCATCGTCTGCTCCATCGAGAACCTCGACGCCATGGGCGTGCACACGGGCGATTCCATCACCGTCGCCCCTGCTCAAACGCTTAGCGACGTGGAATACCAGCGCATGCGCGCGGCAAGCCTCGCCATTCTCGAAAAGGTGGGTGTGGAGACGGGCGGGTCGAACGTGCAGTTCGCCGTGAACCCGCAAAACGGCCGCATGGTGGTCATCGAGATGAACCCGCGCGTATCGCGCTCGTCGGCGCTTGCTTCCAAGGCCACCGGTTTCCCCATCGCCAAGGCCGCGGCGCGCCTTGCCGTCGGGTATACGCTTGACGAAATCGTCAACGATATCACGAAGGCCACGCCTGCATGCTTCGAGCCTTCCATAGACTACTGCGTGGTGAAGGTTCCTCGCTTCGCGTTCGAGAAGTTCCAGGGCGCTGACGACGTGCTGTCCACGCGCATGAAGGCCGTCGGCGAGGTCATGGGGATCGGGCGTACGTTCGAGGAAGCGCTCGGCAAGGCCATGCGCTCGCTGGAAAACGGGCGCGCCGGCCTGAACGCCGACGGTAAATGCAAGGATGTGCTCGAGCAGGACGGCTTCGATGAGCTGGTCGGGCGCCCCACGCAAGACCGCATCTTCTATATGGCCGAGGCGCTTCGCCGCGGGTGGAGTACGCAGCGGTTGCACGAGGCCACGGGCATCGATCCGTGGTTCATCGACCGCATGCGCGATATCGTCGTCATCGAGGAGAACCTTCGCGGCATGTCCCTTGAGCAGCTCGATGCGGACGCCTTCCGCCTGCTGAAACGCATGGGCCTGTCAGATATGCAGATCGGACACCTCGTCGGCGCCGATGAGCTTGAGGTACGTGCTCAGCGCAAGCGCCTCGGCGTCGTGCCGGCGTTCAAGACGGTCGACACCTGCGCCGCCGAGTTCCCCGGCACCACGGCATACCACTACAAAACCTATGATGCGGATGAGAACGAGGCCGTTCCCACGCCGGGTCGCAAGAGCGTCATGATCTTGGGCGCCGGGCCGAATCGTATCGGGCAGGGCATCGAGTTCGATTACTGTTGCGTGCACGCCAGCTATGCGCTTCGGGACGCTGGCTACGAGACGATCATGGTCAACTGCAACCCCGAGACCGTGTCGACCGACTACGATACCTCCGACAAGCTGTATTTCGAGCCGCTGACCTTCGAGGACGTTATGGACATCGTCGATGTCGAGCAGCCCGAGGGCGTGGTGGTCACGTTGGGCGGGCAGACCCCGTTGAAGCTGGCGGCTGCCCTGCAAGAAGCCGGCGTCAACATCATGGGCACGAAGCCCGAGGCCATCGACCTTGCCGAGGACCGCGACCGGTTCCGTGCCGTATGCGACGAGCTCGACATCGCCTATCCTGCCGCTGGTCAGGCGACCACCTTCGAGCAGGCGCGAAAGGTTGCGGCAGACATCGGCTTCCCGCTGCTCGTGCGCCCGAGCTACGTGCTCGGCGGGCGCGGTATGGGCATCGTCTACGACGATGCCCAGCTCAAGCGCTATATGGCGGAGGCGGCCAAGATCACGCCGGATCACCCGGTATATCTCGATCGCTTCCTCGAGGGGGCCGTGGAGCTTGACCTTGACGCCCTGTGCGACGGCACCGAAACCTACGTCGGGGCCATCATGGAGCATATCGAGATGGCCGGCATCCATTCCGGCGACTCGGCCTGCTGCACGCCACCGTTCTCGCTCTCCGATGCCATCCAGGCGCAGCTGCGCTCCATCGCGCGCCGCCTGGCGCTTCGCTTGGGCGTGGTCGGTTTGCTCAACATACAGTTCGCCATCAAGGACCAGGTCATCTACATGATCGAGGCCAATCCGCGAGCCAGTCGCACCGTGCCGTTCGCCTCGAAGGCCACCGGGGTTCCCTTAGCGCAGGCCGCTGCACGCATCATGGCGGGCGAGAGCATCGCCGAACTTCGCCTGCCAAGCGACGAGCGGCGCTTGGACCGCTTCAGCGTCAAGGAGGCCGTTATGCCTTTCGGCCGCTTCCCGGGTGCGGACACCATCCTCGGTCCCGAGATGAAATCGACCGGCGAGGTCATGGGCATCGCGGAGAACTTCCCGTGCGCGTTCGCCAAGACCCAGCTTGCCATCAGCTATAAGCTTCCCGAGGGCGGTACGGTGTTCGTGAGCGTGTGCGACCGCGATAAACGCGGCATCGTGCCCATTGCGCGCGACATCGTGCGTCTCGGCTTCCGTATCGTGGCTACCGCGGGAACGGCGCGTACGCTGGGAGCTGCCGGTGTAGACTGTACACCGGTCAAGAAGATCAGCGAAGGCGAGCCCAACGTGCTCGACATGCTGGTTGCCGGCGAGATCGCGTTGATGATCAACACGCCGTTCGGTCATGCCACCCGCGACGATGGCTACGAGCTGCGAACCGAGGCGGTCAAGCACGGCGTCACGCAGATCACCACGCTTGCAGGCGCCCAGGCCATGGCGGCAGGTTTGGAGGCCATGCGCGCGAACGGGTTGACGGTGATTGCGCTGCAAGATCTTCCGCAGCATCCTTTGCCGCTAGAGGGGGATCCGGTCAAGTAAGGCGTATCGCCCTGCCGGTGCGAACCCGCGGGGGATAGGCGACGGGAGCGCGTTTCGCGCGGCGGCGGTTCGCATGCTGCGCGAGGCGCCGTCCCCGTCGCCGTTATTTCGCCCGTTGCATCCTTTCTGCCCTTGCGTAGGGTATCTCGGGCGCGCTCGTGGGCCGTTTGCGTTCGAACTGTCGGCATTTGCCCCTGCTAGCTGCTGCAATGGTACAATCGCTCCCAACGTAGCAAGGGCCGCATCGCGGCCATCGTGACGGAAGGAGCCCTGTGGCGCTTGTGAACGAGCGGGTCCGCATTCTGGAGAACGAGTGCGTCGGCCTGAATCTGTATCTCATGACGCTTTCCTCGCCGGCCATCGCGGCCGCGATCGAACCCGGTCAGTTCGTGCATATGAAGATCCCCGGAATGGAGGGCCACGTGCTGCGCCGTCCGTTCTCGGTGTATGCGGCCGATGCGGCTGGCGGTACGCTCGATGTGCTGTATCAAACGGTGGGTTTCGGCACGAACCATCTTGCCGCGCTCGCACCTGATGTGGCCAACGAAATCGAATCCGCCGAGCTCATCGGGCCCGTCGGCCGCCGCTGGCAGGCGCCTGCCGGTACGCAGCGCGCACTGCTCGTGGGCGGCGGCGTGGGCGCGGCCCCGCTGTTCATGCTGTGCCAGGAGCTTGTCGGTTCGGGCGTGCACGTGGACGTGGTGCTCGGCGCGCAGACCGCCGATGCGCTCGTGTGCCTGAAGCGCTACGAGCAGCTCCTGTCGCGCGATGTTCGCGTGGCAACCGACGATGGCACGCTCGGTCGTGAAGGCTTCTGCACCTCTTTGGTCGAAGAGGCCCTTGCCGCCGGCGTCGACGGGAAGCCGTATCAGTACGTGGCGTGCTGCGGCCCCGAGCCCCTCATGAAGATCGTGGCGGGCCAGGCGGCCGGTGCCGGCGTGCCGTGCCAGATCTCCCTGGAAAAGCGCATGGCCTGCGGCGTGGGCGCGTGCCTGTCGTGCGTGGTCGACACGGTCGACGGCAAGAAGCGCTCATGCGTCGACGGCCCGGTTTTCGATGCTGAAAAGGTGGTGTGGTAGATGACTGCAATCCCCATGCTTCCCGCAACCGCGGCCCCCACGAACGTGAACATGGCCGTCAACCTCGGCGGGCTTTCCATGAAAAACCCCGTGACCACGGCATCCGGCACCTTCGCTGCCGGCCGCGAATACTCCGACTTCGTGGACGTCTCCGCCCTGGGCGCCGTCACCACCAAAGGCGTCTCGCTTAACGGGTGGGAGGGCAACGCCTCCCCGCGCATCGCAGAGGTTCCTTCGGGCATGCTCAACTCCATCGGCCTGCAAAACCCCGGCGTCGAGCACCTGAAGGCCTGCGAGCTGCCGTGGCTTGCCGAGGTCGGCGCAACCACCATCGTCAACGTCTCAGGCCATAGCTTCGACGAATATGTGCAGGTCATCGAAGCGCTAGAAGCTGCTCCCGTCGATGCGTACGAGGTCAACATCTCATGCCCGAACGTCGATGCCGGCGGCATGACCATTGGCACGCACGTGGAGTCCGTCGAGAAGGTGGTGGGCATGTGCCGCCAGGCCACTGCCCGTCCGCTCATCGTGAAGCTCACGCCCAACGTCACCGATATCTCCGAGATCGCCCGCGCCGCCGAATCCGCCGGCGCCGACGCCATCTCGCTCATCAACACGCTCATGGGCATGGCCATCGACGCCGATCGCCGCTGCACGCTCACGTCGCGTCCCTTCGCCGGCTTCTCCGGTCCCGCCATCAAGCCCGTGGCGCTGCGCTGCGTGTGGCAGTGCCACAACGCGGTGAAGGTGCCGCTTCTGGGCATGGGCGGCATCTCCAACGGCACCGATGCCGTGGAGTTCATGCTCGCCGGCGCCACCGCCGTGGCGGTGGGCACCGCGAACTTCGTCAACCCCCAGGCAACCATCGACGTCATCGACGGCATCGCCGAGTATTGCGAGCGTCATGGCGTCAAAGGCGTAAACGAACTGATTGGAGCGCTGCAATGCTAACCACGTTTTCCGATATCCCCGAGCGCGACCGCGTCATCGTCGCCCTGGACTGCGACATCGAGGAGGCCTTTGAGCTGGCCGACAAGCTGCAGGGCAAGGCCACGTGGATGAAGATCGGCATGACGCTGTTCTACGCCAACGGCCCCGCGGTGGTGTACGCCCTGAAAGAGCGCGGGTTCAAGGTGTTCTTGGACCTGAAGTTCCACGACATCCCGCATCAGGTCGAGGGCGCGGCGTATTCGGCGGCCGCTAGCGGCGCGGACATGATGACGATGCATACCATCGGCGGCGTCGCCATGATGAGCGCGGCGCAAAAGGGCGCCGAGCGCGCGGCTGCAGAGTACGGCTTCGACGTGCCCATCACCTTGGGTATCACCGTGCTCACCTCCATGAGCCAGGCCGCCCTCGCCGACACCGGCGTCACCCGTCCCATGTCCGAGCAGGTCAACGTGCTTGCCGAGCAGGCCAAGCGCTCCGGCATCTCCGGCGTCGTGGCATCCCCGCAGGAAGCCGCCATGCTCCGCGAGGTGCTCGGCCCCGAGGGCTATATCGTCACGCCGGGCGTGCGTCCCGCCGGCAGCGCCCTGGGCGATCAGTCCCGTGTCGCCACGCCCAAGCAGGCCTTCGAAAACGGCGCATCGCACATCGTCATCGGCCGCCCCATCACGCAGGCCGCCGACCCGGCTGCTGCCTTCGATGCCATCGTGGCCGAGCTGGACTAGTGGGAATTTCGCGCGTTCGTGGCATAGCTGGCATCGTTCGTGCATAATGTGTTGTCGCTGAAGAAGGGCGCTTTTGCGTTGGATTCGAAAGAATCCCAGGTGCAGGGCCATTTTTCCGCGAAAACTTTTTTGTGATTTGGGTAACTGGTTGTTGTCGATGTCGGTTGACGTGCTAGTATCACGACAACGCTTGATTTACACGAAGGAGATTACTGATGGCTATTCCCCAACTCAGCCCTGAAGATCGTCAGGCGGCCCTTGAAAAGGCCAAGGCCGCTCGCATCAAGCGCGCGCAGGTCCGCGATGATCTCAAGGCCGGCAAGCTCACGCTTGCCCAGGTGGTCGACATGAAAGACGACCCGGTCATCGGCCGCATGAAGGTCTCCACGCTCATCGAAACGCTTCCCGGCTACGGCAAGGCCAAGGCCGAGAAGGTCATGAAGGAGCTGCAGATCGCCGAAAGCCGCCGCCTGCGCGGTCTTGGCGAGCGTCAGCAGGTCGCGCTCCTCGAGCGTCTGGGCTAGGCAGTGCGTCGCGGCAATCTGTTCGTCATCTCCGGGCCATCAGGTGCTGGCAAAGGCACGCTGGTGGCCCGACTTGTGCAGGCGGTTCCCGATGCGTGGGTTTCGGTTTCGGCCACCACGCGCAGCCCCCGCGCAGGCGAGGTCGACGGCGTTCATTACCAGTTCAAAACCAAGGAGCAGTTCCAGCAGCTCATCGAGTCCGACGGCTTGCTCGAATGGGCGGTCTACGGGTCCAACCATTATGGTACGCCCAAGGCCAGCGTTCTGCAGCATATGGCCGCAGGCCAGCAGGTCATCCTTGAAATCGATGTGCAGGGGGCGTTCCAGATCAGGGAAAAGGTGCCCGAAGCCCACCTGATCTTCATCGAGCCGCCTTCCATGGAGGTGCTCGAACAGCGCCTTCGCGGACGCGATACTGAAACCGAGGAAGTCATCCAGCAGCGTCTTGCGGCTGCTAGGGTGGAGCTTTCCCGCAAAATGGAGTATGATATACAGCTTGTGAACGATAATCTTGACGAAGCTGTTTCGCAGCTCGTCTCATACGTGAACGAACAAGCCGAGAAAACGCGAGGTTAACTACCCTATGAGCATCATCGAACCCAGGATCACCGACCTTCTGGACGCAACCGATAACGACCGTTTCCTGCTGTGCGCCCTGGCATCCAAGCGCGCCCATGACATCAACGACATGATGCGTGGCCAACGCGATCGCGCCATCCAGCTGCAAACCGCCGTCGAGATCGCTAAAGCTGCAGATAAGAAGCCGCTTTCCATGGCCTTCTCCGAAATCGCCCGCGGCGACGTTTCCTACGATCCGGAAACCATCGACGCCGAGAACCACTAAACCTTTCTACGCCAAGCAGTTTTCGTTTGACGTGTGAACCCTCTGGCGTCCTGCGCCTGTCTACGCTGATTATTTGCCGCATTGTTCGTGCGATGCAAGCAGCGTAAAGGCTTGCAGGACGGCAGAGGGTTTGTTCCGTTTACCCGCTTACCGTATGTTTCGAAGGGTTGTTCATATGACCGAATTCCAGCGCATTTGCCTGGTCCACTATCACGAAATCGGGCTGAAGGGCCACAACCGCTCCACGTTCGAGATGCGCCTGCTCAAAAACCTTGAGGCGCTGCTCTCCGATTTCGATGTGGTGACTATTCATCGCATCTCCGGCCGCCTTTGCGTGTTTCTGCGCGAGGGCACTGATTGGGAGACCGAGAAACGTTGCGCCGACTTCATCCGCAAGGTGCCCGGTGTTGCCCGCGTATCCTCCGGTTACAAGTGCGAGCGCGATTTGGCGCAAATGGAGCAAGCAGCGCTGGCGGCCATGGCCGACGTCGATGATTTCACCAGCTTCAAGGTGCAGGCTCGTCGCAACCACACCGACTTCGAAGTCGGTTCCATGGATATGAACCGCATCATCGGCGCTGCGCTGTGCGAGGCGCACCCCGAAAAGCAGGTTCAGATGAAGAATCCCGACGTGGTGGTGGGCGTTGAAGTGGTGCAGAACGCTGCTTACGTGTACGCTCGCAGCGTGCGCGGCGTCGGCGGCCTTCCGGTTGGAAGCTCGGGCAAGGTTGCCTGTCTGTTATCCAGCGGCATCGACTCGCCGGTGGCAACGTGGCGCATGGCGCGTCGCGGCGCCGTGTGCATCGGCATGCACTTCTCCGGCCGCCCGCAAACCAGCGACACCAGCGAGTACCTGGTCGACGATATCGCGCATGTGCTCGAGAGGACCGGGTGCATAGGCCGCGTGTATGTCGTGCCGTTCGGCGATTACCAGCGCGAGATCTCGCTGACGGTGCCTCCTCAGCTGCGCGTCATCATGTATCGCCGCCTCATGTTCAAGGTTGCGCAGGAGATCGCCCGTCGGGAAGGGGCGAAGGCCCTCGTAACCGGCGAGTCGCTCGGCCAGGTGGCCTCGCAAACCTTGGATAACATCCGCTGCACCGATGCGGCGGTGGATATGCCGGTGTTCCGCCCCCTCATCGGCACCGATAAGCTGGAGATCATCGATATGGCGCAGCAGGTCGGCACCTTCGAGATCTCGTCTCAGGATGCCCCCGATTGCTGCACGCTGTTCATGCCGCGCAATCCCGAGACGCATGCGCAGCTCGAAGACGTGCTTGAGTCCGAATCGGCGCTTCCCGTCGATCAATGGGTGTCCGAGCTCGCCGACGCCGCGGAGCCGCACGACTACAAGTGCCCGGGCTACAAGAAGAAAAAGCCGCGCAAGGAATAGCGTTTCCTGCGGATATCGCGCTGGGTCGACACCCTATTCTCGGGTGCAACATGAGATTCAAACGAGAAGGCCGCGCTTTTGCACGGCCTTCTCGCGTGTTCGGCTATACGAAAACGGGGCCTGGTTGTGCTGTGTGGCTTTCGACTTCGCTGAAAGGCGCTTATCGAGTTGAGTTTATTTCCGAGTGTCGATCGGCCTATCAACTTTGCGTCTCTTTGGCTTTTTGGCTCAAGGAACGATTTCTCGGCGATGCTTGGAGACGCTCTCTAGCTCTCAACGACTTTTCTTGGTGCTTGGAAGGTCTGCGACCCGGGTTGCTGTTCCCTCATCTTGCAAGGTTTATGGGACTCGCATCGGTCTTGTCGACAAGGGTTCTGCAAGATGGCGGAGCTATGCTTTCCGAAATCAAGGAAAGGGGCTTTTATGGATTTCGTTCGGTACGCCGATTCGGTTCGCGCCAAGCTGCATATGGGCGGGGTGCGCCTTCCCGTTGTGATAGGCATTACAGCTGTTGCGATTTGCGTTTTGGTCGCAGGCGGTGTGGGCCTGGCTTCGGTGGTCGCGCCGGATTCCGGCTTCACCGTTGAGAAGGCCGATGCTTCGCATGGTGAATCGGGGCAGGTGGATCCTTCGCAAAGCGAGAGCACTTCTCTGTTCGTGCATGTTGGAGGGTCGGTGGTCGATCCTGGGTTATATGAGCTTGCCGGCGATGCGCGAGTGCAGCAGGCCGTCGATGCGGCAGGCGGTTTTGCCGAGGACGCTGCCGTCGATGCGCTCAACCTTGCCCGTCAGGTGCAGGATGGGGAGCAGATCATCGTTCCCAGCATGCAGCAAGCTAGCGGCTCTGAGGCGCCTGCCGCAGCGGATTCCGGTGCGTCTGCGGCGTCATCGGGTGGGGCTCTCGTAAACGGGAAGGTCGACATCAACGCGGCAACGGTCGATCAGCTGCAGCAGCTCAACGGGGTGGGTCCCGCATTGGCGCAGCGCATCGTTGCGGATAGGCAGGCCAATGGCCCGTTTAAAACCGTCGAGGACCTTAAACGGGTGTCCGGAATCGGAGACAAGAAGTACGCATCGTTGGCGGATTCGATTTGCGTCGGGTAGGCGCTGCCCAAAGCGAGTTGCTTCGGGATACGGTTGTTCCTGGGAACCGGACCGTTGAGGACGAGGCCTCGTTTCCCTTGCGCCCGGCGATTCCTCCTGTGCTGGCATTTGCGCTAGGCGTTTGGGCGGGGTCCGTTGTCGCGTTGCTGTCTGCGCGTTCGCTTTCGGTCGTCGTGTGTGCTGCGTTATGTGCGAGCGGGCTTGTCGCGTGCGTATGCTGTCTCTGCCTGCTTTGGCGCCGTCGAAGGCACCTTCTTGCGTTGGTGCTTGTAGTGGGCTTGTTGTGCGGCGGTGCTTTAGGCTTCGCGCAAGGGGCGCGACTTCATCAAGCTCAACAGGTGGCTCTCGGGTCGCAGGGCCTGTTGCGCATCACCGCGTTATCGGATGGTGTGCAAGGCGAATTCGGCGTTTCCTGTACAGCTCGAGTGCAGGCGGAGGGGTCTGACCGATCGTTCACGGCGAAAATCTCCTTTCCCTGCGACTACGCTCTGCCTATGTATGGCCAGCGGTTTACCGGCTACGGCACGATATCGGAATTTTCCGAAGATCGCGCACCGCGGGGTTGGCAACGCGGCATCGTCGCAAACGTCAAATTGAGAACCTGCGAGCGTGTTGAGCTTCGGGGTCCAGGTGCTGCGCTCCTATCGTTTCGGGAGCGCGCCGTGCGGGCGCTTACGGAGCCGTTACGTGGCGATATGGGCCTTGCAGCCGCTATCTCCTGCGGATGGAGGGCTGGTTTGCCAGAGTCGGTATACCGGCAATTCCAGGTCAGCGGGCTTGCGCATGTGGTTGCGGTCTCCGGTGCGCATCTCTCCATCGTAGCAGCGCTCATGGCCTCGATACTTGGCGCGTTGCGCGTTCCCAAGCCGATTTCGGTAGCTGCTCAAATCATGTTGCTCGCGGCATACCTGGCGCTTACCGCTATGCCGGCTTCCGCCATTCGAGCTACGCTTATGACATTAGCTGGAATGACGTCGTGGACGGCTCGACGCCGGGCCTCGTCGTTATCCGCGCTTGGATGCTGCATCGTCGTTATGATCGCCCTTGATGCCCAGGCGGCGTTGTCGTCCTCGTTCGCGCTGTCGGTTTTGGCCACGCTCGGGATCGTCGTGTTCGGCGGTTTGGCTAACTCGTGGTTGAAGGCTTGTTTGGGATGGTTGCCGGCTTTTGTACGTGAGGCGTTGGCGTTGACGTTCGCCTCATCGGTGCTCGCGACGCCGTTTTCTGCGGCCTTGTTCAGCCAGCTTCCTTTAGCGGCTCCGGTTGCCAACATCGCCATCGCGCCGCTGTTCGGCCCGGTCTGCGCAGCCGGCATCATAGGGGCGTTCGTATGTGCGATGCTTCCGTTGCCTGGCGTCGTCGCTTCCATTACGTGCGCAAGCGCGTCGTTGCTATTAAAGGTGGTCCAGGCATGCGCATCGATTCCCTACGCGAGCATCCCGATCGTTGCCCCGGCTTTCGTTGCGTTACTAGCAGGTTTCGTGTTGGCCTGCGCGCTATGGCTTTGGTGGCCAAAGCCGGATTCTCGTTCGGCGTATCGGTTGCTGTCGGTAACCGGTATCGCCTGCGCGATCATGTTCGCCCTGTTGAAAGCATCGAGTTCGTATGGAGGATGCGAGATCGTCGCGCTTGATGTCGGACAAGGCGATGCCATTCTTATCCGTAGCGGCAAGCATTCGGTGCTGGTGGACACGGGCAATCAAGACGCCTTGCTCCGTCAAGCGTTGGCGCGGCATCATATCACCCGTCTTGATGCCCTTGTCGTCACGCACCCCGACGATGATCACATGGGATCGTTGGCGTCGCTTGATGGCGTGGTGCAGGTTGATCGCGTTCTCCTTGCCCGTGATGGCCTTGCGTGCTCTTGTGTCTCGTGCGCCAAGCTTCGGCAGCATGCGAATATGCTGGTGGGGAAGGAACGGATCGAGGGTTTATCGCAAGGGGATAAGCTTCGGTTCGGTGCTTTTAAATTCACCTGCGTGTGGCCGGTTGCGTTTCAGGACGAAGGCGGCAATGGAGATAGTCTCTGCTTTACCGTGGATACCGATATCGATGGAGACGGCAACCGGGAGTGGCGAAGCTTGTTGGTGGGGGATGCCGAGCATGAGGAGGTTTCGCAGATGCTATCCGCCGGGTTGATCGACGGGGTCGACGTGTACAAGGTCGGCCATCACGGGTCGAAAAACGCGCTGACGCAAGAACAAGCAGCTGCATTGTCTCCAGAGATTTCCCTCTGTTCGGTGGGGGCAAGGAACCGCTATGGGCATCCTGCCGCATCGACGATGGAGTCCCTTGAACGTGCGGGAAGCGCGGTGATGCGCACCGATGAGCACGGGGATGTGGCATGCAGATTCGCTAAGGACCATATCAGCGTGGAAACGCTGCGGTAAAATGGGGCTATGACTGATTCGAAGAACAACCAATCCCTGCTTCCCGTGTACCTCATCACCGGTGAGGATGCCTTGAAGCGCGATGCCGTTATGAAGCGGCTTCGCACGCGTCTGTCAAGCATGGGCGATTTATCGTTCAACTCCGATGTGTTCGAAGGGGCTGAATTCACTGGCGACGATGTGGTCAACGCATGCAATACCATTCCGTTTGCATCCCCTGTCCGCTTGGTGGAGGTTCGCGAGGCCGATAAGCTGAAGAAGGCCGATTCGGAACCTATCGTCAGCTATTTGGATGCGCCTTGCGAGACCACCGTGCTCGCCCTCGTTGCCGAGAAGCTTGCGAAGAACACCCGCCTGTATAAAGCGGTTGCAAAGCACGGCAAAACCGCGGTGATCGACTGCGCCCCGCCGAAGGCCCGCGACCTGCCTAAACTGGTGCGCTCCATGGCGGTTGGCCACGGGGTCACGTTTTCGGAAGGTGCCGCCATCGCTCTTGTGAACCTGGTGGGTGAGGATACCGTTCATCTTGATGCCGAAATCAAGAAGGTTGCCCTTGCTCATTCCGGCACCGCGGCGGTCGGGGAGCAAGAGGTGCGATCGCTTGTCAGCCGTACTGCCGAGGTCAAGCCTTGGGAGTTCACAAACGCGTTCGCGGCACGCGACACGGCGAAGTGCCTGCTCGACCTGCAGCGCATGAAATCGGTATCGCCCCATGCGCTGCTCCCCATGTGCGTCACGCGCATCCGCGAGCTTATGTGCGCGCAAAGCCTTGCCGCCCGCGGGCAGGGGCGAGGGATAGCCGCCGCGCTCAAGCAGCCCGACTGGCGTGTGAAAAACCATGCGGCATGGGCGCGGAAGTACACTCCGCAGGAGTTGCGGCAAGCGCTTATCACCGCTCGCGATACCGAGCAAGCTATGAAAAGCGGCGCCGACCCTGATGCGGCATTCCGCGAGTGGGTGGTGAACGTCACCGCGAAGCGGGGGTAGCGGTGCGATTCGAGCCCGTTTTGCGACATCGGTTCGTGTTCAAGTGCTTGGTTGGTCGGGTGGGATGTGCGCGTCCGATTCGGCCCCAGCTCGCCCGATCATCGCGTTGGATGCGCGTTTGTGTAAAAGGCATCAACGTAGGTCGGCGCCTGTTTCATATAAAAAAGAACGGCTCCGGGAATCCGGAGCCGTTCTTGGTTCACTAGCAGATGAGATGCTATTCAGCAGCCTCTTCGCCCTCGGCGGCCTCAGCCTCAGCGGCAGCCTCGGCAGCGGCGGCCGCTGAGGCCTCCTTTGCCTTGCGCTCGGCGGCAGCGGCCTCGAGCTTCTGCTGCTCGGCAACACGCTTGGCCTTCTCCTCGGCGGCAGCCTTGTAAGCGGCAGCCTTCTCAGCCTTGCGAGCGGCCTTCTTGGAGCCGGTGGCCTCCTGCTTCTTGGCCTCGGGCTTCACGTAAGCAGCGCGCACCTCATCGGTGACGATGGTGTTGACGAGCGCCATCACGCCGGACTTGCGGTTTGCGGCCTGGTTCTTGTGGATAACGCCCTTGGAGACGGCCTTGTCGAGCAGACGGCAAGCGTACAGGCCCTTGGCGTAAGCAGCGGTTGCGTCGCCGGCGGCAACGGCCTCGCGTGCAGCGCGGATGGCGGTCTTCAGCTCGGACTTGATGGCGCGGTTGCGCTGGCGGGACTTCTCGTTGGTGATGTTGCGCTTCTTCTGGCTCTTGATGTTTGCCATTGTGAAACTCCTTCGCTCTAACGTGGTTTGCCGGTTTCGGCTTGCTTTGCGCCTTCGGCGCGGCTGCGAAGGAGTGGGTGAGATGCACAGGTGACGGATTGGCATATGGCTTCGAGCGCAAAGCGCGAAAGCATTCATATGCGGGAATGGACAGGATTTCCCATTCAGCTAGCCAATCGGCCACCCGGCACCACGGTGATCCTTCATGCAGCCTTGTCTGCGGATGCCCTGCGAATATTGCAGGAGCGCGCATATGCCGGATACGCAATGAGCTAGAATAGCCGATATCGCACGGTTTTGCACCTGTTTATTTGCAGTTGTGCAGAACAATGCACAACTTTATCCGGGATTTCCTCTTGAAGGGGGGTTCAACATGGGTGTTCGAAGGGTCGCCGTTTCGGCAGGTATGGCCTTTGCGCTCGCAGCGGCGTTTGGGCTTGCAGGCTGCGGCTCGGGTCAGCATGAGGTCATCGACCAGGGGCAGGACTGCTCCAGCTGCCATTCGGGCGGCAAGCAGGTCTTCGATGACGCCGCTCCCGCGTCTGCCGTTCAGTCAAACGGAACCGTTTCGGTGAAAACCTCCGCCGAGCAGGTTTTGGTCTGCAAGCCCATCTTCGTCTCAGAAGACGGCTCCAAGTTCGTTCCCGAGCAGGTTTCTTCGGTGAAAGCGGAAGACGGCTCGGCTCAGGTGCAGCTCTCCGAAGGCACCTGGGCGCTTTGCGCGCAGGTGCAGGGCTCCGTGAAGGCCCAGCTGGTCACGGTGTCATCGGAGAGCACCGGGACCGCTGACGTGGAATTGTAGTGCTATGGCGGTAAGGACGGCCACCAGCTGGTAAAATCCGTTCTTATGCAATCATCGCGGTGCACGTCGAAACCGCATCGTGCGCAGCGCAGGGAAACCTGTTGCCCGGCCTTGCCGTGCAACCGTCGCATCCATACGGCATCAGAAAGCAAGAGGGGGACATGACCGACCCATCCCATATCCGAAATTTCAGCATCATCGCCCATATCGACCATGGCAAGTCCACGCTCTCCGACCGCGTCTTGGAGATGACCGGCACCGTGGCGCATCGCGATATGCAGGCCCAGCTGCTTGACAGCATGGACATCGAGCGCGAACGCGGCATCACCATCAAAAGCCAGGCCGTTCGCGTCAACTATACCGCCGATGATGGCGAGACGTACCAGTTCAACCTCATCGACACCCCTGGTCATGTCGATTTCACTTACGAGGTCAGCCGCAGTCTGGCTGCATGCGAAGGCGCCGTGCTCGTGGTCGATGCCACCCAGGGCGTCGAGGCGCAAACGGTGGCTAACGCCATGATGGCCATGAACGCCAACCTTGAGATCATCCCGCTCATCAATAAGATCGACCTTCCCAGTGCCGAGCCCGAGCGCGTCAAGGCCGAGATCGAGGATGGCCTTGCGATCCCGGCTGACGACGCCGTGCTGGCAAGCGGCAAAACCGGCGTGGGCGTCCACGACCTGCTCGAGGCCGTGGTGTACAACATCCCCGCGCCGCAGGGCGACGCCGATGCGCCCCTGCGCGCGCTCATCTTCGACAGCTACTTCGATCCGTACCGCGGCGTTGTGGCTCTGGTGCGCGTGGTGGACGGCGCCATGCGCAAGGGCCAGAAACTCAAGCTCATGGCCAGCGGCAAGATTATCCTGGCCGAAGAGGTGGGAGCGCGTCATCCTGCCGAGGAGCCGCTGCCGCAGCTCGGCGTGGGCGAGGTCGGTTACCTGGTCACCGGCCTGAAGGACCTTTCCCAGGTTAAGGTGGGCGATACGCTCACGTTGGCCGAGGGCGGCGTCGACGAGCCCCTGCCGGGTTATCGTGAGGCCAAGCCCATGGTCTACACGGGCCTGTTCCCCATCGATTCCGATCAGTACGAGCCGCTCAAAGAGGCGCTCGAGAAGCTGTCGCTCAACGACCCTGCGCTCATCTGGGAACCCGAGAAGTCCCATGCGCTTGGCTTCGGCTTCCGTGTGGGCTTTTTGGGCCTGCTGCATATGGAAGTGGTCAAGGAGCGCCTGGAACGCGAGTTCAACCTGGACCTGCTCGCCACCGCGCCTTCGGTGGAGTATCACGTGTTTCGTCAAGGCGGCGAGATGATCAGCCTGCATTCCCCGCAGGAGATGCCCGACCCCGGCGAGATCGAGCGCATCGAGGAGCCTTACTTGAAGGCGAAGATCCTCATCCCGCCCGATTACGTCGGCGCGGTCATGGACCTGACCGTGGCGCGTCGCGGCACGTTCGTCACCATGAACTACCTGTCGCAGCACACGGTGGAAATGCTGTGGGAGATTCCGCTCTCGGAGCTGATCATGGACTACTTCGACAAGCTCAAGTCCAACACAAAAGGCTACGCCAGCCTTGACTACGACTTCGACGGATACAAGCCATCGAACCTGGTCAAGCTTGATATCCTGCTTTCCGGTAAGCCTATCGACGCGCTCAGCTTCATCGTGCATCGCGATAAAGCTTACGATCGCGGCCGCGTGCTTACCGAAAAGCTCAAGGAGATCATACCTCGCCAGATGTTCGAGGTTCCTATCCAGGCCGCCATCGGTGGACGCGTGCTTGCGCGCGAGACGGTGAAGGCCAAGCGCAAGGACGTGCTAGCGAAGTGCTACGGCGGCGACATCAGCCGCAAGCGCAAGCTGCTCGAGAAGCAGAAGCAGGGCAAGAAGCGCATGAAGGCCATCGGCAACGTCGAGGTGCCGCAGGAAGCGTTCATGGCTATTTTGAAGGTCGACGATTAGGGGCTGTTGCGAAATATGGGCGCAAAGCGCGACGATTACAACTGGTTGGACGATGCGTTCGACGATAAGAAGGCTCGCGAAGAGCTCGAGCGGGCTCAGCGCGGCGGTACGAAGGCCGCAGGTCTTGGCTGCATCGTGGTGGTCATAGCCCTTATCGTATTGCTCGGGTTCACGCTGGTCTCCGGTGTGAACATCCTGTCTGCGATGTAGGGCGGGCGCATGTACGATTTCTTTAATCGCCATCGCCTGCTGCTTGCGCCCATGGCGGGCGTTTCGGACATGGCGTTTCGCACGCTGTGCCGCGAGCAAGGCGCCGATTTGACGTATACCGAAATGGTTTCCGCCAAGGGCCTTTCCTATGCCAACGAGAAAACGCGTCATCTACTCGACCTGGCGCAAGGCGAGGATATGGTCGCTGTGCAGCTTTTCGGCCACGAGCCCGACACCATGGCGTCCCAAGCAGCTTGGATCGAGCAGGTCATGGGCGAAAATCTCGCCTATATCGATATCAACATGGGATGCCCTGCGCGCAAGATCGTCACGAAAGGCGACGGCAGCGCGCTTATGCGCGATCCGGACCTGGCCGCCTCCATCGTGTCTGCGGTAAGCCGGGCGGTGGAACATCCCGTTACCGTTAAGTTCCGCCGTGGATGGGCCATGGGGTGCGAAACCGCCCCTGAATTCGCGGTTCGTATGCAGGATGCCGGGGCCGCTGCGGTCGCGGTGCACGGCCGTTACGCCGAGCAGCTGTATCGCGGGTGCGCCGATTGGGGCGTCGTTGCGCGCGTTAAGCAGGCGGTGGATGTGCCCGTGGTCGGCAACGGCGACGTCAAATGCGGCGCAGATGCCGTGGCCATTACCCGGGAGACCGGATGCGATGCCGTTATGATCGCACGTGCCGCTGAAGGCAACCCGTGGATATTCTCCCAGGCCGCTGCAGCGCTTGCAGGCTCGCCGGAGCCTTGCGCGCCCACCGTGCAACAGCGAATCGCCATGGCTCGACGCCATGCACGGCTGCTCGCGCAGCGCGAAGGGCGCAACATCGTGCGCATGCGCAAGCACGCCATGTGGTATATGACGGGCCTTCCCGGTGCCGCTGCGGCGCGCGGGAAGATCAACGCCTGCGTGGGTGTGGACGATTTCGACGCCGTGTTTGACGAGCTGCTCGAGATAGCGGGAAGCCATGCATGATCCTTATCGCGCGCTGTACCTGCATCTGCCGTTCTGCGTGAAGCGTTGCAGCTATTGCGACTTCGCCACTGCCGCCGTGCCCGCCGAAAGCCCGCAAATCGACGAATACGTGGAAGACCTGTGCCTGCAGATTCGCCGCAAGTCTAAGGAAGGCGAGCTTGGAAGCATTTCGACGGTGTATCTTGGCGGCGGCACTCCTTCCCATGTGGGCATGCCGCGGCTGTCCATGTTGCTTTACACCCTGGGGCTTTCCATACGTCTGGAACCCGATGTGGAATGCACTATGGAGGCGAACCCCGAAAGCCTGACCTCTTCCATGGTCCGTGACATATGGGCGCTTGGCGTGAACAGGCTCTCCATCGGCGTGCAAAGCTTCGATGACCATGTGCTCGGCATCTTGGGGCGCGCCCATGATGCGCAAGGGGCGAAGCGGGCCATCGCATGTGCGCGGGAACGGTTCGAAAACGTCAGCGTCGACCTTATGTGCGGCATTCCCGGGCAAAGCATCGAGTCGTTCGAGGACAGCGTTAAAACCGCCATCGATTGCGGGGTTCCCCACGTCAGCGTGTATCCGCTTACCATCGAGCCGCATACACCCTTCGACGCTATGGTTTTGTCCGGCCAGCTTGCAGAGCCCGATGACGATGTCGAAGCCGAGCATATGCAGGCGGCGGAGCACATCCTCTCCCAGGCTGGATATGAGCGCTACGAAGTGGCAAGCTATGCGAAACCCGGGTTCGAGTGCCGTCACAACATCGCGTACTGGACCGGCGTTTCCTACCTTGGCCTGGGGCGTAGCGCGGCTAGCATGACGCAGAACGCCGAGCGGCGCATGCGCGTCCAAGATGGTCAGGTCACCGATGACCTCGACGCTGGGGAAATGGTTGCCGAGGATATGATGCTGGGCATGCGCATGTCGCGCGGTATTTCCGATGACCTGGTGCAGCGGGCCGCGCAGCTGCTGCCGAAAACCCGGGAGACGCTCGACGCGCTCGCCGAGCAAGGGCTGTGCGAGCACGTCGACGGACGCTGGCGCCCCACTGAACGTGGTTGGCTGTGCGGCAATCAGCTGTACGGCGCCTTGTTCGATTTAGCATAAGGAGTGTCCGTTTCTTACGATTCGGTGCAATATTTAGCACTCCCACCATCTCGCTGCTAATATTAGCTGTTACGAATTGGTTATACCGTAGTGGGTGAAAGGATGGTGGGGAAGCGTGCTTTCGGATAGGCGTCAAAAAGTGCTCGCAGCGCTCATTGAGGAATACGTCGCGCGCGCTCTGCCGGTAGGTTCGCGCACGCTTACCGAACGTTATCAGCTCGGCGTAAGCCCTGCGACCGTGCGCAACGAGCTTTCGGTTCTCGAGGACGGGGGCTATATTGCCCAGCCCCACACCTCTGCGGGCAGGATTCCCACTGATCAAGGCTACCGCGCCTTCGTCGACGACCTGCTCTCCCAGGAAGGCGGCGAACAAGAGGACGAGCGTTGCCAAGAAGCGGCTGACAAGCTCAGGCAAAGCGCTTCGGAACTTGATGACCTGGTCGAGCAGACCTCCGAAGCCCTAACGCGCCTTACCGACTGCCTGTCCATCGTGCTCGCCCCGTCGGTGCTCGATCTGCACATCAAGCAGCTTTCGCTTATCTCTCTAACGCCCACCAACGCGCTTGTCGTTGTGGTCACCGAAGACGGCCAAGTGTTTAACCGCCATATGGATTTTGCCGAAGAGGTGTCCAGCGACGAGCTGGCCCGCGTGCAACATCTGCTCAACGAGGTGTTCGGTGGCAACACGCTTCACGATATCGAACACGGCTTGGGCCGGGGCATGTCGGAGGCGTTTGCCGACCCGCTCGTGCGCATGACGCTCGACGAGGTTCTCTCATGCCTGCGGGAGGGCGAGGGATCGCGTGCCCACAGCCTTGGGTTCAGCTCGCTTTTGTCTCAGCCCGAGTTCAGCCAATCGCAGGCGGTGCTTCCCGTCATGCAGGTGCTCGAGGATGATACGGTGCTGCTGCACATCCTTGACGACACGGCATGCCAAACCGACGGCAGGCCCACGGTGCGCATCGGCTCGGAGAACCAGGCCTCCGAGCTGTCCGGCGTATCGGTTGTGGCCAGCCGCTACGGTCGCGGCGATTCCGCCGGTGTGGTGGCGGTCATCGGCCCTACGCGCATGGACTATTCGAAGGTATTACGCGCGGTCCGCATCGCGGGCACCGCGCTCGGTGATTTGTAGGAACCTGGCGGGGTGCCCTGCTGGGAAATGGAAAGGTGGATACGGCCAACATGGCGAAGGACTTGTACGAAGTTCTCGGCGTCTCCCGTGATGCCACGGAGGCGGATATCAAGAAGGCGTTTCGCCGCAAGGCGCGCGAGCTGCATCCTGATGTGAACAAGGCCCCCGATGCCGAGGACCAGTTCAAAGAGCTCAACGAAGCCTACGACGTGCTCAGCGATGCGAACAAGCGCGCGCAGTACGACCGGTTCGGCACCGTTTCCGGCGCGGCTGGCGGCGGTAGCGGCTATGTCGACTTCGACGACCTGTTCGGCGGTGGGTTCGGCGATATCTTCAGCAGTTTCTTCGGCGGCGGTGGCGCTGGCGGTGCCCGTCAGCAGCGCACCGATGGGCGCGATATGGGCGTCGGCCTGCGTTTGACGCTCGAGGAAGTGGCAACCGGTGCCAAGAAGGAGATCGTCTACGATCGCTTGGCTCCGTGCGCTGATTGCGACGGTACGGGCATGGCCGAAGGTGGCAAGCAGGTCACCTGCCCCGAATGTGGCGGCAAAGGCCGTGTGGTTACCGTGCAGCATACGTTCTTGGGCGATATGCAGACGGCAACCACCTGCAGCAAATGCAACGGCACCGGTCAAACCATCGACAATCCGTGCCCCGAATGCGGCGGTCAAGGGCGCGTGCCCGATCGTCAGCGTGTCACCGTGGAGGTTCCCGTCGGCATTCGCGATTCTCAGCAGCTGCGCCTTACCGGTTTCGGCGAGGCGGGTTTGCGCGGGGCGGCCTCCGGCGACCTTATCGTCACGTGCCGCATTCAGCCGCATGAGTTCTTCGAGCGCGATGGCGATGACCTGCATTGTCGCGCCAACGTGTCCATCGTCCAGGCAACGCTCGGGTCCGAAATCGAGGTCGACGGCATCTTCGAAGACGAGAAGGTCAAGGTCCGTATCCCCGAAGGACTGCAGAACGATCAAATCGTGCGCGTGAAGGGCTTCGGCATGCCGCGTTTCCGAAGCGAGGCACGTGGTGATATGTACGTCCACGTTACCGTCGCGGTGCCGAAGAAGGTCACTAAGAAGCAGCGAGAGCTTCTCGAGCAGCTCGCCCACGAAATGGGAGAGGACGTTGCCGAGGCCCGCACGCCGCTGCAGAAACTGCGCGACAAGTTCAATTAGTCCGCTTTCCCGCTCAGCGTTCGAGCGGGAAAGCTCGTGCTCGACGCTTTGCGCAATCGTGTATCGAACGGTTGCGCAAAGCGTTTTCGTTCCGGTTCGCGTTTCGTTCAACCATTCAACCGTCGGCAACTTTCGAGTGCTGGCCGTTGCGCTGCCCGTCATGCAGGGTTTCGGACAACCGGACCGGAAGTGCTCGCATTCGTTCAATAAGCCCTATGCTCGCAGATAAGGATTCCCGTGTCGCTTCCTCAGTTTTTCCTCGATGAACAGGTTTTGGCCGATGAGGTCCAGGAACAGTTCCCGTTGGCGCTTTCGCGCGATGATGCGAAGCATGCCAAGGTATTGCGCCTTGACCCCGGAGAGCATATCGCCGTGGTGGATGCGGCGCAGGACTATTTCGAATGCGAGATCATGTCTTTTGATGGCGCTTTGCCTATCGTCGCCATCTCGGGCCATCTTGATGGCAAGCCGATCGCCGCGCATGTTTGCCTAGTGCAGGGCCTTGCCAAGGGCGACAAAATGGAAACAGTCCTCCGCCATGCCACCGAGCTGGGCGTGTCCGAGTTCATTCCCTTCGCTGCCTCAAGAAGCATTATGAAGGTCGATGCAAAGAAAGCGGCGTCCAAAACCGAGCGATGGCAAGCTATCGCGAAAAGCGCCGCCATGCAATCAGGGCAAACCCACCTTGCTCATGTGCATCATCCCATGAAGCTTGCTCAGCTGAAAGAGGTGCTTGCAGCCTTCGACGCCGTCGTCGTGTGCTGGGAGGAAGCGCCCGGCACCGCACTGCTGCGCAATGCTCTTCGTCCGGCTGTTCTCAACGCATCAGAAGGTCATCTTGCGCGGATCGCGGTTGTGGTGGGCCCTGAAGGCGGCCTTGCCCAAGAAGAGGTTGACGCAATCCTTGCAAGCAACGCAAACGCGAGCATGGTTTCGCTCGGGTCCTCGATCTTGCGCACCGAAACCGCCGGTATCGTGGCGCCTGCTTTGGTGCTGTATGAAATGGGCGGCATGGGGGCAGGTGAGCGCGCATGAACTTCGCCATCGTCAATCTCGGGTGCAAGGTGAATCGTGTGGAATCCGATTCGTTCGCCTCCGGTCTGCTTGCGCGCGGCGGTTTGGAAACTGGCCCCGATGCCGCCGATGTGGTGGTTGTCAATACGTGCACCGTCACCGGGGAGGCGGAGAAGAAAACGCGAAAGGCCGTCAGGCAGGTTTTGCGCGCCAACGCCAACTCGGATGTGGTGGTCACGGGTTGCGCCGCCGCCATCGATGCCGATGCATTCACGTCCATGGACCCCGCACGCGTGCACATCGCGGGAAAGTTGCAAGTCGATGACGTGCTCGACTGCCTCGTCGGCCCTATCGGCCACGGGGTTATGCCGCTTGCGGTTGGCGAGGGCTTTAGAACGCGCGTCGGTGTGAAGGTGCAAGACGGATGCAACAACGCATGCACGTATTGCATCGTGCACGTTGCTCGTGGTCGAGCTTCCAGCCGCCCTGCTCAGGCGATCATCTCCGAGTGCGTCGCCCTTGCGCGCGAAGGCGTTCGGGAGATCGTGCTCACCGGCATCAATTTGGGTTCTTGGCACGAGCAGGGCGAAAACGGCAGGGAACGCCTTGACGTGCTGCTTGAGCGCTTGCTTGCCGAAACTGCCGATATTCACGAGGTTGGCGAGCCCCCTTGCCGGTTCCGTATCTCCAGCATCGAGCCCCGCGATGTCTCTGATGAGCTGATCGACTTGATGGCCCGGTCGGAAGGGCGTATTTGCCGTCATCTGCACCTGCCATTGCAGTCGGGCAACTCGAAGGTGCTGCGAGAAATGCATCGTCCTTACAGCGCCGAGTACTTCGAAGAGCTTGTCGAAAAGCTGTATGCCGCTATGCCCATGCTCTCGCTTTCCACCGACATCATCTGCGGATTCCCGGGCGAAACCGACCAGGAGTTCAACGATACCGTGGAGCTGGCTAAACGATGCAGGTTCACGAAGATTCACGTGTTCCCATACTCTAAGCGCCAGGGAACCCCTGCCGCCGAACGCGTCGACCAGGTGGAGCCTGCGGTACGTACGGCGCGTGCGAAGCGTTTGCGCGAGGTCGCCGACGCCCTTCGCGCCCAGCAGCTGTCGGGTCGTGCCGGAACGACGGAGCTCGCATTGGTGGAGGAGGCCGGGCAGGCGATGACCGAAAGCTATTTCGAGGTGCCGGCTCCCCAAAACGCTTGCATCGGGCAATTGGTTGCCGTCAGCCTGTAGCTTGTGCGCTACATGTGCGCCCTTCGCGTGCGCGAGGCAACCGCGAACGGGCGTGCTATACTTGCTGGCATGACAGATTCAACGGATATCACGCTCACCGCGCCGCCAACCGTGAACATGGCGCTTGTGGTGGGAGCTGGCGATTGCCTGCTCCATTTAATCGAAGAGGCGTTCGATGCGCGTATCACGGTACGCGGCGATTCGGTTGTGCTCGAAGGTGATCCAGTCGAGGTGCAATCCCTCATGGCGCTCTTCTCCGAGCTTTTCAAATTCGTTGAAGGCGGTGGAACCCCTGATCATGGGTTCATCCAGCGCGCGCTCGATCTTCTGCGCACGGCCGAGTTCACCCCGTCTATGCTTCGCGAGGACATCCTGCTCACGTATCGTGGGCGTGCGATCAGGCCGAAAACCGCCGGGCAGAAGCATTATGTGGACGCCATACGTAAAAACACCATCACCTTCGGCATTGGGCCGGCGGGCACCGGTAAAACCTACCTTGCCATGGCTATGGCCGTTGCCGCGCTCAAGCGCAAGGAAGTTGGACGCATCATCCTCACGCGTCCCGTTGTCGAGGCGGGGGAGAACCTGGGTTTTCTTCCCGGTTCCTTGAACGAGAAGGTGGATCCCTACATCCGCCCGCTCTACGACGCCTTGTTCGACATGACCGATATGGAGCGCGCGCAGCAGTTCATCGAGAGTAACGTCATCGAGATCGCACCTTTGGCTTTCATGCGCGGGCGAACGCTCAACGACAGCTTCGTCATCCTGGACGAAGCGCAGAACACCACGCCCGAGCAGATGAAAATGTTTCTCACGCGCCTTGGGTTCGGGTCGAAGATGGTCATCACCGGCGATATCACCCAGCTCGACTTGCCGCGCGGCGTTTCGGGCTTGAAGGGAATTGAAGATATCCTCGGCGGCATCGAGGGCGTGTCGTTTTGCAGATTCTCGGGTAAGGATGTGGTTCGCCACTCGCTGGTGGCGGCCATCGTTTCGGCGTATGACCGCACACAGGCCAACGCCATGCAGAAGAAGGGCAGCAATGGACGTTCAAATCAACTATGATTACCGCGGCGATGACCTGAAGGACATGCCGCTTGTCGAACTCGCTCAGTTCGTGCTCGATCATCAGGAGAAGCCCCAGAACACCGAGGTGTCCTTGAGCTTTGTGACCGACGAGGAGATCGCCCGCCTCAACGAGCAGTATCGCGGAAAGGAAGGACCCACCGATGTCCTGTCCTTCGAATGCGACGGCGTTGAGGATGAGCTTTCCGATATGGTTCCCGCAGGCTTCGGTGATGTCTACGAACTGGGAGACGTCGTCATCGCGCCGGATGTGGCCGAGCGCCAAACCCATGAGTTCGGCACCACATTCGAGCAGGAGGTCAGCCTGCTGTTCGTTCACGGTCTGCTGCATCTGTGCGGTTACGATCACATCGTCGAGGAGGACGCCAAGGTCATGGAGGCCTTAGAGGATGAGATCTTGGCCGCCTGGAATGCGCGATAACGGCCATGGGCGAAACATCCTCCGACAACAAGGCATTCATCCGTTCCGCCCAAACGAAGGAAAAGGGGCAGCGCTATAAGCTCACTTCCGCCTTCGCCAACGCCGGGCGCGGCCTTTTCGACGCGGTTCGCAGCGAACGTAACCTGCGCATCGACGTATGCATGGCCGTGGTTGCGATAGCGCTCGGCTTCGCGTTGCGCATTGATACCTCTTCATGGCTTGCCGTTATCATATGCGTCGGCATGATGTTCGCGCTTGAAACGGTTAACACGGCCATTGAGGCCGTGGTCGACCTTGCAAGCCCCGGGTACCATGAACTGGCTCGCCGGGCGAAGGACTGCGCGGCGGGTGCTGCGCTTGCAGGTGCCTTTGCCTCCCTTGTGGTCGGCTGCATCGTCTTCATCCCACCCTTGCTCGCCCTCATGGCATCGTAAACAACCTTTTGAACCTAGGAGTCTTATGGACCTCGACGCATATTTCGGACATGCCGCGCCCCCTTCGGGCGAAGGCTTCAAATCCGGTTTCGTAACGTTGATCGGCCGCCCCAATGCGGGAAAATCCACCCTGCTCAACACCATCATGGGCAAGAAAATCGCCATCACCTCGAACACCGCCCAGACCACGCGTCATCGCTTCCGCGCGGTCTACACGCGTGACGACATGCAGATGATCATCGTGGACACCCCGGGCTTGCACAAACCCCACGATGCGCTTGGCGAGGAACTCAACACCTCGGCGCTCAAGGCGCTCGAAGACGTCGACGTCATTGCCATGCTCATCGATGCCAGCAAGCCTGTCGGTCGTGGTGACGAGTGGGTTGCCGCTCAGCTTGACGGCCCGCATTGCAAACACGCGAAGAAGATCTGCGTCCTGTCCAAGGGCGACCTGGTCACCACTGAGCAAATGCACGAGCAGGCCGAGGCCGCCAAGAAGCTGGCGAACTGGGATGCCATGGTGGGGCTTTCCTCCGAATCCGGCTACAATGTGGACGCTTTCATCGAAGAGGTGCAGTGCTTCTTGCCCGAGGGGCCGGCATGGTTCCCCGCGGATATGGAAACCGACCAGCCCATCGAGGTCATCGTCGCTGAGTTCATCCGCGAGAAGATCTTGCGAACGTTCCGCGACGAGGTCCCTCATTCCATCGGCGTCACCATCGAGCACATGGAGTATGAAAAGAAGAAGGACCTCAATCGTATCCTGGCCCGCATTTATGTGGAGCGCGATTCCCAGAAGGGCATCATCATCGGCAAGGGCGGTAGCGCCATCAAGCGCATCGGCCAGGAGGCCCGAGAAGATCTTGAGCAGCTGCTCGGCACGCGTGTGTACCTTGACCTTATGGTGAAGGTCAAGAAGAACTGGCGCCGCGATGCCACGCAAATCCGCCGATTCGGATATGGTGAGGGTTTATAGCAGGTTGTTTTCAGGTTTATAAGATATTTTGCGATTGAGGTGCCAAGTGGCACCTCAATCCTGTTTTTCGGTACAATTTACGGGAATTCATACAGTAAGCACGCGCAAGGGAGTTTCAAGCATGATCTGTCCTTCTTGCCACACGGAAAATCGCGAAGGCGCGAAGTTCTGCGACGAGTGCGGGGCCAAGCTGCCTCGTGCCGCCTTCGAGCAGATCGAAGGCGCGGAACCTGCCCAAGCGTTGAGCATAATCGGTGACGAGGAACCCGCCGAAGACGAAGCCGTCCCCGATGTGTGCGGTGCTGACCTCGAAAGCGCTGAAGCAGCAGATGGCGGTCAGGATGGCGAAGACGTCGATTCCGAACCCGTTGTGCAGCTCGACGGCGCGTCCGCGTCAGACGATGACGCTGAAGATGCTGGTGATACTGCATACAGCAATGAAGAGGCAGTAGGAGAGGACGCCATCGATGCCGACAGCTCCGATATCGCCATGCAAGATGACCCTCAATCGCGGCAAGACGTAGCCGAAAGCACCCAGGAAGCCGAACAGGACGCGGCGAATGAGCTTGGTGAAAGCCACGGCGACGCCGATGATGTTGCGCATCAGCGCACGCACGTGCTCGATCTTCCTGATATCCGCAATCTTGCCTTCGAGTCCGAGAAAACCCAAACGCTCGGCCCTAAGCCTGCTTCGCCGGCGATCAAATCGGGCTGGGAACCTGACCTGTCCGGCTTCGACGAGTTCCTCGTGTATCCCGGATATGTGCCTCCTAAGGCCGCCTGGCATTCAGGCGACACCATGCAGATGCCGCGCATCACCGATGCCGATCTGTCGCAGCAGAAGGATTTCATCGCGCCCGACCCCAACAAGAAGAAGCGCGACCGCAAGAAGAAGAAAGCCGAGAAGGCCAAAGCTTGCGAGTCCCAGCAGCAAAGCATTGGGCACGTTAAGGAAGCGGAGCAACCTGCAGCCAAGCCTGAGAAGGAGCATCCTAAGCACGCTGAAAAGGAAACCAAGCCCGTCGTTTCCGAAACGAAGTCGAAAGACGACAAGAAGCCGGAATCGAAGAGCAAGCGGCTTCCCGGGTCGAAGATCGCCGCCATCGTGGCGCTGGTGGTGGTCCTGGCTGCAGGCGTAGCCGGAGGCGTTACGTATCAGATGGAGCTATGGGGCGGAAAGATCGTTCCCGACGTCACGGGCATGACGCAGGCCGACGCTACATATGTGTTGCAGAACAAGGGCTTTGCGGTTCGCTCCACAACCGTTCCCTCCGATTCCACTGAGGGCCTTGTCCTGCTCATGGATCCGGGCGCCGGCGCACGCCAGGAGGAGGGCGCCGAGGTCGTCATCCACGTGTCCACTTCTCGCATGGTTCCCAAGGTGGTTGGTTCCAGCAAGGACAGCGCATTGAAGGCCCTTTCGGACAACGGGTTCGAAAACGTCGATGTGCAGCTTGAGCGCTCTGATGAGCCGGAGGGCACCGTCCTTTCCATCAGCCCGGAGGAGGGGGAGAAGGCGAAGGCCTCCACCGGCATCACGCTCAAGGTGGCGCAGGCTTATACCGTGCCCGACGTTTCGGGCATGAGCTATAACGAGGCAGTGCAGGCGATCAAGGACGCTGGGCTGTCTTCTACAGCGGTATATGTGTATAGCGAGACCGCAAGCGAAGGGGCCATCATGGGCGTCGAGCCCGCTGCAGGCTCGAAGGTCCCCTCCGACACGGTCGTCGTCGTCTCGCTTGCGAAGTCCCGCGCCAGCGAGCTGACTGCCGCCGCGCGCTCATACCTCTCCTCGACCACGCTTACCGCATCGGATGGGTCGTCGTTCACCGTATCCTCGGTCGACAACGTCTCTTATCAGGGCAACGACACGGTTGCCTTCACCGCATCGGGCAAGGCTTCCAAGTCGGTGACGGTTCTGGGGCAGACCATATCGGTCGCGGGGGATTCGAAACAGGTTTCGGGTACCGTTACCTTCGACTCCTCGAACAACGTCGCGTCGGTATCGTTTAAGTAACCCGTGGCGCAAAGCACCTACAATGCCCATGTGCTCGTGCTGCGTAAGACCAAGTTGGGGGAGTCGGACCTCATCTTGTCCCTGCTTGCGCAGGATGGCTCGCAGATTCGGGCCGTTGCAAAAGGGGCTCGAAAACCTACCAGCCAGTTCAGCTCCCGGTTGGAGCTGTATTCGCAGGCGGATGTGCTCTTAGCGCAAGGGCGTTCGCTCGATATCGTCAAGGAAGCGCGTTTGGTCGCCGGCAATGCCGCGCTACGTGAAAGCATGGAGCTTGCCGCCTGCGCGGCTCCCATCGTCGAGCTGCTCGATCGCATCACGCAGCCTGGTCTCGAGGTCCCAAAGCTGTTCCCGCTCACGCAAACGGCCCTCGATGTGCTCGCCTCGGCAGATTCCGCGCACGGGCCTGCCATCTGCGCAGCTTGGTTGCTCAAGGCGTTCGCGTTTCTGGGCATCCGCCCTTCGCTGGATCGTTGCTGCGTTTGCGGCGAGCCTTTGGCCTGTGAAGTGGGGAATTCGGCCCATCGAACCATAGCGTTCTCGTGCGGCGAGGGCGGTGTGGTGTGCGATGCATGTCGCGTCTCCGACGTTGCCGGCCTTGCCCCGGAAACGCTTTCCTGGGCAAGCGCGCTGCTGGGGATGCGTTTTTCGGATATCGCTTCGATTCAGCTCGATCAGTCGTGCGTCTTCGATGTGCTTCGCTTATGCCAAACCTGGGCGCAGATGCACGCCTCCATTCGCTTGAAATCGCTCAACTTCCTATTCACCTGCGGATTGTTTTAGGTGCTTGTCCAAATAGGGGCCGGTCCGTCTGCCGCTATGGCATACTTTCACCATCCAAGAGAGAGGAAACATATATGTACACCTATCGAACCAGGGGCGTATGCTCGCGAGAGATCCACGTCGATCTTGACGGCGACACTATCAAGCATGTTGATTTCGTCGGCGGCTGCGACGGCAACCTCAAGGCCATCGGCAAGCTGGTCAACGGCAAGAACATCGACGATGTTGCTGCCGTGCTCGAGGGCAATACTTGCGGTCGCCGTTCCACTAGCTGTGCCGACCAACTTGTCCATGCGCTGCGCGAGGCCCGTCAAGCGCAATAAGCGCAGGCGGGGGTTTTGTGCGCAAGCTGTGCAGGTGGGTCCATTACACTTGCGTGCAAGCGCTCCGTCATCGTATTCTAGACCAGTTGCCGTATCGGCAGCCACTTTCAGCTTGGTCCCCATCCAGCATGGATCCCAGCGGAAAGCAAGTAGAGCGCAGCAACAGCTGCACGGAAGGCGGGCAAGTCCCGCAGGAAAGGTGGAGTTAGCATGCCTAGCAAACTCAGCATCACGAAAGAGCGCACCGCAGAGCTGGTGGCCGAGTTCGGCGCCAACGAGCATGACACCGGCAACCCGGACGTGCAGGTCGCCATCCTGTCCGAGCGTATCCGCAACCTGACCGAGCACCTGAAGACCCACAAGAAGGATAACCATTCCCGCCGTGGCCTGATGATGCTCATCGGTAAGCGTCGTGGTCTGCTCAAGTACATCAAGGAGCGCGACATCGAGCGTTACCGTGCCCTCATCAAGAAGCTCGGCATTCGCGACAACATCTAGTCAACGAAAGCCCGCGCAGCGCTGCGCGGGCTTTTGCATAGCGGTCGGGTATGCAAGGGCATGCCTGCTCGCGGCAAGCGGGAAACGTGAGTACCCCTGGCCGAAGAAGCTTGACCGCACTACGGCGGTTAAGGAATAGAGAAGGAAAGAACACCACATGGAAAAGATCGTCGAGTCCTTCGAGCTGTACGGCAAGACCTACCGCTTCGAAACGGGCGAGCTGGCCAAGCAGGCTACCGGCGCTGTCCTGGTCACGCAGGGCGAGACCACCGTGCTCGTCACGGCCGTCATCTCCAAGGAGGAGAAGAACTACGACTTCTTCCCGCTTACCGTCGACTTCATGGAGAAGATGTACTCCGTCGGGCGCATCCCCGGCGGCTACCTCAAGCGTGAAGCGCGTCCGTCCGAGAAGGGCACGCTGACCGCCCGCATGATCGACCGTCCCATCCGTCCCGGCTTTGTCGACGGCTTCAAGCGTGAGGTGCATATCGTCGCCACTACGCTCGTGTGCGATGGCAAGAACGCTCCTGACTGCATCTGCGTCGGCGGCGCTTCGGCAGCCCTTATGATCGGCAGCGCCCCGTTTGACGGCCCTGCGGCTTGCGTGCGCATCGCCCATAACCCCGAGACCGACGAGTTCATCGTGAACCCCACCTACGAGGAGCAGGAGACCTCCGATCTCGAGCTCACCATTGCAGGTACCGCCGACTACATCTCCATGGTCGAGGCCGGTGCCAACGAGGTTTCCGAGGATCTTATGCTGCGCGCCATGGACTTCGGTCAGCAGGCCATCGCGAAGTTCTGCGAAGCCCAACAGCGCTTCCTCGATCGTTGCGACATCACCCCGGTCGAGTGGCCTATCCACGTTGCCGACCCGTCCATCGACGAGCGCATCTCCCCGTTCTTCGACGAGATGTCCCAGGCTCTGAGCGATGCCGATAAGCAGGCTCGCATGGGCAAGGTCGAGGAGCTCAAGACCCGCATCAAGGAAGAGTGCTTCAATGAGGAGGAGCTTGCCGCTTGGGGCTCCGACATTGCCGCTGCCTTGAAGTCGCTTGAGAAGAAGGCCATGCGCGCCATGGTCATCGAAACCGGCGAGCGCGCCGACGGCCGCCGCGCCGACGAGATCCGTCCGCTGCACATCGTGCCCGGTTATCTGCCCCGCGTCCACGGCTCCGGTCTGTTCCAGCGCGGCCAGACCCAGGCGCTTTCCATCGCCACGCTCGGCATGCTCAACGAGTGGCAGCGTCTTGACACCATCGACCCGGCCGAGGGCAAGCGCTACATGCACCAGTACAACTTCCCGCCGTACTGCACCGGCGAGACGGGCCGCATGGGCGCTCCGAAGCGTCGCGAGGTCGGCCACGGTGCGCTGGCTGAGCGCGCCCTGCTGCCGGTGATCCCCTCTGAAGACGAGTTCCCCTACGCCATCCGCGTGGTTTCCGAGATCCTAGAGTCCAACGGCTCTTCGTCCATGGCTTCCACCTGCGGTTCCACGCTGGCGCTGATGGATGCGGGCGTGCCGATCAAGGCTCCGGTCTCCGGTATCGCCATGGGTCTTATCAAGGAAGGCGACGACATCGTCATCCTCTCCGACATCCAGGGCATCGAGGACTTCCTCGGAGATATGGACTTCAAGGTCTGCGGTACCGAGAAGGGCATCACCGCTTTGCAGATGGACAACAAGGCCAAGGGCCTGTCCACCGAGATCCTCGGCCGTGCGCTCAAACAGGCTCACGAAGGCCGTGCGCACATCCTGAAGGCCATGCTCGCCGAGCTGCCCGAGCCCCGCGCAAGCCTGCGCGACACTGCTCCGCGCATCGAGACCATCCATATCCCCGTAGACAAGATCCGCGACGTCATCGGCTCCGGTGGCAAGGTCGTGCGCGGTATCCAGGACGAAACCGGCGCGCAGATCGACATCCAGGAAGATGGCACCATCCATATCGCCGCCATCGAGGGCCCGGCTGGCGAAGCCGCCAAGGCCATGATCCTCGGTATCGTCAAGGAGCCCGAGGTCGGCGAGATCTTCGAGGGCGAAGTCGTCGGCATCAAGGACTTCGGCGCCTTCGTCAAGCTCACCCCCGGCAAGGACGGCCTGCTGCATATCTCCCGTGTGGCAAACGGTCGCGTCGGCTCGGTCGAGGACGTGTTGAAGCTCGGCGACACTGTCAAGGTTCAGGTCCTCGAGATCGACCCCAAGACGGGCAAGATCTCGCTCGATCGTCTGGACAAGCCGGAAGCTCCCGAAGGCAGCGCACCTGCTCCGCGCGAGCATCGCGGGCATGAGCGCCATGAACGCCACGAGGGAGGCAAGCGCGAAGGCGGCCAGCGCGACGTGCGCCCCGGTCGTGCCAACCGCACCCCTCGTCGCCGTCATGAATCCCAATAAGCTGTATATAAGATAGCTAGCGATGGCGGCCGCCTTAGGCCGCCATCTTTTCTAAGGAGGAGCTTCAACATGATCAACGTTGCCGTTTCCGGTTTTGCCGGACGTATGGGTTCAGCCGTGGTCGATGCCGTCACTGCTGCCGATGATATGCAGGTGACCTGCGGAATCGACCCGCATGGCTCTTCGAAGGTGTTCGCAGTGTATGAAACGGTCGAGCAGGCCGTGCATGCCGGCGGGTTCGATGTGCTCGTCGATTTTACGCAGCCTTCCGTCGTAGAGGGCAATCTTCGCGTCGCCCTTGCGGCGGGCATCGATTGCGTGGTGGGTACCACGGGTCTTGCCAACGACAAACTCGAAGAGCTTGCTGCCCTTGCCCCTGAGGGAACCTGCTTGTTCTATGCCCCGAACTTCACCACCGGCGCCGTGCTCATGATGCAGTTCGCAAAAGCCGCTGCGCCGTTCTTTCCTGAAGCGGAAGTGCTCGAGTTCCACCACTGCAACAAGAAGGACGCCCCCTCTGGAACCGCCGTGCGCACGGCGCAGATCATCTCCGAGGCCCGCGACGGCCGTCAAAGCACCGCTCCTGGCAAGGAAACCGAGATCGCAGGTTGCGAGGGAGCTCGCGGCGCGTTGGTGGATGGCGTGCCCGTGCACTCGGTGCGCTCTATGGGCTATGTGGCAAGCCAGGAAGTGGTGTTGGGCTCCATGGGCCAGACCCTTACCATCCGCCACGATTCATGGGATCGCACCTCGTATATGCCCGGCGTGCTGCTGGGCATCCGAAGCGTCGGCGACCGACAGGGCCTTATCGTCGGGCTTGAGAACTTCATGGAATAGCCGCACGCCAAGCTAGTCTTTTGCTGCTTATGGCAGGAATTACCACCTAGGCGGCAACATTTGTTTCTTGAGCGTGACAATTTAATGACTTCACGGCGCCCTCCGGGGTGCCGTGGCATAATATGGCCAAGTTGCATTTTGCGATTCAGGTGCATGGTGATGAACCATGCTTGTACAGAAAGGTGCCAACGATGGGAAATCCTCGTTTCGGTCGCATGATTCCGGCCATGGTCACGCCCATGAAGGACAATCTCGATCTCGATCTCGATCGTGCTCAGGAGCTTGCTGACCGTTTGGTAAAGGGCGGCGCCGACTCGCTGATCATCAACGGCACCACCGGTGAATCTCCCACGGTGTTCTATCCGGACAAGATCGAGCTGTTCAAGGCCGTTGTGGCTGCGGTCGATGGCCGTATCCCGGTCATCGCCAACGTCGGCGACAACTGCACGGCGGACACGGTCGGCTTCGCAAGCGATGTCGCCAAGCTCGGCGTCGACGGCTTCATGTGCGTCGTACCGTACTACAACAAGCCTCCGCAAGAGGGCTTGTATCAGCATTTCAGCACTATTGCGCGTTCGGTTGAGCTGCCGATCATCCTGTACAACATCCCGGGACGTTGCGCGGTGAACATGACCGCGGAAACCTCGCTGCGTCTTGCGCATGATCTGGATAACGTGGTTGCGATCAAGGAGGCTTCTGGAGACTTCGATCAGGTGAAGGCCATCGTAGAGGGCGCACCCGAGGGCTTCTGCGTATACTCCGGCGACGATTCGGCAACCTATGACATTATGAAACTAGGTGGCGTGGGCGTCATCTCCACCATCGGAAACGTTGCTCCTGCTCGAATGAAGGAGATCGTGGAGCTGTGCGCGGCCGGCAAGTGGGAAGAAGCCGCTGCCGCCAACGAACGCCTCATGCCCCTCATGGAAGGGCTGTTCAAGACAGCGAACCCCATCCTGGTCAAAGAGGCACTGAAATTGGCCGGTTTCCCGGTAGGCGGAGTGCGCCTACCGCTGGTCGATGCCACTGCCGAGCAGTCCGCCGAGCTTGAGCGCACTATGCGCGAGGTCGGCGTCCTGTAGCCAGGATACGCAGCAGGGTCGCTTCAATCCATGCGGCCCTGCTGTATGTTGGCAGTAAGGAAATCAATACATGGAACAAAACGAACAGCGCCCGAAGCGCAACGGTGATGTGCGCCCTGAGAACAGCGGCAAAAGCACGCAGACGGTCAAGCACGTCAAGCTTGACCTTGAGCGTCCCAAGCTCACGAAAGAGGGCAACGCCGATCAGGGCCGTAAGCGTCCGCGTTCCCGCAAGCGCTCCTTCGACTCCTCGAAAAAAGACCGTGGAGCCACGCTGAAGATCATCCCGCTCGGCGGCCTTGACGCCATCGGCAAGAACATGACCGTGTTCGAGTGCAAGGGCGACATGGTGCTCGACGATGCTGGCCTCATGTTTCCCGACGACAATCATCCCGGCGTAGATCTTATCCTTCCGGATTATACCTACGTGCTCCAGCATGCTGATAAACTGCGGGGCATCGTGATCACGCACGGCCATGAGGATCATACGGGTTCCTTGCCTTATCTGATCAAGGACCTGGATCGTCAGGTGCCCATCTACGGTACGAAGATGACATTGGGCCTGATCGAGGGCAAGTTCAAAGAGCATCGGATCAAAAACGCCAAGCTTGTGGAAATCAAGCCGGGCGACAAGGTGAACCTCGGCTGCATCACGGCCGAGTTCTTCGCCGTGAACCACTCCATCCCTGGTGCCGTGGGCGTCTTTTTCCGCAGCCCTGCAGGCAACGTGCTGCACACGGGCGACTTCAAGCTTGACCAAACCCCCATCGACGGCGTACATACCGATTTCGGCGCGCTTGCACGTTTCGCCGAAGAGGGTGTTGACTTGATGATGTCGGATTCCACGAACGCCACCAACCCAAACTTCACGCCCAGCGAGGCGGAAGTCGGAAAGGAGCTTCAGCGCATCATCGCGCAGGCAAAGGGCCGCGTCATCATCGCGTCGTTCGCCAGCCACATCCATCGCCTGCAGCAGATCTGCGATGCCGCCGTGGCAAACGGGCGCAAGGTGGTCGTCACCGGACGCTCCATGGTGCAGAACACCGATATCGCACGCAAGCTGGGATATTTAAAGATCTCCGACCAGGACATCATCGATGCATACGACCTGAAGGGAATCCCGCCCGAGCAGGTGGTCATCATGTGCACGGGCAGCCAGGGCGAGCCGCTGTCGGCATTGGCCCGTATCGCAGCAGGCGAGCATAAGACCATCGATATGGAAGCGGGAGACACCGTCATCATCTCGGCAACGCCGGTTCCCGGTAACGAAAAGGCCGTCACGAAGGTGGTCAACTCCTTGGCCAAGATCGGCGCCGATGTGTATGACAAGTCTCGTGCCCGCGTGCATGTGTCGGGTCATGCATCGGCAGAGGAGCTGAAGATCATGTTGACCATCGTGCAGCCCAAGGCTTTCATGCCGGTGCACGGCGAGGCCACGCATCTTCGCGCTCATGCTCGTTTGGCGGAAGCCGTCGGCGTTCCCGCAGAAAACGTCTTCATTTGCGAGAACGGTGAGAGCCTGGAACTGTCCACGAAGGGCGTCAAGCATGGCGAGTTCGTTCAGTCCGGCATCGTTTTGGTCGACGGCCTGTCGGTCGGCGATACCTCCGAGCAGGTGCTCGAAGAGCGCACGGCGCTTTCCGCTCAGGGCTTCGCTGCCATCGCGGCGGCGGTTTCCGGCCGCAAGAAGGCCGTTGCCGGCAATGTTCAAGTCGAGATGCATGGCATAACCGGCGGAGACGATGGCTATCTGGTCCAGGAGTGCGAGAAGTGCGTCAAAAACGCGCTGACCCGGGCGTTGTCCAAGGGTGCTTCGGGTAAGGAGCTCAAGAAGGCCGCCCGCGATGCTCTGCTTTCCCTGCTTTGGGAGCGCACGAAAACCCGTCCCATGACGGTGGTGAACCTGCTGGACATCTAGCATCGCCGCACACAAGAATCTGTTCACGAGCACCTGCGTTGCATTGCGCGCAGGTGCTCGCTTGCTCGCACAACTGCTGAAACGCTTTAGCACGAAAGGGGAGGGCGTGGCCCGAACTGCTTCGAACAAATCAACCTCATCTAAAAAGGCCGCCGGCAAATCCAAAGCCGCAAGCCCTGCGCAGAAACGCGCTGCCAAACAGGCCGCCTCGGCTCCCGCTCAACCGCAGATCCTCGATGAGCGCACCAAGCGCGACATCACCGGTGTTGCCGTAACGTTGTTGGGCATCGTTTTGTTCGTCGCCGCTGTCGTTCCCACCGATGCGCTCATCACCTCCTTCGTGTCACAGCTTTTGCATCTGTGCTTGGGTATCGGCGCGTACCTGCTGCCGTTTTTCCTGGTGGCAATCGGGGCAAGCTTTCTCGTACGCATCGACAAGGAGGGCGTCCCTCTGCGTGTTTCAGTGGGTTTGGCCATGTTGTTCGTTGCGGTGCTTTCCCTGTTAGCGCTGTTCACGCCCGAAGCTGCCCCTGATGCTACGGACAACCTGTTCTTGGCTGATCAGCTTTCCGCGCGCGGGGGCTATATCGGTGCGGGCATCGCATGGTGCGGCCTGACGTTGTTCGGCAAGGTGATATCGGCAATCGTGTTGTTCGGCCTTGCGATCGCCGGGTTGATCGTCATCGGCTTCTCCATATCCAGCATCGTAGAGAAGCTGCGCACGCTGGCTGCAGCTCGAGAAGAAGCCGACGAGCGCGAGCATGGCGTGGTCCCGCCGCCAGCCTTCACCAGGGTTTCCCGCCCGAAGGCGAAAGCCGTTAACGAAGCTGAGCTCGCTGAGCTCGAAACCGCTAAAACCCAAACGCTCAAGCAGTCTGCGCCTTCGAATCGCCGACACGGCAGCGCCGTCGCATCCGCAGCGGTTGACGCTGCTGGTAAGGACGCGAACAACGCACCTGAAACCATCACGCGTAAACTAGGGCGCCGCAAGCCTATTGAGCGTGCTGCTGCGCCGACCATGCCGAAAAAGCCTTCTAAGGCGGCCACGCCGGTTGCCACTCCACGCCCCGAGCAGGGTTTCGAACTTCCGCCGTTCGATCTTCTTGCCACGTCAACCGATCCAGAAAAGGACCTGGCGACCGATTCGGAGCTTCAGGAAACCGGCGCCTGCCTGCAAGAAACGCTTGAAGACTTCAATATCATGGCCAAGGTGGTGGGCTGGGTTGCCGGTCCGACGGTCACCTTGTTCAAAGTGGACCTTCCGGCAGGCGTGCGCGTCAGCCGCGTGACTGCGCTTGAAGACGATATCGCGTTGGCGCTCGCCGCGCCCGGCGTGCGCATCTTCGCGCCTATTCCCGGTACCAATTACGTCGGCATCGAGGTGCCTAACCGTACTCGCCAGACAGTACTGCTCGGCGATGTCATCAAGGACGCAGCCCCCGGTCCTTTGCAGATCGCTATCGGCAAGGACGTCGAGGGTCACTGCATCGTTTCCGACCTTGCGAAGATGCCCCATCTGCTTATCGGCGGCACCACTGGTTCCGGTAAGTCGGTCTCCATCAACGCGATGATCATGTCCATCCTCATGCGGGCAACTCCGTCCGAGGTGCGTTTCATCATGATCGACCCGAAGCGCGTCGAGTTCACGCCCTATAACGGCATCCCGCATCTGTATGTTCCCGTTGTCACCGAGCCGAAGGAAGCGGCAAGCGCCTTGAGCTGGGGCGTTGCGGAAATGGAACGACGTTTGAAGGTGTTTTCGAAGGTCGGCGCACGAAACATCGGCCAGTACAATGCCAAGGTGCAGGCAGCTCAGGCTGAAGCGAAGGCCGCTCAGGAAACAGGGGAGGAGCTGCCTGAAAACGAGCTTGGCGACGAGCTGCCCTATATCGTCATCATCATCGATGAGCTTGCCGACCTTATGATGAACGTCGGCAAGGAGGTCGAGTTCTCCATCAGCCGCATTGCCCAGTTGGCGCGCGCGGCAGGCATTCACCTGATCGTTGCCACTCAGCGTCCTTCCACCAACGTGGTCACAGGACTTATCAAGGCAAACATCACGAACCGCATCGCTTTCAACGTGGCAAGCGGCATCGACAGCCGCGTTATCTTGGATACGCCGGGCGCGGAAAACCTTATCGGCCTGGGCGACCTGCTTCTCAGCAAGCCCGAATACGCCAAGCCCATGCGTATCCAGGGTTGCTATGTGTCCGAAGATGAGATCAACGCGGTTGTGGAGAAGTTGCGCAGTCAGGGCGAGCCGGAGTACCATTCCGAGATCTTATCCACCAATCTAATCACATTGGGATCGTGCCCCTCGGATGCCAGCGGCGGCACCTGCGCCGATGACGATCCGCTCATTTGGGAGGCGGCCGAGTTGGTGGTGTCCAGCGGCTTGGGTTCCACGTCCAATATCCAGCGTCGCCTCAAAGTGGGATACTCCCGCGCCGGGCGTATAATGGATATGTTGGAAGATAAGGGCGTCGTCGGTCCTCCGAACGGCAGCAAGCCCAGAGAAGTGCTCGTCGATGCCATGGAGCTTGAAACGCTCAAAGCGTTCGAGCAACATGACGGCGACAATCAATAAGGAGAAGGCATGGGCCAGGTTTCATTCGGCACCGTATTGCGCGAAGCGCGTGAGCGGAAGGGCTACGACGTGCAGTCGGCCGCTCGTCGGCTGCGCATCCGCCCCGACATCCTCCGCGCCCTCGAGAATAATGATTTTTCCCGTTTGCCTGCGCGAGGCTATACGCGCAACATGGTGAACGCATATGCGAAGCTGGTCGGTCTCAACCCTGCCGACATCACGCGTATGTATCTCGATGATGCATACGCCTACCAGGTTGGACGCACCCGTGGCGAATCCGATTCGCCTGCGCATGTTTCGGGTCGTAGGTCGGTGTCGCGCGGCGACGGGCGTCATGATGGTCGTGGGCAAGGTTCGCAGCGCTCATCGCGCTACAGTGAAGACCGCTCCGGCGATGGTCGTCGTTCGCAGCGTACCCAGCGAGGTCAGCGCCAGGGCACCCAACGCATGCCGCGTCGTGAGCAGCAGCCGCAACGAGAATATCGCGAGTTGCTTGCTTCGCGAGCGGCACGCGCCGAGAACGAAAGCCGTCGCTCCAACCATTTCGGCGGCGCTGTCACCACGCAGTTCACCAATTTCTATTCCGGTTCGCAGAACAATGCGGGTCGCGGGATGCAAGCGCGATTGCCCTATGTCGCGGTCATCGTGGTCATCTTGCTGCTGCTCGTCATCATCGTGGCGCTTGCATTTGGAAACCGCGGTGCGGCCTCCACGCAAGACGTGGCGAAGGTCCCCATTACCGGCGTCACCGACACCTCGGCGGATGGCAGCGGCGTCACCCAGGAGAACCCAAACAACAGCAACAGCGGCAACAACAGCAACGATTCGGAATCCAAGGCATCTTCAACGGAAACCGTGCCTACAAGCGTAAAGGTGGAGTACAAGTTGGCCAAGGGCCAGCAAGCTTACGTCGTCATCACGGAGGATGGACAGGCGACCGAGCAGATGCTCACCGGACCGGTAGATACAACGGTCGACGTCTCTGGCACCTGGAGCTTGGCTACCTGGGTCTCGTCCGGCTTTACCGTCACCATGGACGGCAAAGAGGTTGAATTCACCAGCGATGCGACCACGGGCATGCCCACGGCCACGGTGAACTTCAAGGATTACCTTGCCTCTTGGGCGAAAGACCATCCTGACGTGAAGGTCGAGGGGCTTGATAGCTCCAGCACCTCCTCGAGCAACACTGGGTCTACCTCGTCCACTACGAACTCGGCATCAAGCGGTCTCTCGTCGCAGTCGGCTACCGGCACCGGTTCGTCGGTCGGTTCTTCGACGTCATCGACGGGAACCGGGTCGGCCAGCACCTCCGGCACCGGTTCTACCACAACGAGCGGCACCGGATCCGGCACAACGGGAACCCAGTACTCGTCATCAACGTATTCGTCTTACTAGTTGAAAGGCAAACATCATGGCCAAGGAATCTAGCTTCGATGTAGTGTCCACCGTCGATATGCAGGAAATCGACAATGCATATCAGCAAGCGAAGAAGGAGCTGACGCAGCGCTACGACCTGAAAGGCTCCGGCGCCGAGCTGTCGCTCGACAAGCAGAAGAAGACCATCACGGTGGCGGCTCCTGCCGATTTCGTGGCTCGCCAGGTGATCGATATCATGGGCAGCAAGCTCATCAAGCGAGGCATCGATCTGGCCGCCGTCAAATGGGGCGACCCTCAAGCGGCTACCGGTCAAAGCGTGCGTCAGACGGCAACCATCGTTGAAGGCATCGACAAGGAAACGGCCGGCAAGATCAACAAGGATATCAAGGCGCAAAAGCTCAAGGTGAAGGTCACCATCGAAGGCGATAAGCTGCGTGTCTCCTCCGCTTCCCGCGATACGCTTCAAGAGGTTATCGCATTCTTGAAGGGCCAGGATTACGGCCAGCCGCTCCAGTACGTTAACTATCGCTAAGGATTTCCGTGGAAACCGAAAACGTGTTTGAAATCGAGAGCCCTCGCGTCGCATTCGTCACCATGGGCTGCGCGAAAAACGAGGTAGATACCCAGCGCATGCAATCGCAGCTCAGCCGTCGCGGCTTCGTGATCGAGCAAGATCCTGTAGCCGCCGACGCCGTGGTGGTGAACACCTGCTCGTTCATCCAAAGCGCCACCGAGGAAAGCCTTGAAGCCATCTTCGAGGTTGCGGGCATGCCCAACGTGGCTGCGGGCGCTGCGCTCATCGTCGCCGGCTGCATGCCCGCTCGTTACGGGCAAGACCTGGAATCCGAGCTTTCCGAGGCCTCCGCATTCGTTCCGTGCAGCAAGGAAGACGATATCGTTCAGGTCATCGCCCAGGCGCTTGACATTGATGAGGCGCACCTGGAGCGCATGAAGGCCGCCATGCTCGGAGCCGTGCCCGAAGGCGCAATCGCAATCAATGGCTCGCGTGCCGTTTCGGCTTACGTGAAGATTTCGGATGGATGCGACCGCTTCTGCTCGTATTGCACCATTCCCTATATTCGCGGCAGGTATCACAGCTTCGACTACGAAACCGTACGCGCGGATGTGGCCGATCGCGTGTCTGAAGGGGTTAAGGAAATCGTCCTGATCGCTCAGGATACGGGGCGCTGGGGTCAGGACTTCGAGGATGCTTCAAGCCTGGCATGGCTTGTGGGCACGCTTGCTGATGAATTCGCCGATACCTGGTTCCGCGTCATGTACATCCAGCCCGAGGGAATCACCGACGAGCTGCTGCACACCGTAGCCGAGCATGACAATATCTGCTCATATTTCGACATCCCGCTTCAGCATGTTCAGCCGAGCATCCTGAAGGCCATGCATCGCAAGGGATCGCGCGAAGAATATGAATCGCTGGTGGAACGCATTCGCCGCATCGTCCCCGAGGTAACGCTGCGCACTACGCTTATCGCTGGTTTTCCTGGCGAAACCGAAGAGGACTTCGACGAGCTTTGCGATTTCGTTGAAGAGGGCTTTTTCGATTACATCGGCGTGTTCGCGTACTCGCGTGAAGAGGGAACCCGTGCATACGATCTGTCTGATCAGATCGATGACGATGAGAAGGCTTACCGTGCGCAACGGTTGCGCGACCTTGCGGACGATGTTTGTACGCCGCTTGTCGCCTCCCGCGTCGGGAAAACCATGGACGTGCTCGTCGAAGGCAGGGAAGAGGATGGCCAGCTGTTCGGCCGCGCGATGTGCCAAGCCCCCGAAGTCGATGGCGTAACCTATGTCGACAACGGCGAGCCGGGCGATATCGTCCGAGCCACCATAACCGATACGCTGTTGTATGAAATGGAAGGCGAATAGCCCATGCACAAGCTGCAAGTGGAAGCCGCGCCGCAAGCTGCTACAAATTTGTGGACGCCGGCTAACATCGTCACGCTCATCCGCATATGCTTGGTTCCCGTGTTCGTCGTTGTGCTCTTGAGCCCTTGGCCGCAGTGGTTCCATCTGCCTGATCTGGCAGAACACTCCAAAAGCCTCATCGCTGCCGCCATCTTCGTGCTGATTTCTTGCACTGACTGGCTTGATGGGTATTTGGCGCGAAGCCGCGGCGAAGTCACCGACTTCGGCAAGTTCATGGATCCGCTTGCCGATAAAATCCTGGTCATGGCGGCCCTCTTGGCATTGATTGAACTTGGGTCGCTACCAAGCTGGGTCGCGCTCATCATCGCTGCGCGTGAATTCATCGTCTCGGGCGTGCGCATGGTGGCGGCCAGCAAGGGCACCGTCATCTCCGCTAGCTGGTACGGCAAGTTCAAGACGGTGTTCCAGATGATCGCTATCGTGTTGTTCACCATCAAGGACAGCTACATGATGGGCACGCTTGTCGAGGCGTTTTCGGATGTGATGTGGGTTATCAGCTGGATCGTCATGGCGATCGCCTTACTGCTGACGGTCGTATCGATGCTCGATTACATTTCAAAGGCGCGCGAACTTATCGGGTTAGGTCCCTCAAAGCGAGCAAAGCGCAAGCAGAAGGCCGAAAGCGAGCAAAGCGAAAGCATCGAAGAGCCGCACGTAGGCGTGAGGATTGCAGATATCGAGCATCTTGCGGCTCAGGTAATTTCGCATGCCAACGAACGGGGCATCACCATCGGCACCGCCGAAAGCCTTACCGGCGGTATGATCAGCACTGCGTTGACTTCGGTTTCCGGAAGCTCCGCCGTCGTGCGAGGCGGCATCACCAGTTACGCAACCGGAGTGAAATCCGATGTGCTTGATGTGCCTGAGTCGGTTATCAACGAATTCGGCGTGGTCAGCACGCAAGTTGCCCGCCATATGGCGCAGGGCGCGTGTAAGGACCTGACCTGCAACGTAGCCGTTGCCGTCACCGGCATTGCGGGCCCGTCCGGGGCGGAACCGGGAAAGCCCGTCGGGACCGTCTGCTTCGCCTGTGCAAGTGACGCCGGGATCACTGCTCAGCGGAAGCATTTCGAGGGGGATCGCAACCAGGTTCGCATGCAAACCACCTTTGAGGCCCTGCGTATGATCGATGCGGCGGTGTGCGGGCAGCAGCAGGCAGAAAGCTAGGCTTGGTCCCTTAGCGTGCAACGGCGCAGGCCATGCACGGAAGCGTCGATAACAGCAAACAATCGAACAGGTTCACCAGACAACCGTGCAAGGCTCTGGTGAACCTGTTCGGTATTTCGGGCAAGAGTTGTGCAAGAAGCTGGAGCTATGATGGTGACAAGTCGTACCGATGTTTGCATTTGGTACTTGACTATGAAACAGGCGTTCGTATAATCAATAGCGTTGCAAAGCAGCGCAAAGGAAGGGTAACCAGCGCATGAACGAAGAAAAATCCAAGATGCTCAAGGTCACAACCGACCAAATCGAATCTAAGTTCGGCAAAGGCTCCATCATGAAATACGGTGATGGTGGCCATGACCTGAACATCGGCGCTATACCCACCGGCGCATTGCCGCTTGATGCAGCGCTGGGGATCGGCGGCGTTCCGAGGGGTCGAATCATCGAGGTGTACGGACCTGAGTCCAGCGGCAAAACCACGCTGGCGCTGCAAATCCTTGCCGAGGCGCAAGCGCTCGGCGGTGTCGTGGCGTTCATCGACGCGGAACATGCGCTCGACCCGGTCTATGCAGCCCGTTTGGGCGTGGATATCGATGACGTGCTCATATCCCAGCCCGATTTCGGAGAGCAAGCGCTTGAAATCTGCGATATGCTCGTCCGATCAGGGGCAATTGATTGCGTCGTCATCGACTCCGTCGCGGCATTGGTTCCCCGAGCCGAAATCGAGGGCGAAATCGGCGATACCACCGTTGGTCTGCAAGCACGACTCATGTCCCAAGCACTTCGAAAGCTTGCGGGTTCGCTTTCCAAATCCAATACCACATGCATCTTCATCAATCAGCTGCGCGAGAAAATCGGCGTGATGTTCGGCAACCCCGAAAC